>DMYD01000042.1:15224-96361 GCA_003483745.1 Roseburia sp. | reverse complement strand
TGAACACCTGCCTCTAATAACTGTTTCATTGAAATAACGCTCATGTTTCTACCTCCTGGTTTTTATAAGTTGCTTCCATGTGTTTCATTCTTTCAGGCGACCATTTGGCACCAGCCTGTCGGTCCACACATGTGTTTACTCGGAATATTCTGTTTTTATTCCGTCATAACCTTGCAAATTATAACACACGCCCCGACCAGAATCAAGTACTTTTTTCTGATCAGGGCGTATTTTTTATTGCTGCTGTTGTTCCATTGGACCAGCTTTTAAAATATTTGTGATTTCTTCATAAGACGCATGATACGGAATCTGATAAGTTCCTGCACTGATAAAAGAAGCATATCCTACCTCACTTAAATATTTCCGCAATCCTTCCGAATCATCAATCACTCCATTGGCAGCAAGATTCTCACACATCGTTCTACATACATCTCCACGATTTACAACCAGTGTAAACGGTTCCTGCTGTGCTTCTTCTGTTTCCTGCTCCTTTGGCACTTCTGTCTGCTGTTCTGTCTCCTGCTGTATTTCTTCGGTTGTCACCTGTTGTTCGTTTTTCTGCTGTGTTTCTTCCGGTTCAGTGGTTTCTGTCTCTGTATCCACAGCACTGTCCTGTTCCGGCATGATCATACCAAGCTGGGATGCCTTTTCAATGATCTGTGCATCTGTCATCTTAGGTTTCTGCATTGAGAAACAACTTCCCAGAATAATTGTTGTGACAATAATGCCTATGCCAAGTCCTCTTAAATAATATTTTAGTTTCACGAATCCGTATCCCCTTTATAAAGTCCAAGTACAAGATTTACCTCTCCGAGTCCTACACCAAGTGCCTTTGCTATCTCAACGCTTGGCATTCCATTTTTATGCATTTCAAGAATCTTGCCTGTATGATTTTCCTCCGTTTCAGGATTTTCTTCCTTTTTTACGGCCGGGATTTTCTGTTCTTTTGTTTCCACTTTTTCTTCTACTGGCTCAGGCTTCACCACAGGAGCCGGCTCCGGTACTTTTTTCTTCGCCATTCCCTCCTGTATGCTCTTAACGTTTGCAGCAATCTTCTGCAGATCTGTCGCAAGACCTGTCAGTTCCGCATGCTTGTCATTCAGCATATTATACAGAAACATAATCTCATTATGTGTCTTATTCATATTTTCCATGACCGTATCCGAATATTCGCTAATAGCCATGATCTTTTCATTTGTCTCTTTTTCCAATGCCCTCTCCACTTTCTCCGAAGAAGCAGCAATCTGTGCATCAATCGACTCTTCTACCTTACTGCCAGCATCCGCTAAAGCACCGTCAATGATCCTGCCAAGTTCATCCTTGCTTAACTCTGCAATCTTATTTAATTCAGAAGGAGATAAGCGCTCCGTGATAAAAAAGCTTCCAACCATAAAAACAATCCCCGCCAGAAGCAAAAAAATTACTATTCCAGTCATATCAACCGTTATGCCTTTCGTTATATTTTGACATCAAAGCTGGTCCTGCGTTCTTTCATATGAACACTTCCTTCATCCTCTTCCGGCTGACCATGCTTTTTCTTCTTTTTTCCATTACCGTTATAGTTGTTATTCCCTTTTTCCCGGGCATCGTACCGGAATTCCTGATTATCTTTCTGCTCCGGATCCTGTACTTTGTGGGATAAATCAGCTTCCTGTTTTTCCTGCCTTACTTCAATGTTATACTGATCTACAATCGGCCTGCTGTCCTCCACATGCTTGATGTTACCAACATCCTGTGTTCGTTGTATCATTCCGCTCAAATCAACTGGTCTTATCGACATAACATATCACCTCCGAACTTTTCTGTCAGTCAATCAGTATTCCCATATAGTTTCCCATCTTTTTACGCATTTTTAATAATGCCTTCGTATGAAGTTGTGAAACTCTTGATTCCGAAACTTCCAGGATGCTGCTGATTTCTTTTAATGTCAGATCCTCATAATAATATAATAAAATGACTTTTTTCTCTTTTTCTGTCAAAAGCTCCAGTGATTCCATCAGAACTTTTTTTAGTTCTTCTTCCTGAACAGACTCCTCAGGCTGAATGAAATGTGAATTATTTTTTGCATCCATCACAGGTTCTCCGCCCTGTTCTACAAATTCATTCAGTGAGATAACATTTGTGACGTTTAACTGTGTCTGCCAGTCATTTAATTCTTCCTCACCGATTCCTAATTCTTTCGCTATTTCTTCATCTGAGGCATTCCGCCCCGTTTTGGTTTCGATCTGCTTGATCGCTTCCTCAATTTTCTTGCGTTTTTGCCGTACCGTCCGTGGAATCCAATCCATTTTTCTTATCTGATCCAATATGGATCCACGTATTCTTAAACTTGCATAAGTTTCAAACTTTACATCTTTTCCGCGATCAAATTTATCTATTGCGTCTATCAGTCCAAATATACCATAGCTAACCAGATCTTCATACTCTACGTTATACCCGAGATACATGCTAAGCCGTCCTGCCACAACCCGTACAAGCGGAGCATACTCGATAATAATTTTCTCCCGCAGCTCTGCAGAAGGATTTTTCTGATACTCTTCCCAGAGCTTTTCTTTTTCTACCGTTTTCATATGAAGCCCCCACGTTTCAGTTATTTGTCATCCTGTTCATCGCTTTCCTGCTCCGGCTCTTCTTTTTCTTCTGTCTCTGCCGGAATCTCTTCACCATCCGTGGTTTCTTCTTCCATATCCTTAAAATTCTTATCAATCAACAGCTTTACAATTCCGCCAATGATATAAAACACAATCAGGACAACCAGCAGCATTTTTACAAATCTACCAGTCTCCATATGTCCCGCCATCCCCGCAATGCAGGCAACCAGTCCTGCCACAAGCATGACGATCGCTGGTATCGGCTTTGTTTTCATAATGCATCCATGCCTTTCTATCAGATAATCTTTAACGGTTTGCCTACCGACTTGATATAAAACTCTCCAGTATCACAATGAAGCTCAACCGTACGTCCATAATTAAGTCCTGTATCTTCAGCAACAAGCCTGATTCCGAGCTGCTTTAATTTTGCCTTTGCTGCTTCTGCATTTCTTGCACCGATATTACCAACATCTGACAATCCGCTTACTTCAAACATTCTTGCACCACCGGCAATTTTAGCGATCAATCTGCTTCTATTTGCTCCTGCTGCAATTACCCGACGTAATAGTTCATCAATCCCTGTATCTGCAAACTTTGCGATATTGCTGTTATTTCTGACCTTTGTACTGTCAGGTAGCATATAATGAACCATCCCCCCAACTTTTGATACCGGATCATAAAATATCAGTCCAATGCACGAACCCAATCCCAAAGTTGTAATAACATCAGGGGCTTTACATATATTCAGATCTGCCATGCCCACTTTTATTACTTCGCTCATATACCCTTCTCCTTACAGTGAGATTCCAAGTGACGTTAATATCTTCTCATAGGATCCCTGCTCCGGCATCAATATAAAATATCCGTTGATTGCCACGTCCGCGCAGATCTCAGTCTGAATCAGCAGTGCATTGTCACCAAACTGCCCAAACTCAATAGCCGGCACACTTAAAATAGAAGCTGCCATATCTACCGCAATATATGGAACAGACGGAGAAATCACAAGATTTGTCATAGAAGAAAGAGCTGACAAATAAGAACCTGCAATGATGTTTCCTATTTCTTTTAATGCAGATAATTCCATTTCATCAAACGGTTTGTCCGCCGGCACATCTTCCATCATCAGCTTGTTGACAAGATAACGTGCCGATGGAATATCTACCAGGAACATCATACTTCCCTCGATATCATTCATTACCTCTAAGAAAATGCCAACAATTGTTTCATCCTCTGCTCCGACTGCTGTTCCAAGTTTTGAAACTTCCATCAGTTTTACATTCGGAACATTCATGTCAATTTTCATACCAAGCATATTTGCAATTGCCGTAGTTGCATTTCCTGCACCGATATTACCAATCTCTTTTAAGACATCGAGATACATATTATTTACGTCTTCCAACGTTAAATTACCCATGAATTGCTGATTCTCCTCTCATTTTGCACATCAGGTAAAGATCCGGTGGGACTTTATATTCTATAAAATCCCACCCTTTTACTAATTGTTTTCTTCTACCAGTGCGTTGATCTCAAGCAGAGAAATCAGCTGATCTCCATGCTTGCCGATTCCATTGATAAATCTTCCTTTATTGGAAACTTTATCAATTTCATCCTCACTTAAATTTACAACTTCTCTTACTTCGTCTACAATGACACCTAAGGAAGCATTCTCCTCTAATTTTAAAATAATGATTCTGCTTGCATTCGTCAGCACATCATCTTCAAGTCCCATTTTCTTACGTACACTCATAACCGGAACAACCTCACCACGAAGGTTGATCACACCTTTAAAATATGTTTGTACCTTTGGAACTCTTGTAATTTTCTGCATGCGGACAATATTATCAATATAGCTGATATCAATTCCATACTGTTCACTGCCCACCATGACAACGATATATTGTTTGGATTCTTTTTCCGTTGTTTCAAGATTGTTATTTGCCATGCTAAGTACCCTCCATTACATTAACGTATTCACATCTAAGATCAATGCAACTTCGCCATCTCCAAGAATCGTTGCACCGCTGATCAGCTTGTTATTGTCAATGTATTTTCCAAGTGACTTGATTACGATCTCCTGCTGTCCAATCAGATTATCAACCACAAGACCTGCCATGCTGTCACCTTTCGTTACAATAACAACGGTCAGACTCTCCGGCTCTTCCCTCGGCTCAAGATCAAGCACTTTGTCGAGTCTTACTAACGGGATAACCTTGCCACGCAGATGAATTACTTCCTGTGCCTCCACATATTTGATATCCTTAACCGGAATATCTTCAATATTGGAAATAGAACCAAGTGCGATCGCATATTTTTCATCTCTTACTTCTACCATCAGAGCCTGAATGATTGCAAGAGTAAGTGGCAGACGTACTGTAAAGGTAGTACCCTCACCCATTGCCGTCTTAACCTCAACATCTCCGCCTAATGCTTCAATGTTAGATTTTACTACATCAAGTCCAACGCCTCGTCCTGAAATATCGGTGATTGTCTTTGACATAGAGAAACTTGGCAGGAACAGGATATTGATGATATCTTTCTGGCTCATGCTCTCAGCCTGTTCCTCGGTGATAATACCTCTCTCAATTGCTTTATCACGTACTGCAGCCACATCGATACCTGCACCATCATCTCCTACCTGAATGATGACATTGTTTCCTTCCTGGAATGCATTTAAGAAAATGCTTCCCACTTCCGGTTTGCCGAGGGCAATACGTGTCTCATTATCCTCAAGTCCATGATCTGCAGAGTTACGCAGTAAATGCTGCAGCGGATCACCAATCTGATCTACAACAGTACGGTCAAGTTCGGTATCCTCACCAGTCATATAAAGTTCCATCTTTTTATTGAGTTTTCTTGAAAGATCACGGATCATTCGAGGGAACTTATTTACAACGCTCTCGATTGGAACCATTCGAACTTTCATAACCGACTCATGCAGATTTGTTGTAATACGCTCAAGGTATTCAATCTGCTCATGATAGGTCTGATTCTGGAAATCACCTGATTCCGTAGATCCGATTGCAACAAGACTGTTCTTTGCAATAATAAGCTCTGATACCTGGTTCATTAATGCATCCAGTTTTTCAATATCAACACGTACCGTTCGGTTTGTTACCGGTTTTGCTACAGTCTGTTTTTTATTATTCTGGGCTGCTGGTGCCTTTGCCGGTGCTGCTTTTGCTTCCGGAGCCGGTGCTGCTTCTGCCGGAGCAGGTGTCTCATTCTTTGCAGCTTCTTCTGCCGCTGCCTTTTCTGCCTGCGCCTGTTTTTCTGCAAGCACCTCGCATTTTACCTCTTCACCAACTACTTTTTCAATTTCAGATACTGACTGGGCTGCCTGTAAAATCTTATCATACGGTTCCTCTGATGCAATAAAGAAGCTGAAGTCATTTTCAAAATGCTCATCCTCTATTTCCTGCGAAGTCGGATTGTACACAATAATCTGTCCAAACTCTTCCACTGCCTTAAATACCAGGAATGCACGGGCAGCTTTCAGCAAACATTCTTTCTGGATATATACGGTCATACCATAAATATGTAAACCGCCATCCTCTGCCTCTTTTAACTTTGTGCGATCTGAACTGTTTAATTCAAATTCAAAATACTTCTTTTCGCCATTTTTAGCAGCATCATCTGCATTTTCTGCCTTAGAAGCCGGAGCCGCTTCTGCTTTCTTCTCCGCATTCTCTTCACCGGCAATAAAATCATTCAATTCTTTAATGATCAACTCGTTGTCTTCTGTTCCCTCATCGGAACTTGCCTTTACATTGTTCAGATAGCTTTCAATGGCATCAAGACATTTAAAGAGCAGATCGATCATATTGCTGTTAACTTTAACTTTATCACTTCTGACTTCCTGGAAAACATTTTCCATATCATGGGTCAGGCGCTGCATACGCTTAAATCCCATTGTACCTGCCATACCTTTTAAGGAATGGGCTGCACGGAAAATTTCATTGATCGTATCCATATTTTCCGGTTCTTTTTCAAGTTCCATAATGCAGTCACTTAAGGTCTGCAGATGTTCTTCCGTTTCATCAATAAAAATCTCAAGATATTGGCTTACATCCATATTACTGTACCCCCACATTCTTTGTTATTGTTTGAGCAACCTGTGTAAGAGGAACCACTTCATTTACCAGTCCGGTTTCTGCAATCGACTTAGGCATTCCGTATACCACACAAGTCTCGGCATTCTGTGATATCACATATACCGGCTTACTCTTTGCTAAGGATTTAATTCCCTTGGTACCATCTGCTCCCATACCGGTTAGTACAACACATACGATCTGATCATATCCACAGGTTCGTAAAGAATCATATGTAATGTCTGCACACGGTTTTAACCCGCCGATTGGTGGCAGTTCATCGTTAAGTCTGATTTTATGGCTTCCGTCAGGACTTTTCTTTACTTCCATATGCTTTCCTCCGGGAGCAATATATATCGTTCCCTTTTGGAGCACATCTCCATCTTCCGCTTCTTTTACATGTATATCACTGACTTCATTAAGTCTGTCCGCCATGGATTTTGTAAATCCAGCCGGCATATGCTGCACTAAAACCATTGGTGCATTCAGATTTTTAGGAAGATAAGGTATCACACTCTGAAGAGCCTTCGGACCTCCTGTCGAACATGCTAATGCGACTAATTTGTTTCCACCACGAACCGGCTCCGTGCTTCTGCGCAAAACCACTTTTTCCGGTGTTTCGGCTGATTTTCTACCCAAAGCCATTTTCTGTGTTTTTAAAACCGCATTCAGCACTCCAAGAAGTTTACCCTTAAATGCTTCACCTTTTGCCTCGATCACATTTGTTGGTTTCGGCACAAAATCAACTGCTCCACGTTCCATGGCAAGCATGGTAACTTCGGCATCTTTTGTAGTCGTAGTACTAACCATAATGACCGTTGCACGGATTCTTTCTTTCTGAAGCTGCTCTAATAAAGCAAGTCCATCCATCCGCGGCATATTAACATCCAACACCACGCCGTCATATCTTTTTGCCCTTAATTTCTCAAGTGCATCCAGACCGTCTCTGCAGGTATCGATTGCCTGAAATGTTTCATCTGAGTTAATAATATCACAGATCACCCTTCTCATGAGTGCAGAGTCATCAACAACCAGAATATTTTTTTTCATTTTTTTATCCTCTCACTGCTATTTTGCTGACGCATTCTTCTCTCTTCTTCGAAGATGTAACGGATAATCTCTTCTCTTACCCGATCATTCTTGATACTGAACTTAGCACGCGACATAAATTTATACTCTGCCGCTGATTCTATTTTACTTGTTTCAATCACATTTGCAACAATATAATACTGATTATCCATTGTCTGGCTCTTCAGTCTTAATTCTACTAAGATCCATGTACCCGGTTTCTGTTCCTGTTCTGTTGTAAAACGGATTCCTCCACCACTTAGATCCATGATTTTTCCTTTTCGTTCTTTCTCATAAAAATGTTCATCACGAATTTCGGAAAAAATAGCCTCCACACTGTCAAGCATAGCCTGCTCTGCAGTCAGATCATAATATTTAAAATCTAAAAGACATGGATATCTGAAATATTCTCTCCGCTGGAATTTTTCCGGCTGGGATTTCAATTCCATCTCCAGCATATATATATTATCTTTTTTATATCGTTCTTTCACCTGACCAACCGCACGATACAGTGATTCGCGCGAGAAAAACACAAGTTCATAACGAACTCCAAGCTGTAACAATACCAGTTTGCCTGCCTCCATCGGCATCGCAATTTCTATATTTCCATTTGAGCGGAAATCAAGCACTTTACTTTTATATGTTTTAACTGTGACATCTGTCTTCTCTGCCTGTTCAACTTCCTGAAGAACACGGATATCAATCTTGTCGCCTATACGTATAATGTCTGAAACCTTCATATCCATTCCTCCTTAGTATTTCTTTCGCCAGAAATCAGAAAACATTCTGGCAATCCCCAACCGCTTATCCGGCAGGTTCTGTTCCTGTAAAATCAGATTAGATGCCATAACTTCAAACGCTCTTGCCGACTTTGCCATCGGTGCATTGAGTGAAACAGGTTTTTGCTGTCTTACCGAACGTTCAAGCATATGATCCTGAGGGATCATTCCAAGATAATTCACAGAGCCGTCTAAGAACTGTTCTACCACAGAATTCAATTTTTCATATACCTGCTGTCCCTCCTCACTCGATACCACCCGGTTCGATATAATCCGGATATCTGTCTGTTCACGCGAAAATGAAGGATTATGATATAGTGCTTTTAACAATGAATAAGAATCCGTCAAAGAACTCGGTTCCGGTGTTGTAACAACGAGTACTTCCGGACTTGCCATTACAAATTCCATAACCTGACTGGAAATTCCTGCTCCTGTATCAATCAGGATCACATCTGCATACTGATCTAATTCCGCCAACCCGCGGACTAAATATCTGATCTGTTCCTCTGCGAGCTGATTCATACTCAAGACCCCTGCTCCGCCTGAAATAAATCCAATCCCCACCGGGCCTTCTGTTATGATTTCTGTCATATTTTTCCCCTGGAACAGAAAATCTCCCAGATTATACCGTGGAACTGCTCCAAACATAACTTCAACATTGGCAAGGCCAAAATCAGCATCAAAAATCAGGACTTTCTTACCCATTTTACTGATCTGCACAGCAAGATTTACTGCAACATTTGACTTTCCAACTCCACCTTTTCCACTCGTCACGGTAATTACTCGTGCATCCAGTTTCCGACTCTGATTTTTTATTTTAATTACATTTCTGAGATTTTGAGCCTGATCCATATCATTATCTGCCTCCCAGAAGTTGTTTTACTATTTTTTGTGTATTAAATTCCTCTATGTCATCTGGTACATTTTGTCCATTTGTCATATAGGAAAGCGGTGCTCCAGAATACATTTTAATATTATAAATATTACCATATGCCTCTGTTTCATCCAGCTTTGTAAATATCAGCTTGTACTCAGCAATCTCCTTATAGCGGTCTGCAATTTCCAAGAGATCCTTATACTTGGTTGTTGCACTTACTACCAGATATACCTCTCTTTCATATGCTTCATCAAGTCCCGCAAGCATTTTTTTCATGTCATTACACTGTTCATCATTCTTATGTGAAAAACCTGCCGTATCAACAAAAATAAGATCATACTCACCGACTCTCTCGATGGCTGCATTCATCTCCTCGGATGAATAAATGATACTCATTGGTGCATCCAGAATATTTGCATACACACGCAGTTGTTCTGTAGCCGCAATACGATATGTATCCGCTGTCAGGAATGCTATCTTCATTCCCATCTCCAGCTTATACTTGGATGCGATCTTAGCAATCGTGGTTGTTTTTCCAACGCCTGTCGGACCAACAAAGAAAATAATTCTTGGTTTTTTCCCTGAAGTACAGATTGTATCCGGCTGTCCTAATTTTAAGATCATTTTCTGGTATACATTAGACAATATTACATCCACACTGCTTCCACTGTGCATCACTTTCTCTGCTTCATCTAAGATCTGATTCACATACTTTTCGTTTACTTCATTTTCCAGCAATGTCCTGTAAAGCATTTTTATAAACTGCAATCCCTCCGGATTTACAACCGAATGCTCTTTTTCTTCTTCCTTTACTTCTTTCTGTCTGTTTTCCTCTGCTGACAACTGTTTTTCCAGAATATTAGAAAGATTCTCCAGTCTTTTTTCTAATCCGTCTTTTGCATGCAGCTCTGGCGCATTTGTATGATGCCCTGACAGGATATCTGGTGTTCTGTCACTTAAAAACTCTTTTGGACTGATGTTCTCATCTGCCGCCAGATTCAATGTCTGTACGGTCTTTGCTGTCAGATCAGCGACCTGTCTCGGATCTACAAAATTTTCCTTTTCTTCTTTTGCAGCCGTAACCTCAAACACGGAATTCTTCCAGGCTTTAAACATCCCTGTTGGTTTGATTTCCTTTACATTCATTACAACCGCGCCTTCACCAAGTTCCCGTTTTGCTTTTTCGATTGCCTCTTCTTTTGTTTTTCCCTGATACTTATTTATAGTCATTTTACTTGTCACCATCCCTGCTGATTATCCCTACTGACTGTAATTCTACATTTGATTCAATTTCATTATATGAAACTACAATCAAATCCTTAAAGTAATCTTCCGTCAATTTTTTAAAGTACATTCGAACAATTGGAGATGTGATCACGATTGGCGTTTTGCCCATGTTTTCAAGTTTCGTCACTTCATTCTGTACAGAGTTCATGATCGCTTTTGTTGTCTCCGGGTCAAGTGTAAGATATGCTCCCTGCTCTGTCTGCTTTACGGAAGCCATAATTTCCTGCTCAACCTTCGGATCAAGCGTTATGACGCTGGTTGTCTCATTTGCAGGAAAGTACTTGCTGGAAATGGCTCTCTTTAAACTCTGACGTACATATTCTGTCAAAACATCCGTGTCTCTCGTTGTCGCTGCATGATCTGCAAGCGTTTCAAAAATTGTCAGAAGATCGCGGATTGAAATTCCCTCATCCAACAGATTCTGTAATACCTTCTGAACTTCACCAAGACCAAGCATTTTAGGAATCAGCTCGTCCACAAGTACCGGATTGCTTTCTTTCAGATTATTGACAAGATTCTGTACATCCTGTCTGGTAAGCAGTTCTGCAATATGTGACCGGATCACCTCTGTCAAATGCGTTGCAATAATCGACGGCGGATCAACAACCGTATATCCCAGACTCTCCGCACGTTCACGCTGGCTTTCTGTAATCCAGATCGCCGGAAGGTGGAAAGAAGGTTCAAACGTAGGAATACCGGTAATCTCCTCCTCTACATAACCTGGATTCATTGCCATATAATGATCAAAAAGGATTTCTCCTTCCGTTACCTGTACTCCTTTTATCTTAATAATATATTGATTCGGATTTAACTGAATATTATCTCTCAAACGTATGATAGGTACTATAGTACCAAGTTCAAGGGCAATCTGTCTTCGTATCATAACAACACGATCCAGCAAATCTCCTCCCTGGTTTACATCTGCCAATGGAATAATACCATATCCGAATTCAAGTTCAATCGGATCAACCTGAAGCAGTGACACAACATTTTCCGGTTTTCGTATCTCTTCCGCTTCTGTTTCCGCCGTATTGACTTCTTCTTCTATACTCTCAATACCGATATTCTTGTCGACCTGCCTTCCCGCAATAATAAAAGTTGCACCAAACGCAAGAAACAATAAAGTATTTAGCGGTGTTGCAATTCCCAAAATCGCCAGTGTGGTACCTACAATATAAAGTACCTTTGGAATACCAAATAACTGGCTGACCAGAATATTGGAAAAATCTGCTTCCTTAGAAGCTTTTGTGACAAGAATACCAGTTGCAAGTGAAATCAGAAGAGATGGAATCTGAGAAGAAAGTCCATCACCGATTGTAAGTACACCATAATGTTCAATGGCTTCCTGAAAACTCATTCCACCTCGCAGTATACCCATGATAGTTCCACCTGCAAGGTTTACAAACGTGATGATAAGACCAGCAGCTGCATCTCCTTTTACATACTTGGTAGCACCATCCATGGAACCAAAGAATGCGGACTCTTCCTGAATCTTATTTCTTCGTTCCCTTGCCTGTTTTTCCGTAATCGCTCCGGTATTTAAATCAGCATCGATTGCCATCTGTTTACCAGGCATCGCATCAAGTGTAAATCTCGCTGTTACCTCAGCAACACGTTCAGAACCTTTATTAATGACAACAAACTGGATGATAACCAGGATGATAAATACGATGGCACCGACGATCAGATCACCGCCACCAACAAATTGACCGAATGTCTGTACAACATTACCCGGGGCACCAGTGGTTAAGATCAGTCGTGTTGAAGATACATTCAGGGAAATTCGAAAAATTGTTGTAAACAAAAGTAATGTCGGAAAAAAAGACATATCCAGTACTTCTTTTACAAACAATGTATTAAAAAGAACTATCAACGCAATTGAAATATTCAGTGCCAGCATAACATCGAGCAAATTGGAACTGATTGGCACTATAAAAAAGATGACTGCAGCCAGTAGATACAGTGCAACACCTATGTCAGCTTTCTTCATGACCTATCCTCCCTGTTTCTCATATTATATACCATAGCAAGAATTTCCGCTACTGCCTGATACAATTCAGGTGGTATTTCTGCGCCTATATCTACATTTGCATATAACATTCTTGCCAAAGGTTTATTTTCAACAATTTCAATGTGGTTTTCTTTTGCTTTCTCACGAATTTTCTGTGCAAGATAATCTTCTCCTTTTGCGATAACAATCGGAGCCTTTGACACCTCGGCATCATATTTGATCGCAACTGCCAGATGTGTCGGGTTCGTAATAACCACATCCGCTTTTGGTACATCCTGCATCATTCGTCTCTGGGAAGCCTCTCTCATACGTTGTCTCTGTCTTCCCTTAATTTCAGGATTTCCCTCTGTATTTTTATATTCATCCTTTAATTCCTGTTTGGTCATCTTCATATCTTCATTAAAACGATGTTTCTGATATATAAAATCCGCAATTCCGACCAGCAGATAAACAAGGCTGATTTTAAAACCTGCATTAATAATAACATTCCCGCACAAAACAACTGCCTGCTTCAGCGGTATGTCATATAAAATAAAAATATCATTTGCCTCACCCTTTATGGATGTATAAGCAACATATATGATCAAACCTATTTTTAAAATAGATTTAAGCAGCTCAAATAAAGAATCTTTTGAAAAAATACGTTTAAATCCGTTAAGCGGATTAAATTTATCTCCCTTAGGTTTCAATGGCTTTGCCGTAACTTTCCACCCAACCTGAAGGATATTTACAAGTGCTGTCACAACAACCCCAAATATAAAAAATGGAGCTGCCATCTGAAACATTTCTATATATACATTATGTAGAAATGAAGTGATCTCCTTTGTAGAAGATTCCATCGCATTGATACCCACAAAATCAGGCATCAGCTTATATACATAATAAAAAACTCCTAAAAATCCGTTGCCAATCCACGAAATAAAAACTTTTAAAACAAGAAAAAGTACGATCAGATCGAATGCAGCGGTAAGTTCCTTACTCTTTGCAACCTTACCATCCTCTCTCGCTTCTCTTAACTTCTTCTCCGTTGCCGGCTCCGTTTTTTCTCCTCCGGGTCCATCTTTTGCGAACCACTGGAGATCATATGCAAATAGCAATCTGTCTTTCCATTCCACCTTAGTACATTCCCTCTATAAATAAAACCATCATTTTTTTCATTTCGGTAAATATAAAACTGGCAATTCCAGGTAATAAGGAAATTGTCAAGAATAAAACTCCCAGACCAACCAGTATCTTCATCTGCATACCAACTGCAAACATGTTCATCTGCGGTGCAACCTTTGCTAGAATACCCAGAATGCAGTTTAAGATCATCATGCAGGCAAATACCGGAAGAAAAATCCGGAACCCTATTACAAACATATCTGTCATATACTGTGTCATGGAGCTTGCCAGTGAGTCCCAGTTAAAAATCTGACCATTGATTGGAATTACTGTAAAAGAATCCACTACAGCCTGCAAAATTACATGATGCATATCTGTTGCGATCAAAAGAAGAAGTATAAAATAATTGTACAGATTTCCAGTAATCGTCACCTGTGTATTTATTGTGGGATCAAACTCAGTTACCATGGATAATCCAATATCCATATCAATAATATTTCCCGCAAATAAAATAATGGAATTACAAATGTTTGCAGCAAGTCCAATCAGCAACCCTGTAATTCCCTCTTTTAACACTATTATCGCATATCCAATCAAACCTGTATACCCGATTGCCGTCTTATCAACAAAACCATACACCAAAAGTGCAACAAAAAAAGAAAAACCGATCTTTGCCTGTGCGGGTACATTTTTTGTTCCAAAAAATGGGGCAATATACACAAAACAGGATATGCGAACCAATATTAATATCAGTATTTCAAAATTAGCCAATGAAAACGTATATTCTAACATAGATCATCCTAACCGAGATACATACTAAAATTCGACCATAATGTCGTCACGAATTCTGTCAGATTTGTAAGAATCCATGATCCAAAAATCATGAGTCCAACAAATACTGCTATAATTTTAGGAACAAATGTCAGTGTCTGTTCCTGAATTGATGTAACCGTCTGGAAAATGCTGACAATCAAACCAACCACCAATGAAATGAGTAACATCGGAGCTGAACAGATTATAATTGTATAAATCGCTTCTTTCGCTACATCAAGTACCTGTCCTTCTGTCATCTCGTCCTCACCTCTTTACTATCTGTATCTAACGTGATCTGTGTCTATCATAGAATGCACATCCAGTGAACATTCTATGGACGTCAATAAAATGTCTTTACTACGCTTCCTATTACAAGATTCCATCCATCTGCCAGTATAAACAGCAATATTTTAAACGGCAGCGAAATTGTCGTCGGTGGAAGCATCATCATACCCATTGACATAAGCACGGATGCCACTACCATATCAATTACAATAAATGGGATATAAATAACAAATCCCATAATAAATGCCTGTCTCAGTTCCCCGATTATAAACGATGGAATCATAATTGTCATCGGGATTGCATCATATGCACTCTGCCCTGATTCTTCATACTCCTTCTCAAGTGCAGCACTGTCAATATCATAACTGTCACCAGCCATATCCACGAAAAGTTTAACGTCTTTTCGCTGTACCTGTCCATACATAAACTGGCGAATCGGTTTCTCTGCTTCTTTTAATGCTTCTTCCATTGTAATGTCTCCATTATCCAATGGTGTGATCGCATTCTCATTGATCTGCTGAAATGTCGGCCACATGATAAAGAATGTTAAAAACAATGCCAGTCCTATCAATATCTGGTTTGGTGGTGCTGTCTGAGTTCCGATCGCTGTCCTTAAAAAATGAAGTACAATTACGATTCTGGTATATGACGTAAGCATAATCAAAAGCGATGGTGACACTGCAATAATTGTCAGTAACAGTAATGCACGTACTTCTGAAGCAACTCCCGCCTCATCATTATTTATTGAGATGGACAAACCTCTTTTGCTGCCAGACTCGCTGTCTGAACCTGCGGCAGTATCTGCCGTGTTATCCAAAGAGCTTACACTGTCTGGATCCATGGAGGCTGCATAAACAGTTGTTCTGTCCTGTGCGGCAAACAACACCGCCACAAATACCGCTATTGCGAATATTAATGACAGTATACAATATGTCTTTTTTAATCTTGTCATAATTCCATCAATCCTGCTTTTTAGGAAAATGATCTTTCAGTTTACTCAATATCTCCTGAAAGCTTTCCTGTGAATTTTTCATATCATCCGATGTCTGGACTGATAACTGATCTTCTGTAAGTTCTGTAATCTTTGTTACTTCATCCTTGCCCACAGCAATTACAAAATACTGATCTCCCGCCTTGACAAGCTGTAAAAATTTACCATTTGCAATCCGGATTGTCTCAAGAACCATCAGATTTCCTTTTGACATCTGTGTCTTTTGAAAACCACCTACCCACTTTGTCGTGAAGTAGGTAATAATCAAAACAAACACAAATATAACCAGTACTCCGATCAGCTGCATCAGACTTCGAAAAGAAGCGCTCAATAAAATCATATTAGCCCACTACTTTTTTTACTGCCTCAAGTACACGCTCAGCCTGAAATGGTTTCACAATGAAATCCTTTGCCCCTGACTGAATTGCTTCAATAACCATTGCCTGCTGTCCCATTGCAGAACACATGATAACATTTGCATTCGGATCAATCTCTTTGATTTTCTTAAGTGCCTGAATACCATCCATGTCCGGCATAGTAATATCCATCAATACCAGATCCGGTTTTGCATCCGGGTATTTTTCTACCGCAATCGCACCATTTTCAGCTTCCGCTGCAATTTCATAGCCATTCTTTGTCAGAATGTCCTTAATCATCATTCTCATAAATGCAGCATCATCACAAATCATAACCTTAGCCATAATTTTCTCTCCTATCTTTAACTCTTCTTTTTATTTTTTATTTAATAATTTCAGTAATTCGTATACCATAGCTTTCTTCAATTACTACTACCTCACCTTTGGCTACGAACTTACCATTTACCAGAACATCAATTGGTTCACCGGCAATCCTGTTTAATTCTATAATGGTTCCCGGTGTAAAATCAAGTATTTCTTTGATTGATTTGGAAGTTCTTCCAAGTTCTACCGTAACTTCAAGTGGTACATCCATAATCAAATCAATATTTTCCGGTTGAAAATTCCCCGGTACCGCTCCAGTAAATGCCTGAAACTGTGCCGGCTGCACATTTACCTGCTGTTGTCCATACATCTGCGACATCTCCTGACCCATCATTGGTTGTCCCATCATCGGCTGCCCCATCATTGGCTGCCCCATCATCGGCTGTCCCATCATTGGCTGCGTTGCTGCCATCTGAGGCTGTGGCTGCGGTGCAGACGCCGGTTGAGATGCCGGTGTACTCTGGGTATTCTCTGTTTCACTCACTCCTGCAGTGGAATTACTGTCTTCTTCCATATTGCTTGTTACATTTACACACATTTCTTTTGCAAAAGAAATAGGATACAACTGCATGATCTCACTATCAACAAGATCACCAATCTCTAACCGGAATGAAATCTTTACAAACTCTCCTGCAAGGAACTCATCAATCTGACTTTCATCGATTGTCTGCTGTAAATCAATCAGATCTGCACTTGGCGGGCTGATATCAATTACCTTGTTCAACATCGAAGATAATGATGTTGCCGCTGAGCCCATCATCTGGTTCATCGCCTCGCTGATGGCACTCAGGTGAAGTTCTCCAAGTTCTCCATCTGTATTTGTTCCATCACCACCCATCATCAGGTCAGTGATGACTTTTACATCATGTTCCTTTAATACAAGAATATTACTTCCATCCAATCCCACGGTATACGCAATTCGTATAAATACACATGGCTTTTCATATGCGTCACATATGTCACTCCAGTTTGCAAATGCAACCACCGGGGTGGAAATCTCAACCTTACGGTTTACCAGTGAAAACAGTGTTGTTGCTGCCGTTCCCATACTGATGTTTGAAATTTCACCAATCGCATCTTTTTCCTGATCTGTCAATGTATTTTCCGGATTTTCATCTGTACCTGAAGGATTATTCAGTAAAGCATTGATTTCTTCCTGTGACATCGTTCCATCCATCTTACTGCTCCTCCCTAATCACTGATGTAATTCTTACTGCATAGTCATCACCGGCTTC
This sequence comes from Roseburia sp., assembly GCA_003483745.1. Lineage (GTDB taxonomy): Bacteria > Bacillota > Clostridia > Lachnospirales > Lachnospiraceae > Roseburia. The sequence continues at coordinate 78,492 of DMYD01000042.1, read as the reverse complement.
TCCCGGCAGAGCAGTAAATTTTTTTATACTTCCAACAAAGACACTCAGTTCCTGATCCACCTTTGTATCCAGTCGGATAATATCTCCTACCTGCAGTCCCAAAAAGTCATTCACTGAAATGGAACTGTTACCAAGCACAGCTTTGATCGGCATTGGTGCTTTTGAGATAAGCGCCTCGATCGTTTCTGTATACTGTTGCTCATCTTTTTCCTGCAGACTCGAATACCAGTATTTGGTATTCAATTTGTCCATGATGCTTTCCAGCGTCAGATATGGAAGGCATACATTTAATAATCCCTCCACATCACCAATCTTAATATTAAGTGTTACCAGCGCAATCATCTCTGTCGGCGATATAATCTGCGCATACTGTGAATTCGTCTCAATACGTTCCAACCGGGGTTCTAATTCGCATACGCTTTCCCACGGTTCCACCAAAAGATTGACCGCCACATTAAAGATACGTTCAATAATCAACAGCTCAATTTCGGAAAAATCCCTTGGTCTGTCCAAAGGCACTCCTTTCCCGCCAAGCATCCTGTCCACTATAACATAGCCAAGATTTTCTGCCATTTCAATGATTATGCTGCCATTTAACGGGGATGCATTTACAATTCCAAGCAATACAGGATTTGATAACGCATTTGAAAATTCTGAATATGTAACCGCCTCTGAGTTCATTACCTCAACCTGGACATTTTTTCGCAAATACACAGGAAGATTGGTTGACAAAAGTCTTCCATAATGTTCAAAGATAATCTCTAACGTTCGTAGATGTTCCTTGGAAAACTTTGCAGGACGGGCAAAATCATAATTCTTGACCTGTTTCTTATCTTCATCTTTCATTTCATCTACATCAAGTTCACCACTGCTTAACGCTTTGAGCAAACTATCTATCTCATTTTGAGATAAGACTTCACCCATTCTTTCTCACCACCTAACACAATATTTGGGTCTATTCCGTCTGAACGCTTGAGAAGTTTACACCAACGATGAAGTCTGAACCTCCAAACATATCCTGCATTGATTTTAATATATCGTCTTTTACATCCTGATAGCCATTTGCATCAAACTCATCTAATGTATATCCATTTACGATCGTGTTGATCTCACTCTGGATAATTGTTTCTTTTGCAGCAAGCCCTTCCGATCCCCCATAGGTCTTATATCCGTCACTCTTGGTATTCAAAGACAGGCTGACTGAAAATACGGCATAGTGTTGTTTGCCATCATCGCTCTGTTTTAAATTCACGGTAAATCCATCGGTAATCTTATAGGTTTCAATGTCTTCGATTGGCACTTCCGGTGTGGCCGGCGTATTTTCTCCGCTCTGAAGTTCCAGATTAATTGCAGAACATACCTGATCAATCAGTTGATTTGATTTTTTTGTCTGCGGAATAATCGTGAACACAAGAATTGCTGTCAAAATAAGATTTGCTAAAACCAGTGCCAGAATAATTACTGTTATCAGATTCTTTTTCATAATGCTACCTTCCTGTTCAATTAAAGTCTGAACTATAAGAATTATATATTTTTATAATAACGCGGCGGTTTCTTGCTCTTCCCTCCTGCGTTGTATTATCTGCAATAGGCACATATTCACCTCTTCCAGACGCTTTCAAGTGTGCGGGTTCCACTGTTGTAATATCTCTCAAGTAATCTGTAACCGCCCGTGCCCTGTAAAATGAAAGCACGTCATTGTCTTCATATTTTGCAGAATGGATCGGTACATTGTCCGTGTGTCCTTCTACTTCTATAATATTATCCTGATAAGGTTCGATCAGTTTGCCCAGCTTATCAATCAGCGGATATGCTTCTGACCGGATTTCTGCATGCCCGGAGTCAAATAAAAGAGCTCCATTCATATTAAGCATGACATACTGTGCATTAAAATCAACTTCTACCTGATCCTGAATTCCATACCTTGCAATGGCATCCTCTAATTGTTCAGACATCTTTTCTGATTCTTCAAGTGCCTGTTCTTTATATTCTTCCACTACATCATTCTCTTCGTCTGTTTCCTGATCCGATTCAGAGTTCGCTTTGTCTTTATAATAGGAATCTAACATTTCAAGCTGGCTCACACCGGATGATATCAGAGTTCCATCTCCAATAGAAGATCCTCCATTGGGAAGAATACTAAATGTATTCTGAAAGGAAGCCACCATTTTTTCAAACTTTTCTGCATCTACCGTTGACATAGAGAATAACAATACAAAGAAACATAACAGTAGGTTCATCAGATCTGCAAATGTATTCATCCATGCCGGTGATCCTTTTGGTTCATCAGGCTTTCTTTTCACTATTCTTCACCTCCAGCCTCGCTTTCCTGCGCTGTATTACGCGCCGAAGGTGCAAGGAATGATTTCAGTTTTTCTTCTATAACACGTGGATTTTCTCCTGCCTGGATCGACAGAATACCTTCCACGGAAATTTCCTTCATCATCATTTCATTATCATTATTCAGTTTTAACTTACCTGCAATCGGGTTACATAACCAGTTTGCAAGTAATGAACCATACAATGTTGTAACAAGCGCTGTTGCCATCGCCGGTCCGATTGTGGATGCATCTTCCATGTTCTGCAACATGAGGATCAATCCGATCAGGGTACCGATCATACCCCAGGCAGGACCTAATTCAGCCCATTTCTCCCAGACAGCAATTTTAGCTTTATGTCTGCTCTCGACACAGGCTAAGTCTGTCTCCATGATTCCTCTTACCAGTTCCGGATCTGTACCATCTACAACAAGCATAATTCCTTTTTTCAGGAAATCATCTTCAATTCCATTTGCGGCTTCTTCCAATGCCAGAAGTCCTTCTTTTCTCGCTGTATTCGACAGTGAAATGATCTGCTTGATGACAACTGCCGGATCCTGAACCTCATCCTTAAAAATCAACTTTATTGACTTTATACCATTGATAAAATCCGCCAATTTAAAAGATGCAAGCGTACCTGCTATGGAACCTCCTATTGTAATAATGAATGATGCCGTATCCCACATGGAGTGTAAACTTGCAACACCTCCGTTGGAAAGTACACCAAACACAAACATTACAACGCCTAATAACATACCTACTATTGATGCTATATCCACTTTTTCCACCTACCATCCTTGATTTTTCAGATTGTAAAATCCCATCCGTGGGACTTATTCTTCTCTTAAAAGGCCATTTGTAAAAATATCCCTTTTGTATGATTTTACTAAATTTTTGACCTCTTGTCTACTTTCTTTTACAATAAACTTTCTACCTGTTGTGAGAGAGATGACTGTGTCCGGAGTTTCCTCCACCGTTTCAATCAGATCCGAATTGATTAATACTGTTGTTCCATTCAACCGTGTCACTTCGATCATATCGTAATCATTCCTCCATTGCCAGTCAACAGATTTTCATTGTGACCGGCCTGTTTTGAAACCGGCCACAATGTTCAGTATAACATATGTAACTGCCTGTGTAAAACCTGTTTCGACATTTTAGAACAGGTTTTACATAAATATTATTTTTTTTACATTACATTAACGTTTCAGGTTAACCAGTTCCTCTAACAGTGTATCTGACGTTGTGATGATACGTGAGTTCGCCTGGAATCCACGCTGTGTAATGATCATCTGTGTAAACTCCGTTGAGAGGTCAACGTTTGACATCTCAAGTTCTCCGGATGTCATAGAACTTCCGTCTGCAGAGATCTCAACACCGATTCCATCAAATTCACCGGAGTTTAAGGTCGTACGGTAGCAGTTCTCTCCAACCTTTTCAAGACCGGATGCATTTGCAAACTGTGCTACAGCAATCTGTCCAAGTGTCTCTGTATTACCGTTATCATAAGTACCTGTGATAAGACCATTGTTGTCGATGGAAATACCGATCATGGCACCTAATTTCTTTCCTTTGCCTGTCACACCATCATCTATAGATCCTGTAGACATAACCGCTGTGGATTTACCACCATTGTTTGCATCTTTCAGACCGGAGAAATCAATGGTAATATTGTCAAACTGTGTCGGATTGTTTCCAAGTTTACTCATATTAAGTGTAACTGTGTTTGTCTTATTGTTTGACGTTCTTGCACCGACTCCTGTAAATGTACCATCTTTTGTGCTGAAGTCGATCGCGTAATCAGTTACATCTCCGGAAATCGTCAGTGTTCCATTTGCGATTGCAGCTGTTGCCTGACCGCCTCCAATCTTTGAAACCATTGCATCTGAAATTCCGTATACCTGTTTGAGGCTGTAGGTACTACCTGCCTGACCTGCAAATGCTGTACCGTTCCATGTAATTTCTGTACCGTTTGCATCACTTCCTACATAAAATTTATTGTTAGCAGAATCATAGTAATAACCACTCTGAACCTGGCTGTATGTTCCAAGTGTAGCATTCGTTGTTTTTGCTCCAAATATATCACTCAGATCAACATTGCTGGTTTCCGGATCATAGAACGTTGTTCCGTCACTGTTTAAGATTTTTTCCAGTTCTACCGTATATTTTCCATCTGTTCCGGTAGATTTCATTGCAAAACGCGCTGTATAGGAATAACCGAGATTATCAAAAAAAGTCAGTGTTTTGACAAGTCCGTTGTCTGACAATACATCCTTATCATTTTTATCAATAATGCCGGAAACATTTGCCTGTGTGGTTGCTTCCGGAGCAGATGTCAGGTTGGATGTCTGCATGACACGAAGTGCAGATACGGTATCCTTCTTGATATTTCCTGTTGTCGGATCTACCTGCCATCCCATAACTGTATAACCGGTGGATGTCATACATAAGTTACCGGCTCCATCTACATAGAAAGAACCGGCTCTGGTAAACAGGTTCTCAGAACCGTTGTTAACTACAAAAAAGTTTGTCGTAGACTGGTCTGATAAACGGATATCGAATGCACGTCCGGTTGTTTCAGCCGCACCGGAAGTTGTGATGCTTAAGTTTGTTGCACCGGTCGTAACACCAAGACCGATCTGTTTTGCATTCACACCACCGGTACCTGTTGCTGCGTTCGCACCGGATGCATTACTTGTCATCTGATATAAAACATCCTGAAATACGACTGAGGATGATTTAAAAGCTACTGTGTTTACGTTGGCGATATTGTTACCAATAACGTCCATTTTTGTCTGATGTGTCTTAAGACCTGACACAGCAGAGTACATTGATCTCATCATAGTTGAAATTGACCTCCTAAGTTCTTTTGTGCTGCCTTCCCTTCTGTCATTCCGGGAATCTAGCCTCCATTTCGGTCCGGCTACATGATCACAGCACCATCAATATTGGTATAAATATTATCATCGGACTCTGTCCGGTCCATTGCTGTAACGACTGTCCTGTTCGGAACATTTACGATAAAAGCGAGTGAATCAACAATTACTAACGATTCTCTGATTCCCTTTTCACCAGCCTTAAAAACGCCTGTCTCAAGTCGTTCATTCTGCTCTTTGGACAAATTGATATTACGATCCATCAGGCGCATCGTGGCATGCTTGGAAAATTTAAGTGTCCCACCTGCTTTTGCATCCTGCTTCTGCTTTAAAATATCTTCAAAGGAGACACCGCTCGAAGTTACCGCATCCGTGCTTTTCCGAGTCAGATACTGGTCAGTTACCTGCTCAATGGAAGCAAACTGGTTACTGATCTTATTCATAATCGCATTTCCCTTCTGTCAGATATCAGGTTTTATCTGTATCTGTCTTTGTGTCTGTTGTTGTATCTGTTCCTGTTGTCGTATCTGTTTTTGTATCTGTATCTGTTTTTGTATCTGTTGTTGTACCTGTCGATGATGAAGTACTTTTATACCAGTCTTTTCCTGCAAGTTTTTCCATCTGTGCAAGCAGTTCCTGATATTTTTTCAAAGTATCTGTATCGATCTTTGACTGCTGATAAGAATTCAGATTATCGTAATATGTCTTTAAATTCTTGACATCATCTTTGTCACTTAATGTAAGCTGTGCTGCATTCGGCAATTTAGCAACCGCTGCTGCAAACGTCTTAGCAAGTGTCTCTGCCTCCATGTATTCGGTATCTGCAACCTGATATACATCAGAAAGTGAATATAACACCCCATTTACACAGATCTTCTGCTCACCGTTTTCTTTCTGTACATAATCAACAAATCCCTCTGTTGCTGTTGTTTCTCCAGTCGAAGATGTTGTCTTGATAATAACATATTTTCCAACAAGTGCATTTGCATTGCTGCTCTCGATTGTACTCTGCATACCAAGTGTTGCTTCCATCTGTGAAAATGTAGCAAGCTGTGCAACATACTCCGTATTGCTGGTAGGCTCTAACGGATCCTGGTACTGCATCTCTGCACATAACAGCTGTAAGAACTGGTCATAGCCAAGGTCATTGCTGGTATCCGATTTGCTTGTAGTACTGGTATCCTTTGGTATTTTTCCGTCTTCAACGGGCTGAATTAATGCCATTTTTTTCTCCTTTCTTTTGTTTTAAGCAGTATAATCTACGGAATTACCGTGATCTGCCATAATCTGCGCCACAAGGGCTTCTTCCTCACTCATGACCCCGGAGAGTTCATCTAACTCATCTAAGTTGATTCTTCTAGTCTTTGGCGAAGCTTTTTCCTGCTCCTCTGCCTGTCTCTCTTCCTGTTTTGCATTCTGCTCTAAGTTTTTTTCAAACTCATGGCTTCCAACCGTAACTTCTACGGCATCCACCTTCACACCTGCCTGGTTCATACTCTGTTTGAGTTCTGCCATCTGCGCTTCTAACGCTTCTTTTACCAGTTCGTTCTGTGTCATAATATGAGCAGATACATTTCCTTCCTTGGTCGTTACTTCGATATAAATCTTGCCAAGGTGTTCCGGGTTCAACTGCATCTCCATCGTCGTCTGTGCTTCACGGACAGTGATTTTTGTAAATTCTGTTACCTGACGGATTAGATCTAACGTATCAAGCTGTCTTGAAAATTCCGGCACATTCTCCGGTGTTTTTACCATTGCAGGTTCAGCCGTGTGTTCCTGAGTCACAAATGCCGTCTGATTTGACGTATTTCCTGATTCATTTCTGCTGTCTGTCTGCTGGCCCTTGTCTGACTCTGTCTTTACATCCGGCTCTTCTGTTTTCTCCGGCATCAGGCCATCATTTACGTCATCGGTATCCTTTACATTATCTGCAACTTCTTTCTGCAGAACAATGTTGTCCTCCGGCTTCTGTGTTTCCACTTCATCTGCATTTAAAACTGTCTGTACTGTTTTATCATCTTTTGCATCTGAAATCATCTGCTCCGGCACAGCATCTGCAGCCGTCTGTACTGCGTTGTCATTTTCCGGCACCTGGATATCCGCCGGTAACTGCTCTGCATTCACATTTGTGTCTGTTGCTGCAACCGTCTCAGTAAACATCTGCGGTGTCATTCCAAGTTCATCTAACAGGTTCTGTGACAACTCTCCAATTTCATTTACAATTTCCATAAATGAACTGTTGCACAGCAGTTCTCCAACATTTTCACATCCTGTGAGTTCAGCTGTAAGCTGCGCAAGCTGATTCGGCTGTATCAGATCAGCAATCGTAAGTCCTAACTTCTGCATGGCATCTGTGATTTCCTCGTCCGTCACACCAAGTTTGTCTTTCAAAACCTGTCTTACATCCTCATCGAATGCTGCCAGCTTTTTATCGGTATCCTCTGCTTTGACATCTGACTTGGCTGTAGAATTATCCTTTATTCCGCCCACAGTATTCTGATAACGTTCATAATTATCTGTAACACTGCTTTGTCCTGTCACAGCTGCTGTACCCTGTTTACTACTTTGTCCACCGTAACTGTAACCGCCGCCAACCTGAGTTGTCATCTGGCTCATCACTTCTGCAAACTGAACTTTCAGATCACCTTCTTTTGTTCCTGTCAGTGTCTGACCTCCCTGTCCAACAGACATAATTCCAGTCACTTCTGAAACACTGGTGCTTCCCATGTTTTCTCCTCCTTTCCCTTTCGCTGCATATAATGCCGCTTATTGATCTATTCTGAAGGTTTCATGATCTCTGTTACCTTTGCTGCGGTATCAGAACTCATCTTACCAAGAATAGCAGCTCTTGAATCTGCATCCATACCATCTAAAATCTGTGCAACCAGTTTCAGGTTGTCTGTCATGGTATCAAAAATTGCTGCTGCCTCTTTCGGCTTCATAGATGAATATGTCTTAATGTAATCATCAAGCTGCTCATCTTCCGCCGTCTGCGCCACTACCTGCTTATACAATACTTCTGCATTTGCAGGATCGATGCTTTCATAATATTTCTTATATTCTTCAATATCCGGGGCTACATCTGAAAATACAACATCCTCATAAAAGCTTTGTTTTTCCTTTTCAAATTCTGCCTCGTTTTCCTTATATTGCTGTAATTCCTGTGACTGCGCTTCTAACTGACTGATATAATCTGCGTTTGCAGACGATGCATTCTGCGCATCTGCCAGTTCTTTTTCCAGTTCCTTGATACGCTCAACCGCATCTGCCATGGTATCGTATGCATAGGCACTGTCTTCTGTTGACATTTCTTTCACCGCATCATCCGGCAAAATTTTATTTACATAAGGAACGTCTTTTAAAATCGGTGCAAGCACACCAGATCCAAATCCGCCAACATCCCATTTGATCAGAAGTGCTATAATTGCAAGCCACACGATTATAATCAGAAGAGAGACAAAAAATACAGCAACTTTACTGCCACCGCTTTCTTCTTCAAGTTCATCACTCTCCGCTGCATGCTGTGCCTTTTTCTGCTTTGCTTCCTCTTTTTTTCTTTGCTTTTCTTCTTTTTTTGCAGCTTTTTTATCTACAACTTCTTCTTTTTCTTCTGCCATATTTTCCTCCTGTCCGCTCAAACTGCCTAACTACGCTGTCCATTATCGTGATAGGTATAACTGACAAGTTCATCTATCTCTTTTGATTCTTCATGTAAAAGTTCCTGTTTAAATTCCTCAAAAGCTTTTTCTTTCAGTTTTTCATGTGTTTTGCGTTCAACCATTGCTTCATTTAACTGTTTTCTTGCTAATTCAACATTGCGCTCTGCAGCATGTACATTCATCATCTGGCTGCGTTGTTTGCTTTTTAAAACATCGATCGCCTTCCTGCATTCGCGAATCTCCAAAACATTAATATTGCCGCTCACCAATTCTCTCGCTTTCGCCTCGTAACCGGCTCTGCGTATCAGGATATCCTGAAGCTTCTGCTGCTCTGTCGCCAGCTTTGCATTTTCCACACCATAAGCTGTCTTTGCCTGATTTTCCATTTTTTCTTTAATGTCAAGAATGTTCTGCATTCTGTATCTGAATTTTGCCATACCCAGAACCTTTCTTAATTTTCAAACAGCTGTCTCAGCAAGTCGATTTCCTCGCTGAATTCAAATTTTTCATCGGTTTTTTGCATCAGGAATTCATTTACTGCCTGGATTTTTTGAATTGCATAATCAATTTCGCGATTAGTTCCATTTTTATATGCTCCGATATTAATCAGGTCTTCCGCCTCATTATAGGTAGCCATTACATTTCTTAATTTTCCGGCAAGCTCTTTATGCTCACTTGTAGCAATCGAGCTCATAACACGGGAAATACTCTGTAATACATCAATTGCAGGATAATGATTCTTTTGTCCTAATTTTCTGGATAACATAATATGTCCATCCAGAATACTTCTCGCCGTATCTGTGATTGGTTCATTCATATCATCACCATCTACAAGCACGGTGTAAAGTCCGGTAATAGATCCCTTATCCGAAGTTCCTGCACGTTCCAGAAGTTTAGGCATTTCTGAATACACACTTGGTGGATATCCTCTTGTTACCGGTGGCTCTCCGGATGCCAACCCAATCTCCCGCTGTGCCATAGAAAATCGTGTCAGTGAATCCATCATCAGCAACACATCTTTCCCCTGATCTCTAAAGTATTCAGCAATAGCTGTTGCTGTTTTTGCAGCTTTATTTCTTATCAATGCAGGTTTATCGGATGTCGCAACAATAACCACGGAGCGTTTCATGCCTTCTTCACCAAGATCGCGTTCCACAAACTCTCTTACTTCTCTTCCACGCTCGCCAATCAATGCAATCACGTTGATATCCGCTTTTGTATTTCTCGCAAACATACCAAGTAATGTACTTTTTCCAACACCGGATCCGGCGAAAATACCGATTCTCTGTCCTTTTCCTACTGTAATCAGACCATCTACTGCTTTCACACCCAAAGGCAGTACTTCATCAATAATTTTTCTTGCCATCGGATCTGGTGGTAATGCTTCAACCGGATAATCATACGGAAGTAATAATTCTTCCACATCGGTTGGCCGTCCTATTCCATCTAATGTATGGCCTAACAGTTCTTCTCCAACTTTCACAGTCAGAGGATGTCCTGTATTTTCTACAATACATCCAACACCAATTCCTTCTACGCTTTCAAACGGCATCAGGAGTAAATGTTTATCACGAAAACCGACAACTTCAGCCATCGTTGAAATATTTTGTTCCCGATCGATAATGATACGGCACAGATCATTCAGTTTTGCATTTGGTCCTACAGATTCAATTGTAAGACCGACAATCTTTGTCACCTTGCCTAAACGGTTAAAATACGTCTTATCGGCAAGCTGAAGATATTTATCAAATGTACCCATTCTGCCGCCTCACCTCTATGAGCATAATGCTTTGATATCCTTCATCAGATTATCAAGCTGTACGTCTACACCACAGTCAAATATTCCTGCGTCAGTCTCTATGGTGCACGCATTTTCATTCAGTGTATAATCAGGAACAATTTCAAGTTCTATGTCATGTCCGACATAATCTAATATTTCATCTTTATGCTTTTCTAAAAATGACACATTGTCTCCTGCAACCTTAATCCGGAAATGCTTTTCATCTTCGATATTTGCGATAGCATTATCGATCAGATGAAGCAGGATCTCTTTCTTATCATCAAACTGGATATGAAAAACCTTATTAAAAACATTTAATATCACATCTACCAGTTCTTTTTCCATGTTTTTTTGTTTTTCCTGATAAGAATTCTGCAACTGTATTTTTTTCTGCTGTTGTTCCTGTTCTAACTGCTGTTTTTTCTGGTTATACTCCTGTTCTAATGTATTCTGTCCTTCCAGATAACCCTGTTTTTTTGCTTCATCACGGATAGCTTCCGCTTCCTGTCTTGCATCATCAATCAGCACATCTGCCTGTGCTCTTGCCTGCGAAAGTATCTGCTTTGCTTTTTCATTCACAGCAGTCATATCCTGTTCCGGTTCTTCTACAGGGATTACATTCTCTGTTTTGTCAGTAATAATCCCCTCCGCAAATCCATCCGGTCCTACAGGCCGGTCTTGCTTTACCATCTGTTGTTTCAGGAACTCCTGTATATGATCATTTGAATCGATCACCCTTGTATTCTGACTCTCTGTATGCACGAACCACGGTTTGTAAAGATTAGACAACGATCTCGTCACCTCCGCCTCTGGAGATTACAATCTCTCCAGAATCCTCTAATTTACGAATGACACTGACAACTTTCTGCTGAGCTTCCTCAACATCTTTCATACGGACAGGTCCCATAAACTCCATATCCTCTTTGATCATTGCAGCCAGTCGTTTTGAAAGATTCTTAAAGATAACGTTCTGTACTTCTTCGTTTGCAGCCTTTAGGGCAACTCCAAGGTCAGCATTATCGACATCACGAAGTACTCTCTGGATTGCACGGTCGTCAAGCAGCAGAATATCTTCGAATACGAACATCTTCTTGCGGATCTCGTCTGCCAACTCCGGTTCTTCGATCTCCAAAGACTCCATAATATGTTTTTCTGTCGTACGATCTACTGTATTTAAGATATTTACGATTGCATCCACACCACCGACAATTGTGTAATCCTGGTTGACAAGTGATGAAAGTTTCTTTTCCAGCACACGTTCCACCTCTTTGATAACATCCGGCGATGTACGATCCATCATCGCAATACGTTTTGCAACATCTGCCTGTTTTTCCGGCGGAAGCGCTCCAATCACAAGTGCCGCCTGCGCCGATGTCAGATATGACAAGATCATCGCGATTGTCTGTGGATGTTCATCCTGAATAAAGTTTAATAACTGGCTTGGATCTGTTTTCCGTACAAATTCAAACGGACGTACCTGCAACGACGCTGTAAGTTTTGTGATAACTTCCTGTGCTCTATCCTCACCAAGTGCCTTATCCAGTAACTCTTTCGCATATCCAATACCGCCTTCTGCAATATACTGCTGTGCAAGGCAGATCTGATAAAATTCATTTAAAACATCTTCCTTCACCTGCGGTGAAACACTTCTGGTGTTTGCGATCTCAAGCGTCAGTTCTTCAATTTCATCCTCTTTTAAATGTTTAAAAATGTCAGCAGACCGTTCTGGTCCTAAGGCAATCAAAAGGATTGCCGCCTTTTGTATTCCAGTATAATCTTGTGTATTTGTTGCCATACCCTATTCCCACTCCTCGTTCAGCCAGTTACGCAATAATGATGCTGCCGCTTCTGGATTGTCTTCCACAAATTTTTCAATCAGGATACGGGTCTCAGACTTCTCGTTATATCCAATATCCTGCATTTCTTCCTGGCTTTCTTTTGTTGACTCAAGCAGGCTTTCAACAGAAAGCTCCGGTTCGATCTCTGCCACTTTCTCTTTTCTGGTACTGCGGAACACCACATAGCCTAAAAGAAGAAGGATCAGTACTACAAGTACGATCTGCAAATAATCAGAAGCACTTCTTCCACCGGAAGAATACTGGAAAACTGGTTCTTCCTGTGCAATGATGGTAATCTTGTCTGTTGGGATTCCTGTTGCATTTGAAATCATCGTGATATATTCCTGATCAACCGTAATCGGTGTCGGATCACTGTTTGCTGCAACATACTCATCAAATGTCATGTTATCGAGTGCTCCGGATGCACGCAATGTATCTTCATCGTAAATGCGGTATTTCGTTGCTACCAGAGAAACGGAAGAGTCTGCATAATTAACAGTTCCGCCATTTGATGACTTTTTCGTTACCTTTTCATTGTTCTGGTAGTTTGTGGTTGTATCTGTAACAGTACTGTGTGTGTAATTGTTATCTTCAATCACATAAGACGTATCATCATTCGAATCTGTTCCAGGTGTTGCAGCTGCACCACCTTCTGATTCTGATTCATATTCACTCTTACTGCCAACCATACCATTCGTCTGTCCGTCCGGTGCATAATATTCATGCGTTGCTTCTTCTGACGTATCGAAATCCATCACAAGTTCCGGTGCCACTTCCACATGGTCAAACAAAGAAGAACCCACCATAACATCTTTCACTTTACTCTTTACCAGATTTTCTGCTTTTGATTTTACAGAGAGCTGGCTGTTTGCAGTTCCCACATTGGTATCAGAAGAGTCTCCTGAGAATAAGACATTCGAATTAGAATCTAAAATCTGAATATTATCTGTATTTTTATTTCCAAGCTGTGTTGCTATGTATTTTGCAAGACCTGCTGCCTGATCCTCATCCATATCTCCGTTTAAAGTAAGGATCACTGCTGCATAGGAATCCTGATCTTTTGCAAGAATTGTTCCATCATCATTTGGAATATCGAGTGTTACAGAAGCACTTTCAACATTTGACAGGGTTTCTAACTGTTCAGCGAAATATTTCTGTAGATAAACTTTGTATTTCTTTGTCTTGTCTGCCTCTGTCGAACTGAATCCACCATCAAAAACGTTATCAATAGATGCACCCTGGCTTGGGATATCATTCTTTCCAAGCAGAATCGAGGCAGCCGCCTCATCTTTTGCATCCACATAAAAGATCAGTCCGTCCTGGGACATCTGATAAGAAATACTCTCACCATCCAGAAGATCCTTTACCGTTCCTGCCTCTGTGGTCGTCTGACATTCATGCAGCGTAACCATGTTCGGTTTACTTACAACTGCTGCTAATATTGCCAGTGCGACAATGATCACTGCGACAATGCTGATCAGCAATGCTTTCTGTTTTGTATTAAACTTTTTCCACCATTCTGTAATCTTATTTAATATATTTTGCACCTGTTCCGGCATGTTATCTGACTCCATTCATTAAATTTGCATATTCATGATTTCTTTATATGCATCCAACATTTTGTCTCTTACCGCTGTTGTATATTGAAGTGCTGTAAGCGCTTTCTTTGCTGCGATCTGCATATCATGCGGATTATCTGCCTTTCCAAGGGCAAATTCTATCTGAGCAGCTTCTGCATCATTTTGTAAATCACTCGTCTCTGTCAGTACGTTCATTGCTGAATCAAGCACTGACTGAAAACTGTCATCTGAAGTATTTACAAGTCTGTTCTGTTCTGCCACCTTTTCAATATAGTCTGATGTGATCCCTGTTAATGAAGTAATATCCATTTACCGTCATTCCTTTCCTTACTTACTGATATTAAGTGCAGCCTGTACCATACTCTTTGTCGCGTCAAATGCTGTCGTATTTGCTTCATATGCTCTCGTAGCATCAATCAGGTTCGTCATTTCAGTCACCGTGTTAACATTTGGATATGTAACATAACCATTTTCATCTGCATCCGGGTGAGATGGATCATAAACCATACGCATTTCCGTCTCATCATCTTCCTTGACAGATGTAACTTTCACTCCATTTCCAACTGCTCTCGCTCTTGCCGTCTCATAATACTGTGAAAACGGTGTCTCTGTCTTTTCTGCAAATGTTACAATTTTTCTTCGGTATGGTGTACCATCTTCTGTTCTCGTTGTATTTATATTCGCAATATTCTGTGCAATCGTATCCATACGAAAACGTTCTGCCGTCATACCGCTTGCGCTGATGTCAAATGCTTGAAATAATCCCATATAACTTCCATCCTTTGTTTCTTTTTCAATCTTTTATTCCTGATAATAGAATGTTCATAGAACACCTCTTCTATTATTTTAAGACGGTCTGTATTCTCGAAAAATTATTCGTTATCGCCGTTGTCAAAAGCTGATATCTTAATGATTCAGATGCCAGTTCTGCATTTTCTGTATTTTCGTCTACATTGTTACGGTCAAGACGATAAGAATAATTTGCTGCATCCGTGTAAGATGTCGTTGTTAGTTTTCCAAGATCCTGATTCAATTCCCTCACTTTTTTATCAAGTCTGCTGTATTTTGTCTTGCCAAGTGCTTTCTGCAATACGGACTCAAAATCAACATCCTGTCTCTTGTAACCAGGGGTGTCTATATTTGCAATATTATTGGTAATAACATTCTCACGCATCCAGCTTGCATCAGCTGCCTTATCAAGTATATTTGTATAGTCAAATGCATTCGTTGTAAACATTCTGTTGCTCCTTTCATGCACTACTTTTCTACATTATTCTATTTTATTATAAAATATCTCAAAAAAAACACAAGGGTTTTTTTGTTTTTTCGCGGTTTTTTCGCGGTTTTTTCCCGTATATTGTATTATTTTACGATTTCGTGTACAACAATTTGTTTTTATTCTTCATTTTTCTATCTTTTTCGACATTTTATGCGTTTTTGTGCATATCTTCTTCAGATGAAACACCTTCGGGTGCAACTTAAAAAGGAATTCGCCATGCTCCACAAACAGCATAACAAATTCCCTTTTATTTCAACCGTTTTTATGATTCTCTTTCTTTATTTTATCCAACTCGTCAAACACAACATCATTTAACACTTTGATGTATGTTCCTTTCATTCCCGAAGATCTCGATTCGATCACACCTGCACTTTCAAATTTACGAAGCGCATTTACAATTACCGATCTCGTAATTCCTACACGGTCTGCAATCTTACTTGCGACAAGAATTCCCTCCTTGCCATCCATTTCATCAAAAATATGCGTGATTGCTTCCAATTCCGAAAAAGATAATGTACTGATCGCCGATTTTACAATCTGTACTTTTCTTGTCTCTTCTGCATTCTCTTCGTTTACGGAACGCATCATTTCAAGTCCGACCACCGTTGTTCCATATTCACTCAGGATGATATCATCAATATCGTACTGACGGTTCTCACGGTATACGAATAATGTTCCCAGCCGCTCCCCTGCAATATCAATCGGTGTAATAATCGCTGTATATTTTTTAACGTCATCCACAAATCCAAGTGTTTCAAGATTGACATTCTCTTTTGTGGACAGGATGCCAAGCAAACGTTCATTTAAAAGCGGGTCGATAAAACCTCCTACCTCATCCACAATCAATTCATTGATCTCTTCCACACCCTGACGTACTCCCGTTCCAAGTACTTTTCCTTTTTTACTGATAACCAGGATGTTCGATTCCAATATTTCTTTTAATACATCGCATATATCATTAAATACCACTTTGGAAGAATTATTATTGTGAAGCAACTTATTGATTTTTCTTGTTTTATCCAACAACTGAACGCTCATAATGCGTGCCTCCTGACTACATATATGTCTTTCATGATGTCTTATATTTTATCACGTCAATTCTGAAAATTCAATATTTTAATGTATTTTCAATAAAATTATTACATTATTCCGAATCTTTTTCAACATTTTTACGATCTGTCACATAACCGCACTGTTCATCTGCACACACAACCTTATTTCCTTTGATTACCATATACCCGCCACATTTTGGACATTTTTCTGCAACAGGTCTTGACCAGCTCATAAAATCGCATTCCGGATTATCCTCGCAGCCAAAATATTTTCTGCCTTTTTTGGTTTTGCGAAGCACAACCTCTTTCCCACATTTTGGACATGCAACCCCGATCTTTTCAAGATAAGGTTTCGTATTACGGCATTCCGGGAATCCCGGACATGCAAGAAACTTGCCATGCGGTCCATATTTTACTACCATATTTCTTCCGCAGACATCACAGACAACATCTGTCACTTCGTCTTCTATTTTTACTTTTTCCAAATCCTTCTGTGCTGCTTTCACAGCCTCATCAAGATCCGGATAGAAATTGCGCACCACTGTTTTCCAGTTTACGCTTCCTTCCTCAACGCCATCAAGCAGTGATTCCATATTTGCAGTAAAATGTTCATCCACAATACTTGGAAATGATTCTTTCATAATCTGATTCACCACTTCTCCAAGTTCTGTCACATACAGATTTTTTGCCTCTTTTACAATATATCGTCTGCCCAGCAGTGTTGTGATCGTAGGGGAATAAGTACTTGGCCGCCCGATTCCAAGTTCCTCTAATGTTTTTACAAGAGATGCTTCGGTATAGTGTGCAGGTGGCTGGGTAAAGTGCTGTTTTTCATCAAATTCTTTCAATCCAAGTACTGTATTCTCATCAATGGAGCCTACCAGAACATTGTTCTCCGCCTTTTCATCGTCATCGCTTGTATACACAGACATAAATCCATCAAATGCAATTTTGGAAGCAGATACTGTAAATCGGTATTTTCCTGCTCCAATCTTTACGTTGGTTGTCTCATAAACGGCCTGCGACATCCTGCTTGCCGCAAAACGTTTCCATATCAGCTGATATAGGCGGAACTGGTCTCTCGACAATGATTCTTTTACCATGACCGGCGTACGGTTGATGTCAGATGGACGGATTGCCTCATGTGCATCCTGAATCTTGGCGCCTTTCTTTTTCGTGGTTTTTTCTCCTGCAATATAATTCTCACCATAATTTGCAGCAATATATTCCCTCGCCTGTGCATCTGCCTCTTCTGAGATACGCACCGAGTCCGTTCGCAGGTAAGTGATAAGACCTACGGTTCCCTGACCTTTGATATCCACGCCTTCATATAACTGCTGTGCGATACGCATTGTCTTTGAGATTGGAAAATTGAGTGTCTTCGATGCTTCCTGCTGCAGCGTACTGGTTGTAAATGGCAATGGAGCCTTTTTCACCCGCTCTCCTTTTTTTACTTCTAAAACGCGGAACTCCTCTTTCTGCATCTCTGACATGATACGGTCTGCCTGTTCTTTGCTGGAAACGGTAACTTTCCCACTCTCATCTCCGTAAAATTTCGCGAGCAGTGCTTTTTTCTCACCTTTTACAGACAATTCTGCATCCAATGTCCAGTATTCTTCCGGTATAAATGCATTAATTTCATCCTCACGATCACAGATAATACGCAATGTAACAGACTGGACACGTCCGGCACTAAGTCCTCTTTTTACTTTTGCCCACAGCAATGGACTGATCTTGTATCCCACCAGACGGTCTAAAATTCGTCTGGTCTGCTGTGCATCCACAAGGTTCATATCAATCTTGCGTGGTTCTTTCAAAGAAGCTTTCACTGCATTCTGTGTAATCTCGTTAAACGTGATTCTCTGCGCATTTTTATCATCCAGTTTCAAAGCCTGGCTCAAATGCCACGAAATCGCCTCTCCCTCACGGTCGGGGTCAGTTGCGAGATAAACTTTATCCGCTTTTTTCGTTTCTTTACGCAGCTTTGCTAAGATATCTCCCTTCCCGCGAATTGTAATATATTTTGGTTCAAAATCATTCTCTGTATCAATTCCCATCTGGCTTTTCGGCAGATCTCTCACATGTCCGTTTGATGCCACTACCTCATAATTTTTTCCCAAAAATTTTTTAATTGTCTTTACCTTTGCGGGCGACTCCACAATAACAAGATACTTTGCCATGCATCCATCTCCTTTTATTCATGGCAACAGATTTACCCGCAAAGCGCGCAATCCATTGCTTCTGACAACAATCCCTGTCTTTTTCATATGGATTGTCGTATCTGACATTTTTTAGATTTTTCTGATATAATAATTTTTAACCGTCTCGGTAATAAACCCTTTTTGCAGAAGTCTGGCAAGAATATCCATCATTTCCGGTACTAATATACCAGTCTTCTCTAACAGTTCCCCGACGTTTTTCGGTCGTAAACTTAGACAACTATACACCAGTCGCTCATCTTTTTCAAGTAATAAATTTTTTAAATTCTCTTCTCCGGTGTTTATCTCCCCCTGCAGTTCGAGTTCTTCTAAGAATTCATCTATATCAGAAATAATTCCGGCACCCTGCCGTATCAGATTGTTGCATCCCTCACTTAACGCATCGTACATACGTCCCGGCACCGCATAAATATCTTTTCCCTGTTCGAGCGCATAATCCGCTGTGATCAGCGATCCACTCTTTATTTTTGCCTCAACGATCACAACCACATCCGCAAGCCCCGCGATAATACGGTTTCTCGCCGGAAAAAGCGGTGCAGATGGACTTGTTCCCGGTGGATATTCCGAGATGACTGCACCGTTTTTCTCAAGTATCTCCTGATATATTCTAACATTTGACTTTGGATAACAGATATCCACCCCGCATCCTAACACTGCACAGGTATATCCATTCTTACTCAGCGCACCTGTATGTCCACTTCCGTCAATCCCCGATGCCATGCCGCTTACAACCCATGCTCCCGTTGCTGCAAGTCTCCCCGCAATTTTCTCTGCCACCGATCTGCCATAAGCGGAGCAGCGGCGTGCGCCCACAATGGCCACGGTCTTCCTGTTCCACTCTGCCGGCATCTTTCCCTTCACATACAGACTGTAAGGAGCATCCGGTATTGTAGTAAGACATTGGGGGAACTGCTGATCTTCCCTTGACAAAAAGGAAATTCCTCTTTCCGTAATACTTTCATATGCCGCATCACAATCTCTTTTTTTGCTCTCTGTGATCTTTACAACGTGTTTTTCCTCCACTCCCGGTATCAGAAGAAGCTGTTTTTCTGTCAGTCCGTAAACTTCCTGCGCGTTTCCCGCCGCACCGATCAGCCTATTTCTGGTACGTATTCCAACTCCCGGAATATTTGAAAGCCAGTATGCATAATTGATCAACCCATACCCTCCCAGAATTTTCTATCAATATTCCTATAACAAATCGCCTCATTTAAATGGCGCATTTTTATCTGTTCACACTCGTCCATATCCGCCAGCGTCCGCGCTACACGCAGTATTTTATGACAGGTGCGGGCAGTCAGATTTAATTTGTTATACATTTGTTCCATGTAAATTTTCTGTTTTTCGTCAAGCTTACAGTATTCAAAAATTTTAGATGATGGAATATGGCTGTTAAAGCAAAAATTTTCTCCCCGGTAACGCTCTTTTTGTATTTTCTGAGTACGCATGACACGTTCTCTGATTTTACACGAATTTTCTCCTTTTCCAGTATTGTAAAGGTCCTGAAATCTGATTGATGGAACTTCTACGCACACATCAATCCGGTCTAAAAGTGGTCTGCTCACTTTTCGCAGATATCGGTCAACCGCCGCCGATGTACAGGTACATTTTTGCATATCCGGGTAATATCCGCATTTGCAGGGATTCATCGCCGCCACAAGCATAAAATCAGCCGGATATTCATAACTTGCATGTAATCTCGCTATACAGATTTTTTTCTCCTCCATCGGCTGTCTTAGTATCTCTAATGTTTCCCTTTGAAATTCTGTCAGTTCATCTAAAAATAAGATTCCTTTATGCGCCAGTGAGATTTCTCCAGGTTTGGGCAATGCGCCTCCGCCTGCAAGTCCCTGCGGCGTGATCGTATGATGCGGTGCCCGAAACGGCCGCTCCTGTATCAATCCTTTTTTGTGTTCTAAGAGCCCACAGACACTGTATATTTTAGAAATTTCCATGCGCTCCTTTGTATTTAACGGCGGCAAAATTCCGGGAATCCTTTCTGCTATCATTGTTTTTCCCGCTCCCGGCGGACCGATAAAAAGCAGGTTATGCATTCCCGAAACAGCCGTTTCACACGCACGTTTTACAAATGTCTGTCCACTCACATCTGCAAAATCCAATATTTCTTTCGTCTGCATTTCTTCTATATTATATGGAACATTAAAAGAATCTCCACTTCCATTTAAAACCCTGACGGCCTCTGCAATATTTTTTACGGCATAAACCTGCATGTCCGATACCAGTGCTGCTTCTCTCACATTTTCCCATGGAACCACACATTTTTTCATGCCTCTTTCTTTTGCCTCCTCCACCATTGGCAAAATCCCATTCACCGACTGTACTTTTCCGTTTAATCCAACTTCCCCCACCACAAAATATTCTCCGACTGTTTCCTGTCCGATATGACCAAAGGCGGTGAGAACCGCAACCGCAACCGGAAGGTCAAATCCCGAACCGGATTTTCTGATATTCGCCGGAGTAAAATTGATCGTAATATGCTTCGGTGGCAGGGCATAGCCGCTGTTTTTCAATGCTGTGCGCACTCTTTCTTTCGCCTCCTGTACTTCCGAAGCAAGAAATCCTACCATTTCAAACACAGGCAGTCCATCGCTCACATCCGCTTCCACAGAAATCGGCACGCTCTGGATCCCGTGTATGATCGCCGTTGATACAATACTATACAATGTATTCCTCCTTTTTATTCATTTTTCTCTGATTCATCTGATTATCACAGCAGAAATGCTGCAACTGATCTGCACCAGCATATACATATGACAGCCGGTACGTTTGACAGCTGAGTAGTCTGTACCCAGCTTTTAAGACTTTATACAAATCCGAACATAAGGCGGCGACATCCGCCGTCGCCTAAGTATAACACATTCATAGTAGCAAATACAAGCTTATTCACAAAAACTCTTTTTTAATTTATCCAGTGCCTTTTTTTCGATACGTGAAACATAGGAACGTGAAATTCCAACAGCGGAAGCAATTTCTCTCTGCGTCATTGCCTTATTCCCAAAAAGTCCATAGCGATGTACAATAATGTATAATTCCCTTTCCTGCAATACTTTAGGAACCAGTCCAAGTAATTTTTCAATTTGTCTTGTACGTTCTATCCGTTCTACGACATCCGGCTCCTCGCTCTCCACAATATCAAGCAGATGGATCTGATTCCCCTCTTTATCCATACCGATCGGTTCATACAAAGACACTTCACGCGACACTTTTTTCTTTGCACGAAAATACATCAGCAATTCGTTATCAATACACCTGGCTGCATAAGTCGCCAGCTTGCTTCCATAATCTTCTTTATAAGTTGCAATCGCCTTCATCAGTCCTATCGTCCCGATTGAAATCAGATCCTCCATATCTTCTTCCGAGTTCTGATATTTTTTTGCCACATGCGCAACCAGCCGCATATTGTGGAGTGTCAGCTCGTTTCTTGCTTCAAGGCTACCTTTTTTTAAATTTTTCAGGCATTCGTTTTCCTGCTCTGGTGTAAGTGGAGATAAGAATGTTTTCAAAACGCACCTTAAAAGCTTTATTAATACATTCTATGTTTTGACCAGGATGTGCGTGCTTTTCCCCATTTATTTTTCCAAAGTTTTATTATATAATATTTATATGATTCGACAATTCAGTTACCGGATAGAACCGGAATATAATTCTTTTAGCATTCGGGAATACTTATCTTCAAAAGGCTACCCCAATGCAGTATTTGTACAACTAAAAAAAACACCGCAAAGTGTTCTGTTAAATGGTGTATGGGCTTATATGCGCACACGGTTATCCACCGGCGATGAACTTTTTATCCGATTAGAGGAAAATACGTCTTCCGCGCATATTTTACCTGTTTCCATGCCGCTTTCGATCTGTTATGAAGACGAGGACATCCTTACTGTGAATAAACCGGCAGGTATGCCCATTCACCCGTCTCTCAATCATTACGATCATACACTTGCAAATGCCGTCTGCGGTTATTACAGCAGCCAGGGAATTCCCTATACATTCCGCTGCGTCAACCGCCTCGACCGGGACACGACCGGGCTTACCCTGATTGCAAAACATATGTTGAGCTCTGCTATTTTAAGCACTGCAGCTGCCAGACGGGAAATATCCAGAGAATATATTGCCATCGCCTCCGGAAAGACACCCGAATCCGGAACGATCGACGCTCCGATCGGGCGCGTGGACGGATCCACGATTGAGCGGCAGATTGATTTTCAAAATGGCGAACGTGCCATCACGCATTACAGACGCCTTGCTTATCATGACGGATTATCCCTGCTGTCACTGCATTTAGAGACCGGCCGCACCCATCAGATCCGCGTCCATTTAAAATCAATCGGGCATCCTCTGATTGGAGACTTTCTCTATAATCCAACAGATACAACAATAAAACGGCAGGCACTTCACTCCTACCGCTTAACATTTTCACATCCCATCACGGGGGAGCCTTTTGTTCTTACTGCTCCTCTTCCAGATGATATGCACTGTCTTTTTCCAAATTTTTTCTAAGATTTATGAGGTATTCTTTCTCATAGGGAACCTTTCCCTTTAATACCTCATATTTCAGGAAATGATTTACTTCATTCTCCCCTTTTACTGCTAACATGACCAGTAATAATTCCAGCATGGCCCTGGTATCTTCATTTAAAATGTAATACTTTCTCCCCTTCAAATAATACTGAAGCGGACTATCCGTTCTGAATTTATCCCTCTGATAATTTTTTGATGCAGAAACACGGTCCACATACATTTCCGCAACATACCTGATCGGCATTTTCATGCCACAGATTCCACGATGCGGCTCCTGCCCATCTCTTCCATCACCGACACCGTAATCAATCCAGTATTCCATATGATGTTTATTTCTTCCCTTATGATGAAGCCATGCCGAGGAATATCCTTTGTCGGCACGTTCTGCATTGTTCGGACTCATTGTCCCCTGATAATATTTGCATCCTACCAAAAACTCTGTCGGTGTATATTTTGACATGTCATGCAGCAATCCCTGCTTATAAAGTCCGATTTTAAAACAACCTGCCCGGACCAGATTTTTGTGATGCAGAATTGTACACAAATGTTTCCATGCCTTTATCATGTTCCATTACCCTCTTTACTACTTTTTTATATTCCAATCAAAATACTGATCGACTGCCCTTCAATCGCTAAAAGATGCTGGTCTTCCATCACTTCTTTTTCCTGTAAAAATGATTCCTGTAATGACGTATTCATCAAAAGATACCATTTCTTGTTTTGCGGAAGTTTTGGCAATGCAAGATGTGACAGACCACTGTGAAAATTATAGCCAATATAGATATAATCATCCGGTGTCTGATCTGTTTTCTTTTCATATTCGCCACAATACAACATTCCCGCTGCCTGTCTGTCAGCCGGTATCGATGAAATCCATGCGCTCTCCCCATGATAAGAAAGATCCGGAAAACCCTTCCTTCCATAATCATTTAACTCCATCGGATGTTCTGATGCAATAATCGGATGTTCTTTTCGGAATTCAGCTAACTTTTTAACAAATTCGTACAGCCACGCTTCCTTTTTGCTGTTCTTCCAATTTAACCAGCCGGTCTTATTATCCTGACAGTAAGCATTGTTATTCCCCTGCTGTGAATTTAAAAATTCATCGCCCCCTAAAATAAGCGGAACGCCCTGTGCTAAAAACTCCATTGCCAATGCATTTCTAACCTGCTTTTTACGCAGATTATCGATATACCTTTTTCTGGTATATCCTTCCACGCCGCAGTTGCTGCTGTAATTATAACAATTTCCATCACAGTTGTCTTCCCCGTTATCCAGGTTATGCTTTTCGCAATAGGAAAACAGATCCCACATCGTAAATCCATTGTTATTTGTTATATAATTGACAAACCCTTCCACACTGTTTTGCTTCCTCTGCTGGCAGAACAGTTCATTCAGGCTTCCCTCCATATGATTCAGCATTTTCCTTGCCGGGTACAGATATTCATCACTGTATAGATACAAATGATGATATTTTTTTGCATTTTCCAGCAGGATCGGGTCAAAATGTGTATAAAACAGCTTTGTCCTGCTAAGCAGAAGATCCTGTGCTGCCGCCGTAACAGGCAATGACTCTCCCTGCAGATGAAATCCATCCACGTGATACTCACGAACCCAGAATCGTAGTGCATCTAAAATCACATTCTGATTCATCCCCGGTGAAAAATAAAATTCCATCACACATTCCATTTTGTTCTGATGCAGTGCATGAACCAGTTCCCTAAACTCAGATGCAGCATCTGTGCTGCTGCTATAAGATGCCTTTGGTGCAAAATAATTACCCGGAACATATCCCCAGTAATTAATTTTTTCCTCCGGCTTAACACTTTCAGGTTTGATCAGATCCTCTCTGCGGCTTTCCCACTTGAGATAATCCGGCAGAACCGTTTCTTTCGGGATCACCTGCTCCTCAAACTCGTATGCAGGCATTAACTCTATCGTTGTGATCCCCAATGCCTTCAGATATGGGATTTTATTAATGATCGCACGGAATGTTCCCCGTTCCTTTCTCGGACAGGATGTATCATCCATGGAAAATCCGCGCACATGCAGCTTATACATGACCATCTGCCGTCTTTCGATCTCCGGCTGTCTGTCATTTTCCCAGTCAAACATTTGCGGATATGCGCCACCGCAGATAAAGTAATTATTTTCGTAACGATTTCGGTCATTCCATTTTTCTCTGCCAATAATGCGTGTCGCATAAGTATCTGTAATGATTTTTCCATTTATCTCGTAATTATATTTTAAATTTTTCCATATCCTGCCGGTTACAGCCACAGAACGCACGGATCCCCGGCAATATTCCTTTGGCACTAAAATTTTGCAGACAGGTTCTGCTTTTTTTCCATAAAAAAGAATGCTGCAGTTCTCTTCTTTCTCACCTTCGAACGTAAAAATCACTGCATCATCCTTTTTCTGTACTCCTAACTTTTCGTAATTGCCCTCTCTGATCGTGTAATCCATGCTGTCTGCCACCTTTTCTATCGTACCCCAGTATCTTTTTCTAATAAAAATAGTATACCTTTTTTTTTACATTTTGTATAGAAAAATATGTTCAATCACACCCGATTATGTTATGATGTCTTTGTCTTTATTAGGACCATTACAAAAAAGAGAGGTATCGGCATGAGTGATTTCAACCAGAACAATGACGATGAAGATATCGTTGTAACCCTTGATCTTGATGACGGAAGTCAGGTAGAATGCGAAATTCTTACTATTTTTACGGTTGGCGAACAAGATTACATTGCACTTCTCCCACTCGATGAAAATGGCGAGGAGAACGAGGAAGGCGAAGTATTTATTTATCGTTATTCTGAAGACAGCGAAGGTAATCCTTCCCTTGATAACATTGAGGATGATGAAGAATACGAAGCTGTATCCGACCGTTTTGACGAACTTTTAGACGAGGCAGCCTTCGAGGAGATGGATGATTAATCCTTCTCTCTCTTTTCCGGCGGCTGCGCTTCTTTGATGAAGCGTGAAATTTCTGCATCTTTATGGTTCAGTTGTTTTACTGAAAAAAGATGCAGATTTTTTTTTGCTCTTGTCATACCCACATAAAACATTCTTCTTTCTTCTTCCACTTCCTGTTCCAGCACTGCTTTTTTGTACGGCATAACACCCTCATTGACGTCGATGATATAGACATTTTCATATTCTAAACCTTTTGCGCTGTGTAAAGTCGCCAATGCAACGCTGTTTGGATTCTGGTTCTGTACACGATAAAACTCTTTCAACTCTTTCGTATAATTTTCAATGTGGTCAAACCAGGCATCATAGGTTTTATATTCTCTTGCTGCATCCAAAAGTTCATCTAAGACATCAAACAGATCATCCGCCTTGATTCTTCTGTAATCCGCATACTCTGTACAAAATTCGTCATATCCAATGGCCTTCCGGATATAATTGATTGCTGCATACGGACTCAGATGCTCTAACATACGGATATCACCCTCTAGTTTTTCAATGCGTTTTGCCACCCATGGCTGCTCCTCGTAATACCATTCCCACACATCAAATGCCACGGTCTCCTCATCTAAAGATTCCCTGCTGATATAGCGTTTCGGACGGTTCATAATCTGTAAAAAATCTCTTCGTTCCCTGCTCCCCATCGCAATTCTTATGTATGCAAAAATATCTTTTGCGATCCAATGTTCATATAAATTTGGCACAGTGTCTCTTGTACGGAATGGAATATTATATTCCATCAATTGTTCCATCAGAAGTCTTGGCTGCGTATTGGTGCGAAAGAGTACTGCAAACTCCTCATACTTTGCACCTCTCTCCACTGCCTCCTGAATATCCCAGATGATTCTTGCATTTTCTTTTCGCTGGCTTTCAAACTGCTGCCACTCAACCGGAATATTCTCCTGATCTGCCGCCTCAATTTTCTTTCGAAAACGTTCTTTATTATGGCTGATAAGATAACCGGCGCTCATCACGATATTTTTTGAAGAACGGTAATTAACATCCAGAAGAACTGTCTCTGCCTCTGGATAATCATCTTTAAAATGTAACATGATCTCCGGCTTTGCCCCACGGAAACGATAGATTGACTGGTCATCATCCCCCACGATAAACAAATTTTTCCGCTCACCCGCTAACATTTTTATAATGTCATACTGGATCCGGTTGATATCCTGAAACTCATCGATAAGAATATAACGATATTTATTCTGCCACGCAGCAAGGATATCGGCACGCTGTTCAAAAAGTTCTTTCGTGTATACTAACATGTCATCAAAGTCGATCAGTCTGTTTTTGTACAGGAATTCATGATAGTCACGGTAAACCTTCCGAAACACGGTCTCCGCACAGTTCTTCGAATAATAATTTGTAATCTGGATCCCTGAGTTTTTGACCAGACTGATCTCACCTAACAGGGACGTGATAAACTCAGTCTCATCCTCATAAGTCAGATGTTCTTTTGCTATGATCTCGCGCATACACTGATAGCGCTGTTCCTCCCTTGCAATATTATCTGCGCTGTAATTATATGCATGTTTTAAAATGGCAAAATAAACTGCATGAAATGTGCCAAATGTCACCGGGCATGACCGGTTCATTTTCCGCTGAAACCTGCGCTTCATCTCCGTTGCAGCGGCTTTGGTAAACGTGATAACAAGGATCTGTGCCGGATCTATCCCACATTCTTCGATCAGATATTTTGTACGTTCGGTGATTACAAGAGTTTTTCCGGAACCCGGTCCGGCGAGAACGAGCATTGGTCCGTTTTTGTGATGGATTGCCCGTGTCTGAGATGCGTTAAAGCTCATAGATTACCTCAATTCATAGATTTGAAACGGCAGGGAAATTCACAATCTCCCTGCCTACAAAAACTTTTACTGCCCTAATAATTCAATACCTTTTTTTATACGTGCGATGGATTCTTCTTTTCCAAGTACTTCCATCAGTTCTGTTGCGCCACCCGGTGTCATTTGTTTGCCGGAAACAGCGGTACGGATCGGCCACATGACATAACCGTTCTTTACGCCGGTCTCTTCGACATATTTTAACAGTGTGGCATATAATGCATCATTGCTGTAATCTTCCTGTGCCTCTAACAGAGGAAGTACATCTTTTAATACTTTTAAGGAAGTCTCCGCATTTGTTTTCATCTTCTTATGTGTATACATTGCTACATCATATTCCGGAAGTGCCTCAAAGAAATCAATATGATCTTTGATATCCGGGAATACTTCAATTCTGGTCTTTACCATCGCAGCAATCTTCTTTAAATCAAGATCTTTTGTGATTACCTCGCGGATATACGGCTCTGCTTTTTCATAAAAGCTGTCAAAATCCATCGCTTTGATGTATTCGCCATTCATCCATTTTAATTTTGTGTAATCAAAAACTGCCGGTGATTTGCTGATTCTGTGGTAATCAAATTCTTTGATCAGTTCGTCTAAAGTAAAGATCTCTCTGTTATCTTCCGGGCTCCAGCCAAGCAGTGAGATATAGTTTACAACTGCTTCACTTAAAAATCCCTGCTCTAACAGATCTTCGAAGGAAGAATGTCCGCTTCTCTTAGAAAGCTTCTTGTGGTTTTCATCCGTGATCAGCGGCAGATGAATGTAAACCGGTGACTCCCAGCCAAATGCATCATACAGACGCTGGTATTTCGGCGAAGAAGAAAGATACTCATTTCCACGTACCACATGTGTGATGTTCATGGTATGATCGTCAACCACGTTTGCAAAATTATAGGTTGGGTATCCGTCGGATTTGATCAGAATCATATCATCAAGTTCCGCATTATCTACCGTAATATCACCGTATAATTCATCATGGAATGTCGTTGTTCCCTCATTCGGGATATTCTGACGGATCACAAATGGCTTGCCTGCGGCAAGATTTGCCTCCACCTCTTCTTTACTCAAATGCAGACAATGTTTGTCATACATCATGATTTCTTTGCCATCCACCTCTGTCTTTAAAGATTCCAGACGTTCCTTGTCACAGAAGCAGTAATATGCTTCACCTTTTTCAACCAGTTCTTTTGCGTATTTCATATAAATGCCGGTCTTCATACGCTCACTTTGTACATACGGACCATAACCACCATCTTTATCCGGTCCTTCATCATGAACAAGTCCTGTCTCCTCCAATGTATGATATATGATATCAACTGCACCCTCAACAAAACGTTCCTGATCCGTATCTTCGATACGAAGCATAAAATCTCCACCCGCATGTTTTGCAATTAAAAACTCATATAATGCAGAACGCAGATTTCCCACATGCATTCTTCCTGTAGGGCTTGGTGCAAATCTTGTTCTTACTTTGCTCATTGTTTGTTTCCTCCTGTATTTTTACTTTCCGTTTTATAATTTGGAAAAGATTTTCAAACGCCGTACACGTCATTATATAACAATTTCTTCCGGCTGACAAGCTTACAAAGCAAAAACAGAGACAGGATTTTTCTCCTGTCCCTGCGCTGCGCAGCTATTCTTTCATTTAAGATATCTTGCCAACATTATATTTTTTTAAATATTGCAGTTTCTTTCTTCAAATCGGTTGCAATCTCAAAGTTCTCATCCATACGGTTCGAGATATTTTCCATATCCGTAACCAGCACCTGCGTGCTGTCTGCTGCATTGCTGACTCCCTTTGCGCCCTCCTCGATGGCATGTGCGATCGTATTGATGGACTTTTGTATTTCAACCATTGTATTCTTCAACGAATCTGTCTTTGATTCAAACTCGTTCATGACACTCTCTATGTAGGTCGCCTTATTTTTATACTCACTTCCGGCCGTTACGAATTCTTCAAACTCTGGAAGAATCGACTCATTCATATATTGTACCAGTCCATTTGCATTGTCCGCTAAATTATGCACTGCCTGAGTTACAACACTATTGATCTGCTGGATACGGTTTGCAGCCTCCTGGCTGGCAGCTGCAAGCTGACTGATCTCTGTTGCAACAACTGCAAAGCCACGTCCTGCATCCCCTGCTCTGGCTGCTTCAATAGATGCATTTAATGCAAGCAGGTTAGTCTGGCTTGCAATATTCAAAATATCATCCGTCAGGCTATTTACTTGATTTACACTGTTACTGTCCTCAATCGCCCTGTTTAATACCTCAAGAATCTCATTGACTTTCGTGCCGGTAGATTCCATATTAGAACGCGCAGCAGATTCCATGGAATCCGCATGACCTTTCATTTCTTTCGTATAATTATTAATCTCAGTTGTACGCTCCGCAATCTGATTTACCTCTCCCGCAACAGATTCCGTATTGGAATTGATCAAAGAGGCATTATCTGACATCTCCTGCATGGTAGCTGAAAGTTCCTCCGTTAATGCAGACAGATCAGACACACTGCTGTTTGATGTCATAACACTTTCACGGACTTCATTGACTACCGTTTCCATACGTTTTGAATTATGAATGATCGTTTTAAAAATATCCTGTAATTTTCCCATGAAAAGGTTAATGCCACTGCCGACTGCTGCCACTTCCTGATTCTCCATAATGGTTACTCGTCTGGTCAGGTCTCCTTCTCTTCTGTCTATGTCATCAATAATCTCATTGATCTCATTCTTCGTTTTGGAAAGTGGTACAATTACCATCTTCAGTACAGAAAATACTGCAAACAATAAAGATGCCATGCTGACAGCAATTGTAACGAAGCTGACCGTCAACGAATACTTATATACCTTGGTCAATTGCTGCTTTGCCGTATCTGCATTATTATTTACCACTTCCTGGATTGCTGTAATATTCTGATCTATCTTGTCTGCATACTCTGAAATTGCACCGTTTGCCAAAGCATACGCAGCCTCTTTGTTTCCATTTGCGCTGTATGCCATAAGATTTGCATTTTCATATTTCAAACCTTCATAATTTGACAATATTGCCTCGTAATTTTCACGATCCGAATCATCTATGAACTGCTCAAAATCTGACAGATAACCGTCAAGTACCGTCTGTTCTGAACGGATGACATCTACAAGAGAGATCATCGAATCAAGATCTGTTGCCACAATGTGTGACAATCCAAGCCGATGAATCTTTTCTGTTTCTGTCTGAATTGATCCCAAATCCGCGATACAGACCATATAACCATTTGCAATCTGTGTCGCATTCGCGTTAACCTTACGAATATTTCTTACTGCCAGAATACTTGATATAATAGAAACAATTCCAAGAACAAACACCGGAATCAATATGATCATTTTTGTACTGAAACGTCCCTGTTTTTTCATAATGTGATCTGCCCTCCTGTTCTTTATTTTGCTGTGGATGCTGTTATTCCGTCAACCAGCGTATCCATAATTTCCTGCAGATCCTGTCCGGATGGATTACCAGCTGCCATCGTATCACCAAACGCAGAACATGCATCCCAGTAGCTGTTTCCAACACGCTGCAGTTTACCAAACTCAGACTGTGCAATAACAGCCTGGATTGCCGGTACCTGTTTTACAGCATCCGACGCTGCCGCATTGGTATTAGACGGTCCCTGATTTCTCTCTTCAAAACGAATGGTCTGGTTTTCCTCGTTTGTAAGCCAGTCTGCTAATTTTGCAGCCCATTCCGGATATTTTGAATACGTATTCACACCCATCATTTTATATCCGGTAAAGGATGACATCTGTATCTGCTGTCCTGCTACTGTATAGGTCGGAAGCTTTACTGCACCATAGCCGTCTCCCCAAGCCTCTTTAATGGAAACAGCATTCCATACACCACTGATTCCGGCACCGATCGTACCATTCTGTACTCCAGTAACAAAATCGCCATCCGGCTGACTGATAAATGCCGGGTTGGTTGTAATATTTAAAATAGACTGTGCTACATCAATTCCCTTAATCGCTCCATCCGTTGAATTCCAGTTACAATAGTTTGTCACACCATCATCATTGATACCAAACTCTAAACCTGTGTTTCCAAAAAACGAATACAGATACCATCCAGAATTTAACTCCATGGAAAACGATTTACCGGCAGCATCCAGCGCTGCTAATATTCCATCCATCGTCTGAACATCTGTATCAGAAAGAACATTTTTATCATAATAAAGGAAATATCCATTATCTGCCGTCATCGGATAAGCATACAATGTATCATTAATAGATGCAGCAGAAACTGCCTCCTCTAAATTTGCATTCTTTACCTCATCTGCATTTGGCACCGGATATAACGCACCTGCTGCAACCATTGCAGAAAGCTGGTCATCCGCAAACGAGAAAACATCTGCACCATTATGAATATCTCCTAATAAGACATCCTTTGTATCAGAATCTGCATTCTGCTCCAATGTTATCTCAAACTTTGCCTCCCCGGCATATTTCTGTTTAAAACTGTCTATCATCTGGTTTAACATATCAAAATTATCTTCCTCTGACCAGACTTTCAGCTGTACTACACCATTATCTGTATCGGTATCTCCCGCAGCCATTTCCGTAGATGCTTCCGCTCCCGGCATTACTGACTCCGCAGCACCGTCATTCTTTTCATTTTCTTTATCCGCTGTACTTCCACAGCCTCCGAACGCCATACACAAGACCGTCATAAACAGCATTCCTGCAACGAATCTTTTTTTCATTCTAATTCCCCTTCTCTGTACTCTGCTGTTTTAATACCAATATCTTTTATTTTATACTTATTTTGATATTTTTCAACATTTTTTAGATTTTTTTCACTCTTTTTCGATTTGATAATACGCATTTTTAACTTTTTTATATGAAGTCTGTTAAATGAACCAAAATCATCATTTTTACATATCTTACTGTAAACCTGATATTGAAAGGAAAAACTTATTATGAGACCTTATCCTATATCCGGGAACAGCAATCGTTCCTGCGACCGTTTATCTGTTTCACATCCTGCACACCGTGCAGGTCTGGACTTTTGCACAGAATCTGCGCCCTGTGCAGATTCTGTTTCCTGTTCAGAAAATATAAGAACCATTTCTGATTATGTACTCGCCATGGCATACGTCCCCTGGCAGCATTTTTCTACTGTTTATGAACCGGATCGTTCACTCAGTGCCGGGACTATTTTTCCAGAACTGGATAAACCATTTTTAGCTGCAAAAGGAGGTAGATGCCGATGATGATCAGTCAGATGAATCAATCACAGCTTCTTCACTGGATCGACATGGTCAGCTTTGCTGTCGTAGAAATTACAGAATATCTTGACACGCATCCAGATGATGAAGATGCTTTAAAATTTTTCAATCATTATGCTGACTTAAGACGTACTGCGCTGCGCGCGTATGCACAAAATTATACTCCACTTACCATCGATACCGCAAATCCTGATAATTACTGGCGCTGGGCATCGGATCCATGGCCATGGGAAGGAGGTGACTGTTAATGTGGAATTATGAAAAACGTTTACAGTTTCCCGTCAACATTACCAGACCAAATGCAAAAATTGCTCAAATCATCATCAGCCAGTATGGAGGACCAGACGGGGAGGCTGCCGCATCGTTCCGTTATCTGTCACAAAGATATAGTATGCCGTATAATAAGGTAGTGGGGTTGTTAACGGATATTGGGACGGAAGAATTAGCGCACCTCGAAATGATCGCCGCCATCGTCCGCCAGCTTACCAAAGGCTTAAGTGCCGAAGAACTTGAGTCCGCCGGTTTCGCTCCTTACTATGTCGATCACACGGCCGGGATCTGGCCGCAGGCAGCCGGTGGTATTCCGTTTAATGCCTGTGAATTCCAGAGTAAAGGCGATGCGATCACTGATCTGTTTGAAGATATGGCTGCAGAACAGAAAGCACGCACTACCTATGATAACATCTTACGTCTGGTAAAAGATCCGGAAGTCTGTGAACCGATCCGTTTCCTGCGTCAGCGTGAAATCGTTCATTTCCAGCGTTTCGGTGAAGGACTCCGTCTGGTTCAGGAAGAACTCGACAGCAAAAACTTTTATATGTGCAATCCGGAATTTGATCCGGGGTGCGGCAAACAATAGTTCATTCATAAATAGCTGACCAAACAAATACTGCGTGCAACCGCCATTTTTTGCTTGTTGCACGCAGTATTTCATACTTAAATCCTTTGTAAAATACAGATCACACATTTTACAGACAGTCCTGCCGCCATGAATAAAGATCTACATAGTCTCCATCAACCGGTCAATTGCATTGATGACCTCATCAATCTGCGGTTTCATACTTCCAGCCTTTGATGAAAGTTTTAATGCTTCTTCCCTTTGTTTTTTCATTTCTTCAACATTATATTCAATCCTGTCTCTTAATTTCTGTCTGCGCAGGATCAGTCCGTGCTTGACTTCAACCATTTCTTTTGGATCGATCAATGCCGCTGCCTGCGTGATCCAGACCTGTGTATCATATAACTGATACTGATTCAATGCCCGTACCAGTCTGCCATTAAAATATTCAAGATCTTCATTCGTGCGCTGATATTTTTCACGTTCCCGCACTGCATCCATATAATACTGCCACAGCTGATTCAATTCTGAGGCTCTTCTTACATGATACTTTTCACAGGCATAATCAATTGCATTCGTAATATTGACGTATTTAAATTTTACCTTATTAAGTAAAAGAATCGCCTTGTTTGCGCTCCGTTCCGCCAGTTTTATCTCCGAATCATTGTGCAGCATTTTTAAATAATCCGCACACACTGCCACTGCAGTTGCAAAAATAAGTATCATCCAGGCATAATAAGTATCTACCTTAAATCCGATCTGTAACGTGATAAGTGTAACTGCCACTGCAGCCACAATCGCAAGAATGATATATAATAAATTCTTTAAACTCTTCTGCTGGTGCATCAGATATTCGCGGTGTAAAAGCCATCTTGATTTTTCCCGTTCAAGGTACTTCATATCTTTTTTTATCGTATCCTGATAGAGTTCATTTGAGCTGAGACGTTTGATCGCTTCCGGCATGGTTTTTTCTTCCTGTTCAAGCTGTGCAAACTGCGCATCTGTCAGTTTTTTTTCGGAATTCAGGAACACGTTTCTTGCACTGTTTAACTGCACAACATTTTGTGCCACATCTGCAATTTTTTTCTTTTCAGGATCTGGAAGATCTTCTAATTTCTGAACATCATTCAGATAAGATGTGACCGTGCGGTACTCTGACTTTTCTTCCTCAATTTCCTTTGTGATATCAATCATCTGCTCTAACCGTTCCACAGCATACTGTTCCACCTGTTTTGGATCTTTTATGTTGTTTTCCGTCAGCACAGTCTGGTTCAGATCATCCATTTTCTCTTCAAAACTGCGTTTTTTCCATCTGTCAAAAAATTTCATTTATACCATA
Organism: Roseburia sp.; assembly: GCA_003483745.1. Classification (GTDB taxonomy): domain Bacteria; phylum Bacillota; class Clostridia; order Lachnospirales; family Lachnospiraceae; genus Roseburia. The sequence goes on along the minus strand of DMYD01000042.1, from coordinate 43,092 downwards.
CAATCCTTCCTGTACTGTTTTTTCCATTCCTCAAGCTGTATCTCCCACAAGTTTTCATTTCCGGGATCCCACTCATCAAGCTTTGCCTCAAACTGACATATTGCATCACTTCTACTGCAGCTGCTCAATTCATCCGCAATCTTTTTTGTTTCCTCCGCTGTAACTTTAAAATATTCCGCTCTGCGTTCAAATGCACGATCATCGTAATTACATCGGTATGCCATCAGGCACTCTTTCAACGACTCCCTATTACCATTTTTTTCGTATGCTCTTGCATAACAGTCCGCTGCCTGCTCAAACAAAAACAGCCTTGCATATGCAGTACCTAGATTGTGCCATACCGCACCGATCATCTGCGGCATTTCATTTTCTTTCGACTGCAGCAGTTTTCTGTACTCCACGATACTGTTGATATATTTTTGATTTTCAAGATAACGGTCAGCTTTGATTTTCCCGCATTCAAATGCTGACTTGTGTTCCATTTCCTGAAGTGTGTTCCTGATCTGCTTTTGTTCCTCCGGTGTACAATAACCGCATGCAGACATTAGGCAGCCGGTAAATTCCGATAAAACCCCTCCACCAGCCTTGATATTTCTAAGATTATGTGCCGTTTCTGGCATATGCAGCTCGTTTTCCACCCAGTCACACAATTCATCATCCATAAAATCTGCATCCAAAAGACAGGTATTATTTTTGATATAATAACATAGTTCGTCCAGCGAATAAACATTTAATGACACATTATCGATATAATAGGGCATCGCTGCTAACTGCTGGTTGCATATGATCAATTCGCCCATTCGTCTCTCCTGCCTTTCTTTCGCCTACTGCTCTGTTTCCAGTGACATCATATATTCCCACGTTTTATCAGAACTTTTAAATATCTCTCCAAAACCAAGGTCTTTGATCCTGATTTTTACTTCCATGTCTGAAACCGGCTGCGCTTTGATGCGAAGACGCGTCGTGCGCGGAGGTCTTTCGGGAAGATCTGCCAGTGTAAGTTTTTCAATCTTTGCTTCCTTGCTGTTTGGCAGCTGAAGCCAGAAATCAATTTCGTTTGATCCATCCAGCAATACTTCACATTCTCCAACAGTCTCGTACCAGTTGTCTCCCGCATTGATCAGTGCAAAAAGTTCTGTCTTCCCCTGTCTCTGTACTTTCAGGCTTACATTTACTTTCATTTCATTGTCGCCCATATAGACAAATTGCCCGCTGTTTTCTGCCGTCACACACTTTCTTGCCGCCGCATAACAGGCGCCCTTGGAATAAAGATTTTTTCCCACAAAAACCCTGCGCCCTTTACATAAGAAAGAAAGCGACTCTTTCATCCATTTACCATCAAACCCATCGCCTGTCAGGTATACTGCGGAAACAATATGCCCCGTCATCACTTCCGATACTATTTTAAAAAAAACGGCATCTTTATTGGCTCTGTCTATATTCCGCTGTTCCTCGCTGATCGTGACAAGCTGTGGCAGGGTTCTTTGATCCCTTTCTAGTCTCCTGCACCAGACTTTATCTCCCCGATTATCAAACAGGCACACATCATGCAGCCATAATTCTTTTTGCTGACTGAATGCAAAATAATAAAAACTCTCTCTTCTGTCAATAAGAGTCAGCTTTCCCTCTGATATTCCAAGTCTTTTTGCCACCTGAATAAAGAGTTCCGTCACCTCCCTTGACAGCTGTTCAAGCGTGATAACCAAAAAATCCGGTGTAACAGGATTCCCCAGTTTTCCCGCCAGATATATCAGCTTTTTTATGTAAAGTGCCAGCAGTTCCTCCGCTTTATACGCTTCCCCCTCCACAAAAACTTCCTGTTTTGCAAGTGCTGCATGCAGCAGACCAGATACCGCCTCCTCTCCCTGCATAAGTGCAAGACGTTTCGCTTCCTCTCCGATAAACCATTGGCCAATCCCATGTTTTTTGGCAAGCACCAGAGGAATCTGGTACACCTCACTGCCCGCCACTGTACTGACCGTCTCAGGCTCTTTCATATTCAATTGGAAATAACTGATCACTGCATTGTCATTGTCAAGATCAATGCCCAGATAATACGGCATTTTTTCCACGTTTCTCCCTCTTACTTATAAAATACGAAATACCTCATTTGTAACCATCTGCATTCCATAATATTGTTTCATTTCTCTCTTTTGCGCATCACGTTCTCCCATCGCATGATGCATCAGCATATCATTTAACATCTCATACCGCCCATGGCATTCTTCGTCTGGCACACTTCTGCAATTTAAGCAGGCACTTTCTGTGATCTTCTCCTCTGCCTTTTCCTGTTCTGTCATATAATAAAGTACGGATTCACCAAAAAATAAAATAAATTCTTTGACAAAGACACCATCATATACCTCATTTAACAATGCCTGCTCATAATGCTCTCCATCCAGACTAAAATGAATCATAATTTTTCGTCCCGGATCTGTATGATATTCCACAAAAGCTTTATCATACAGATGATACTTTAGGCGCAATTTTTTTTCAAACTGTAGGAAAAATGCAAAATAGCAGTTTTTAGACGTATACTCTTCCAACAATTCGTCTGCTGCCTGATACATTGCATCGGATAAGTGTTCTTTCTCCGAAAAATATTTCAGCAGTCCCAGTCTGCACGCATCATTCAAAAGATTTCCTTCCTTATACCGCACATAAATCTGTTCAAATACATACTCAGGCACCACCATATCCCGCACCAGCCATGCATCTGCAAAATAAGATAAATATGCCATGCAGATCAGTTCCCGGCCTCCGCCTTTTACATAACTTTCATAGATATCTTCCGCATCTGCAATATAATCAGTCGAATAAAGCATCTGGCTTAAAATGCGTTCCTCAAGATCAAATGTATCAATATCAAACGCTCCCGCCGCTTTCCAGATCTCTGCCATGGTTTTTGTTGCACCATTATAATATTTACACAGATAGATGATGATCACATCATTATATGTGCCTCTGTAAAATACGGACTCTGCAAATCCAAGCAGAAAATCATCTTCCTCAAAAGCTGCCGTGTGAATCGCATAGCTGCACAGAGCGACACATGCTGCAGTATCCATATGCTCATATCCACATTCTTCTGCCATCCGATACGCAGTCTCATACAAATGTTCTTCCGTCAGGTACTGCATCAGCATACGACTCGAAGCTACTGATAACAATTTATGATCCAGACCTGTCAGGCAGCCTGCCTCATATTTTCTTTTCCGATAAAATAATATGACCTGTTCTGCAAGCTCTCTTTTAAAGCGATCACTTACCTGCGGTGATTTTAAAACAGTCCACACACCCGGAAAATCCGAATCCTCAACCCCTTCTCCAATTTTGTCCTGCATAGAATAAAGAATATAGGGCAACTCTCCTTGTGCAAGTTCTGTACACTTCTTCACGCAACGGTCTATATCCATCAACGGTTCTTCATAATAACCGAGTTCCTCACAGAAACGATTTCCATAAATATCTTCCATGATCAGGCAGTAATCTTTCGTATATACGGTAAAGTATGCTCCCCCATTCCGTATCATGGCTTGTTTATTATCGGCATTATTGCATGCAGTGTTGTATTCAGTGTTGCGCGCATATTCATAAACTTCTATCTTTGCCGCCTGTGAATCTGTACAGATTACCTTGTGTGTAAAAAGAATTTCGGATGCCCAATGAACAATATCGCCATTTATCATGCCCTGCGCAAACATTTCATCATAAACCACAGCCAGATTGTCATCTATATGACCTGCTTCCAGCTGTTCCATCGCAAACCGTTCTATCATTGGCAAATACTTCTGATATACCTCCGGCTGCACCTTTTTTGCAGCAATAATATTAACAAATAAAACTGCTTTCTGCTGCCAGGACAATCCACTGTCATACTGAAAATACATCTGCAGCATCTTTGGTACACGCTCTAATTTTCTTCCATCTAACGATAAAAGATACGCTTCATACAGACTCGTGATACGGATCTCATGTTCAATTCCAAGTTCATACCAGCGGTGATATTTTGCCCCAAAGCACTGACTGCGGATCAGATAGCCTAACACTGCCACAAGCATCTCATCATCCGGTTTCACTTCATAACATGCCTCTAAGATACGGTATAAAAACGGATGATATTCCTTTTTCCCTGAAACAAGACTTATCACCTGTATCGCGATATCTCTTGTCATGACACCCCATCTTGCTGCCCAGTATAATATGCGAACCTCAAATGCTCCAAGTCTTGTCAATAAATAAGGATCCTGCCAGATCAGATAATATGCCTCAAGGTAAAAATACGGACTGTTATCATAGCGCATCCAGTCCCGGATTGCTTCTAATCTTTCTGCCGGATTCTGGTAATACTCCTCTTTCAAAAATAATAACACCCAGAACAGCATCGAATTATCCGGATGCAGCTTAAAAATCTGCACCACCTCCGCCGTCAGCCGGTCTACATAGGAAGGTTCCCGTTCCATCAATGTACACAGATAAAGATAATACCCCCATTCCGGACTTGTATGATCCTCACACGTTCTTTTAAAATCATCCAAGATCCAGGATGCCTCCTGCCTCTGGCGGTTAATGATCAAGGTCTGTGCTTTCATCAGTCCATAAATTTTTTCATCCTCGCACACTGCGGAAAGATGGTCTAAAATAGCCCCCGACTGATTCGCCCATACTCCGGTCACAATCCGTTTCAGACGATATTCCAGATAAAGCTGCATTAATTTTACGCATGATTTCTGGATATCCAGCAAAACCGGTTCATCCTCTGTCTCATTTTCCGGCTTCGATGTAGCGCATACCGTATAGATCAACGGTTCCTGTCCCGGCATTTCCAGACGGATCTTTCCAAAATTTTTTCCGGCATGCATTTTTTCTGCCACGATATAATATTCCACATCACAGATGCTTCCCACAAACATCTCATCGGTAATCCGCGGTTTCTTTAGTGCTAAAAATTCTGCGTCCGAGCTGACTCTGATTTCGAGATATCCATGCTGATCCCTGCTTACCTGGAAATTTTCAAGTCTGTTTTCGTGCACCTGATAAAATACCGCACTGCTTTCCTCTAATGAGACCACGGTGCGCTTCTTTTTGTGGATTCCGATCAGGAACTCCTCCACCTTTTGTCCGGATGGTGTTCCTTTTGATAATCCCTCATATAAAAGCATTTCTCTTTTTTCATCCGGATGAAATATATTTTTAAACTTTCCGGAATAAAAAAGATGAAAAGCCTCTTCAAAGTCGTTTTCTGATAATCTGGCAAAATCAGATAAATTTTTTATTTTTCCGACAGAAGATTCCGCATACAGCTTCGAAACAGACACAACAAAAGAAAGGTTATATTCACCCTGTTCTACCACAATACAGAACTCTCCCTTTTGAATATCACCTTCGATCAGACCATAACTATGAAATTGGTAACGAATCCTTATTTCTTCCCCTTCAAACTGCGGTGTCAGACATTCCATCCTCGGATTGGAAGAATATACAATTCCACGCATCGGCACATGATTTGTACTTGTGATCACAAAATCTCCCGAAATATCATTACCTTCCATCGCTGTCATGTCAATCTTATCCACAGAAATCGAAAGAGACGGCTTTAAGTGTTCGAATTTTCCCCTTGCCAGTTGTTGTATCCGTCTTCGCAAATCGACACCCGCTTTTTCTCTCTTAATTGCTTGCTTTTTCAATGACAATCATTATAATAGATTATAAACCAATTTGGAGGAGTTCGCAATGATAAAACACAAAGACCATTTTCACGGAAGTGATTTAGAAAAAATAGAACAGATCTATGGCATTAAAAAAGAAGAGATCGTCAGTTTTTCTGCAAATGTCAACCCGCTTGGCGTATCACCGCTTCTTCGGACCGCTCTCTCCGAGCAGATCGATGTGATCACGACATACCCTGACAGGGAATATACATCCCTGCGAAAATGCATTGCAGAATACTGCGGTACCGAATACGAAAACGTCATCGTGGGCAACGGTTCCACAGAACTGATCTCTCTTTTTATACAGATTGAGCACCCAAAAAAGGCAATGGTCATCGGTCCTACTTATTCTGAATATGAAAGAGAAATTTCGCTTGGTGGAGGCACAACTCTCTACTATCCGCTTCGTGAGAAAGACAATTTCCGTTTAGATGTTGATGATTTCATCTCACATTTAAACGAAAGCATTGACCTGATCGTTATCTGCAACCCGAACAACCCTACTTCATCCTGCATCACCAGAACGGAAATGCGTCATATTTTAGATGCCTGCAAGGAACATGACATTTATGTTATGGTGGACGAAACTTATGTAGAGTTTGCAGATAATATGGCAGAGATCTCAGCCGTACCGCTGACAAACTATTACAACAATATCGTCATCCTGCGCGGTACCTCAAAGTTTTTCGCAGCACCGGGGCTTCGTCTCGGCTACGCCATCACAGGCAACCGCGACCTGATCAAATCGATCAACACAAGAAAGAACCCGTGGACAATCAATTCCCTCGCCGTTGTTGCCGGAGAAACAATGTTTTGCGACACCGCTTATATCAAAGCCACAAAAGAACTGATTTCTTCCGAACGCGCACGGATTTACCGGGCATTCCAGAAGAGTCCTGATTTTAAAGTGTATGAACCGAGCGGCAATTTCATGCTGGTACGCATTTTAAAAGATGATCTCACTTCACAGGATCTCTTTGACCGCGCAATCCGCGAGAAAATGATGATCCGCGACTGCTCCACCTTTCCATTTTTAGACAACAAGTACATCCGGCTTTGCATCATGAACCCGGAGGACAACGACAGACTGCTTGCCTGTCTGCTCCGTTAAGTATTCATTAAGTATTAGCAGGGAAGTTTTGGGACAACCCCAAAGCTTCCTTTTATTCATGATAATAGAATGTTCGCGGAGCGTGCATTTTATTATTTTGGGGCATAAAAACCGGCAGACCATATGATCTGCCGGCTTTTTCATGGCAATAGATTCATACAAAATCCATACCACCTGTTATTTTATTTTCCTGAAATTACATCATTCCCATGCCCGGGTTACCTGCTGGAACTGCCGGAGCATCTTCTTTGATGTTTGCAACAACAGACTCTGTTGTAAGCAGTGTAGATGCAACAGAAGTTGCATTCTGTAATGCTGTTCTTGTAACTTTAACCGGATCAAGGATACCGTTCTCAACCATATCTACATACTCTTCGGTTGCTGCATTGAATCCGATACCGTCTTTGGACTCTTTTACTTTATTGATGATAACAGCACCCTCAAGTCCTGCATTTGCAGAAATGTAGTACAATGGAGCTTCCAGAGCCTTTAAGATAACCTTTGCACCAGTCTTCTCATCACCCTCTAAGGTATCAGCTAACTCTGCAACAGCTTTGGTTGCATGGATATATGCAGAACCGCCTCCGGCGATGATTCCTTCTTCTACTGCTGCTCTTGTTGCATTTAAAGCATCCTCCATACGAAGTTTTGCTTCTTTCATCTCTGTCTCAGTTGCTGCACCGACACGGATAACTGCAACACCACCTGCTAATTTTGCAAGTCTCTCCTGTAATTTTTCTTTATCGAACTCAGATGTTGTCTCCTCGATCTGTCCACGGATCTGGTTTACTCTGCTTGCGATTGCATCTTTGTCACCGGCACCGTCAACGATAACAGTGTTCTCTTTCTGAACTTTGACTGATTTTGCACGGCCTAACTGATCCATGGTTGTATCTTTTAACTCAAGTCCAAGATCAGAACTGATTACCTGACCACCTGTTAAGATTGCGATATCTTCCAGCATTGCTTTTCTTCTGTCACCATAACCAGGTGCTTTTACAGCTACTACGTTAAATGTACCACGCAGTTTGTTAACGATCAATGTGGTAAGTGCCTCACCCTCGATGTCCTCAGCAATGATGAGTAATCTTGCACCGCTCTGTACGATCTGCTCTAACAGAGGAAGGATCTCCTGAATGTTGCTGATCTTCTTATCTGTGATCAGGATATAAGGATCATCTAATACTGCTTCCATTTTGTCCATATCTGTGCACATATAAGCAGATACATAACCACGGTCAAACTGCATACCTTCTACTAAATCAAGTTCTGTCTGCATGGTCTTAGATTCCTCGATTGTGATAACACCATCATTAGAAACCTTCTCCATCGCATCAGCTACCATATTACCAACGCTCTCATCTCCAGCAGAGATTGCAGCTACTTTTGCGATCTGATCTTTTCCGTTTACTTTTGAAGACATTGCAAGGATTGCTTCTACTGCCTTGTCTGTTGCTTTCTTCATACCACGACGAAGGATAATCGGATTTGCACCTGCCTCAAGGTTCTTCATACCTTCCTGTACCATTGCCTGTGCTAAAACAGTTGCTGTTGTGGTACCATCACCTGCAACATCATTTGTCTTTGTTGCAACTTCTTTTACCAGCTGTGCACCCATGTTCTCGAATGCATCTTCTAATTCGATCTCTTTTGCGATCGTAACACCATCGTTTGTGATCAGTGGAGCACCATAGGATTTATCAAGTACTACGTTTCTTCCTTTCGGTCCTAATGTTACTCTTACGGTATTTGCCAGTTTATCTACACCTGCACCTAATGCTGCTCTTGCTTCTGTGCCATATTTAATTTCCTTTGCCATATCTGTCTACCTCTTTCTGAATTTATTAATAATAAAAATATGTTTTACTCTACGACCGCAAGAATATCATTCTGTTTTACAATGATGTATTCTTCTCCGTCTAATTTTACTTCTGTTCCTGCGTATTTTGAATAAATTACCTTCTGTCCTGCTTTTACCTGCATGGTAACTTCTTTTCCATCAACCATTCCACCAGGACCAACTGCGATAACCTCTGCCTCCTGTGGTTTTTCCTGTGCACTGCTTGTAAGGATGATACCTGATTTTGTAGTCTCCTCTGCCTCACACTGTTTTAATACAACTCTGTCGCTTAATGGAACTAATTTCATGTTGCTTACCTCCTGCTTATGATCATCTGTTTTATTTCTTTTGAGTAGTTATTAGCACTCATTTCTTTTGAGTGCTAACTTATGGTTCATATAATAGATTTTTATATTTGAATCTGCAACCAAATATATTTCCATTTATATCTATTCATTCTGTTATTTTCTTATATTTACTCTATTTTTCTCGCTTTTTTATAAGTTCACTCATTTTCTGTGATTTTATACTTTTTTTATTTTTTCAGTGGAGACTGTCTTACCGTTCGTTTTACGGTCTGCTTTACCGTTTCCTTCATTGCTTTATTTCCTTCTGTCCATAACAGTTTCAAGGCTCTTGAGAACAGTTTCTGGCGTTCCGGCGGGAGTTTGCTCGTCTCCTTCATCAACTCCTGTATTTTCTTCCATTTGCTATGGTAAAAATCATCTACCGTACGGATCCCGACTTTTTCAATCATATCAAATGCGGTCTCTACGATCTGTGCTCTTTCTTCCCCATCTAACTGGTAAATCCACGATTTCATCGTCTCATCTAATAACAGACTCTGTGCCGCGACTTTATCAACATGTACAAAGTTTCTTCCGAGCACCTCCCATGACATGGCATCGTGCTGCTGGATACCGCTGTTTGAACTCTTTACGACTTCAAACGATTCCTGGTGCTCTAAGAGCATTCCAACAATAGAAGATTCCGGAAGAATTGTGTGCAGCTTTGGCAATATACGCTGATACGCCGCACTTTCCACCATATCACTCCGAAATCCCGGTCCATCATTGCTGTATACATTCAAAATCTGATCCTGGATCCGCGGATCACATTTTACAGAGGCATACATGGCAAAATTTCCACCCTTTGAATGACCGCCGACACGTACGCTCTGTTTTTTATCTGTCACTGCACGGTTTAAATATTCCACTGCCCGAAGCTGTCCCGGTGTCTCTGACAGATAACCCATATTAAAATCTTCCCTCCAGCCTGTAATCGTATTGTCCGTCCCGCGAAATGCCACATACAGACTGTCATCCGGCAATTCCACACAGACTGCAGAAAATTGAAACTGTTCTTCATCCCGGATCTCGTTGACATAGCAGCGGAGTTTTACATCTGAAAACCGTTTGGTTTTTGCCATTTTTTCCATAACAAAAGGCGCCGATTTGGTCATGGATACCCTCGCTAAGATTTCTTCTTTATTATTCTTTTTCCAGAACTGTCTGGATGCATCTGTAAGTGTCACTGCCGGTTCATCTTCCCCTGCCGGAACAATCCCCTCAAAATCAACATATGCAAGCTGCGCTAAAATCAGATTATCAACTTCATTAAATTCAGATGCCTCGAATGATAAATCTCCGCGCCAGTCCATATAATCCATAATATTTGCCATAATTTTCCCCTGTCTTTTGCCTTAAATCAGCTCATAATGTTTCAGTCCGTTCCAAATCCCATCCGCATGGATGTCTGTGGTAACAAATTCTGCCGCATTCTTTGCCACATCCGTACCATTTCCCATGGCAATCCCATGTGCCACAAATGCAAGCATCTCCACATCATTGGCACTGTCCCCGAATGCATAGGTATCTTCTTTTGCAATTCCAAGTGCCGTGCAAAGACGTTCAATGCCGCTTGCCTTTGAATGTCCTGCCTGTCCGATTTCTAAAATTCCATCCGGCTCATGGACGATCATATCAAACTCTGTTCCCAATTCCTTCCTGACAAGTTCTGCATCAGCATTTCTAAGTTCCGCACTCAGCTTATTTACCTCATATTGTGCAGTTCCGGTAATACTTTTTAAGTTTTCCCCAAGCTCATTTCTCAGATAAATGACATATGGATCGTCGACAAAATCTTTTTCATCCACATAAATATAGTGCGGCCCCTCTAAGACCATCGGGATCTGATGTTTCCGCAGCACTGTGAGGATATGCCCGATCTGTTCTTTCGTCAGCAGCAGTTCAAACAGCTTTTCCCCCTCAAACTCGATATGCGTGCCGCACGCTGCCACGATCCCGTCAAATCCAAGTGCAAGTAATTTGGGACTTTTAATATTTGACCGGCTTCTTCCACTGCATAGAAATGCATAATGACCATTTTTTCTGAGCTCTTTTAATGCTTCTTTTGTACTTTCCGGAATATTCATTTTAAAATCCCACAAAGTACCGTCTATATCAAAAAATACTGCTTTTTTCATTGTAAATTTCCTCTCTCTTATTATTGCAATTTTGCCAAATCCCATATTTTACATTTGCAATAAATTCAGTTTACCTTTCAAAATATGCCGTGTCAATAATAGAATACACGCTCCGCGAACATTCTATTATCATGAACAAAAAACAGGGACAGGATTTAATATCCTGTCCCTGAAAAATCTTTCATTTTATTCGCAATGCAATGCCCCTCTCGTGTTACTCGCGGTGCATGGAAAAGCTTTCCATATCGTAATTCTTTAAGTTGTCATGGATTGTACGGTCATCTGCCTGTCCGATCAATGTATCACGGTTCTTCTTGGAAGATACCTGATCATTAAACGCACTTGGACCGCCGACACAACCGCCCTCACATGCCATACCTTCGATGAAGTCTTCCGGCAGTCTTGCTGCTTTTAACAGAAGTAATGCTTTCTTACATTCTGCTGCTCCGTTTGCTTTGCATACAGTCGCTGCAATTTCATCGTTGGATTCTTTTAAACTTTCAAGCACGGCTGCTGTTACACCGCCTGAGTTTGCGAAACGTTTACCAAATGTAGATGCTGTCTGGTCATCATTTGCACATGGCTGTAATTCAACACCTTTTGCTTTCATCATCGCACGGATCTCGCTGTATGTTAATACATAATCTGCATTTCCCTCGATCTTCTGATCTGCCACTTCAGACTTCTTGGCAACACAAGGTCCGATAAATACAGTGATTGCTTCCGGATCTTTTGCTTTGATCAGACGTGAGATCGCACACATTGGAGAAACGGTCGTAGATACACATTCTGCTAATTCCGGATAATGTAAACGTACCATGTTTACGAAAGCAGGACAACAGGAAGTAACTTTCTTATTTCCCTCTTTATAAGCCTCTGCCCACTCTTCTGCCTCATAAGCTGCCGTCATATCTCCGCCAAGACCTACATCATAGAAATCTGTAAATCCCATCTCTTTCATGGCTTTCTTCCAGCTTGCCATAGTGATATCAACACCAAACTGACCTTCTGTTGCCGGAGCTGCCATTGCATATACATGCTTACCTGCTTTTAAAGCCTCGATAACCGGTACAATAAATGTTTTGGATGCGATTGCTCCAAACGGACAGCTGTGGATACATTTACCGCAACGGATACATTTTTCTTTGTCGATCACGGAAATGCCATACTCATTGTATGTAATCGCATTAACCGGACAGCTGAATTTACATGGTCTCTTTAAATGTGCGATTGCATTGTAAGGACATGCCTGTGCACATCTTCCACACTCTTTACATTTGGAAGGATCAATATGGGAGCGGTCTCTTCCCGGCTCAATTGCGCCAAATTTACATGCATTGACACATGCTTTTCCAAGACAATTCTGACAGTTTTCTGTTACTGTATAACTGGAAATCGGGCAATCCTCACATGCGGAACTGATAACCTGGATCACATTTCCATCATCCTCTGCACCCGGTGCCTTGCCCTCTGCTAAACGGACTCTCTGACGGATGATCTCCCTCTCTTTATAAATACAACAGCGAAACTGCGGTGTCGGACCTGGAATGAGTTCTGTTGCGATGTGGTCTCTTTCTTCCTCAAGCCTGCCTTCAAATGCAAGCTTTGCGACTGTGTAGAGTACATCGTGTTTGATTTTAATCACATTTTCATCTGCATACATCGTGTTTTACCTCGCTCATCTTATCTTTGTTAACTTTTTAACCATCTTAGACATTATATATTATCTGTATGGAAATTCAAGTACTTCGCTTGTTTTTATTGAGAAACACAGCAAGTTTTTTAGCTCTTATTGAGAAAATCCCCCTTCCATGTTATAATAAAATTGATTGTCTGCCCGACAATGATAATTTTTACAAACGATTAAAAGGGAACTCGTATGAATACATTTTCAAACCTTTACGACACTGAATTACACAACCAGGAAATAAAATCAAACAAGCGGACTATGATGGGATTCTGCTGGTTTTTCCTGACGCTGCTGCTGGTCTGGTTCTTAACCATGATCAATTTCTTTCTGATCAGTAAATTTTTAATCAGCCTCTCTCTTGGATTTACAATACTTTTACTCATTCCTCCTGCTATTATCTACAAAAAGTCTGATCTCTCACATCCCTGGATCAAATATTTATTTTTGGCATTGATCAGTATCATCTGCTCGATCATTACTGCATTACTTACCTACCATGCGGTTTTAATTTTCGTCATGCCACTGTTATTTGCAATCCAGTACCGGAAGCGTCAGGCTCTCTGGTTTTCTTTTATTTTTAATACAATTACCATGTTTATCAGTTCCTATGTGGGATTTTATTACGGGCTGTGTGATCTGAATCTTCTCTTAAAAAGCACACATACAAGAAACTGGTATCTGCAGACCATGACCGGTCCTTATCTGCAGATACCTTTTAATGAAAACCCTGTATTTATCATTGCTGTCTTTGAAGTTTTACCGCGCACACTGATTCTTTTGATTTTTACAATCATGCTTCAATATACCATCATCAGCAGTCACAACGATGCCCTCAGGATTGCAGAACTTACCTATCGTAAAGATATGGATGCACGCACAAAACTTTATAATAAGAATAAATACGAAGATATGGCTATCAATTATTATCCGTCCATAGACCGTATTGCCGTCGCTTTCTGGGATTTGAATAACTTAAAAAAAATCAATGATAGCTTTGGACATGCAGTCGGGTCTGCGGAAGGATGTGGATCCGATATCCGTTCACTTGTACAAAAAGCAGATGCCGCCATGTACTTAGACAAGGCAAAGAGTAAGGAGGGTAGATCATGATCTACATTTTAACAGCGTGTTTTATTCTGATATTTCTTTTATTTTTCACTTCCTATCTGCTATACCGCGGTGTCTTTTATTACCCGCCAAAAAAACATGTCGACCCGCACCAGATACCGGACGACATGCTCTATGCTCCTTATAAAAACGCTATGCTCCCTCTTCTCCTGGAAATGGAACAAACTCCATATGAAGAAGTTTCTATTTCATCACAGGATGGGATTTCTCTCTGTGGCCGTCTTTATCTTTTTTGCCCGGATGCACCGCTCATGCTCTTTTTTCACGGATATCACGGGACTTTTCTCTGGGACGGTCTGGGTTCTTTTCGCCTATGTAAAAAAAATCATATCAATCTTCTTGTTGTCGACGAACGCAGCCATGGAAAAAGCGCCGGACAGATCATTACTTTTGGCATCCGGGAATGTAGAGATGTCAAAAGCTGGACTGATTACGCCGCAAAACGCTTTCCAGGGAAAAAACTGATCTTATCCGGCGTGTCTATGGGTTCCGCTTCTGTCATGATGGCTTCCGCTCTCTCTCTGCCATCTTCCACGATAGCATTGATCTGCGACTGCGGATATACTGCCCCTGCAGAAATCATCAAAGAAACCATCCGCTCTTTCCATCTGCCGGTTTCCATCTGTTATGCCCTGCTTTATTTTGGTGCACTTGTTTTCGGACATTTCAATCTCAGTGAATTAACTGCACTATCTGCCGTAAAACAAGCGCAGATTCCAATTCTTTTTATTCACGGTGAAAGGGATTCTATTGTTCCCACTAAAATGTGTGACGAACTATATGCTGCATGTGCATCCAGGAAGAAAAAGCTGATCATTCCAAACTCCCAGCATGCAGTCAATGCAATGTCCGATTTCGATTCCTATGAAAGAGAGATCCTAAATTTTCTCATAGAATCCGGAATATAGATTTAAAACCCAAAACCCGCAAACTCTCCAAACAGTTCTAACAACTCAAAACCATTTAATTTCATAAGATCACATTCCTCTCCCGTCAGTTCAGACATCTGGCAGCCTTTTTTTACGGAGATTCTGCCACTCAGACTGTCAGTGTCATCCGATTCAAACGTGAGTGTTCCTTCCTTCGCTGCAAGGTTTCCGGTAGTATTGGTCTGAATCGTCGTTGTTTTCTCATCCACCAAAAATGAAATTTCCATATTCTGTGTCCGGAAATCACCTCCTAGAAACAGAACCTTTATATTCTGTGCATTTTCATCATCCTCATAACTTACAGAAACAGCCGCCAGTTTGTTATGATATAAATATACACTGCATTCCATCTCCCCGACCGCAGATATTTTATCATAAAATGCCATAAATACTTTTCCTATCGGATCCGCAGATATTTTTGTCCCATCCCCGTAATTTTTCTTCACGGTCTTCTCCGCTGCCTCTAATACAATTTGGGCATTATCCTTGCTGATCGTAAACTGATACCCCGCACAGTTTCTTTTTTGACCATCAATTTCAAATTCTTTTTTTTCCGTTTTATTCATTTTCAGTTTGTTGAATTCTTTCCGTGCCTCTTTTAATATATCTTTTCCGACTGTTTTCTGTTCATTTCCACCATATAGTTCTTCCAGAATGGTATCGAAACGTTCTAACTTTTCCGAACCTATCTTTTTCGCAAGATATCCACTTTTTCCGCCGTTCTTATAATCGTAGACAAATACTTTCTGACTCAGTGACGGAAGCTGTGTTTTCAGCTCTTTTTCATCCAGTGTCATTACAAATTCCAGATCCGGCAGCTTATCTAAATCTATCGTTCCCTTTAACTGTTTCTGATCGGAAGCGGATGCATACTCTGCCTGTATTTTCTGTTCTTTCCATTGTCCGTCTACCGAAACAGTATAATCTTCATCCTTTACATCATCTGCAGTTCCCGGCTGATCCTTGATCGTATGATACGCTGCATATAAAATCTTATCGCCTTTTCTTAAAAAGAAACCATTCTTTATCCCTGCAAACAGTACGATTGCCAGGATCACAATGATTCCAGCAGACAACGCCCCTATTTTCTTTGAAAACTTTTTATGATCATTTTGCTTTTCCATTATAAGCCTCCATTTTAATCCTGAAATATCAAATTCATCTTTCCTGTTTTCTTTTTATCCGATTAATTTTATTCTTTTTCCCACGCCTTGTAAACCTGTTTTCATTTATTTTCAGGATAAAAAGTTGCTTGCGATTCTTCCTATGAATCAAAAAAACGCCCCGGCATCACATTTCTGTGACACCGGAGCGCTCTCCTGTCTGTTTTGTTTTCTAATCCAACAGATTCTGCATACTCTTTAAACTGATCAAAAGTGTTGATGTATTATGCAGTAATGCTGATGTGGTCGGCTGTAAAATTCCGGCAACACCACATAAGATCAGCCCTAAATTGAAACTAACGATAAAACGGTAATTGCCACGGATCCGTTTCATCAGACTGTCTGACAAGAGTTTTAATGTTACGATCTGGTAAAGATCATCTGAACCAACCGTGATATCCGCAATCTCTCTGGCAATCTCAGCGCCGTCACTGATTGCGATACCAACATTCGCTGCAGAAAGTGCCGGGGAATCGTTGATTCCATCACCGATCATGATAACTTTTCTTCCTGCTGCTTTTTCTTTCTCAATAAATCCGGCTTTATCCTCCGGCAATACTTCAGAATAATACTCATCTACTCCGACACGTTTTGCAATGGCTGCCGCCGTACGCTCACTGTCTCCTGTCATCATAACAACTTTCGTGATTCCGGCACGTTTTAACGAATTGACAACTGCCTCTGCCTCCTCGCGAAGCGGATCTTCAATGCAGATCACACCGGCAAGCTTTCCTTCAATGGCAAGATAAAGGTGCGAATATTCTTTTGGAAGTGAATCAAACAATTCCTGTTTTCCTTCCGGAATGATACAGTTCTCATCTTCAAATACGAAGTGACTGCTTCCGATGACCGCACGTTTTCCATCGATTGTTGTGGAGATACCATGTGCAACAATATATTCCACTTTGGTGTGCATCTCCTCATGCAGCAGATGCTTCTGCTGTGCAGCATCCACAACTGCCTTTGCCATGGAATGTGGAAAATGTTCCTCTAAGCATGCAGCAATACGCAGTAACTCATCCGGTTCTGCACCGTTAAATGATACCACATCCACAACGGTCGGTTTCGCTTTTGTGAGTGTTCCTGTCTTGTCAAAAACAATCGTGTCCGCATCTGCAACAGCCTCTAAGTATTTTCCACCCTTGACGGTCACATGATAAAGACTTGCCTCACGAATCGCGGAAAGTACCGATATAGGCATTGCAAGTTTCAATGCGCAGGAGAAATCAACCATCAGTACCGATATCGCCTTATTCACATTTCTTGTCAAAAGATACGTTAATGCCGTACCTCCCAATGAATATGGTACCAGTTTGTCTGCTAAATGCTCTGCTTTTCCTTCCAGTGCCGATTTTAATTTCTCGGACTCCTCGATCATGGTAACAATCTTCTCGAACCGGCTGGAACCACCGACTTCTTTTACAAGAACAGTGAGTTCTCCTTCCTCTACCACCGTTCCGGCGTAAACAGAGTTTTCTCTGACTCTTCTGACCGGAACGGACTCTCCGGTCAAAGATGCCTGATTGACCATTGCTTCTCCATCACTTACCACTCCGTCAAATGGAATGACATTTCCCATATGGACAACCACTTCATCTCCCGGACGGATTTCGGAAGTTGTAACAAGTACCTCCTGATCTTCACGCTTTAACCATACTTTGCCTACATTTAAGGACATCGTACGTGCCAGATCGTCCACAGATTTCTTATGTGTCCACTCCTCTAACAGCTCTCCAATGCCAAGCAAAAACATGACAGAACCGGCTGTCTCAATATCATTTCTGAAAATGGATACCCCGATCGCTGTTGCATCCAGTACCGGCACCTCAATCTTACGGTGACACAGACACTGCAAACCTTTCCAGATATATTTCACGGATTTAAACGTTGTAACACATGCCCGGATCGGATATGGCAGAAATATCTTGCTCGCATAACGGCAGACAATTTTCTCAATCAGCTTTTCCTGATATTTCGCGTTCAGTTCACGACCGGAATTTTCAATCACACCTGCCGGAACATCCACTGTTTCATAGGAAAACTGCTGCAATGTGCGGATCATCTCTGCACGATCTCCAATGTAAGAGATTACTGCATCTCCGGTACGTTCATAGACTTTTGCAAACGTCACATATTTGTTGCTATGTAAAAAATAAAGGAGCGTATCTGCCTGCTCATAACTCATCCGGTACTGAGACACATGGATACGCATACGCCCTTTGATCTCATGTTTGATGACAAACTTCATTTTTCTCACTCCATTTCCAGGCTCTCCTGATACCGCAAAACTTTTTACTGATCCATAAGTAAAGGAAAGCACCAGAGAACTTTTCCGGTGCTTTCTGTCGCGGTATAAGTAAAGCCACGGCTTTTTATCTTATTCTTCTTTCGCTGCCTCAGTTTCTGCTGCGCCATCCTCTGCTTCTGCTGCTTCATCTGCGAAAGCTGCTGCCTCAGCTGCTGCGGCACGCTCCTCATTGATGCTCTTAGCCTCCTCGTAGATATCACCGGCATTTTCCTGAACAGTTGTAACTGTGTTCATCACGCATTCTTTTGCACGCAGAACTGCTGCTGTACAGTTTGTATAAACTTTCTTTGCATCTTTACTTGAGAGAACTTTGACACCTGCGGTTCCAAATAATACTCCTGCTGCAAAAATACCTGTTTTTTTCCAGTTAATTGCTTTTAAACAATCTAACATCTTTTGTACCTCCTGTGGATTAAATTATTTGCATTGGCTGTCATTTTCGGTCAGAATCCAATTACTTTCTGCAAAATCAACTGCCCTCTCTATGACATTTTAACGATTATATACCCGCTTTTTTCATTTTTCAACCACAAATTACCTATTGATAAATTTTATCATCTACCAATTTATTCCATGCAGTTATGGGTTTTCTTATTCACGATTCTTCAAAACCTCTGCCGGAAGTACCAGTCTGATCCTGCGAAGCAACAGCCTGTTTATGATTTCATATAATACCATAATTGCGACATAAATTCCAGTATATAGCTGCCATGAAAATGTCAGGTTCATCCCGCATGCCACGTTTGATACCAACATCGGATAGATCGCATCCATCAGGACTTTCGATGCCGGGATACAGACCGCAGCTCCGATCGCAACAACAAAGAAATTTCCATCCAGATATAATTTTTTCACTTCTTTTGTCCGGTATCCAAATATTTTCATCAGCGATATACCAAATACGGAACGATCGATCATAACTTTCATCATCAGATACATAACTACAGCAAAAATAATTGCAGATAATACAACCATCATAACTATCATCGGCATCATCATTGAAATAAAGACGGAAGAACTTTTTTCAATCTGTTCGCGGGCGGTGGTTCCATATAGTCTGCCGGATGGAATGGAAAGTGCATGATCTGAAAACACCACATTATAATAGTCGTCCGATACATCAAACAATTCTCTCATACTTTCTATGTCCATAAACGCATACATTCCAAGTGAATATTTCGTAACCCCACAAACAGTAAATGCATAATCTATATCTTCTTCCTCATCCGTCAGGATTACCTTATCCCCGGTATGAAGTCCATATTTTTCCGCCATAGCTGATGATATGATAATTTTATTTTTTCCACTCTCTACCGCAGCATCAAAATATGGATTATCCTCTGTGATTCCAAGCAGCGTGACATCCAGATTATAGCCAAGGATTTCTTTTTTCAGTGTAACTGCATAGCTTTCTGTCCCACCATCCGGCACTTCCTTCGTCGGATATTTATAGGTATACATATATTCATATTTCGTGTCCTGCTTATTTTCCACATTTAAATGCTTGCACATCACATAACAGTCAATCCCAAGCATCATGATCAGCAGGGATATAAACATTCCAAATACGACGGTAAATCCTGTGCGCATCTCCCTTAACATCTGACGGACCCGGAAACGGCTGATGAATCCCATATTTTTCAGATCCCATGCAGAAACCTTTTTCGTTTTCTGTTCATTATGAATCATTGCAAGTACCGGTCTCGACAGCTTTTTGCGGATTACAAAATAATTTACGACAACAGCTGTAAGCGGCGGCATGACAATTCCATATAAAAGAAGATATGCCGGGCAGATTGCTTTCAGCGCCGGAATCGAATAATACGCATAGCAGTCTCCCATCTGTACATCAATTCCCAATCTGCTGAGTCCAAGCATTGTGCCAAGCACTGCGCTGAGTGTCGTCACAATGACCGGAAGTGTCAGATAATGATACAAAAGATCTCCTTTTTCACTCCAAGGGCATAAAGTGCACCGATCACACTATTCTCCCTTTCAATCCCATGCACCACAAACACTGAGATCACATAGGTAAATAAAACAAGAACGATCACACCTGCTGCAAGTCCCGCCATTTTATTTACAATCTGATCATCCGCTGCCGCCCCGATGCGTGGATTATCCTCTGCCGGAAGAAATTGTGTCAGATTCATAAGATCAATCTTCCATGCATCTAAAATTTCATCCGAAGCATCTTTTAATTCTCCGATTCCATCTGAAAGCTTTCTCGAACCATCTGCCGCCTCTGTGACACCATCCGTATATTCTTTCATTCCACTCCGGTATGCATCTAACTTCATCAACTGTTTTTCTATGGAAAACAGTTTTAATTTCAAAAGTCCGTTTCCATCATTTTTTGCTCTTAACTCATCTATTTTCTGTTTATAATTATCTGCCGTAAGTTCCCCGGAAAGTCCAACGCCGTTTAAGCCATCGGATGCCTGTTTCAAATAGGATTCAAAAATATCTTCGGATGCTTCATCAAACTGATCTCCGTATGAATCAAGTTCATCTAATCCATCCGTCAGTTCATCCGCTCCATCGGATAATTTTTGAATGCCCTCCTCTAAATCATCCCTCTTTCCTGCCGTTTCATCCCAGTATTCTTTAAAAAACGGATCTGACACTTCATCCTTTGAAAGTTTGAGTTTCTTTAACTCTTTTTTCAATTCTTCCTGCGTCATCTTATCATTCAGGCGGTATGCATAGACACATTCTTCTGCCTTTGTGCTTTTTTGGGAATTTTTCAATTTTTCGTACTGCTCTTTGTCAACAAACATGATTCCAAACTGGCTGCTGTCCGCAGAACTGTCTGAAATCTTTTGCAATGGCAGATCATAATCCGGTGCTGAACCGATCCCTGTTACCTTTATTTTTTCTTCACCAATTTCTATAACATCCCCAATATGAATCCCATTTTCCTCACAGTAACGTTTTTCTATCACTGCCTCATTTTCTTTTTCTGCCTGCCGCCCCTCATCGAGTTTTAGCAAATTTATCCTGTCTCTGTTTTGATACACGCGCAGAATGTTCTGGTCTGAAATTTCAAAATCCAGATAAAACATTCTTTCCAGCGAAATTCCTTTTTCGGTCAGCTTTTGTTCTTCTTTTTCGGTCAGAGGAACAAACACTCCAAATTCGCCGTCTTCCAGTTTATTTTCTTCCGCTGCATTCTTTGTTCCCTGAATGATCGTCTCAGCCGCTCCGATCAGACTGACTACCATATACATTGATAAAACAATTAAAAATCCCAGGGCAAGATATCCTGCCAGATTCGCCCGCAGATCCCTTAAGATTCTTTTTCTTAAAATCTTCTGCATCTATAAATCCTCCAGTTCTGCTGCCGGTACCCGTGTTTCATTTTCATACTCTTTATGAATCAGTCCGTCTTTAATGATGATCACTTTATGTACCATCTGCTTGATCGAATTATTATGTGTAACGATCAACATCGTCGTTTTATATTTCCGGTTAATCTCCTCTAACAATGCCAGAATATCACGCGACGTTTTAGAATCAAGTGCGCCGGTCGGCTCGTCGCAGAGTAACAGCTTTGGATTTTTGATCAGCGCACGCGCGATTGCACAGCGTTGCTGCTGTCCGCCGGAAAGCTGTGACGGAAATTTATTCTGATGTTCCGTCAGGCCTAATACCTCTAACAGTTCCTCCATATCAAGTGGATCTTTTGTCAGATATTCACATACCTGAATATTCTCGCGCACCGTAAGATTTGGTACCAGATTGTAAAACTGGAAAATAAATCCCAGATTATCCCTGCGGTAATCAGCAAGTGCATCCATGTCTAATCCTGCAATCTCTTTTCCATCCACTTTGATCGAACCGGAATCCATTACATCAAGCCCTCCGATACAATTTAAAAATGTGGACTTTCCTGAGCCGCTGGTTCCCTGGATAACACACATCTGCCCCTGTTTTACTCCGGTTGTAATTCCCTTTAATACCTGGATATAACTGCCTCCCTCTCCATAACTTTTCTTTAGATCTTTTACCTGCAGATACATAGATGTTCCTCCCTTTCGCATGGCTTATTTCTGATGGCCATATTACTTCTTTTTCAAGAAATTTTTATTTGCAATGATTTTTTATAAATTAACGCTTTTTTCTTTATTGTTTTAACGTAACAATGTTATGTTTGTGTTATTTTTTCCACCGCCCTATGTGCTCCATACATAAAAGCGGTGGCCTGATTCATTTTATTATTGTTTTTCATGTTCTGATACTACATCCTGAAACATCCCATACCAGCCGTTTATCATATAGCTTACTACCGTCTCCATATACTCAAATGCTTCTTCTGCCGTCTCTATATGTTCCACCATATAGACAAACGTATCAATCTGCATATGGGACATCCAGTGAATCATTTTATCTCCGATTCTTCTGGTCTTAAGCTGTCTGCTCGTCTCATCTGCCAGATGGCGGTAATGCTGTTCTGTAATCTCCACAAATCCATCCAGAACACCTTCCAGCTTTGAGCCCTGTGCTTTCATCAGCAGCAGTTCAAATGCTTCTTTATGCTGGTATATCTTTTCTATAATTTTTCCGGTACATTCCGCATCATCTGAAAAATCTTCTTTTACCGTCTCGCCATTGTCTATCATTTCCAATTCAGACCTGTAATGTTCCACCATCAGATTTCGCACTTCTTCTACCGGTTCCATTACTAAGGATTCAAACAGTTCATCTTTATCCCGGAAGAAAAAATAGAGTGCTCCGGTCGTAACTCCTGCATTTTTGCAGATATTCCGCAGGGATGCCTTCTGGAATCCTTTTTCTAAGAATTCCTTTTTTGCGGCATCCTGCAGTTTTTTCCCTGTTTCTTTTTCGTCTTTCATTTTCCTATTTCGTATTGAGCGTACGCATGGAGTTTAAAATTGCTATCACAGAAACTCCGACATCCGCGAATACTGCTTCCCACATATTTGCCATACCAAGGGCACCTAATAATAATACCAGAGCCTTGACTGCCAGTGCAAATACAATATTCTGTTTTACGATGCCAAGCGTCTTTCTCGCAATTTTAACTAACGATGCAATTTTACGGATATCATCATCCATAAGTACAATGTCAGCCGCCTCGATTGCAGCATCCGATCCCATGCTTCCCATGGCAATTCCGATATCTGCTCTTGTGAGTACAGGCGCGTCGTTGATACCATCACCGACAAACGCAAGTCTTTCTTTCTCATCCTGTGCACCTAACAGCTTTTCAACCTCCCCAACTTTGTCTGCCGGGAGAAGTTCTGCATGCACTTCATCAATGCCAAGCTCTGCCGCAACAGCATCTGCCGCTGCCTGTCTGTCTCCGGTCAGCATAACTGTCTTTTTCACGCCAACCTGTTTCATATCACAGAGTGCCTCTTTACTGCCCTCTTTGACGCTGTCTGAGATCACAATGCTTCCGGCAAATACATTGTTGCATGCCACATAGACAACCGTTCCGACAGTCTTATTTTCGGTATAGGTGATATTTTGCGCTTTCATCAGTTTTGCATTGCCAAGGTATACTTCCCTGCCATCAATAAATGTATGGATTCCGTGTCCGGCAATCTCTTCCGTATCTGTAACGCGCTCCATGGAAAGTGTTTTTCCGTATGCTTCCCGGATAGAATTTGCGATTGGATGATTCGAGTAGCCTTCGCCGTATGCTGCAATTTCCAGTAATTCCTCTTTGCCAATCGTGTTATTTTTATCTGCAGACGGCAGTACTTCAGAAACCTTAAATTCACCTTTCGTCAGTGTACCGGTCTTATCAAAGACAATCGTCGTCATTTCAGCAACTGCCTCTAAATAGTTGCTTCCTTTTACCAGAATACCAATCTTAGAGGAAGCTCCGATTCCGCCAAAGAAGCCGAGCGGAACAGATATAACAAGTGCACACGGACAAGATATAACAAGAAAAATACATGCTCTCTGGATCCAGTCTGCCCAGCCACCACCTAAAATGAGAGGCGGTAAAATCGCTAAAATCACTGCGCCGATCGTAACAACCGGTGTATAGTATTTTGCAAATCTGGTGATAAAGTTTTCCACTTTTGCTTTCTTGCTGCTTGCATTTTCTACCAGTTCTAAAATACGGGCTACCGTGGAATCCTCAAATGCTTTCGTTACTTTTACTTTGATCGTACTGCTTCCATTGACACATCCACTGATGATCTCATCACCGACTGTCGCCTTGCGCGGTACAGATTCACCGGTCAGTGCTGCGGTGTCGATCATGGACGTTCCCTCTGTCACGATTCCATCGAGCGGGATACGCTCACCCGGTTTTACAACGATGATGGTTCCAACTTCCACATCATCCGGATCAACCTGCGTTAACACTCCGTTTTCTTCGATGTTTGCATATTCCGGACAGATGTCCATCATATCGGAGATGGACTGTCTGGATTTACCAACCGCATAATTCTGGAACAGCTCTCCGACCTGATAAAACAGCATAACGGCAACCGCCTCAGAATATTCCTTTACACCAAATGCACCAAATGTTGCAACCATCATCAGGAAGTTTTCATCAAACACCTGTCCATGACTGATGTTTCTGACTGCTTTAAAAACAATATCATAACCGATCACCAGATACGGGATCAGGTAAATCAGAAATACAAGCCACTGGCTTGGTAACTGTTCTAATACTCCGGTATGCTCTAAAACCATTAACACTACAAACAGTACAAATGCAGTGATAATACGGTACAGCATTTTTTTCTGTTTTGATGTCATATCGTTTCCTCTTTTCTTTCTCACTTTTATTTCATATGTTCATGTATTCATATGTTTTCTTTTTTGTAAGCCCGGTATGCATATATTTTCATGCCATGCAGCACTCCTTTTGCATAACCGGGCTTTTCCTGTATGAGACTGATTGTCACACACAACTATGTTTTTGTTTTTTGAATTTTCTTACAGTAAGATCTTGCAGTCCGGCTCAACCTTTGCACAGACTTTAACAACTTCTTTCATGATATCATCAAATTTGTCATCCACTGCATCTACCATCATTTTCTGTGTCATAAAGCTGACATTTGCATCATTGACACCTTCGATTTTTTTGATTGCCTCTTCCATTTTTGCTGCACAGTTTGCACAATCAAGATCCTCAAGTTTAAATTTCTTTTTCATAATTGAATCCTCCATTTTCTATTTGATATAAATTTTGTTTTTACTTACTCTTCGATATGTTCTCTTCCCTGATCGATGATTGTCCTTACATGTTCATCTGCCAGTGAGTAGATCACGGACTTGCCTTCGCGCCGTCCGTTCACAAGCTTCGCCTGTTTTAAGATCTTAAGCTGATGTGAAATCGCCGACTGGTTCATATTCAGTGACTGTGCCAGATCGCATACACACATCTCCGACTGAAACAGCACGAACAGGATCCGGATCCTTGTAGAATCCCCAAATACCTTGAACAGCTCGGCGAGATCATATAATTCATCTTCGTCCGGCATCTGTTCATTTGCCGCTCTGATCTTATCTTCATGGACTTCATATGCCTCACAGCACGGTACATCGTCTATTGCCAAATCTTACACCCCCGGTCTTTCACATTATTATTTGAACATATTCTTATCTGTTCATATGTTTATAATAGTACCGGTATATGGATTTGTCAAGAGGTTTTTATACTCTCCGTATCAAAGCCCACGCCCCCATCATCAGATCTGCCGGAACAATCTTTGCTGCTGCCCGGTGCAGGGTACATACGATACCCGGTGTGGATACTGCCAGCCCAAGTTTTGCATCCAGCAGTGCATGACGCGCCACATTTTTCTGTCGGGAAGCAAGCGGAAAACTGTGAATATAAGAACTGTCACTGCTCTTCTTTGCCCGCCCGATGAACTCGGTGTCCTTGATCCAGTAAGGACAGACAGCGGTCACACGGATTCCCGTACCGTAAAGTTCCACGCGCAGCGCCCTGCTGTAACGATATAAAAATGCTTTCGTTGCCGCATAAACACTCAGATATGGGAACGGCTGAAATGCCGCGGTCGAACAGATCTGCAAAACACGCGCACCGCGTTTCATAAAAGGCAGTGTGATCTGTGTTATGGCAACGGCTGCTTTACAATTTAAGTCGATCATGCCATCCACATCCACTCTTTTGATATCCCGCCAGGATCCGATCTTTCCGTATCCCGCCGCATTGATCAAGATGCGTACATCCGGTTTTTCTTTCCAGAGCATCGCCTCTATTTCACGCAGTGTCTCCGCCTTTGTCAGATCCCCGGTAATGATCCTAAGATGTGTCTGAAGTTCTTTTTCTAATGCCGTCAGGCGGTCTTTTCTACGCGCGACCACCCATATTTCATCTAGTTTTTCCTGTTTTCTGATCTGTCTGACAAACTCACTGCCAAGCCCGCTTGACGCCCCTGTTACGATTGCTATTTTCATAGGCACTATTCCTTTCCTGATATCCTGATCATTAAGTATTTTTATAATTTATAATTATAACAATTTTTTTTCCTTTCTTACAGTCATTGTGCACTGATACGGTGGGCAAAAAATAAAAATGAGACCACCTGTACAGTAGTCTCATTTTTATATAATAAAGTAATTTTTCTGATTAACCAGAATTTCTTAACCAGAATCTGTTAACCCTTTACACTGCCAAGTGCAACACCCTGTACAATGTGTTTGGATAAGATCAGATATACAATGATAACCGGGAAGATGGAAAATGCGATCATCACATATACCTGCCCCATGTCAAACTTGAGCCAGTCAGCTCCACGTAACTGTGCGATCAGGATAGGAAGTGTCTTTTTCTTGTCATCATGTAAAACCAGCGCCGGTGTGAAATAATTATTCCAGCTGCTTACAAAAGTAAAGATCATCTGCACTGCGATAGCAGGTTTCATCAACGGCATTACGATAGTATTAAATGTATGAAATTCTCCTGATCCATCAATGCGCGCTGCTTCGATCAGTGACAACGGCAATGTACTTTCCATGTACTGTTTCATGTAGAAAAACGTAACCGGAGCGGCAATTGCCGGTACGATCAGAGGAATGAAGGAATCCTCTAATTTCATGCTGGAAACAAGTTTGATAAATCCAAGTGCCGTTACCTGTGTCGGGATCATCATAATCATCAGGATAAACGGATAAATATATTTTTTCAGTTTGAAATCATATGCATGGATCGCATAAGCTGTCATCGTCGAAAAATATACACTGA
This sequence comes from Roseburia sp., assembly GCA_003483745.1. Lineage (GTDB taxonomy): Bacteria > Bacillota > Clostridia > Lachnospirales > Lachnospiraceae > Roseburia. The sequence continues at coordinate 15,525 of DMYD01000042.1, read as the reverse complement.
GTACTGCACTAAGGGAGGAAACGATCAGACTGTTGATCATACCGTTCCACACCGGAAGTGTTCCATTCCTTAAGTTTTTCCAGTTTTCCCAAAGATGGCCGCTCGGAATCAATGTAAAACCTGACTGCAACTCACCGTTTGATCTGGTCGCATTAATAAACAGCACATAAAACCAGAATAAACACAAAACAGAGACAATCGCTAATACAACATATGCAATAAATCTTCTTGCATGAATTCCTACACCTTTTTTTAAATTACGGTTCTCATTCATACTTTTCACCCCTTCCTCTTATCATTG
>DMYD01000042.1:10463-14876 GCA_003483745.1 Roseburia sp. | reverse complement strand
GGGTCACCGGTTCCATTGGTTAATATCTGTGGCACATCAAATAACTGTAAACCACCGATCAGAGATGTGATAACCACATATACAAGGATTGGGCGTAACAGCGGCAGTGTGATCTGCCAGAATACCTGCGAAGAAGTTGCCCCATCGACCTCTGCTGCCTCAAACAGAGAGGTATCGATACCCATCATGCCTGCCATCAGAAGGATCGTCGTATTACCAAACCACATCAGACAGTTCATCAATGCGATCAGCCCTCTTGCACTTCCTACATTCGATAAAAATTTATACGGTGTATCAACCAATCCAATCTGCATCAGCATTGAGTTGATGGGTCCTCCATCAGAGAACAACGTAAAGAACAACATGGAAAATGCAGATGCCATGATCAGATTCGGCAGATATACAACTGTTTTAAAGAAACGTGTTCCTTTTAATTTAAGACGTACATCGGAGAACCAAGCGCCAAGTACCAGTGATAAAATGATCTGCGGCACGAAACACATGATCCATAATACCATAGTATTTTTTGTATAAACCCAGATATCTCCATCAGAAAAGAGTTTTTGATAGTTTGCAAGTCCGACAAACTTTGGTCCGACCTGTGTCAGTCCTGACATATAGTTTTCAAAGAAACTGTTGTAAATAGTGCTGACTAATGGGATCAGCTGAAAAATAACGTATACTACAATAAATGGAATCAAAAAGATATACCCCCATTTATTGTACCTTACTACCTTTCCACTACTTTTTTTCATGATAATCTGACCTCCTTTTTCAAAGTGTATTATTTTCATCCACAGAGCTCACAGCATCCTTCACCTTTATCCTGTGTAAACATGCTGTCAGCTCTGCGCTTGGCATTTTAACCTGAATAAACCGCACCTGCCTTCCTTATTGCATTCCGGCAGGCGCAGCTTTTCATTCATAACAACAGAATATCCGCAGAGCGTGCTTTCCATTGTTATTTTTAGATCATTCATCTTCTTAATATGTTAATTCCGGATATTTCTCTAAAACTGATTTGTAAAACAAGTCTAATGCCTCTTCTTTCGTTGCACTTCCTTCAAAATAGTTCTTCATTGCATGCTGAAATTCTTCGTTACATCCCTGATCGTATGAAGAAAGATTACTTAAATCAAGTTTGGATACACCCTCATTATAAATACCAAGTGGATTCTGTCCGCCTAAGATTTTACTTGCGTAAGAGCTGTCTGCCATCTCAACGATTACATCCTGGTTGTTTACAAAGTCATCATCTTTCTCGATGATCTCTCTCATAACATCATCATTGGTTGTCATCTGAAGCAAGATATCTTTTACAAGACTCTGGTTATCCGTTCCTGTTGCTGCACAGATCCATGTACCACCCCAGAAAAAGCCCTGTGGTCCTTCGGTTGCACCCCAGCCGCCGTTGTAACCGATACTGCCTTCGGTATCTGCTGCCATTGAGAAGTTTACTAACCATGCAGGTCCAAAGTAGCAGAATACATTTCCTTCCGGATAGAAACCTTTCTTCCAGTCATCGCTCCACATATCATATGTTCCTGTTTCTCCCGCATCAACAAGCTCTTTGGAATCATCCACCCATTTCATAATATTATCATCAATATTGATCTTGCCATCTACAACCCATTTGGAAGAAACATTATTGGAATATACACGGTAAGTATCATTTACAGAAGATGTGATGCTATAACCTGCATCTTTCATCTTCTTTGCTGTATCATTAAATGTATCCCAGTCTTTTACATAATTCTGAACCTCAGCCGGATCATCAGAACCTAAAACTTCTTTTGCTGCATCTCTGTTATAGAATAATACGCCAGGACAGCCCTGCCAGGAAAGACCTTTTAATACACCATCAGAATTGGTAACAACATCTTTGGTGTACTGATACTGTTTAGAAAGATCTTCATCGGTAATACCAAGGTCTGTCACTGCCATTGTGTAGTCGGTATCAACATATTTCAATGCATAATCAGCTTCTACCAGGAAGATATCAATTTTATCATCTGCTGCTGCATCAGACTGCTTTAATAAGGTTGCATCCAGGTTATTCTGATATGCCATATCATCACTCGGGGTAATGTTCCATTTTACTGTTACATCACCGATCGTACCTGTGGTTGCATCTACCTCTGTATATCCAGGATAATGATCTGTCAGACGACTCTTGAACTCCTCATTCCAGCAGTAGATATTCAATACTTTTCCCTCATCAGAAGTAGCTGTCTCTGCGTCTGTACCTGCTGTCTCTGTTACCGACACAGTGTCTTCTTTTGCTGTGTCATTGGATGTCTCTGCTGTGCTGCTGTTTGCTGTATTTCCTCCACAGCCTGCCAATAAAGCTGTCCCCATTGCTGCCACAAGCATCATACTTACGATTCTTCGTTTCATTTACTTTTCCTCCCTTTTTATAAGCACCTTTGGAACACTTTATCTTTTGTGTTCCTGTCTTGTTTACAAGTGATATATTACCGGATTTCAGCTCTGCATTATATTAAATCACTTGAAAAAATATCAGATTCATGACATAATAATGCGAAAATAAAAAACAGGAGTAATGCTATGGAACTTTCAAAAGAATGGTATCACACAGAATTAGCCAACAGTGAATACGATATGCTGCACCGTTCCCCGACTGTTGAATATTCTTTTTACAATGCTGTCAAAACCGGTGACATGGATTCTGTGATACGAAACTGTAAGGAAGATGCCTTCATCGACTTAAAGGGTACCGGTGTCCTTTCCCGTAATCCGCTTACAAATATTAAATATCATTTTGTTGTCACTACCGCTATGATCACGCGCTATTGTATTGATGGCGGACTAGAGCCGGAGCAGGCTTACCGCCTGAGTGATTTTTATATTTTAAGGATGGATTCGTGTACCACCGTCCGGCAGGTGGCAGATCTGCATCATGAAATGGTAAAAGATTTTACCGGAAAAATGATTTTACAGAAAAAAAGTTCTATACTCTCGAAACCGGTCATGCAATGTGTGGATTACATCTATACACACATCAAAGAACGCATTACCATAACCACTTTAGCTGAATATACCGGTCTGTCTGAAAGTTATCTCTCGCGCGTTTTCAAACAGAACCTCGGCATATCCATCAGTGATTATATCCGTGAAAAAAAGATTGAAAAGGCAACTCATCTGCTGCGGTATTCTGACAAACCGATCGTCGACATCGCAAACTATCTTTCTTTCTCCTCACAGAGTCATTTCATTCAGATTTTTGAAAACTATACCGGACTGACGCCCAAAAAATACCGGGATAAATATTATAAATCCATGTGGTGATGTCTGTTTCAGAAAAGAAGCAGCATACAAAATCTGCATGCTGCTTCTCTCACCCTATCCGTCATTTTTACATGTTACTCTTGAAAAAACACATCAATTCTGTGACATTTTTTTTGATCAAGTGTTTCAATCACACTCTTTCTTAACCGTACACCATATTCCGGCTGCGGTTCCAAAACAACTTTCTCATCGCACACTGCCCGTCTGATCTGCTCTGCCTTTAAGTCCTTCTTTTCCGGATTATGTATTACGATCTCGAATTTTCTTCCGGCAAATTCCAGCTTTAATCCCGCATTACCATTTTCATCAAACTGTTCCGGCAACAGGGATGGTGCGATCACCAGATCTCCAAGATCTCCTTTTACGCCAAATACCTCCGTGATCATCGTCAGCATATACCAGCTCGCAGCACCTGTCAGATATGCATAAAGTCCTCTGCCTTCATTATCAAAATACTCCGGCAGTCCCGGGTACATTTTACTGTTTTCAAAATTCATTGCGGCTTCTAAAAGTGTCTGCAGGACTTTATGTCCCTCCCGGATAAATCCTCTCTGATACAGTGCATTCGCATACATGACTGTCATATGGGAAAACACTGCACCATTTTCTTTTTCCCCATAGGCAAATCCAAACATTCTTCCGAGATCAAATTTCTCCTCTTTAAAATCTGTATTCAGACGATATCCACCGGCTTTCTGATCAAACAGAAATTTGTCTGCACTCCTGCAGATTTCTTTTACCTGTTCCTCTCCCGCAGTTTTGCTCATGACTGCGAACACCTGTCCTGTCAGCATCATGCGGACTTCATCCTTTTTACTGTACTCAACCGCATTTCCATGATTGTCATAATATCCGTTAAACCAACCCATATCATCCCCGGCACTGATCCATTCTTTCTCTCTGATATGCTGCATCAGCCACTCTGCCTTCTCCACCAGATTCTTTCGTATCTGTTCTGTGGAAACCAGGATCATGCCTCCTTTTACATTATGTTCGCAGAGGCTGGTATATTCGTCCAGCAGTTTCTGCTTTCTGTCCGGACTTTCATATAATTCTGTTCCTTCCGCAAGCAGACATTTCATCTCTTCTGCCATTTCAATTTTA
>DMYD01000042.1:0-10227 GCA_003483745.1 Roseburia sp. | reverse complement strand
GCATATGCACACGTAAATGCCACACTCTCGCCTTTTTCCCATGCCATGTCAAGTGCATCATTCCAGTCTGCACCGTGGAGTCTCATCACATTATGCTCTCCGACATCATAAAAAGCACATAGATTCTGCAGTAAAATATGTTCTAAAATTGTTCCAAAATAAACATCTCCACCTGCTGTACGCTGTTTATTTCCATATGCATGATCCCAGTTATCATCATGTGCAGTACCTCTTTTTGCTTGCAGATCTTTGAAATAAGTAACCTTCTCCAGCAAAACATCAAGATCACCTGTCTGATCCAGATATAATTTTGTCGTCACAAACGGCCAGAATGCATGATCCATCCATACGCGTGTAATGTTATTGCGGTCTGCAATAAATTCTCCCTGTCTGCTGCCAATGATCGTTGCGTTCGTTCCATCCATCCTTACACCGCCATAATTGTCTACGATCATCTGGCGCACTACCGACGGCTCCATGATCAGCAGAGCAAGACAATCCTGCCAGAGATCTCTCCAGCCACGTCCTCCTTTGCCATAATCATGATATGGTAAAAATGAACAGCCATAAATGCGGCGCAGAACCGGCTGAAAACAGATCCATTTTAAATAATTATCAATGTTTGTATCACCCGTTGAAAAATCAACATTTACTTTGTCCGTCCAGTGTTTTTTTACGGCTTCAAATGCCTTCTCGATCTGTTTTTTCGTACGGTAAGCAGATGTCATTTTCTCAATATTCTGTTTTTCCCCGGAAACCCCTGCAAGTACCAGATACGTGACTGTCTCCTGTGGTTTTAAGGTAACCGGTGCGAAACGCATTCCACCTGCTGCCTCTTTTCCCTGCAGCTTTATTCCTGCCGGAACACCGTCCTTATTAATTCTTACGGCTTCGGGATTCAGGTAACTTCCCCCTTCTCCGATAAACATTTCCGTTGTCGGATAGAATTTTTCCGGTGCCTCTCCCTCTCCGGTAGATCCATATACAAAATAGGCCGTCTGATTTTTCTGATGTCCCCTCTCATCAAAGGAAAGCACCGGGCACACTTCCACACCATATGTTTTTGTTTCAATTCTGTGTAGCAGCGACGTCACATGACGATGATCCCTGATATTGTCTGCACTCCGTCCATAAACCGGAATCGCGGCAATCGGTGTGATTTTCTGTTCCTGATCCGCTGTATTGGTCAGTTCTGTCATCATCACTTCCATTGTCCCATCTATCGTAACAAAGGAAGTGGTTTCTGCTTTCATTTCATATTCTTTGGATATTCTCGTCAGTTTCTGCCACATAAAACCGGCTTCTAATATGCTTTCATCCTGATCCTTTGTAAATTTTTCCGCTTCCTGCTTTGCCGAAGAACCACAGACGGACCAGCTGCCCTTATTTTCAATACGGCACCAAAAATTTCTCGTATTGCGGTTATTATGTAAATTTTCAATACTGACAGGTTCTAACAGAAAATGATTCTGATCTGTCTTGCTGTCTCCTCCGAGATTTGGCGTGATACTGGATTTTAACCCTGTTTCACCTGCCAGCGGAAGATACAGCCCGCTGTAATTTTCCGGATTATGGATACGGAATGCTCCATTTTTATCTGTAAATTCTATTTTTTTCATAAGGCTCTCCCTTCACTTTTATGACATAATTAATTCTACTTCCGTTTCATCGGTAAGCACAGTCTGCGGAATATAATTATCTTTCATCTCCTGTCCATTCACGAAAAGTTTTTTGCAGCCGCTCTCGGCATGTCCCGGATTTTTTACGGTAATATGCAGATGGCATCCCCTGAAATCTTTATCTATCTCAAACATCTCCCATTCTTTCGGAATCGACGGTGCAATGCGAAGTCCATAAAGGTCAGGACGCATGCCAAGGATTCCCTCCACACAGCCCACCATAACCGTTGATGCTGTCCCAGTCAGCCAATGCACATGGGATCGTCCGAAATTCAGACTGTCTTTTCCTTCGGTAAACTGTCCATAACAGTATGGTTCTAATCTGCGGATCTCTGCCTTGTCATTCTGCGCTGCCGGAGCGTTCTCCATAAAATAAGTAAATGCCCTCTCCCCATGTCCTCTTAATGCTTCCGCTAAAATGATCCAGCCCTGCGACTGCGAAAAAATACCGGCATTTTCTTTTGTTCCGGCATTGTAAATAACTGCAAGAGCCCCGTCAAATGCATGTTCATGGTATGGAGGATCCATTAAGATTGCTCCATATTCCGTGTTTAACCTGTCATAAACCTGCTGTAATGCACGGTCTGCCTGTTTCTCATCTGCAAGTCCGCTGATCACCGCCCAGCTCTGAGGGTTTAACCACATATTTGCTTCCGGATCAGTACGTTTTCCAATCGTCTCTCCACTCTCCGTAAATCCACGGATAAATCTGTCTTCATCCCAGCAGAGTTCCTGGATCAGATTTCCTAACTTTTTCTGGTTTTCATCCAGAAATGCAATGTATTCCGTATCCTTTTTATGTTCTGCAAAAATGCGTAAAATTGTCATTGCATAATAAAACTGAAATGCAACAAAGGTTGACTCTCCATCTTTTCCAAGTCTTAAACAGTCATTCCAGTCTGCATAGAGTCCGGCTGGCATGCTGTGCTTTCCTAGATGGTTCATGGAAAAATCAATCGCACGTTTCAAATGTTCATAAACCGTTCCTTCATCTTTATTTGCAAATGGAATTACCTCATCCATAAATGCAGTATCGCCCGTTTCTGATACATATTTGTATACTGTCGGGAACAGCCAGAGTGCATCATCTGCCCGGTAAGCCGGATGTCCTGTTTCCTGTACATAAGAAGCATCGTCCGGTGTATCTTCATGTCCCGGATTGTGTGTAAATTTAACCAGCGGAAGTCCTCCTCCGTTATCCACCTGTGCGGAGAGCATAAAACGGATTTTATCTACTGCCATTTCCGGTGCCAAATGAATCACACCCTGAATATCCTGTACCGTATCGCGGTAACCATATCCGTTTCTTAAACCGCAATAAGTAAAAGATGCCGCTCTTGACCAGATAAATGTCATAAAGCAGTTATATGCATTCCAAGTATTGATCATAGTGTCAAATTCCTTGCTCGGTGTCTTAACTTGGAAATGGGAAAGTTTTCCATGCCAGTATGCCGTCAGTTCTTCCAGTTCTTTTTTACATACTTCCTCTGTGTTCTCATATCCTGCTACAATTTCAGCCGCCTCATCATCTTCTTTCATTCCCACAAGAAACGCGATTTCCCTGGTTTCTCCCGGTTTCAGATGAAGTACGGTGGAAATGGCTCCGCAGCCGTTTTCATTATAATTTCCCCTGTTATTTAAAACGCCGTCTTCTACCCCTTTGGGATTTCCATATCCATGATATCTGCCAAGGAATTCTTCTTTTTCTCCACACCAGGAATCGGCTTTTGCCCCGGCCAGTCCGAAAAACCGGTTGATCACGGTCTTATGGTCAATTTCTTTTCCATTTTCAATCTTATCAAGATTTGCATGGATCATCTGGCGGATGCGGTTTTCACAGAAAACTGTCCTTGTGATAAACTGTGAATATTGGAGATTTACCTGATCCTGCTCATAATTACTATTATTCGTAAATTCCGCATAACCGGTCACGGTCAGCTTCCTTTCCCGGTCAGAATCGTTTGTAATGCCAAGATTCCACACTTCATATGACTGATCTAACGGAACATAGTACCGCACTTCTGAACTGATACCGTCATACACAGCTTTCATCTTTGTATATGCAGTGCCATGATGGCACTCGCTCTTATAAGTATCTAAACTTTTTCCAACCGGCTGCCATGATGCAGACCAGTAATCTCTGTTTTCATTATCCCTGATATAAATATATCTGCCCGGTTCATCAAACTGGTTAAAGACATACCTTAAAATTCTTCCGTTTGCTCCTGATTTTGCAAAACTATATCCCCCTGCATTATTGGATATAATTGCTCCATACTCCGGCGAACCAAGATAGTTGACCCATGGTGCCGGTGTATCCGGTCTTGTGATCACATATTCTTTTTTACTTTCATCAAAATATCCGTATTTCATACTGCCCCTCCATAATTATACTATTTCATTCCTGCTTTCTATTGCTATGATACCTTAACTATAAAGGTTATCTGAAAATAGTTATACAAAATACGTCCTTAAAATAACAGATTCATGACCTGTCCTTTGCAGATATACTTTGGTCAAAAAAACTTTTCAATATATCAGAAAATTACCGGATATTTTTATGTACTTTTTAATTCATAAGACACAATTTCTTATAAAAAACGCAGGAATCCTCTCTGCAGATTCCCGCGTTTTCCATTTTTCTATGCAATGGCTGTTTTCTTCTGTTATTTCAAAAATCCAAACAGCCCTTTTTTCTCATATGGTTCTTTTTTGACTGCACCTGACTCATATCCTGTTCCGTCAATGACAGCCTTTAATTCCTGCTCATCAATATCCTGCTCCGTGATGATCACGGTCTGTTTTTTACTGTGAGAGGAAGATACTTTTTTGACCGGAAATGCGCCACGAACAGCTTCATTTACATGATTTTCGCACATTCCGCACTGCATTCCGTCTACCTCTACCGTAATCTTTAACATATTTACTCCCTGATCTGTCAGCCTGCTTCCTCACAGTCACAGGACTGTACTACAACACTTTTAATTCCCTGTTTGTCAATATAACCACATGCTTTTAAGCCCGCAAGTACCACGGCATTCCAGCTTTTTGCAGATAATTCCTTTATGGTATCATCATCAAGTTCGATCGTACATGCCTTTTCTCTGTCACATACCGCCCCACATGCGATACGATACATATTTTTTCTACTGATAGCCCCGATTTCTTCTAGTAAATTAACCATGCGATAAACAGTTGCCGCCCCGATTCCCGGATCAACTTCTGCTGCTCTGTAATAGATTTCCTTGCAGCAAGAACAATCTTCATTGAGAATCACGTCCAGCAGCATCAGACGCTGCTTGGTAATACGACAACCCTGTTCTCTCAATCTTTGAATGACAATTTCTTTCTGCATCTGGGTTCTGTGGTAATTTGCCGTTTCATGATTTTTCTTTTTCTGACTGTTTACTCCTGCCGTCATGGTCTCCTCCTGTATTAATGACAGTGCCCTCCGCACTTTCCACAATCGCCTCCGCACTGAAGGGATTTTCCGTTTTTCTTATCGCGAACCATGCTGCGGATGATAAGCCCTACAATTACCACAACGACTGCTCCCGTTACAATTGTTCCCATAAGATAATCCTCCTTGTTTTCCTCCTTGTTTTCCGAAGGAAAATGCCTGCTATGCCTGCATAGCATGTGCCTCTGCAGGAGCAGAGGATTTTCCTCCTTGTTTTCCTTCCTCGTTATAAATATGGCTGCCGTGTCAACACACGGCAGCCACTTTAGAAGCAGTGCTTATCTTGCGCCTGCCATGCCTTTTACATTTACTTTTAATGTATCGCTCTCTTTGTAAGGTCTGAATAACAGATATAAAAGACCGATTACAAGTATGAAAGCAACAACTGTACCAATACCAAATGTACCAGTTGTGATCAGTGTACCGATCTGATAGATGCATAAAGATACTACATATGCAAGACCGCACTGATATCCGATTGCAAACCAGAACCATTTTGCATTATTCATCTCTCTCTTGATTGCTCCCATTGCAGCGAAGCAAGGTGCACATAAGAGGTTGAATACCAGATAGCCATATGCAGCTACCGGAGTCATAACAGCTGCAAGATTACCCCAGAACTCGGCACCATCTTCTGCAACTTCTGCAAAACCAAATAACATACCAAATGTTGCTACGACGTTTTCTTTTGCAATCAGACCGCTGACTGCTGCAACTGCCATCTTCCAGCCGTTACCACTCTGTGTCCATCCAAGAGGAGTAAAGATCCAGCCGATTGCAGAACCAATCTTTGCAAGGATACATTCTGCCTGGGCAGCCTCAAGAGCAGCTCCCTCCAGACCATCAAAGCTTAACATGCCAAAACCTGCATCTGTCCATCCAAAGTTCATTAAGAACCATAAGATGATGGTTGATAATGTGATGATCGTACCAGCCTTTTTGATGAAGGACCAGCCACGCTCCCACATACTTCTTAACACGTTACCAACTGTCGGCCAGTGATATGCCGGAAGTTCCATAACGAATGGTGCCGGATCACCAGCAAACATTTTTGTTTTCTTTAAAATAATACCAGAGCATACGATAGCTGCCACACCTACGAAATATGCACTCCATGCAACCCATCCAGCGTTGTTAAAGAAAGCACCTGCGATCAATGCGATGATCGGGAGTTTTGCTCCACAAGGAATGAAAGTTGTTGTCATGATCGTCATTTTACGGTCACGGTCATTCTCAATCGTTCTTGAAGCCATGACACCAGGAACACCACATCCACTACCGATCAACATCGGGATGAATGATTTTCCGGAAAGTCCGAATTTACGGAATACACGGTCCATGATAAATGCAACACGAGCCATGTAACCACAGGACTCTAAGAATGCAAGGAACAGGAACAGTACTAACATCTGAGGTACGAAACCAAGTACTGCACCAACACCGGAGATCACACCGTCTACAATCAGACCTGTCAGCCAATCAGCACATCCGATATTTTCAAATAAACTCTGTGCTCCCGGGATGATCCATTCACCAAACAGTGTTTCATTCGTCCAGTCTGTCAGGATAGAACCGATAGTTGTTACAGATACATAGTATACCAAAAACATTACAACTGCAAAGATTGGAATTGCAAGCCAGCGGTTTGTTACGATACGATCGATCTTATCTGAAGTCGTAAGTTTCTCTTTGCTGCTCTTTGAAATACACTCACCGATGATGGATGAAATGTATACATATCGCTCGTTTGTGATAATACTCTCTGTATCATCATCAAATCTGTCTTCCATTTCTTTGATCTCATTAGAGACATCCGGAACAGATTTCATCTGCTCTTTGATCTTATCATCTTTCTCTAATAACTTGATCGCGAAGAAACGTTTCTGATCTTCTGCAACGATACCGGTCAGTTTGTTCTCAACTTCTGTGATCACTTCTTCTGCATCTTTGGAGAACTCATGTACCGGAACCATGTTTTTCTTCTGCTGTGCAAGTGCAACTGCCTTCTCAGCAGCTTTCTGAATGCCGGTTCCCTTTAATGCGGAAATCTCAACGACTTCGCATCCAAGCTTTTTGCTTAATTTGTCAATATGTATCTTATCACCATTCTTCTCAACAAGATCCATCATGTTGATTGCCATGATAACCGGGATGCCAAGTTCCATCAGCTGTGTGGACAGATACAGGTTACGCTCAATGTTGGTACCGTCTACAATATTTAAGATCGCGTCCGGTCTGTCTCCGATTAAGTAATTACGGGCTACGACCTCCTCAAGTGTATATGGGGATAAGGAATAGATACCCGGTAAGTCCATGATGACAACATCCTTATGTCCCTTTAATTTACCTTCTTTTTTTTCTACTGTTACTCCAGGCCAGTTACCTACGAATTGGTTAGAGCCAGTCAAAGCATTAAATAAAGTTGTTTTTCCGCAGTTTGGATTACCTGCGAGTGCAATTTTTACTGCCATAACTTTTCTCCTTTTATTTTAGTTTGCTGCAACTTGCTTTTGTTTGCTATAGCTTGCTTTTGTTTGCCTTTTCTGTCTTTTGTTAGCATATGCTAACACATAGGTAAAAAAAATTACTCTACCTCGATCATCTCAGCATCTGCTTTTCTCAAGGATAACTCATATCCTCTTACAGTTACTTCGATCGGATCACCAAGCGGTGCTACTTTTCTTACATAGATATCAACACCCTTTGTGATGCCCATGTCCATAATTCTTCTCTTGACCGGGCCCTCGCCAGTCAGTTTTTTGACCTTTACGGTACTGCCGCAGGCTACTTCTTTCAACGTCTTCATCGTTTCGCTCCTTTTCATTTTTGTATCATGAAACTGCGCTTTTGCAACAGTTTTATACCATAATTTTATTCGCCATGTCTTTTCCGATCGCAACTCTTGAATCCTTGATGTTGACGATCATATTACCGTCGATCTCTGATACGACTGTAACTTCCCCGCCTGGAACAAAGCCAAGATTCTCTAAAAATCTTCTGGTTTCTTCTTTTCCACCGACTTTCTTAATCGTACTCGGTTCTCCTGTGTTTAACATAGTAAGCGGCATCATTTCTTCCTCTTTTCTCCTACTGTATTGATAATGATTTTCATTTCTTACGTTGGTTAGTATATTCTAACGTTCATTAGATGTCAATAACATTATTGATATTTTTTCTCATTAATTTTCATTTCATGGAAAAAAACGGATATTATAGAGACTTTTTTCACAGTTTATCGTCAAATTGCACAATAAAATATGAGAATTTCCTTGCAATAGAAAACAACATTCTGATTTACTCACTATTTCGCAATTACTATTTTCAAAGTGATACCCCCATTTGACAAAAGTTCTGTCACATCACCTTCTGGAATATTCATTTTCCCCAGTTTGGTATATGCCCATGAATTTGATCCATAAAACACTACTATTTTGTCTCCACTGTATAGAACTATATCACCGGGATTTCAGTGTCATCAAAATATAACTTCATGTATTCTCTCTCATCATCCATCGCCGATTTGTCGGTAATTTCTGTTTTCTCTAATTCTCCAGCAGAAATTTGAGATTCAGTACTATTGTCTATTATTTCTTCGGATATATCATTTTCAAATGAAACACTTCTTTTTTCTCTACATCCTGCAAGCCCAAATAAAACTAACACACAAAGACTAAGTAATAGTACTCTTTTCAACTTATAGTTTCTTTCCAAGTTCATATGCTTTTTTCATCGCATCCACATGATCAGCCGCTGTATTTGCAGCATCAATTCCACCGCCACCGACCATGCCTTTCAAGGAAGCCTTTTCAAAACAGTCTACCCAGCCTTGCAGACCATTGTAGGCTTTTTCAAATGCACTTTCATCATTCTCAGCGGCAGTTGCAATCATATAAATATCTCTGAATGAATAATCTGTCGAATATAAAGGATTCAATCTATCAAGAAGTGTTTTCATCTGGCCACACATCTCATAGTAATAAATTGGTGTTGCATAAACAATGACCTCCGCATCCTTTACTTTTGCCATAATTAAATTTCTCCTTTTTCAGTGTCTTTTTTAATCTTCCGTATAACTTTCGCAGGCACTCCTGCCGCAATCATATTGGCTGGAACATCTTTTGTTACAACTGCTCCGGCTGCAATAATCGAACCTTCACCAATTGTAACTCCCGGAAGAACTGTCACATTTGCTCCAAGCCATACATTTTTTTCAATTTGAATCGGTTGAAATATCATACCTGCTCTTTTCTCAGAATCTTCCATATGATTGATCGTTGCTAATACTGCATTATGTCCAATCAGGACTCCATCCTCTATATAAATACCACCCTGATCCTGAAACTTACATCCTGCATTTATAAAAACATTCTTGCCCATATGGATGTTTTGTCCGCAGTCTGTATAAAACGGAGGAAACATTCCAAAACTTTCATCTATTTTTTGTCCGGTAAGTTCCGACATAAGCTGTACTATTTCTTCTTTTGTATGATATTTGTTATTCAGCTCCATCGTTATTTTTAATGCCCTTTGAGACAACTCGTGCATGACCAGATGTTCTTCACTTCCTGCATCTACGATATATCCGGGTTTCATATTACTCAAATATTCCTCATATGTCATGACTAACCAACCCCATTTTCTTTAAAAAATTTCTGGACTTTATCAAATGGGATCACATCCAGATTATCGTAAAGATCTGTATGAACAGCCCCCGGAATTGTAAGCAGCTCTTTATTGGATGTGTACTTGCTGTCCTTAATCATATTCTCATAAGCATCTTTTCCAAAATAATAGCTATGCGCTTTTTCTCCATGAATAATAAGGACTGCACTTCTGATCTCATTACTGTACTTTAATATTGGCTGATTTATAAATGACATACATCCAATACTGTTCCAACCATCATTGGAATTCAGGCTCCTTTTATGATAACATCTGCCTTTATAATACTCACTATAATCTTTTACGAAGAAAGGTGCATCTTCCGGAACCGGAAGGGGAACACAACCACCGCCTCTTGAATATTCGCCTTTACGGTATTCTTCTGTCCTGAGGGTATTCAGCGACCAATGTCATTTAGTTAGTGAT
>DMYD01000001.1 GCA_003483745.1 Roseburia sp. | reverse complement strand
GAATCTCAGGTTACAATTGACGAATAATAAAATCCTCTGCAAACAGCCAGGTGCTATTTGCCACCTGTTTTTCTGTTTACAGAGGATTTTGTTATTTACTGTTCATTTCATTATTTTTTTATATAGTTTTATCAACAGTTTCCGTAATCTTTTTAAAATATTTATTGTCTGTTCGATTGTAAATATTGTTCTATTTCCAATGGCGATTTTCCAGTTACTTCTGCAATTTTTTCTATTGGGAAATCCAGCTTAACCATATTATGGATCATTCTCTCTTCTGCGATCTCGATTCCGTCAGTTTTGCCAGCCTCATACTCTGCCTTTCGGAGCTTCTTCTCTTCCCACTCTTTATCATATTCCAAAATACTCACCATCTTTACCTCCGAACGATTCTTCCGAAGAAATTCCACTAAAATTCCTTCTTTGATACATTCATCGATTGCCCGTGCAACTGCATCGTTTAAATTCATCTCAGATGCATATTTTCGGACTCTCGCTACATAAATGGCATATTCCTTCAATGTTTTGCACTGTTCCATCAGTTCTTTATTGTGCCCTTCGTTTACGTTTAACATCAGGACTTTTAACTCTAAGTCTGGCTCACCGACCAGATGCTCATAAGCGTTTGACAGTCGAATTTCCACCCGGTCATCCACTGCATCCGTTCCATTGTAAAATACCATAAATTTCGGTGCCGGTATCTTCTGTACCCGGGACGAATACAGGGACTTATCATCCACATACTGCTGATATTCAATTCCTCCTATGTGCAGGAGGCTCATCCAGATCTCCTGCTTTTCATTTTTGTGGATAAAAAGCATAGATTTCTGAAATGTTTTTTGAAATGTAGACGGATGTGTCATCCTTATGGTCATGTGAATCAAATGCAACTGTTCACACGGTAGAAATATGCTTTGATTTATCTTAGCATACGTCATTCTTCGTATGCAACTGATTTGAAATTTCTTGTGCAGACTGCACAAAAAAGAGAGGGCATTTTTACACCATGCACGCCCGTGCATTATAATTTCCCGATATTTCCGGCAGCTCCGACATCACAGACAGTTCTAAAATATCTCCCGATGCCCACACTAGGATCGTTTCTCCAGAAATCGAAGCCATCCCGGTTTTTGAAACATTCATGGAATATTCTTTGGAGACTTCCATGGAAGACCTCATAGAATGCTCCATAGAATATTGGTTTCCACCCTGACTATTGTCCACGTTCCGACTTTCAGGCGGCATTTCAATATTTATCCCAAGTCCCGAACGCCCCTTCTGCAGCCGCTCCGCCGGTTCATTGGACAGTCTTATTTCCGGCATGACCGGCATATCCTGCACATTCTGTACGGACTGCACAGACCACCCCCCGGATGCAGCCGGTTCTTTCGACTTATGCTCATCACAGTTTTTTGCGACAGATTCATTTTGCTTTTCCACCACGTTGCAATTTTTCGGATCCGGCTCTTTTTTTCTACGCTTCACCCGCACAACCCGCGGTGCCCTGACTGTCTCGATATACAGCACGTTTTCTTTCCGCTGCATTTTATCCAGCAGAATTTCAAGAAAAATCGTGCCATAATAATTTCTGCGGTACCTTTCCTGTTCCCTGAATTCGGACTGTACCCAGCCTGTCTTTGCTGTCTGCTTTATTTTGATCGATTCTTCACCGTAAAACTGATCTGTCATTATGCCTTACTGTTATAATAGCCGCTATAATAACTGCTGCTGTTATAACTCTGTGAATTATTCGCGTAGCGTGCATAGCGGTTATAGTTGCTGCTCGCCTGCGCATTTGATTTTTCGAGTTCCGCCACCTTTTCTTTTGCATATTTACCGATCTGGTCTGACAGATCTGACACCTTTTTGGCAAATCCATCTTCACCGTTGAACAGTTTCTTTACCTCGCTGATATCGGCCGCCTTTAATTTCTGTTCGTCCAGTTCTAATGTTCCGTCACCTTTTATCGTAATTCCAATCTCACGAAGCCCTTTACTCTCTGCATTTGTATAATTTTTCAATTTTTTGGCATAATTCGAATCAACAATATCGCCGGACTGTGCGAGACGTTTCATCAGATAATTATAATCGCTTACGAACGACTCCATATTATCCGCCACATTTTCCTTAACCTTTGCCTTATCTTCTCCGTCAAATACGGACGTGCCGTCTGTTTTCAAAAACTTCTCCATCCGTTTTTCCACACGTTCTGCAGCCGTTTCCATTCCACTGTATAAAAGCGTCTGTGTCCGGTTTGCAAGCAGCTGCTCTGCGGAGGATGTCTTTCCACTGTTTGCATTCAATTTTGAAAGCAGCCGGCTGATTGACTGACTCGAACTTCCAGAAGTGCTCTTTTGTGTTCTCTGCTGTTTTGTCGAAAATATTTTCGACTTTGCAATACGTTTCATCCGTGCACGCACAATGGTACTGTTTAATCGGTTTCCAACTCTCATACTCATTTTCCCCATTTCACAACTCATTTTTTAACAGGTAAGCTGCTCCCCGTTATACAGCTGTTTTTTCGTCCATATAACAAAATGGCGTCTGTTTTCCGGGTATTTCATTCCTTGAAAATCAGACGCCATCCTTAGCTTTCCTCTGTTATGTAATTTATATCGTCAAAATCCAAAAAAACTTTACAAAAAAAACACTTGACACTTTCTTTGTATCATTGTATTATTTCACTAGTACAAAGAAACGAGGTGATACAATGGCATGGAACCTTAATTCCGACCGTCCTATTTTTATACAGATCGTAGAACGGATCGAAATGGATATCATTTCGGGCAAATATAAACCCGGAGACAAACTGCCTTCTGTCCGTGACCTTGCCGCCGAGGCAGCGGTAAATCCAAACACGATGCAGAAAGCTTTCACAGAACTTGAACGAACCGGTCTTGTTTTCTCACAGCGGACAACCGGACGATTTATTACGGAGGACACTTCCATGATCGATGAATTAAAATCAACACTTGCAAAAGATAAAATTACAGAACTGCTCTCATTTATGCAGCAGCTCGGCTTTCAGGAAAATGAAATTCTGGCTATGATCGGTCAGACTATGAAAGGAGAAAAATGATGGGCACATTACTTGAATGTAAAGATCTTACCAAAAGTTTCAATGGAAAAACAGCAATCGACCACATTGATCTTTCGATCGAGAGCGGACATATCATCGGTCTGCTCGGTCCAAACGGCAGTGGAAAAACAACACTGATCAAAATGATCAACGGACTTTTAACCCCGACTTCCGGCACTCTCTATTACAAAGAAAATCCGATCGGTGTCGAGAGTAAACGCCACATTTCCTACCTGCCGGATCACACTTACCTGAACATGAACCAGCGTGTGAAAGAAGTCATCGCTTTCTTTCAGGACTTTTATGAAGATTTCGACAGGGAACGCGCCTACGATATGCTGCAAAAACTGAATATTAATCCGGATGATTCTCTAAAAAGCATGTCAAAAGGAACCAAAGAGAAGGTACAGCTTATCCTTGTCATGAGCCGGAAAGCGGAATTATATATTTTAGATGAGCCGATCGCGGGTGTCGATCCTGCTGCAAGAGATTATATTTTAGATGTGATCTTAACCAATTACGACCCGTCCGCTTCCATCCTGATCTCCACACATCTGATCGCAGACATCGAAAACATTTTAGATCAGATTATTTTTATTCAGAATGGACAGATCCGTCTTTCATCTTCGGTTGACGACATCCGCGCCGAGGAGGGAAAATCCGTCGATGCACTGTTCCGGGAGGTATTCAGATGTTAGGAAAATTATTTAAATACGAATTCAAAAACACATCCAAGATCATGTTCGTTATCTATGGTGTCATGTTATTTGTCACAATCCTCGGCTGCATTGCCATGTATGGTAACAGTAATCCGGCAGGTACAGAAAACAAACTGCAGGAAATCTTCTTTGCTGCTGCTATGGTATTTTATGTACTCGGTGTATTTGCACTCTTTGTGGTAAGTTATGTGTATATGTGTGTACATTTTTATAAAACCATGTATTCCGATCAGGGCTATCTGACACATACACTGCCGGTGAATCAGATGTCTATCTTTCATGTAAAGCTGTTGGTTTCCTTATGCTGGCTGCTGCTCTCCCTGATCATTTTATTTCTATCAATTTTTGCATTAGGCTGTGCCGCAAACAGAGGTTTTTCCTTTGATGTAGACTTTGACATGTTTCTGGCAGATTTTCAAAATATGTTTGGTATGTCCTTTGGTACTTTCAGTGTTTATCTTGTTTTTGCTATGATCCTTTCCTGCCTGCAGTATCTTTTGATGGTATTTGCCAGTGGTTCTATCGGTCAGCTCTTTACACAACACAAAATCGGGGCTTCCATTGGTGCCGGAATCATCTTTTATATGTTAGGTCAGATTTTATCTTCCATTATCATGGTGCTTACCGGATATTTCGGTATCATGAACAACGATAATGTTGTAACCTGTACCACCACTGAAAACATTGCATTCCATACAACATTTTCATCTATGATGTTTTCCGGACTGCTCCTTTCCGTCATCGAATGTGTTGTTTTCTATATTGTGTGCATGGTTATCATCAAAAAACACCTTAATCTGGAATAACTGTAAAATTACATTTCCGCAAATGCTTGATCGCAAAACAGCCGCTCCGGCTTCTAAAAACCGGGGTGGCTGTTTTTGTATCCCATTTCACGCTGTTGCCTGATGTATTTTCTTTTTTAACACTAAAAGACTTTCCCGCATCCACTCCACAAATTTCGACAGATACCGCAGAATGGACTCCGCTGCAACCGTAAATACCGCAGTCAGCATCATACACTGCTTTGAGATATCCCTGATTGCAAATAAGTGGCTGACAAATATCATGCAGAACAGCCAGCCGGCGACCATTCCAACCATCAGTACCCGGTGTCCGGCCGTCATCGGTTTTGCGATCTGATATAAGATCATAAATCCGACAATGGCAACAAGGATCGTACAGGATGTCGAAATGTCCCCTTCGTTCACACCAAATTCCCGGCAAAACAATACCAGACTGCTGACCGCCAGAAAATCGGTAAGTCCGGCAGGTAGTGCCTTTAACAATACATTTGTCATAAAGCGTCCCTGTATGCGGTCTTTGTTTGGCTCTAATGCAAGCACAAAGGACGGAATACCGATCGTAAACATACTGATCAGCGAGATTTGTGACGGTTCCAGCGGATAATTGATCATAGAAATCATGGAAAATACTGCAAGCAGCATGGAAAAAATATTTTTGACCAGATACAAACTTGCCGAGCGCTGGATATTGTTTACCACTCTCCGCCCTTCCATCACTACAGAGGGCATCCTCGAAAAATCATTATCCAAAAGAACAAGCTGTGCCACCTGCGATGCAGCCTCGCTTCCCGATGCCATTGCGATACTGCAGTCCGCATCTTTTAATGCCAGCACATCATTGACACCGTCACCCGTCATGGCTACCGTTCTTCCCTGTGCTTTCAGTGCTTCCACAAACTTTAATTTCTGATCCGGTGTCACCCTGCCAAAAATCTGATATTTTGCTACAGCCTGTGCGATACTCTCATCTGTTGTCAACGCAGATGCATCCACATAGTTATCTGCTCCACAGATTCCCGCTTTTTCCGCAATTTCAGCAACAGTCTTAGGGTTATCCCCGGAGATAACCTTGATCTCCACACCACGCTCTGTAAAATAGGAAAAGGTTTCCTTTGCTCCTTCCCGTATCGCATTTGTCAGCATGATAAATGCAATCGGCAATACTTTTTCCGTAAGCTGCTGTCCGTCTAAAATTCCCTCATATCTGCCATACACAAGGACACGATACCCTTTCTCACTATACGCTTCTATTCGGTCTTTGTACTCTGCATAATCCTCCCGAAGCACAAATTCAGGTGCCCCGATCACATAACTTTTTCCCTCTGAAATGATTCCACTGTACTTTGTCTTTGATGAAAATGCAAATACCTTTTCTGCTTTCTTTATCTTTGTTAAAGTATCCGGCTTAAAATATGTCTTTAATGCCTCCATTGTTGCATTATCAGCATCCATGTCTGCCGCAAACTCACCGATCATGCCCTTTATCTGCGCATGTTTTTGTTCCTGTTCCTCACTGCACTTTACATCGACATATACTTTCGTATCACCGTCTTTCTCATAAACTCTTTTCGCCAGGTCTTCTGCAAGAATAAACTGATCCACTTCCATCTCCGGCACTGTAATTGTTCCTGTCTTGTCCACACAAAGTACATCTACGCGTGCTAACATTTCAATACATTTCATATCATGGATCAAAACCTGCTGCTTTGCCAGACGCATGGCACTTACCGCCATGGCAACGCTCGCTAACAGATAAAGTCCCTCCGGTATCATTCCAATGATTGCTGCGACCATACTTGTCACACTGTCCCGCAAAGGGGTTCCCGCATATACAAACTGCTGTATAAAAAGAACCACACCAATGGGAATGATCACAATACCGACTGCCTGCACCAGCCGGTTCAAAGAGCGGATCATCTCTGACTGTTCTCCCTCTTTCGTCTGGGTTGCACGGTGGGTAAGTTTTGATATATAAGACTCTTCCCCAACTTTTGTCAGCTGTGCCAGACAGCTGCCGGACACCACAAAGCTGCCGGACAGCAGTTCATCGCCATTTTTCTTTACAATTTCATCCGCTTCTCCGGTAAGGAGTGATTCATTCACATTTAACTGCCCTTCTAACACAACCGCATCCGCCGGTATCTGTCCGCCCGCAGAAAGTTCCACAATATCATCCTGCACCAGTTCTTCTGCCGATACCTCTTTTTTACTGCCATCCCTAAGCACCCTCGTTTTGGGGCTGTTTAAGATAGACAGATCGTCTAAAACCTTTTTTGAACGGATTTCCTGCACGATACCGATCAGCGTATTTGCAACAATGATTGGAAGAAATGTCAGATCCCGGAAAGCACCAACGCCGATTAACAATAACGCGATCACTAAAAATATCAGGTTAAAATATGTAAACACATTTGATTTTACGATCTCTTTCGTTGTTTTTGTCGCCGACTCCGCTTTTCTATTCCAGAGTCCTTTTTCTTTCCGCTCCTCCACCTGCTGTGCGGTCAGTCCCCGGATCGTTTCTGTCTGTTCCCGATCTCCACTTTCTCCCATTTCTCTTTCTGTACGGCTCTGGTTCACATTTGCTGCTATTTGTTCTTCTGTCTGATTCACATTTTCCACCATTTCTTTTTCTGTCTGATTACGATTCACATTTTTCTCCATATAGTCATACTTCCCAATGTACATACACTCTTTGCTCTCTGACTCATTTTCCATTCATCCTGGACTTTACTTACAAGTATAACCAATATTTTTCAAAAAAAGTAGATTTTGGGTAAGATTTAAGGAAGATTTTAGATGTGTTAAGAAACGTTTATAAAAAAATTAGAAATCTGACAAGCTTTCTGACAAAAAATGCCGGATATCAGCATACACTGATTCCGACATTTTACTGGCACTGTTTTATTATTTATTACTTAAATATTCATCAATACCCTTTGCAGCAGCCTTTCCTGCACCCATAGCAAGAATTACAGTTGCAGCTCCGGTTACGGCATCACCACCTGCAAATACACCTGCTTTTGAGGTAGCACCGTTTTCTTCTTCTGCGATGATACATTTTCTGCGGTTGATCTCAAGTCCCTTTGTCGTGGAAGAGATCAGCGGATTCGGGGAAGTTCCAAGTGACATGATCACGGTATCCGCCTCAATTTCATACTCAGATCCAGGAATTTCTACCGGACTTCTTCTTCCGGAAGCATCCGGCTCACCAAGTTCCATTTTAATAACTTTCGCACCTTTTACCCAGCCATTCTCATCTACAAGAATTTCAGTCGGGTTCTGAAGCAGATCAAAGATCACACCCTCTTCTTTTGCATGATGAACTTCCTCAACACGCGCCGGAAGTTCTTCCTCACCACGGCGGTATACGATATGTACCTCCGCACCAAGTCTCTTTGCAGTTCTCGCAGCATCCATAGCAACATTACCGCCGCCGACAACGATGACTTTCTTGCCTGCTTTGATCGGTGTATCGTACTCATCCTTAAATGCTTTCATCAGGTTATTTCTGGTCAGGAACTCATTAGCGGAAAATACGCCCATTGCCTGCTCGCCAGGGATACCCATAAATCTCGGAAGTCCGGCACCGGAACCGATAAATACAGCCTCGAAGCCTTCATTTTCCATCAGTTCATCGATTGTAACAGATTTTCCAATGACAACGTTTGTCTCGATCTTAACACCGAGTGCTTTCACGTTTTCTACCTCAGCAGCAACAACTTTTTGTTTTGGAAGACGGAACTCCGGGATACCGTAGATCAGAACACCGCCTGCCTCATGAAGTGCCTCAAAGATTGTCACATCATAGCCAAGTTTTGCTAAATCTCCGGCACAGGTTAAACCTGCAGGGCCGGAACCAATAACTGCAACTTTATGTCCGTTTAACTTCTCTGCTTTTTTCGGTTTGATGCCATGCTCTCTTGCCCAGTCGGCAACAAAACGCTCTAATTTACCGATTGCAACCGGCTCACCCTTGATTCCGCGGATACATTTTCCCTCACACTGGCTCTCCTGTGGGCAGACACGTCCACAGACTGCCGGAAGTGCGGAAGACTGACTGATGATATGGTATGCCTCCTCAAAGTTTCCTTCCTTTACCTGTGCGATAAATGCCGGGATATTGATAGATACCGGACAGCCTTTCATACACTGCGCATTTTTACAATTTAAACAGCGTGCTGCCTCAGCCTTTGCCTCTTCCTCATTATATCCTAAACATACCTCTTCAAAGTTAGCTGCACGAACCTGTGGTTCCTGCTCACGAACCGGTACTCTATTTAATACGTCCATTCTCTTTATCTCCTTTTCAAACGCTCATTCCTACTGACAGTTGCCACAGCCGCCATGATGTGTATCACCTTCCTGCAGCTTTAACATAGCTCTTCCTTCTTCTGTCTTGTACTGTGCCTGACGTTTCATCGCCTGGTCAAAATCAACCTGATGTCCGTCAAACTCCGGTCCGTCTACGCAGGCAAATTTTACTTCTCCGCCTACCATCAGTCGGCACGCACCACACATTCCGGTTCCATCTACCATGATCGGGTTCATGGAAACAACGGTCGGGATTCCAAGTTCTTTTGTCAGTTTACATACGAATTTCATCATGATCATCGGTCCGATCGCTACACAGTGATCATAGCGTTTGCCGGCATCCCAGAGCTCCTGTAACTGATTGGTTCCCATACCATGGAAACCATAAGAACCATCATCTGTTGTCACATAGAGATTGGTCGCAACTTCTTTCATCTGATCTACTAAGATCAGCAGATCCTTTGTCTTAGACCCCATGATGACATCACAGTCTACACCGTGCTCATGCAGCCATTTTACCTGCGGATATACCGGTGCTGTACCAACACCTCCGGCTACGAAAAGAATCTTCTTTTTCTTTAACTCTTCAAGGTCTTCCTCGATCAGGTCAGATGCACATCCAAGCGGACCTACAAAATCCTGAAATGCATCTCCCTCTTTTAAATATGCCATACGCTCTGTGGAAGCTCCGACAGTCTGGAATACGATCGTGATCGTACCTGCTTCTCTGTTATAATCACAGATTGTGAGCGGGATACGCTCTCCTTCCTCATCAATCTTTACAATTACAAACTGCCCCGGCTCACAGTACTGTGCCACACGAGGTGCTTTGACATCCATAAGATAAATCTTATCTGCCAGTTTTTCTCTTCTTACGATTGGATACATAGTCTCCTCCTAACATTTTATATACATCAACATGCCCGTCAAAGTATTTATTTTCATACTTTAACATAATAAAGGAAAACACGTTAAATTTCAACGGCTTTCCTCTATTTTTCTCAATTACCTCTGTTTTTTTCTCAAATTATTACTGCCAGATTCTGCAAAAAATTCCATTTTGCCTTATTTTAAACGCTATTGCGCCTGCGAAAACAGGATTCGGTCGTTGTCTAAACGCTTTCCGGCACAGACTGCAAACTGCTCTAACAGATCTTCCACCGTCATACCCGCGCGTTTTTCTCCGCTCACATCTAAGATGATATTCCCGGAATCCATCATCAGGGTGCGGTTTCCAAGTTCTAACGCCTGGTGCATATTGTGTGTTACCATAAGACAGGTGATCTTCCGTTCCGCAACAATCTGTTTTGTCAGATCCAGCACCTTTTTTGCCGTGGCAGGATCTAATGCTGCTGTATGTTCATCTAACAGCAGGATCTTTGGTGTGACCATCGTCGCCATAAGAAGTGTCAATGCCTGACGCTGTCCTCCGGAGAGGAGTCCCACCGGCTGCTTCATCCGGTCTTCTAATCCCATGTCAAGCAGTGCCAGATGCTCTCTGAACTTTGCTTTATCTGCAGCGTTGATACGGCTGAAATATGCATTTTTCGATGTTTTCGCACGCAGATAGGCAAGTGCCATGTTTTCCTCGATCGTCATGTGCGGTGCAGTTCCCTTTAGGGGATCCTGAAAAAGATGACCAATTACCTTACTCCTGACATGCTCTTTCTGGTATGTGATATCCTCTCCATCTAACACGATCAGTCCCCGGTCAATAAAAAATGCCCCGGTAATCGCATTAAACAGCGTAGACTTTCCTGCACCGTTACTTCCGATAATTGTTGCAAAATCGCCATCCTTCAACTCCAGATTCAGATCTTTTAAGGCACATTTTTCATTGACAGTCCCCGGATTGAAGGTCTTACTGACATTTTTCATAATTAACATCACGCTTCCTCCTTCTTCTGGTTCTGTTTCTGGATCTGATCCATATATAACTGATTTTCCGCCTTTGCCAGACGACGCTGTTTCACAAAAGCAGCCTGTTTTTTAAGATACGGCAACGCGATCGCGAATGCAACGATAAGGGATGATACCAGTTTCAGACATTCTGCCGGAACATTTAATCTTAAAGCGATCGCTACGATAAAGCGATACAGGCAGCTTCCTAATACCACGCCAACTACACGCTTTAACACACCGCCTTTTCCAATGATCGACTCCCCGATGATCAGACTCGCAAGCGCAATCGTTACCATTCCGGTTCCGAGATTAATATCACAGGATTTCTGATACTGTGCAAGCAGTCCACCGGAAAGTCCTGTCATGGCATTGGCCACACAAAGTCCGATCGTGATCATAAGCCCCGTATTGATACTTGACGCCCTTACCATATCCGGATTATCACCGGTCGCACGGATGGAAAGTCCCAGTCTCGTATTTAAAAACCATGCCAGGATCACACCGACGATCACAACAAAAACTGCTGCGATAATCAGTTTATACCAGCTTCCTCCGATATGCTCCTTCGCCCATGAAAAAACCGTATCGCAGGAAAAAAGATTGATATTGGATGCAAATCCCATCACTGCTATATTGATCGTGTATAATCCGGTATTTACAATAATGCCGGCTAAAATAGACTGAATGCCCATTCTGGTCTGTAAAAATGCTGTAATGAATCCCGACACCACGCCTGCTGCCGCTGCCGCAATCAGTCCTAATACAGGATGACCGGCAAGTGTCACCGTCGCACAGACCGCACAGCCTAATGTAAAGCAGCCGTCTGTCGACAAATCCGCAATATCTAATATGGAAAATGATACAAATAATGCCAGCGCAACAAGTGCATAAATAAATCCAAGTTCTAACGCGCTCTGTACAATGGAAAGTGTAATGATCGAACCCATAATCTCCTCCGGTTCATTTTTTATATTCCGCTTTTATTCAAATTCTTCTGCGGTTGTAACCTCTTTTAATTCCTCGCATAAATCTTTAAATACACTGTCATCGATACCAACAGCAGCTGCTGTCTCTGTATTGACCGTCACAATACCGCTGTCTAATGTACGGACTGCTGTTGTTGCCGGATCACTGCCATTTACAAGAATATCTGCTGCCATATCTGCTGTTGCGGTTCCAAGTTCTGTGTAATTGACGCCATATCCTAAAAATGCACCATTTAATGCAAAGGAATCTGCTCCTGTATAGTGTGGAATCTTTGCATCTGCAAACTTTTCAAAGATTGCAAGTTCTGCTGTCATAATCGTATTATCGGTCGGTGTGAATATCGCATCCACCCCTTCTGCTACAAGTGCATCTGCTGCTGCGGACACCTCTGCGTTGGTGGTTCCTGTCTTTTCAACATAATCAATTCCATTTTCCTCACAGAAAGCGATTGCATCTGCAACCGGTACTTTAGAGGAATCCTGGCTCTTATCATATAACAGTCCGATCTTCTTTACATCCGGGTTCGCTGCTGTGATCAGTTTCATAACAGCCGTGGTATCAAGTGCATCAGAAGTTCCTGTAATATTTGCTCCCGGAGCATTTAAGTCTGCAACAAGTCCTGCGCTGACCGGATCAGATACCGCGGAAAATACAACCGGGATCTGATTATCCTCTGTCGCATTCTGCATGATCATGGCTGCCGGAGTTGCAATCGGAATGATTACATCTACTTTTTCTGCCACCAGATCCGTTGCAATCTGATTTAAAGTAGAGGAATCTGCCTGACCATTATAGGTATAATCTGCATAATCAAATGTCACACCAAGTTCTGCACCTTTTGCATCCAACTCTGCCTCAATGGCTTTCTCGATCTGATTTAAGGAAGCGTCATCGACATACTGGACAATACCTACTTTATACACTGTTCCGTCTGCACCTGCTGTTTCTGTTGCATCTGCACTGGCATCTTCATTTGTTTCTGCAGTACCTGCATTATTCTGTGCATTCGTTTCCGTTTTTGCATTATTTGCTGCACTGTTTCCACATCCGCCAAGTACACCTGCTGTCATTGCCATCATTAATACTGCTGCCATCATTTTTCTTTTCATATTAATTAACCTCCAGATTTTAAATTTGGAAAAATCCGTTTCGAGAGGTGGATTTCGTCATTACATGTAAACACGTTTACAATGCAAACACCGTTTACAATGCAAACACTGTTTACAATGCAAACACTGTTTGCATGAAAAAACCGCCTCAGGTTCTTGCCTGAGACGGTAATAGTATCTATTATCGCGGTACCACTCATATTGACTGAAAAGTCCACTCACTTCATGTACAACCATACATGCCGGATGGGTAACGGGTCCGGTTCCCGGCGGCGCCTACTAAATTCTGTTCAGGCCGCCCTCAAAAGTCCATTCAGCAAATCCATCCATACTGCAATCCCACCACCTGCAGCTCTCTGAAATATCAAAAATTGCTTACTACTCTTTCTCAACGGTTTTTCTTTATGGGTATACTTTAATACATTAAAGTAGCTTTGTCAACATATTTTTTTGATAATGAAACGTTTGCCAGGTATGTATTCTATTATTTTCTTTTTTATTTACTTTTTTCTCACACAGATTCATGTTATAATAGTCGCAAAAGAGTTAACATGTCTACATGATTGACGAATGATGAATGGAGGATTCTATAATGTACAAATTTACAGATGACTGCCTGATTGGCATTGATGAAATAGATAATGAGCACCGCAGATTATTCCAGATGATCAATGAAGCCATCGATCTTTCCAAAGAAAACATAGATGTATCTGCTATTTCGAAAAATCTGCTTCCTGGACTAAAAGATTATGCTGCAACACATTTTGCACATGAAGAAGCTTATATGGAGCGCATTCATGATCCTGAGCTTCCGATACAAAAGAAGGAACATGAAGATTTTACCAAAACCGTCAATAACTTTTCTCTGGATACTTCTTCTCCCAAAGCAGCAGCAAAATCCTTAAATGATCTGCTTACCTATCTGGTTCGCTGGCTGTACCGCCACATTTTAAGCAGTGACATGATGATTGGTAAAATGTCCTCTATTTCCGTGGACAAGGAAGATCCGTTTGCATTTACGGAAAAATATTACACCGGCATTGAGCTGGTTGACAATGAACACCGCCGTCTGTTTGAGATCATCCACGATACTAACGATCTGATCCATGCAGAACTTCTGCATGACAAATATGATGAGATCATGCGTCTGCTTGCTGAATTAAAAGATTATACCGAAGTTCATTTTCGTGATGAGGAAGCCCTGATGGAACGTATCCATTATCCGGAACTCGATGCTCAGAAACGCGCACATACCGCTTTTGTGGAACGTCTTGTAGAGATCGATTTATCAGAGTTAGATGACATGGATGATAACCAGCAGGAATATCTGATCGACCTGATCCAGTTTTTAGCCGGCTGGCTGATCAATCACATTTTAGGTTCTGACAAAAAAATCGGCGCTTACATGCGGAAACATGAATTGAAAGAAGAATCATAAAAAATTATTACCTGATTTCATAAAACCTCTAAAAGGACAGATATCTGAATCATCACCTGATTTCTGATATCTGCCCTTTTTTTCATTCATAGGATTTTACGTCCTATTTATCAATATACGATTTTTCTATCCGGTTTATGAGAAATATACCAGTTCGTCCTCTGGCTTTTCTGCCGGTTCAATGGATACCGGATAAAGTACCGGTCCTTTTCCCTTATACTCTCTTGCAAATTCTACATGTACTTCCGCAGTAATATTGATCCAGGATTTGTGTGGTATCTTATCTTCATCCGCATATTTGCACTTAAATCCGATAAATGTCACATCCTCGATGCAGCATGTCATTGCAAAACGTCCCGGTACAAAAACACCTTTTTTTAGTTTTTCCGGATTATATACCAACGCTAAGAAAGAAACTTTCTTACCCTCGTACTTTTTCGGATTATCCATACAGTCCATATACCAGATCGCATAATCTGCATCTGTGATCTCGATCACATCTGCAGAAAGATCAAACGGAAGTTCCTCCGGGCGCTCGTCTAAGCTGCCATCCTCCCGTTCGAAAACGAGCTGTGCTTTTCGGTTCTGTGCCTTGACATTCCGGCGGCATTTGCCTTTATCGGTACTGTCATCACAACGGTTAAAAATTACGACATCTGCCTGAAATAATTGTTCCATTACCATGGTACGCATATTAGCAAGATACATGTCAAACGTCGTTGCATCTACAGTTGCTAACTGCTGTACAATCACCCAGTGTTTTGGCAGTTCCATATCCATCAGAGTTCCCATTCCCCAGGTACCATTGTATTCGATAAATACCTGCTCCGGCAGATATTCTGCCTGAACCTTGTTTAAAAACTCTTCGGTAAAATCTTCTTCATTTTCTACCATGACGAGTCTTGCATTGATTTTTTTTAATTCTGCCTCATCATATTCGACTTCACCGTCCTCACAACAGATTACAACACTTCTTCCGCCCTCGGTAAAACCATCATCAAATAATGTTTCTTTTACCAGTGTTGTCTTTCCACTGTCCATAAAACCGGTAAATAAATATACTGGTATTTCGTTCATAAAATTCTCCATTCTTGCGCTGCTTCTTGTTTTTACGCAATTCCAAACAGTTCTTCTAATCTGTGCTCGTCAATATGTGTACCAATCACACAGAGTCTTCCGGTATAATCCGGCTCTCCTTCACGGATTTCATACTCACCCGGAACCATATCAAAGTAAATCCAGGAACCATTCACATCAGCAACCATACCTTTTGCACGAAGGATTTCGCCGTAGTCATCTGTCTCACAAAGTGTCTTTAACACTTCCTCGATCTGCTCTTTTGTAAATTTATGAGGAGTCTCTTTGCCCCAGCTTGTAAACACCTCATCTGCATGATGATGGTGATGATCGTGATCATGGCAGCCACAGGTACAATTCTCATCATGATCATGATGATGCTCATGCTCGTCATGGTCGTGATCATGATGATGTTCATGCTCGTCATGGTCATGATCGTGATGGTGTTCATGATCGTCATGATCGTGATCATGATGGTGTTCATGATCGTCATGGTCGTGATCATGATGATGTTCATGCTCGTCATGGTCGTGATGCTCGTGATCATGGTCATGATGATGCTCATGCTCATGTTCCTCCGCTTCCTCTTTTGCATGTTGCTCTGCAAGAAGTTTTACTTCCAGAGAATCCTGTCCCTCTACTACTTTTAAAATCTGCTCACCTTTGATTTCATCCCAAGGTGTTGTGATGACAGCAGCCTTCGGATTTAATGCCTGAATCTGTTTTACGCACAGTTCCAACTGCTCCGGTGTTGCCTTCTGGCTTCTGCTTAATACAACAGTTGTCGCATATTCGATCTGGTTATTGAAGAACTCACCAAATGCTTTCATCTGCTTACTTGCCTTTAACGCATTTACAACAGTGATCAGTCCATTTAATTTGACATCCTCATCTTTTTCTATATCGATCACAGATTTCATTACATCAGATAATTTACCAACGCCTGACGGCTCGATCAAAATACGATCCGGATGGAACTTCTCGATGACTTCATGTAAGTTTTTACCGAAATCACCTACCAAAGAACAACAGATACAACCAGAGTTCATCTCTGTGATCTCAATTCCAGCATCCTTTAAAAATCCGCCATCAATACCGACTTCACCAAACTCGTTCTCGATCAGAACGATTTTTTCGCCCTTAAAAACTTCTTCGATCATCTTTTTAATAAATGTTGTTTTTCCGGCTCCAAGGAAACCAGATATAATATCAATTTTTGTCATTGTCTTATCTCTCCCTTCACAAACACTACTATTCTACTCTAGTTTTTCCTCTTTTGCAAATTTTTGCACAGATTTCATGAAACTTTTATACTTGACGCAGTACTCTCTCTTTCTGTGTGACAACCTTACTTATGAAACTGCATCTGATACAGTTTCTCATATACACCACCTTTTGCCAGCAGTTCTTCATGCGTTCCTTCCTCTGCAATGCCATCTTCCGTCAGGACAAGAATACGCTGGGCGTTTTTGATCGTGGAAAGCCTGTGTGCTATCACAAATGTTGTCCGGTTTTTTGCCAGTTTTTCCAAAGAATCCTGTACGACTTTCTCGCTCTCATTGTCAAGTGCACTCGTTGCCTCATCAAAAATCAGAATCGGTGGATTCTTTAAAAATACCCTGGCAATAGAAAGTCGTTGTTTCTGTCCTCCGGAAAGTTTGATGCCGCGCTGTCCGATATCTGTCTCATATCCATTCGGCAGAGACATGATAAAATCATGCGCATTGGCATTTTTTGCTGCCTCAATGACTTCCTCACGTGTTGCATCCGGTTTTCCGTAACGAATGTTATCAAAAACTGTTCCCACAAACAGATACACATCCTGCTGTACAATGCCGATATGGTCGCGCAGACTCTTTAAGCGGATATCTCTGACATCACATCCATCTATTTTTACGGATCCCGCTGTCACATCATAAAATCTTGGAATCAGGGAACAAAGTGTGCTCTTACCGGCTCCTGATGATCCCACAAGCGCCATATAAGCCCCTGCCGGAACATTCAGATTGATATGGTTTAATACACATTCCGTATTTTCCTCATACTGGAAAGATACATCTTCAAAGCTGATATCGCCTTTTACATTGATCAGATCTTTTGCATCTTTTTTATCTGCAATATCCGGCTCAATTGCCATAATTTCACGGAAACGTTCAAAACCTGTATATCCATTCTGAAATTGTTCCGTAAAATCGATCAGCGTTCTCACCGGCTCTGTAAACACGCTGATATAAAGTAAAAATGTGACCAGATCACTGATATCCACACTTCCCTTTGCGATCAGAATAACACCCGCAAGGATGACATTAACCTGAATCAGGGTCGTAAAAGTACCAAGTCCTGCCGAGAAGCTTCCCATATAGTAATAACTGTTCTTTTTTGCGCGCAGAAAGCCTTCGTTTCCCTGACGGAATTTTTCTTTTTCGATATCCTCATTCGCAAACGACTTTACCACACGGATCCCGGACAAATTATCCTCAATCTGCGCATTGATATCGGCGATCCGCTCACGGTTGCTGCGAAACGCACGGCGCATTTTTCCGTTCATGTAATAGGCAAACAGAAACATGAACGGCAGCACTGCAAATGCGGCGAGTGCGAGTGCAGGTTTAATACTCATTAATATCACAAACGCACCAATGATCTTTATCAGGGATAGGATAATATTTTCCGGTCCATGGTGCATCAGTTCCGTGATATCGAACAGGTCCGTCGTGATACGGGACATCAACTGTCCGACTTTCTGGTCATCATAAAAAGAAAATGACAGTTTCTGAAAATGTGCAAAAATTTCTGCACGCATGTCATATTCGATTTTTGCTCCCATCACATGACCCTGATTTGCAATAAAAAAACGGCTGTAACAATCTATCGCCACCAGAGCAAACAACATGACCGCAATCCACCGGATCTGACCTAAGATCTCCTGTGGCTCCATATAGATTAATGTGGATGTCACGTAACGGATCACAAGTGGGATCACAAGCGCGACCGCCGCAGATACCGTTGCAAAAAACATATCTGCCCAGAATACTCCCAGATAGGGCTTATAATACGAAATCATTTTTTTCAGATTCTCACTCATAAACTTCCTCCATTCCCAACTCTCTTTATTTTATCTATCCTGTCCCAAAAGTCAAGAATATGTGCTATACTAAAAAAAGCACACAGTGACAATGCATTTACCAAAGCGCAATGCATTATCAAATATGATAAAAAGGAGTACATGTATGGATACAATCAAAAGTAAATACCATGAAACACTTGCTGCAACAATTATCAAAAATCTTGAGAAACGCCAGATGGAAGGTTACTACTGTCCAACCGTAGAAGATGCGGAAAAGCTCGCATTTTCCTTCTTAAAAGACGGGCAAAACGTATCTTTCGGTGGCTCTATGACCTTAGAAGAGACGGGAATGCTGACGGCACTCCGTCATGATCCATCTATCCATTTAATTGACCGGTCAACCGCAAAAACACCGGAAGAGACAAAGAAAATGTTTCATGATGCTCTTTCCAGCGATGTTTATTTTATGAGTACCAATGCAATCACAACCGATGGCGAACTTGTCAACATCGACGGAACCGGAAACCGTGTTGCCGCACTGATCTATGGACCGGAAACCGTTATTATTTTAGCCGGCATGAATAAAGTTTCTGCGAATGTGGACGAGGCTCTAAGCCGTGTACATAATATTGCCACAGCACAAAACTGCATCCGCCTCGGCAAAAAAACACCTTGTGCCATCACCGGCGCCTGTGCAGACTGTCTTTCCCCTGACTGTATCTGCAATCAGGTCGTTATCACCAGAAGAAGCGGCATCAAAGGACGTATCAAAGTACTGTTGATCGGCGAATCCTTCGGTTATTAGGCACCTGATCTAAAAAAGGAACTGCAAAACATGAAATTTTTCAGTCTGACGACCATTTTTCATGTTTTGCAGTTCCTTTGATCTTTCCAAAATATCTTTTAATTTCTGTTATTTCTTTTTTTCAACCATTTTACATCCATACTCTTCTGTATCCGGATTGCTGTTCTGCTTACGGACTACTTTATACTCATAACGCATTCCCGAATCTGTCACACTCATATAAAGCTGCAGCTGCATGCCAACATCCAGACAACCAGAAATGCTTTTAAATAACACACCATTCGCGCTTACATTTTTTATAGTAACCGGTATCGGCTTACGAAGTGTTATCATATTATTTTTTATCTTAATGCCTTCAATACTGCCAGGTGCTTCTATCTCATACCTCTCAAATTTTCTGCCCTTTTTCTGTTCTTCATCATACAGCGCAATCGACATTTCATTCGCAATTACCGCACCCTGTACGTTGCCTAAATAAGAATATATTTTATTTTCCAGAAAAACAAGCAGTTCCACCGGTTCTTTCGGGCGGTATGCCATTGCACTTGCCCGCACTTTGATGATATTTGTTATAAGATTATGTCCAAGAATTACTGTATCCGCAAGGAGATTACTCTTTTTCTGTTCACGGATAATTACTCTGCAGCCTTTCAAATTAATCATAAAATACCATCTCCGTTCTTTTCGCTTTGTATATTAGGTTCCCTGTTCCAGTTCTTTGTTCCATGCATCTTTTTTTCATATTATAAACAAATTTATCCTTTTCTGCAATACCATGCCGTTTTGTCCTGTATATTTCTGTAGATTGTCCACTTTTACAGGCAAACCTGCCGTCCGGAATAAACGTACCTGAAAAAAGACCCTTTCACAGAAAAAAAAGACTGCCACACATGTGGTAGTCTTTTTTGCACTACAACTAATTATTAGTTGTATTTTCTTTTTCTAGCTGCTTCAGATTTTTTCTTACGTTTTACGCTTGGTTTCTCGTAGTGTTCTCTTTTACGAATCTCCTGCTGGATACCTGCTTTTGCGCAGTTTCTTTTGAAACGACGTAAAGCGCTATCTAAAGTCTCGTTTTCTTTTACAATTACACTAGACATTATCTCACACCTAACCTCCCTCCAGTTGCGTATTGTGCATATTCAACTGTTTGGGTAATATTTATTGCACTATATAGCATTATAACATATTTTCCCGGTTCGTCAACCTATTTTTGAAATAATTTCAGATTTTTATTTGAAATTATTTTACGGTAATCTGAACTTTAACAGTTTTCCCATTCGCTGTGACAAGAATGGTTGTCTTTCCTTTCCGAATGCCCCGGACAACACCTTTACTGTTTACTGCAGCGACTTTCTTGTTCTTAGACTGATATGCTATTTTTGTTTTTGGCATTGCAGTGGCTTTGATCGTCGCTTTTTCACCCTTGTTTATAGCAAGCGATGTCTTAGTCACATCCAATGTTTTTCCTGAGAATGAAACAACTGCAGGTGTATATTCCTTTTCTGATCTGTTAAGATAATACCAGCAACCACCGTTTTTTCCATTCTCATAATTTTGCTTTACAACTGATTTCTTATCTACAGTAAGTGTCACATCATCAACATAAATACTTCCCTTATATGCCTTATTAAAACCAGAGATGAACAGATGTCCATACACACTTCCCTTTGATGCAGAAATCCTGTCACAGTTATCCAATGATATTTTCACATTGACAACATAAAAATCACCATATTTTTTTACTTCTTTCGAATTCTTATCATAAGAATATCCTTCTTTCGAAGACTGTGCCATTCCGGCATATGTATTACCATTTTTACCTGTAAAAAAATTAATTGTAGGTTTTACCCACATTCTTCCAGTTTCCATATAAACGGCTGGTACATAAATTTATCTTTTCCTTTATTTTCATCCGCATTTTCTCTCCCCTGTATTAAACATTTAACGCAGTTTAAAACGCTCTACAAGGCCCTCTAAGGAATCTGCTTCTGCAGAAAGTTCTTCACTGGTAGCAGATGTTTCTTCCGATGCTGCAGAGTTGCTCTGGATTGCATCACTGATTTTTTTCGTGCTTTCTTCGATCTCTTTTACGAAATCAGCTTCACGGTCTGAAGCAGTACGGATTGTCGCAACCTCACCCACAATGGCATCGAGTTCATTCAATACGTCCGTCAGTGATTCTGCCGTCTGCTGTGTTACCTGATTACCATGCTCTACCTCATTTTGATTCTCTGTCAAAAGCTGTTTTGACGTATCTGCAGAATTTGCACTGCTCTCAGCAAGCATACGGATCTGCTCTGCAACAACTGCAAATCCTTTTCCTGCCTCACCGGCTCTTGCTGCCTCAATAGATGCATTTAAGGACAACAGATTTGTCTGTGATGCAATACTCTCAATTTCTTCGATAACCTGTCCGATTTCCTTGGATGTCACGGAAATACGCTCCATTGCCTCTGTCAGTTCTGTCATCTTCTGCTGGCTTACCGCTGCTGTTGTTCCAACGTCTTTCGCTTTATCATGTACAATATCAATCGACTTACTTGTTCCAAGAATCTGTTCTGTGATTTCTGAAACGCTCTGTGCTAAAGAATCAACGGCCACTGCCTGATCCGTTGCATTTTTGGCAAGATCCTGTGCGCTGACTGCAAGCTGGTCGGATCCCTGTGCCACCTGATTCGAAGACTCACGGATTGATCTCAACGTGTTACTGACATGCTCTGTTGTTGCAATTAATTTTTTATGAACTGTTTCAAACTCTCCCACATACGCATCTTTGCATCCGGATTCCACCGTATAATCACCTTTTGCAAATGCATCCAGAATATGATTAAGATCTCCTATAATCCGTTGCAGCGTAGTTGCTGTTTTGCGAAAATCTTCTGCAAGTTCTCCGATCTCATCCTCTGACTGATAAGCAATTTCAATATCAAGTTCTCCACCAGAGATTTTTTCTGCCACACTGCTTAGTTCCCTGACCGGTTCTACAATATAGTGTATCAGCATCTTAGCCCGTTTCAATGTTGCCAGAATACTGCAGACCGTTATAATCGCAAGCACAACAATACCTCCGGCAAGCACAAAATACTCTATTGCAGACGGAACAATTTTTACTGCAAACATTAAAAATATTGCAAGCGCCACGCTGACCACATATAAAACTATGATCATTTTAAAGCTTCCGTTTACCTTTTCTTTAATACTCTTATTTTTAAATTCCATTTCTTTATCCATCTTTTGCCTCCATAGCTAAAAAGCTGTCATCTTCCGTGATTTTTCAATTGCGGGACAATAGTGCAAAACAGATTTTAGGAAAGCTGCGCCTCAAGTGCTGTTTTTGCCTCGGCGATTGCATCCGGAATACCAGCCGGATTTTTACCTCCCGCCTGTGCCATATTCGGACGTCCGCCGCCGCCACCGCCGACTTTGCCGGCAATGCTCTTAATCAGATTTCCTGCATGTGCTCCCTGTTTCATCGCTGCGTCTGTAGCCATAACGATAAGATTTACTTTTCCTTCGCAGGAAGAAGCAAGTACGATCACGCCCTCACCAAGCTGATCTTTTAACTGATCTCCGAGATCACGCAGACCATTCATATCTACACCGTCTACGGCGGAAGCAAGTAATTTCACACCTTTTACTTCCACAACCTGATCCATGACATCTCCAAGCGCCTCTTTTGCCGCTTTGCTCTTCAATGACTCATTTTCGCTGGTCAGTGCTTTGATCTCTGCCTGCATATGTTCGATTTTCTCTGTTAAGGTTGCCGGTGTTGCCTTTGCTGCTTTCGCTGCCTCTAAGAGTTCTTTCTCCAAATTGCGGTAATAAGCAAATACATTATCTCCGGTCAGTGCCTCGATTCTGCGGACACCTGCTGCAACACCATTTTCAGAAATGATCTTGAATGCAGCAATCTCAGATGTATTCTTTACATGTGTACCACCGCAGAACTCTTTGGAAAAATCTCCCATAGATACAACGCGGACAGTCTCACCGTATTTTTCGCCAAATAACGCCATGGCTCCTGTCTTTTTCGCCTCATCTACAGTCATCACATCTGTGCGTACCGGAATTGCCTCTGCGATCTTATCATTGACGATCTTTTCTACTTTTTCAAGTTCCTCCGGTGTCATGGCTGCAAAATGGCTGAAATCGAAACGGGTACGCTCGCCATCCTGATAGGAACCTGCCTGCTCTACGTGGGTTCCTAATACTTCACGCAATGCTTTCTGCAGTAAATGTGTTGCGGAATGGTTCTTACAGGTCTTTGCACGGAGTACAGCATCTACCGAAAGATCTGCCTCATCTCCTGTTTTCATCATACCGGAGATCATCTTTCCGACATGTCCTACTTTTCCGCCAAGTAATTTGATCGTATCTTCCACCTGGAACTCTCCGGTTGCAGTGCGGATGATACCCTTATCTCCCTGCTGTCCACCCATAGTCGCATAGAATGGAGTCTGTTCTACGATCACGGTTCCAACCTCTCCATCGGATAATGCCTCAACGATCTCTGTCTCTGTAGTAAGTACAGTAATCTTTGACTTGCAGTTTAAGGAATCATAGCCTACAAATTCTGTGGTAACAGAAGGATCGACAGACTCATATACTGTCTCATCAGCGCCCATGTAGTTTGTCACTTTGCGGGCTTTTCTCGCTGTGGTACGCTGTACTTCCATCGCCTTTTTGAATCCCTCTTCATCGACAGAAAATCCTTTTTCTTCGAGGATCTCCTGTGTCAGATCCATCGGGAATCCATAAGTATCATAAAGTTTAAATGCATTCTCACCGGAAAGAACCTTTACGCCGTCTGCTTCCATCTGTTTTTCCATATCAGAAAGGATGGAAAGTCCCTGATCGATTGTTTTTCCAAATTTTTCTTCTTCCTGGGATAATACTTTAAAGATAAAATCTTTTTTCTCTTCAAGTTCCGGATAACCATCCTTACTCTCATTGATTACGGTGGCAGCCAGTTTTGCCATGAAGATACCATCAATGCCAAGCATTCTTCCGTGTCTTGCCGCACGGCGGATGATACGGCGCAGTACATATCCACGT
The DNA here is from genome assembly GCA_003483745.1 of Roseburia sp. Lineage (GTDB taxonomy): Bacteria > Bacillota > Clostridia > Lachnospirales > Lachnospiraceae > Roseburia. Next base: position 425 of record DMYD01000001.1, on the reverse strand, counting down.
CCCTCATTTGATGGCATAATACCGTCAGAGATCATAAATGTTGCAGAACGGATATGGTCAGTGATCAGTCGGATAGATACATCATCCAACGCATCCACCTGATATTTTTTACCGGACAGCTCACATACCTTGTCACGGATTGCTTTCATGGTATCGATATCAAATACAGAATCCACATCCTGCATAACAACAGCTAAACGCTCTAATCCCATACCTGTATCAATGTTTTTCTGTGCAAGTTCAGTATAACCGCCCTTACCGTCACCCTCGAACTGGGTAAATACATTATTCCATACTTCCATGAAACGGTCGCAGTCACATCCTACCTTACAGTCCGGTTTGCCACAGCCATATTTTTCTCCACGGTCATAATAAATCTCAGAACAAGGACCGCAAGGACCGGCACCATGCTCCCAGAAGTTATC
>DMYD01000036.1 GCA_003483745.1 Roseburia sp. | reverse complement strand
CGGATGATTACATACTTACGAAATTTCGTTATATTGATTCATTTCATTCGCCTCAATGTTTTTTCAATTTAGGTTAATATAGTTTAGCCATGTACATCAGTGCTTCCTCTTTTCCAATGCCAACCCAATCAATCGATCCGCCTGATCTGCCATGAACAGCGGGATATTCAGCACATCATCGTCCAGTTTCAGATTGTCCAATGAGAAACGGATGCGAAGCTTGACCTTATCAGGGAACAGTTCCTTGAACTTCTTCATACTCTTGCTGTTTGTGTTGGCTTCAGATTTGACCTCCACGGGGAAGATGTCGTTCTCCCGCTGAATGAGGAAATCCACCTCGTAAGGTGGGTTGTTCTGGCTCCAATAACGGGGCATGACTTCAAACTGAGTAATTAAAGTCTGCAACACAAAGTTTTCGGTTAATGCGCCTTTGAATTCAGTAAATAGGCGGTTCCCTTCGCCAAAGGCAGTGGGGGCCAACTGTGCCAGACGGCGGAGCAGTCCCACATCTACCAAATAAATCTTGAAAGCAGACAAGTCATCGTAAGCTGCAATCGGCAAGCCGGGAGCTGAGCTGCGATAAATTTTATGCACCAGACGGGCATCCACCAGCCATTGCAAAGCATCCTCGTACTCACGGGCTCGTGCGCCTTCCTTGACCACCTTATAGATAAACTTCTTGTTCTCCCTTGCCAGTTGAGAAGGAACAGACTTCCAAATCATTGAGATTTTCGGGAACTCGCTGAGATTAGGATGCTTGGCAAAATCACGCTCATAGGCTCCAATGATTCCGGACAATGCTTCCTGCATGGCAGAAACATCCCGTGCCTCCGTCCACATCAATACCGACTCCGGCATACCACCGGTGACATAGTACATCTTCAGCTTCTCATACAGCGGATTAAAGAAGGCGTCAGGGATAGGCTCAAGGGTATCCACCTGTTCCAGATACTGCGCCAGATTTTCATCACCGTTGGCAAGTAGAAACTCAGCGAATGTCATTGGGTCAATCTGCATGAAGTTGACCTTGCCTACTGGAAAAGAGGAAGGCTTCGCCAAGGCGATACCTAACAGAGAACCGGCGCAGGCAACATGGTACTGCGGTGCGTTCTCGCAGAAATATTTCATGGAGTTAATGACTTTCGGGCAGTCCTGTACCTCGTCAAAGATGATGAGGGTCTTTTCTGGCAATATCTTTTGACCGCTTGCCAGCATAAGGTTTTGTAGAATCCGATCCACATCCTTGGTTGTTTCAAAAAATTGTTTATATTCTTCGTTTTCGTCGAAGTTAAAGTAGGCTGTATTTTCATAACAGCGTCTGCCGAACTCTTTCAGAATCCAAGTCTTACCCACCTGACGTACGCCCTTCAAGATTAAAGGCTTGCGGTAGGGAGAATTCTTCCAATCCAGCAACTTTTTTAAGATAAATCGTTCCATAGAATCACTCCTCACATTTTTATTGGAGTTTTATGCTTTATAATCACACTTTTATTATATGCGAAATCTATGAAAATTACAACCGAAATCACAGAATTATTAAAATTTAATGCCTATCAATCACACTTTTATATGAGATAGCGAAAAAATTTTCTACAATAAAGGCAGACCACAGCCTCAACATTAGTTATATTACATCTTATCATTCCTGTTCCATTCCGGATAGGAAAGGATAAGATCAGTATCACTATAATCAGTATAGTTATTATCAGTATTGTCCCGATACACTGCCTGTCAAAAAGTCGAGTTAATTAAAGGATGAAATACTAGTAAGATTATAACTCCCCCGTTGTCCCACCCCCGAAATGGTAGTATAATCAAAATACACACATCAATAAACAAATGGGGGCAACACATATGAATATTTTATTTTTTCTGACACCGAAGGAGGACGTAGCACATGTGGAAGAGACGGACACCATGCGTCAGGTGCTTGAGAAAATGGAACATCACGGTTACACAGCCATTCCGCTGCTTAGCGTGGAAGGGAAATATATCGGTACGATCACAGAAGGAGATTTACTATGGTTTTTAAAGGACCGCAATTTCCCGGATCTGAAGCTGCTTGAGGATATGCCGATCACGTCGATCGAGCGCAGGAGGGATAATCAGGCGGTAAAGATCGATGAATCCATGGAGAATCTGTTTGACAAGGTAATGAACCAGAACTTCGTTCCGGTTGTGGATGATAAAAAGGTGTTTATCGGGATCGTGACCAGAAAAGATGTGTTGGCATATCTTGGGAAACTGGCGGAGAAAAATAAGCAGTAGAGGGCAGGCTGAAATGGAGAAGAGTATGATCCGTGGAATGGATGTTTCCTCGTATCTGGAGATGAAGGATAAGGGGTATCAGTATTTTGATGAGTCGGGTAAGGAAGTTGATGTGTTAGAGTATGCGATAAAACGCGGGTTTAACTATGCACGGCTCAGGCTGTGGAATGAACCGGAGAATGAGCCGGAATCCGGTGGATACTGTAATCTGGCGCAGACGATTATAACTGCAAAGAAGATAAAAGAACTTGGAATGGGATTTTTCCTGGATTTCCATTATTCAGACTGGTGGGCAGATCCGGGACATCAGAAGAAGCCGAAGGCGTGGGAGCATTTATCGGTGGATGGACTGTGCCAGGCAGTCTATGATTTTACAAAAAGCTGTATGGAGCAGCTGGATCAGGCGGGCGTGTACCCGGATATGGTGCAGATTGGAAATGAGATCCGTACCGGCATGCTTTTCCCGGACGGTGCCGTGCCAAACTGGGACAACCTTGCACGTTTTGTAAATGCGGGTATCCGCGCGGTGCTCGACACAAAAGGGACGCATGGGACGCGTATTGTTTTACATCTGGATCAGGGTGGAAAATATGAGTATTACAGAGAATGGTTCGATCAGATGATGGCGCGCGGAGTAAAGGATTTTGACATCATAGGGCTGTCCTATTATCCATTCTGGCATGGAACATTTTCCATGTTCCGGCAGACAATGGATGCACTTGTGGAACGCTATCACAAGGATCTTGTCGTGGCAGAGACAGCGCATGCATTCCGAAAAAGCGGGGGCAGTTTTTTCAGGGAGGAACAGGAGCGTGCGGCAGGATTTCCGGCGACACCGGAAAACCAGAAAAAAGTGCTCGAACTGATCATCAGCATTATCGCGTCGGCGGAAGAGCACAGGGGACTTGGCTTTTTCTACTGGGAACCGTTTTCACGCGCACCGGAGGATTCCGATGGCTGGGGTGTCTGTATGGGTATCATGGATGAAAACGGAAAGCCGACAAAAGGCTATGAGGCAATCTCATTTGTGCCGGAAGAATGTGATGCAAAAAAGATCGCAAAGATTGATTGCCCGAAAGAACTGGTGATATGGCGGGATATGCCGGAAAACCGAGTACTGTTTGAGGAAGAAAAAGGTCTGGGAGAAACTGTTTTCGAAGATCAGAGGGCAATGCAGGACGGTGCATGTGTTGAAAAAAAACGGGAAGAGACAGTTCAAAAAGATTTGCAGGATAGTATTCCGCAAAAACTTGAAGTTCTACACATGGATGGAACCGTCTCGTGGAAAAATGTCCGCTGGGAATTAAACCCTGTGGATAACAGAACAAATGTGGAAAATAAAGAGGGAGAGCATCAGACGTTGCCGGAGGATACAAAAAAGACACCAGCCGTGCAGATATTTGCAGCAGGGGGCGTCGTTGAGGATGTCCCGGCAGAGTGGGCGGATGTGTCAATGCTTGTTCTTGTGGAAAAGACGCCGGAAAACATTCTGCAAAATGGAGATTTCAAGGATGGCATGAAAGGTGTTGAGATCCAAAACAGTGCAGGTGTCTCGTATGGAACGGACGGGGACGGGTTTTATTTTACTTCGACAGAAAATTTTACACTGGAATTATCCATGGAGGCACAGGTGGAGCCGGGGGAAGCTTATCAGGCTTATGTTACCTGTTGTGGCGGCAATACGACAGGAACACTGGTCACATTTTTTGTCAGGGACAAAGGAGAAGAACATATCTGTGAGGTATTCCCGCGGGAAGTACAGTTTGACCGGTACAGCATCGAGATACCGGCAGCAGTGGACGGTAAGCTTTGTGTAGGCGTCAAGATTGAGGCACCGCCGGTTTCCGGGAAAATTAAGTCATTTATTTTATGCAGGAGAGACATGGAGGTAGAATAAATATAATGTTGAGGACAAATAATGTGTTCACAACGCCATAATTATTAGAATCATCACACAGAGCAATTCGCAAAATCACATAGCGCAATAAAAACTAATTGCGCAGTGGTTTTGCGAATTTTTTTGTGCAACAGGGCAAAAAAATAAAATATTCTTGGCTGTTTTAGAAATTGAATCCCCAAAAATGAAAATGTTATAATTTTTTTACAAGATAAAGGAAATGCGCAATACCATGTATTGCAAAGATGGGAGGAACTATGGAGGGGTTTTTAAAACAGTTAAAGAAAAATCGTGTGATGCTTTGTATGCTGATACCGGCAACCGTATTTGTCATTATTTTCAGCTATATTCCAATGGGCGGCATTGTTCTTGCATTTAAGAATTTCAGCTACGCGCAGGGAATCTTTCACAGTCCATGGAACGGACTGGACAATTTCAGGTATTTGTTTGTGTCAAACAAGATCTGGACGCTGACCAGAAACACATTGCTCTATAATATCGCCTTTATTTTTCTTGGGGTAATCTTTGAAGTTGGTTTTGCAATCATTTTAAGCGAGATTACCGGAAAAGTATTCAAGAAATTCGCACAGGGATTTATGTTTTTACCGTATTTTATTTCCTGGGTTGTTGTATCGACGATCATGTTAAATATTTTTGGAAATAATGGTGTATTAAATTCCATCCTGGCACAGTTTGGTGTGACCAATTTTTCCATTTACAAACAGGTAAAGGAATGGCCGATCGTGCTTGTCATCGTGAGACTGTGGAAACAGACCGGTTATGGCTCCGTTGTTTATTTAGCTGCGATCGCGGGAATCAGCAAGGATCTGTATGAGGCGGCGGATATCGACGGTGCAAATGTATGGCAGAAGATCCGGTACATCACGATCCCAAGTTTAAAACCTACGATTATGATCATGGTGCTGCTTGCTCTTGGAAACGTATTCCGCGGGGACTTCGGTATGTTTTACCAACTTGTAGGTTCCAACCAGTTACTGCTCAACACATCAGATATCATTGATACTTATATTTACCGTATGTTGACGACTTCCCCGAATGTTGGATTTACAGCGGCGGCAGGACTGTATCAGTCGGTACTTTGTTTCGTGACGATCGTTGCGGCAAACTATATTGTCAAAAAGGTCGACCCGGACTACACACTGTTCTGATAAGGAAATGTAAAACAAATTGTATGAGTAGAAAATTTCCGGATAGAAAATGGAGGAATCAAAGTGAAGATTAAAAAGGGAAAAGATAAGATCATCTTTAATATTTTAGCATATACCCTCGTGACGCTGTTTGCACTACTCTGTGTAATTCCATTTTATTTGATTGTCATTGGCTCATTTACGAAGGAGAGCACAATCGTGACGCAGGGTTACAGTTTCTTTTTAAACGCATCAAACTTTTCATTAGAAGCGTATAAGATGGCATTAAAAAATCCAGAAAGCATCGTACATGCTTACGGGATCACGATTTTTGTAACCGTTGTCGGTACGGTCATTTCGATCTTTATTACGACTATGACGGGTTATGTGCTTTCAAGACCGGATTTCCCGTGGAGAAACGGAATCTCATTTTTCTTTTTCTTCACGACGCTGTTTTCCGGCGGACTGGTGCCGTGGTATCTGCTCTGCACCACATATTTACATTTTACCAACCACATTTATTCTCTGATCATACCGGGGCTTTTTTCAGTCTGGAATATGATCATTGCAAAAAGTTTTATGAAGGGAATCCCGTTTGAACTGACGGAGGCGGCGAAGATTGACGGCGCGGGCGACTTTTTCATTTATTTACGCATCATCATGCCGATGGCAAAACCGCTCGTTGCGACGTTGACACTTTTCGTGGCGCTTGCTTACTGGAACGACTGGTACAACTGCATGTTGTTTATGAGCACAGGTGACAACTGGAACTTACAGTATACCTTACAGAACATCTTAAACAGCTCTGAGGCATTAAAACGAATTGCAAACCAGACAGGAATGCAGGTTGGACAGATGCCGTCGGAAGGCTTAAAACTTTCCATGACGGTGATCGCGACCGGACCGATCGTTTTGCTTTACCCGTTTTTACAGAAATACTTTGTAAAAGGTCTGACACTCGGCGCGGTAAAGGGCTGAGGGTCATTCACAATATATCATTTTAGGAGGAAAAGGAAATGAAAAAAGGAGCAGTAAAAAAAGTAGTAAGTGTTGGGTTAGTTCCCGCAATGCTCGTGTCAGTCGCAGCATGTGGAAGCAGCGGAAATACTGCAAATGTATCGAAGAATACTGATACGAATCAGGCAGAGACGGATGCCGCAGGCGGAGGGGATGACAGTGCGATCGCTGAGGACAGCCCGTACGCAGGAAAAGGATATGACCTGTCAGAGCATAAAACGGTAGTTATGTATGTGCTCGGAGACGCACCGGCAGATATGGATATGGTGCTTGCAAAAGCAAATGAGGAATATTATGAGCCAAACTTAAATACCACGCTTGATCTTGAATTTTTAAACTGGAGCGATTACCAGACAAAATATTCGCTTTTGCTGGCAGGCGGAGAGCAGGTCGATTTGATTTACACAGCATCCTGGTGCTATTATAATGAAGAGGCAGCAAACGGTGCGTTTAAACAGTTAGATCAGGACTTTTTAAAACAGTACATGCCATTGTCCTATGACTTGCAGCCCTCGGAGAGCTGGGATGAGATCGCAATCAGCGGAAATGTTTACGCAGTGCCAAAAGCACAGGCATCTTTTACCGCTTATAATATCGTTGCAGTCCGCCAGGATCTGATCGATCAGTACGGTTTGACAACACCGGACAGTTGGGATAATTACAAAAAATATTTAACAGAGCTTGCGGACTTAAAGGGCGAGACAGGTGTGACTCCTTTAAATACCAATGCAAACCGTGAACAGCTTTTAGTAACTTACGGACAGAGCAAAGGGCTACAGGGTGTGACCGAAGGTTACGACTGGGACTATTTTGCAAATAACAGCGAGGCAGCTCCGGCTTCCGATGATATTTTCTATCTGTATACCTCTGATTTTTACAAAGATTATTGTCTTGAGATGGCAGAGATGGCAAAAGGGGGAATCTGGTCCACCGATGCGATCAATGACACCAGTGATGCACAGGCATATTTTGAAAATGGAACCTCCGGTTCTTTTGTTTGGAATACCTCCGTATTTAATGCGGGCAAAAATCTTGAGGATGCCGGTGTAGGCACTTATGCCGTATATGATGTGACACCGGATGTTAAGAGAAACAGGGGAAGCTATTCTGTTGATGCGATTGCGATCACACAGAAGTCCGCAGACCCGGAGCGCGCAGCACTTGTTCTTGATTACATGAAAGGTGATGTGAATTTAAACCGCTTACTGCTCGGCGGTGTGGAAGGAACACATTGGGAGTTAGATGAGGACGGCAACCGTGTGATCTTAGACGGTGCAGCAAACTATGGCTGGAATAACTGGGCATGGGCAATCAACCGTGCAGATGAGCCGGATGAGGCAGGTCTTGATGAGAGACAGGTTGCAATCACAGACCAGTGCGAGGCAATGGAGTATGTTCCGGCACAGACTGGATTCACGTTTGATCCGTCTCCGGTACAGACACAGTATACCGCAGTTTCCACAACTGTGGATGAGTATAAAATGAGTTTTGCGCTCGGCATCTACGGTGATGACACAGAGGCAACTTATGAGGCATTTGTACAGCAGTTAAAAGATGCCGGCATGGACGAAGTAAACGATGAATTTTTAAGACAGTACAATGAGTACAAAGAAGCAAAAGGGATTTAATGAGTGAGAAAACAAATATTTATGAAATAGCACAGGAACTTGGAATTTCCACGACAACGGTGTCAAGGGCGATCTCTGGAAAAGGCAGGCTGTCGGAGGCAACCAGACAGAGGGTATTAGAATATATTGCGAGCAGAAATCTTGACCCGTGTGTCAGAAAACGTAAATATACGGACAAAAAGACCGGTAATATTTTAGTGACGATTCCTGCGGAAAAAGATTACGCGCTGCTTCCATATTTTATGGAAATCCTCTCAAGTGTGTATGATTACTGCGTAATCCGCGGCTTTCAGGTTATGATGGCAAAGACGGGGGCAAATGATATTGATGCGCTAAAGACGATCATTTCAAAGCATAAGGTGGATGGTGTGGTATTGACACGCACCATCACCGACGCCCTTGATATTAAGTTTTTGAAAGAGCGTGGTGTGCCGTTTGTTGCCATAGGAAGTTATGATGATAAAACGGTCTCGCAGGTGGATGTCGACCAGATGTCAGGCTGCCGGGATCTGACTTCGATCCTGCTGCGCATGGGGATCCGTAAGATCGCACTGTTTTGTGCGGACCGTACCCATGTGGTGACAAAGAGCAGGTTGAAAGGATTTTTACAGGCATACGAGGACAACGATCTTGACTTTGACCCGCAGATGATATTTGACGGTGCGGGCGAGGTGTTTAAGGCAGAGCAGCTCACGGAAGAAATGTTAAAAAAAGGTGTGGAGTGCATCCTGTGCATGGACGACAATATTTGTATTAATGTGTTAAATACACTGCGGAAAAACGGAGTCCGCGTGCCGCAGGACATCAGGATCGCATCTTTTTATAACAGCCAGGTGTTAAATGAATATTACCCGCCGATCAGCTGTGTGGATTTTGATATCAAAGAGCTCGGCACGATGGCGGCGAGGGTTCTTTTAGAGGCATTAGACGGTGAGGAAAAAGCGGGCAAGATCACGATGGGGTATAATGTGATCCTGAAGGAATCGACAAAATAGTAAGACTGCAGAAAGGAACTGGGAATAATAATGGGGAACATGGGATTTCGGGCAAAGGAGCTGATACATGGGGCAGATTATAATCCGGATCAGTGGTTAGATACACCTGGGATCATAGATGAGGATGTACGGCTGATGGAACTTGCTGGATTAAACAGTGTAACGGTAGGTGTATTTTCGTGGAAAAATTTAGAGCCGGAGGAGGGTGTCTATACGTTTGAATGGCTCGATGAGATCATGGACCGCATGGCGCAGGCTGGAAAGAAAGTGATTCTCGCCGCACCGTCCGGTGCAAGACCGGCATGGATGGACAGAGATCATAATGAGGTCTTAAGGGTGTCTGCGGAACGTGTCCGGAATCTGCATGGGGAGCGCCACAACCATTGCTATACTTCGCCTTATTACAGGAAGAAAACGGTTGAGATGAACACGCTGCTTGCAAAACGCTATGGCAGGCATCCGGCAATTTATATGTGGCATGTCGGAAATGAATACGGCGGCGAATGTCACTGTGAACTCTGCCAGGAGGCTTTCCGTGAGTGGCTGAAAAAGAAATATCATGGCGATATCGGGGAGCTGAACCGGCAGTGGTGGACGGGTTTCTGGAGTCATGGTTTCTCTGATTTTTCAGAGATTGAGTCGCCGTCTGTGCGGGGCGAACATTCGCTGCATGGATTAAACCTTGACTGGAAACGGTTTGTGACAGACCAGACCGTTGATTTTTTTAAGAATGAGAGCGCACCGTTTCGCGAACTGACGCCGGAAATACCGGTCACAACCAACCTGATGGGAATGTATAAAGGGTTTAACCCGTGGAAAATGGCACCATTTATGAATCTGATCTCATGGGATACTTACCCGGAATGGGGACGCGAAAAGGAAAATGAGGCAGACATTGCGCTTGAGACTGCGTTTTCCCATGACTTGTTCCGCAGTCTCAAAAAGCAGCCTTATTTTGTCATGGAAAATACGCCGAGTGTCGTAAACTGGCGGGAAGTGAACAAATTAAAAAAGCCGGGCGTACATGAACTGTCGGCGGTCTTAGCACTTGCGCACGGGGCGGACAGTATTCAGTATTTCCAGTGGAGAAAGAGCCGGGGGGCGTCCGAAAAACTCCACGGTGCGGTGGTAGACCACTATGGAAAAGAGGACACCAGGGTATTCCGGGAAGTGAGCCGGTGTGGAAAACTTTTAGAAAAGCTGGCGCCTTTAGCGGGAAGCGATGTAAAGGCGGAGGCAGCGCTGCTTTACGACTGGGAAAATTTCTGGGCGATTGAGCACTTACAGGGATGGAGACAGCCGAGGCTTTACGATGAAACAGCCCTGCAGCATTACCGTGCCCTGCGGAAACTTGGGATTCCTGTGGATATCGTCGATGAAGAATGCGATTTTCGTGGATATCGTATTGTCGCAGCACCGATGCTCTATCTGCTGCGTGCGGGCGTGGCGGAGCGTCTGAAACAGTTTGTGGCAGATGGCGGGACACTCGTCCTGACCTACGGAAGCGGCGAGGTCAATGAAAATGATCTCTGTTTTCTGGGGGGATTTCCGGGTGGCGGTCTGATGGATGCAGCAGGTGTATGGGCAGAGGAGATGGACACACTCTACGAAAATGAGTACAACTCCGCATGTGCGTGTGGCACGGACAGATGCTATCAGGTGGACAGTTATTGCGAACTCATCCACCCGCAGGCGGACACGGAAGTGCTTTTGGAGTATGCCGATGATTTTTATGCCGGGATGGCGGCTGCGACAAGGCATGCCTATGGGAAAGGCCGTTGTTATTATCTGGCGGCGCGTTTTGAGCAGGCGTATCTGAATGAACTGTACCGGGATATTTTGAAAGAAAAAGGAATGACTGGGGTTGTTATGGAAGTGCAAAAAGGCATTGATGTGTCAGTCCGGTTGAATGGGACAGAAGAATACCTGTTTCTATTGAACTTTTCCGGGAAAGAGGCATGTGTGAAACTGACGGATGGAAGAAGTTATAGAGATTTCTTTACCGGGGAGCCAGTGGAGGGAATTGATTCTGGAGTGGGAATGGAAAGTTCCCAAGATACAATTACCGGAACATCAGGGCAGGGAGTTGTATCCCTGCCGGAAAATGGGTACCGGATTTTAGTTATGAATAGTGATAAATAGAGCGTTTGCGCCGCTGAAAAAAATCGATAAAAACAGTGTCACAAACTCTGCCACCGGGATTGCGAGCCACACACCGGTCACACCCAAAATAGCTGGCAGTGTGAGGAGTGACAGCAGGATAAAAACAAAGGTTCTTGTAAAGGATATGATCGCCGAGGTTTTCCCATCTGAAAGTGCCGTAAAGAGAGCAGATGAAAAAATATTATAGCCGCTGAACAAAAAGGTCAGACAGAACACTGAAAAACCACTCACGGCGAGATCATAGGTCGTTGTTTTCCCGCCGACAAATAAAAGCACGATCGGCTCGGAGAGCAGGTTACAGCAAATAGTAATTATAATAGAAGAAACGATCACGAAGCGTCTGCAGATTTTGCAGACGCTTTTCAGTCCGCCTGTATTTTTTGCACCATAATTGTAACTGATCACAGGTGCAATACCCATGGAAAATCCAAGAAAAAGCGCATTAAATAAAAATTGGGAATAAAGCAGCATCGTGATTGCGGCAACACCGTTTTCACCGGCAAGGCGCAGCATGATTTTGTTAAATGCATAAGTAATCACAGCGTTTGCAATATTCGTTACCATCTCGGATGCACCGTTAAAACTTGCAGCGGAAAGGACACTTCCATGAAAATGAAATTTTGTAAAATAAAGATCTCCCCTGACAAAGAAAAAGTAGAAGAGTCCCACGACTGCAGGTATGAGCTGACCGATACCGGTGGCAAAGGCGGCTCCTTCAATGCCAAATCCAAGAGGAGATAAAAATACATAGTCCAACACGGCGTTTGCGATGCCGGCACTGATAACTAACGTCATGCCAATGTGCGGTTTTCCCGCTGTTACGAAGAACGTCTGGAACAGGCTCTGCAGCATACACGCCGGGGCAAATAAAACAACGGTAAAAAGATATGCTTTGCAGTTTGCAAGTAATGAATCATTTGCACCGAGAGCGCGGCAGATTGGCTCTAAAAATAAAATCGTCAGTATCAGGATGACAACACTTGCCACAACACCGGTAAACACGAGCATGGAAAAGTTTTCTTTTGCTTCATCGTCTTTCCCTTCGCCCATTTTCTTTGCGACGACGGCGCTTCCTCCGGTTGCGAGCATGACGCCGATGGCGAGTACGATATTGATGACCGGATAGACGATATTGACTGCGGACAGCGCATTATCTCCAAGAAAGCGCGAGATAAAAATGCCGTCCGTGATTGTATAACAGGACATGAGTACCATCATGACCATGGATGGTAATGCGAATTTTAATAAAGTGACAGGTGTGAATTTCTGACCAATGGACTGTGCCATAATGGGTTCCTCCTTTGAAATATTTTTAAATGTTGTGTCAGCGCGGATGGAAATTGCGGTTTTGAGACACAAATGCTATCATAAACTATATTGTTACCATATAGTCAAGAACTTTTTCGTGAGGGGAGATTAAAAGTGGACAAAAGTCAATATCTGACAACTGGTGAGCTTGCAAAGCTCATGCACGTCACCAAAAACACTTTATTTCATTATGATAAGATCGGCTTGTTTTCGCCGGAGATCGTGCTTGATAACGAGTACCGTTATTATTCGATCCATCAGATCGAAGTGCTCGAAGCGATCATTATGCTAAAGGAACTTGGTATGTCTTTAAAAGAGATCCAGACCTTTTTAAGTGACCGGACTCCGGAAAAATTATTGGAGCTGTTTGAAAAAGAGGAACAGATTCTGGCAGAAAAAATCCGGCTGTTAAAGGATCGCAGGCAGTGGATGGAAGAAAAAAGTAAAAAAGTCAGGGCATATTTAGAGAAAGGCAAAGATGAGATATTTGTCTGTGAAAAACCGGGCAGATATTATCTGATGGATGCATTTTTAGACGTTTCGGAATCAGAATTTGCGGAGCGCACAGCGGAACTGATCAATTTTTATGAGAACAACAGCAAAAGCATCTGTTATGAGATTGGTTACATCCAGTATGCAAAAGATGTCAGACGGCAGATCTATGCAAATTACAGCAACGTAATATTGCTGATGAAACATAAGCCGAGCGGCATGTCCTGCCATTTTATGCCTGCGGGGAAATATCTGACAACTTATTTTAAAGGGCACTGGAGAAACATCGGGGAGGCTTACCGGAAACTTCTTGCTTATGCAGATGAACATCAGATTACACTGGCGGAAGAGTTCCTGGAAGTTTACACGGTGGATCAGCTGATGGCGGAGACGGTGGAGGAGTATGTGACGGAGATATCGGTGCGCATCTGCGGGGGAGATATGGATGAACTGTGAAGACTGCTGTTTCACTTAATCATAGAGTGTTCGCAGAACGTGTATTTTATGGTTGGAAATATGGAAGATTTTCTTAATTTAGACGAAGGTTTAACAAAAACAAAATGAGATAAGATATAATAAGACTGCCGAGCGAAGCGAGTATAAGGCATATAGCATGAAAAACTATCTGTGTATGTCCATTATCACAAAAAAATCCTCAAAAAACGCGGATTTAAGGGAAAATTATGGGTATTTTCCGAGCAAAATTTTCATATATACCCAAAAGGTAAAAATGAATCGTGATTGAAAGGAAAAATGATGGAAAAGAGGAGGCAAAATATGAAACGAACAAGTGTAACACGGAAAATGGCATTGATTTTAGCAGCGATAGTTCTTATGACAGCATCAGGCTGTGGCAGGCGGGAAAATGCTGATAAAGAAGACAATAATATTACCATATATAAAAGCAATGAAAATGCAGATGGTTTTGACACAGAAACGGTATCGCTCGATGCGCTTACGCCTGAAAATATTATGGCTGCGCTGATCGATGCCGGTGTGGTTCCGTCGGATGTGAAAGTGCTTGATTTTAAACAGGAAGAGGATACCATAACGCTTGATCTGTCGAAAACATTTGAGGAATATGTAAATCAGATGGGAACGGCAGGAGAGTACGCGACAGTTGGAAGCGTAGTCAATACTTATCTGGACGCCTATGATGCCAAGGCAGTGTCTCTTCTGGTGGAGGGAGGAACCTGGAGCACCGGGCATGCAGAGTATGAGACTCTGCAGGGGAGGTATACATACGATGCGCAGGAGTAAAATAACAGGTTTGCTGCTTATCATGGGAATGTTTTTGGCAGGATGTGGAGCAAATAGCGGATCCGCCGGTATAGAGGAAGATGCCGTGATGCAGGAGCTGTATGATCGAAGTGAGATTGCAAGAGGATACACAGATCCAATTTTTCAGGAGTATTTAGATCAATATGATTCGGATTGTGAGATCAAAGAGACGTCGTTTGGTTTCGAACCTGCCGAAACACCGGCACAAGCGCAGTATTTTGTGGAATATCAGTACAGTAATGGTGTCAGCGACGATTTGAAATATTTTTATCAGGTTCAGGTGGATGACAATCACAACTGCATCGTTTTAAAAGAAGGGGAAGGTCAGGCAGAGATGGAAACATCGACAGAGGACGCGGAGATAGAATGGCTGACACAGTAAAAGGAAGTGTGCAGCCATCCTAATCCGATATTTCATCATAAGAATAAATAAATTCTGTTATTTCGCAGCCTTATGACTGGAATCTGCGACCATATTTTCCGCATAATCGAGAGCTTCCACAATATTCGGAAGGAAATGTTCTTCCCCGATCAGCTCGATAAAGTGATCTTTTTTCATAACGGACATCGGCTGTTCGTTGACATGTGAGAAGATCAAAGTGATATGTTTTTTCTTCGCACGGGCAGCAAGGTCACGCAAGGAACGCATTGCACTCGCATCAATTGCTGGAACACTTCGCATACGGATAACGATGACTTTGGTTGACTTGTCACTGGTAATTGCAAGAATTTCGTCAGCAGCGGCGAAAAACAGCGGTCCACTGATCTCAAATACACGGATCGAGTGTGGAATATCACGCATTTTTTCAGCTTCGCCAGGGGTGACATCCGGCTCATCTGCATATTTCCAGGCAGTGACGTCGGCAGTTTCTGCCATACGTTTCATAAATAAAAGTGCGGCAAGTACGACACCGACTTCGATGGCAACGACAAGGTCAAAAAATACAGTCAGGAAAAATGTTGCAACAAGTACGATCACATCACTCTTTGGAGCAGTTTTGCACAGATGGAAAAAGGAAGTCCAGTCTGCCATGTTCCATGCAACGACTAAAAGCACTGCGGCTAATGTTGTCATAGGAATTAGGGAAGCAAGCGGCATTAAAACAACTAAAATAATGCTTAAAGTGATACAGTGTGTGATACCTGCGATCGGGGTACGTCCGCCGTTTCTTACGTTTGCAGCAGTACGGGCAATCGCTCCGGTAGCAGGGATTCCGCCAAACAGGCCGGAAAAAATATTTCCAAGTCCCTGACCGATCAGTTCAGCATTTGACTTGTGGGTGTCACCGATCATACCATCAGATACGACTGCGGAAAGCAGGGATTCAATACCGGCTAAAATCGCGATCGTAAATGCCGGGGAGATCAGTTCCTGTACCAGTTTATAGCTGAATGCCGGCATGTGGAAAGACGGAAATTCGGAGGAAAGTTCTCCGTAAACACTTCCGATCGTGTTGACCGGCAGTTTAGCAAAATAAACGATGGCAGTTGTCACGATAATTGCGATCAGGGATCCCGGCAGTTTGTCAGTTACTTTCGGCCACAGAATTAAAATCACAAGTGCAACGGCACCGATTGCGACGGTAACCGGATTGGTGGTTGTGATATTTGCAGCATAGGCGCCAAGTTTTTCAATAAATTCAGAAGGAACAGCACCCATATCAAGTCCAAGAAAATCTTTGATCTGTCCGACAAACAGGGTGACTGCGATACCACAGGTAAAACCTGTCGTGATCGTATAAGGAATATATTTAATCAGGGAACCAAAATGGCAGAGGCCCATAATACATAAAATGATACCTGCCATGATTGTTGCGACAATCAGTCCGTCTGTACCGTAAGTGGTCACGATGCCATAGATGATAACAACAAATGCGGCAGTTGGTCCGCCAATTTGTACACGGCTTCCTCCGAAAAAGGAAATAAAAAATCCGGCAACGATCGCAGTGTAGAGTCCCTGTACCGGACCGACACCGGAAGCGATCGCAAGTGCGATAGAAAGTGGAAGAGCAATGATCGCCACAATGATACCGGAAAGGATATCTTTGATGAGCTGCTCTTTTGTGTAGCCCTTCATTACGTCAAATAGTTTTGGTCTTAGTTCGTTCATAGGTCTTTTGTACTCCAATTCTTTCCTAAGTATAAAAAGTATTAAAAATTTATAAAAACACAAATTAAAATTTTAGCATGTTCTTAACGTGATTGCAAGGTTAATAGCACAAAAAAGTAATTCATGGTATAATGAGCGTAAGTGAGTCAACATGCTTGCATGATTGACGAACGGCGAATTGGATCATGAAACCGTGCTTCATGATATAATAAGACTGCCGAGCAGAGCGAGTGTAGATCACGATCATGAAGCCGGGCTTCATGATATAATAAGACTGCTGAGCGAATCATAGTCTATACTTAAGGAGCAGCATGGAACAGAAAAATTCCTACGAAAAAATATATGACATTGTAAAACAGATTCCACGCGGTACGGTTGCAACCTATGGACAGGTGGCAGCGCTTGCGGGCAACAAAAGGTGGGCCAGGGTGGTCGGCTATGCGCTGCATGTAAATCCGGATCCGGAGGGAATCCCGTGTTACCGGGTAGTAAACCGTGAGGGGAGAGTTTCGGAGGCCTTTGCATTTGGTGGCGAAAACAGGCAGATCGGACTTTTGGAAGCGGATGGCATAGAGGTAAAAGACGGATGTGTTGATCTCTCAAAATATCAGTGGCGCAAAGAGATATTTTAACGAATACTTTAATTCCTATTGACATGGTATGAATAGTCGGATATACTTCTAATACGATGATAAAAGAATCATTTATTCATAAGTTTGCGGCTGCGCTGCATCCGCAAGCCTAAAATATGAAAAACAGCGCAGAAATGAGGAAAATATGAGAATATCAACAAAAGGAAGATATGCGTTACGCCTGATGCTTGATCTTGCATTGAACAATACAGGGGAGCCGATCAGTTTAAAAGATATCGCGAGACGCCAGGAAATTTCAGATAAATATTTAGAGCAGATTATTTCCGTTTTAAATAAGGCAAAATATGTAAAGAGTATTCGTGGTGCGCAGGGAGGCTACATCCTGACGAAAAGACCGGAAGAATATACAGTGGGAATGATCTTACGCCTGACAGAAGGAAGTCTTGCACCGGTGGCATGCGTTGAGGATGAAGACACCTGTGATAAGATGAATGACTGTGCAACCGTTCTGGTATGGAAAAAAATGAACGAGGCGATCAATCAGGTTGTGGACAGTATCACACTCGCAGATTTAGTAGATTACGAGAGACAGCGTGCCGGCGAATATGTAATCTAAATTTTATGAGAAAATAAGCACCGTGGGCATGGATTGATCTGACATAATGAAAGTAAAATAATAAGCCACAATTCATCGATCCGGCACAATGACAGTCAGATAATAAGGAAGAAAGAAATGGGAAATGCAGTGGATTTTACGAGACTTGAAAAGAATATCATCGAGGTCATACAGGAAGAACAGATAAAACTGGGTTACCGGAGTGAATTGATCCGGTTATATTATCCGCTTACCTCGCTGAACCGTTTCTTCCATACTAATGCAAACGAAAAGGAGATGTCAGAACTGCTTGTGGAATTTTCAAAGGAGACGGTGCAGACACTCGGTGGAGTGGAAATCTCCAATAAAGGTGAACGTTTCTGCATTGCAATTCCACCAGACGGTGTCGATTATGTGCATGAGCACACGAACGGAAGTGAGTTCATTGCAGGTTTTATAGAAACAATCGGAAAACATGGCTGTACGATAGACGAACTTTTGCAGCAGTTTCACAGATATTCAGATCATGTACATGTAGAACAGACGACACACGGGGAATTTGATTACCTGGTTTATTTTGAGGATGGGGTGCCGGATGATTACCGTTACTGCATCACGGATGAGGGATGCCATCTGATCTATCATCGTTTTACACCGGAAGATTATGAAGATTTTCAGCTTTAAACATAGAAGATTAAAATAAATCAATAAAATTGATAAAATCACACCTTGCGAAACTCGAAAAAGGTATGATATTATGTAGAACAGAAAATGAAATGCAATGAAAAGGAATAGTAACAGCGGAATGGAAAGCAGAGAACTGCCGGAAGGTGCGAGGCAGTCAGAGTGAAGTTGTGAACTCGCCTTGGAGCTGCCGGCTGAAGGGATCGGATGCTTTAAAGACAGGCAGAAGATGTTGGGTAGGCTTGGACGGATCGCCCGCCGTAAGAGGGAAAAGGCATGATAGTGCCGGATGAGTGCATGCATGACGATACAGGTCATACATGAAACAGAGTGGTACCGCGTGAAGAAAATTTTGCGTCTCTGTATGACGAAACCACACAGGTTTTGCATACAGAGATTTTTTGTATCATGAGAAATTATTATGACATTTTTTCTTACACAAAAAGCTCTCCGGACAGAAAACAGAAAGTGACACACAGAAAATAGAATCATTGTTAAAACAGGATAAGGAGAATGAATATGAATTTTAATGTTGCAGAAAAATATGGAAAATCTTATTTTATGCCACCGGAAGTTACATATGACTGGGTGAAAAAGGATGCAATCGAAAAGCCGCCGATCTGGTGCAGTGTGGATCTGCGTGACGGTAATCAGGCACTGATCGAGCCGATGAGCTTAGAGGAGAAGATCGAGTTTTTCCAGATGCTTGTGGATATCGGATTTAAGGAAATCGAGGTTGGTTTCCCGGCAGCTTCAGAGACAGAGTATAATTTTATGCGTGCGTTGATCGAGCGTAACATGATCCCGGAAGATGTTACCGTACAGGTTTTAACACAGGCGCGTGAACATATCATCAAAAAAACATTTGAAGCAGTCAAAGGTGCACCGCATGCAGTGATCCATCTTTATAATTCCACTTCTGTTGCACAGAGAGAGCAGGTGTTTAAAAAGAGCAAGGAAGAAGTAAAGAAATTGGCAGTTGATGGAGCAATCCTGTTAAGAGACCTTGCAGCGCAGACAGACGGTAACTTTACATTTGAGTACAGCCCGGAGAGCTTCCCTGGAACAGAGGTCGACTATGCAGTGGAAGTCTGCAACGCAGTGTTAGACGTGTGGAAACCGGATGCAGAGCACAAAGCGATCATCAATATACCGACAACAGTTCAGATCGCAATGCCGCATGTATTTGCATGTCAGATCGAGTACATTCACAAACATTTAAAATACAGGGACAACGTGATCTTAAGCGTACATCCGCATAATGACAGAGGCTGTGGTATCAGTGATGCTGAGTTTGGTGTGTTAGCAGGAGCTGATCGTGTGGAAGGTACTCTGTTTGGAAACGGAGAGCGTACCGGAAACGTGGATATCGTGACACTTGCAATGAATATGGTATGCCACGGCGTAGATCCCAAACTTGATTTTTCAAACATCGCAGCAATCCGTGAGAAATATGAGCGCTTTACCAGAATGAGAGTTTACGAGCGCACCCCGTATGCCGGAGATCTTGTGTTTACTGCATTTTCCGGTTCTCATCAGGATGCAATCTCAAAAGGTATGGCATGGAGAGAAGCAGGAAAGAGCGGCGAGCGCTGGGATGTTCCGTATCTTCCAATTGATCCGAAGGATGTCGGAAGAGAGTACGAATCTGATGTCATTCGAATCAACAGCCAGTCTGGTAAGGGTGGAGTTGCTTTCGTATTAAAACAGAACTTTGGTATGTCTCTGCCGGATAAGATGAAAGAGGAAGTCGGCTATTTGATCAAGGGTGTATCGGATCACAGACACGAAGAACTGACACCGGATATGATCTATCAGGTATTTACCGAGAATTATGTCAATATCAAGGATGTATTTGATGTGCCGGAGTGTCGTTTCGAGCAGAAAGATGGTATTGCTGCAAGTGTAACGATTGAGCAGAACGGCGAGCGCAGAGTGATCGAGACAAACGGAAACGGACGCCTCGACGCAGTCAGCAACGCGATCAAGATGTATTTTGGCATCAGTTATGAGTTGGCAACTTATCAGGAACATGCCATCTCGGAAGGATCTTCATCAAAAGCAGCAGCTTATGTGGAGATTATCTGTCAGGGCAAACATTTCTGGGGTGTTGGCGTAGATGAGGATATTATTAAAAGTTCCATCGCTGCACTGGTTTCTGCCGCAAATAAGATGGCGAAAAGCGAGAATATCGTCGAGGGCAGAGATGAGCGCATTATGGAGATCATGAATTATATCCAGAATAATTATGCGGATGTGACAATGGATGTGCTGGCAGAAAAATTTGGACTTTCCAAACCATATCTTTCTAAGTATATCAAGGAAAAATCAGGCATGACATTTCAGGATGCAGTGAAGGCTGCAAGAATGAAGAAAGCGAGAAGACTGTTAAAAGAGTCAAATCAGACGGTGGAGTCGATCGCAGCGAGTGTGGGATATGAGAATGTGGAACATTTTAACCGCCTGTTCAAAAAGGCATACGAGATGACACCGGTACAGTTCCGCAGACAGTATAAATAAAAAATAAGAGGTACTTCCGGAAATATGTTCCGGTGAGTACCTCTTATTTTTATGTACTGTTTTATTTGATATGTTTTTTGATCGCGTCAAAGCTCTCTTTACTGATGACATGTTCCATACGGCAAGCATCTTCCGCTGCAATTTTCGGGTCGACACCGAGACGTGTCAGCCAGTCTGTTAAAAGTTCGTGACGCTCGTAGATCATTTCTGCAATCTCGCGGCCGGAATCAGTCAGATAAATATATCCCTCTTTGGTAACAGTAATATTGTTTTTCTCACGTAAGTTTTTCATTGCAACGCTGACACTTGATTTTTTGAAACCAAGTTCTTCTGCGATATCAACGGAACGTACAACCGGATTGCGTTTGCTCAGTATCAGGATGGTCTCTAAATAGTTCTCGGATGATTCGTTTACCTGCATAAAAATACCTCTTTTCTGTCTATATGGTGATCACCTGACAGGAAACGAAATCCCATCAGGGAAAATGTGCCCCGCCTGAAATATATTTATAACAGTATAGCATAATTCGGAGACAACAGCAAATTTTATTTGTATTTTAGGGAGTACAGAAATGGAAAATGCATAAAAATTCCTTGCTATACAGAATGCGTTTTGATATAATACATCCATAGCACAATTTATATGAGACAGTGTGAGAATAAAGTTTTTCATACGAGGAAATGGAGAGTACTATGTTAGACAGTGCGGACGGGGACGCGGATCCTTACCCGAATCAGAATAACGAACTTATGATATTAATATTTAAATATAAGAAAGCATAACTGCCGTTTGGAATGACAAACAGTTGCAGCTATGCTTTTTTGCGTGGAAAGAGAGGAATTATTTTTTTATGGGAAGCGACTCATTGTTTTTTATCATTATTGCGATATGCCTTATCATGTCAGCATATTTTTCAGCGACAGAGACTGCATTTCTATCTCTGAACCGTATCCGCATGAAAAATATGGCAGACAAAGGAAATAAACGGGCAGCACTGGTGCTGGAATTGGAAGAAAAATATGACAATCTGCTTTCGACAATTCTGATCGGAAACAATATTGTAAATATTTTGTCTTCGTCTCTTGCGACGATCTTGTTTGTAAAAATGTTAGGGGATGCAAAGGGTGCGAGCGTTTCAACAATCGTAACAACAGTACTGGTTTTGATTTTTGGTGAAATTTCACCGAAAAGCATTGCAAAAGAATCACCGGATAAATTTGCATTATTTTCTGCACCGATCATTGCTTTTCTGGTAAAAATCCTGACACCGGTTAATTTTGTGTTTGCACAGTGGAAAAAACTGCTGTCACATATCTTTCAGTCAGAAGAAGAAACGGGAATTACAGAAGAGGAGCTGCTCACCATTGTGGATGAGGCGCAGGCAGGCGGAGGTATCGGAGAGGATGAGCGCGTGTTGATCCGCAGTGCGATTGAGTTTGATGAGCTTGAGGCGGTGGATATTTATACACCACGAATTGATATTGTCGGAATTCCGGTGGATATGCCAAAAGATGAGATAGCAAAAATATTTGCGGACACGGGATATTCGAGACTTCCGGTTTATGAGGAAAATATTGACCAGATCATTGGTATTTTATATCAGAAAGATTTTTACAACTTTATTTACCATTCGGATGTGACAATTCGTGAGTCTGTGCGCCCAGTAATTTTCACAACAAAAAATAAAAAGATTGATGATCTTTTGCGGGAACTTCAGCAGAAAAAATTGCACATTGCGGTTGCGATGGATGAGTATGGCGGAACGGCAGGAATCATTACACTTGAGGATATCTTAGAGGAACTTGTCGGTGAGATCTGGGATGAGCACGATAAGGTCGAGACAGAGATCGAGCGCATCAGTGACAATGAGTATCTGGTTGCGGGAAAAACAAAAGTAGAAAAACTGTTTGAATGTTTAGACCGCGAGGCAGAATTTGATGTGCAGACCGTTAGTGGCTGGGTGATGGAACTTTTTGAATGTATTCCAAAAGCCGGAGACTTTCATGTGGATGAAGAATTTAAACTTGAAATAGAAATTACAGAAATGTCCGGTAAGCGGATCGAACAGGTGCGGATTCGTGATCTGCGGGAACCGGATGAGGAAGAAGGAAAAGAATAAATCAGGATACATATTCTGGTATAAAAAAACTGGGGACTAAAACCCCAGTTTTTTCAATTCCTCCGAAAATTCTGCGAGCAGCAGTTTCCTGGAAAGTACAGCCGCGTAAAATCCGTCGAGAGCCTGTTCATAAATGTGCTGGTACTGCACAAAGTGAAATCGGATGGTGTCTTTCCAGTTATCCGCAGTAACCAGGCGGTCTTCCTCTAGGTGGTAATCAAAGAGATTGCTGCGCAATTCGTAGAGTGCCGCATAGCGGAAGGATTCAGATAACAGCGCAAGACAGGTATCATGATCCGGCAGTCTGGTAAGCCCGAGTGCACCGAAACGTTTCTGTACGGCAAAACGGGAAGACGTGCCACTTAAAAGCCCCGGAATTTCGGATGCAAGTAATGTCTCAAGGTCAGTCTTGTAATAACCGAGTGTTGCGTCAACAAGTGTGTTGGAAAGTTCTACGAAGAATGGCTGCAGTAGGCAGTTCTTTGTCTCAAAATATTCATCCATAAAATCGTAAAGCGCTGTATCGTCACCGGTAAACTGGTAACTGTCGTGGTAAGCGGCACCAAACTGCGGAAGCAGTGAACCAAGAGATGACGGATATCTTGTTAACGTCAGGTATAAAACGGCATAAAATTCCGCTCCACTGCCAATCAGTGCATCCAGACGGATATCTGCATCGTCTAATGCCACAGAACCGAGTACCGGATATTTTGTAAGGATCAGCTCATCGATGATGGCAAGCTCATCGCCCAATGCAAATTCGTCGAAAGCATTCTCTAAGATGCTGATCGCGGTATATAAGAAAAAGGCGTCAAAACTGTCTTCTTCGAGTACCGGACAAAAATAAGGATCCAGTGCCAGATAATCATCGATCAGAGAAAAATCGAGCGTTTGCTCCATTGGAAATAATGTCTCCTTTAAATAGGCAGCAAGTGTATCGTCCTCTTTTCCTGCAAAAGATAAAAAGCGATAGATTGTGTAGGTTAAAATACGTTTTACACCATACTCCGGGTGTGCGTGCATGTAATCCGGAATCAGTTCCGGTAAAAATAACTGGTTCATAATTGTCTCCATTCCTTGCGTTATATAAAATTCTATTTGTACAATTTGCCATTCAAAAATGAAATCCACCTTTTGATACTAGAATCTGCGAAATATGATCTCTCAGGATATTTAGATATTTGTTGCACTTGATGATTTATTATAGCATTATATAGGAAGGTTGTCACTTGCTTTGGAGGGAAACGGATAGTTTTGTTTTTGTTCTTGTTTTCGCAAAAAAAATGCAATTCCTATCTTGACAATAGGAATTGATGATGTATAATACTTATATCATATCAACAAACTAGGAAATAGAAACAAAGTAGTGATGGGTACACACAGAATATACGGGCTTTCCGCGAGTATGAGCTGCGTATAAAATGGATAAGATAAGGATAAAGAAAGGAACGATATCATGGCAAAATTAATTTATTTAGATAATGCAGCAACCACACAGGTATATCCGGAAGTATTAGATGCAATGCTTCCATATTTTACAGAACACTATGGCAACCCTTCTGCAATCTATTCTTTCGCAGGGGAAAGCAAAAAGGCAGTTGATGAGGCAAGAGCAAATGTTGCAGAACTCATCAATGCGAGAACTGAAGATATTTATTTTACCGGCGGCGGCAGCGAATCAGATAACTGGGCATTAAAGGCGACCGCAGAGGCATATGAGTCCAAAGGAAAGCATATTATCACAAGCAAGATCGAGCATCATGCAATTCTTCATACCTGCGCGTATTTAGAGCAGAAAGGTTACGAGGTAACGTATCTGGATGTAGATGAGGATGG
This sequence comes from Roseburia sp., assembly GCA_003483745.1. Classification (GTDB taxonomy): domain Bacteria; phylum Bacillota; class Clostridia; order Lachnospirales; family Lachnospiraceae; genus Roseburia. The sequence continues at coordinate 73,173 of DMYD01000036.1, read as the reverse complement.
AAAGATCAGCCTTGAGGAATTAGAGAAAGCGATCCGTCCGGATACGATCTTAATTTCCATTATGTCAGCAAACAATGAGATCGGAACGATTCAGCCAATCAAAGAGATCGGAAAGATCGCACATGACCACGGCGTACTGTTCCACACGGATGCGGTACAGGCATTCGGACATATCCCGATCGATGTGGAAGAGATGAACATCGACATGTTGAGCGCAAGCGGTCACAAGATCAACGGACCAAAAGGTATCGGTGTGATGTATATCCGCAAAGGGGTTAAGATCCGTTCCTTCATCCACGGCGGTGCACAGGAGAGAAAACGCCGTGCAGGTACACACAATGTTCCGGGTATCGTCGGAATCGGTACAGCTGCAAAACTTGCAAAAGAGAATATGGCAGAACGCAGCGCAAAAGAGATCGCACTGAGAGATCATCTGATCGAGCGTGTATTAAAAGAGATTCCTTACACCAGATTAAACGGACACCGCACAGACCGTCTGCCGAACAATGCAAACTTCTGCTTCCGTTTTATTGAAGGTGAGTCCATGCTGATCCTCTTAGATCAGGCTGGAATCTGCGGCTCAAGCGGATCTGCATGTACATCCGGCTCTTTAGATCCGTCCCATGTACTTCTTGCAATCGGTCTGCCGCATGAGATCGCACACGGTTCCCTGCGTCTGACTTTATCCGAGAAGAATACGATGGAAGAGATTGATTATACCGTAGATGAGTTGAAGAAGATCATCGAGCGTCTGCGCGGTATGTCACCATTGTATGAGGATTTTGTAAAAAAACAGAATAAATAAGCAATGAAAACAGGTCTGTGAGAAACAGAGCAGATCATATCAGAATAAATCGAGCGTAAAGAGATAAAAAGGAGAAATCAGATATGTACAGTGAGAAAGTAATGGATCATTTTAATCATCCGAGAAACGTTGGAGAGATGGAGAATCCAAGCGGTGTAGGTACCGTTGGTAATGCAAAATGTGGTGATATCATGCGAATGTATCTTGATATTGACGACAATGGAATCATCCGGGAAGCAAAATTCAAGACATTTGGATGCGGTGCAGCCGTTGCAACAAGCAGTATGGCAACCGAGCTTGTAAAAGGAAAAACGATCCAGGAAGCACTTGAAGTTACCAATAAAGCTGTTATGGAAGCATTAGATGGACTTCCGCCAGTAAAAGTACACTGCTCCCTGTTGGCAGAGGAAGCAATTCATGCAGCACTCTGGGATTATGCTGAGAAAAATGGTATCAAGATCGAAGGATTGGAGCGTCCGGTAAACGATATCAGCGAAAAAGAAGAGGAAGAAGAATACTAAAAACAGAAATAAAATATCAGATGAAGGAGAAGTGATCTATGGGAAAAAAACATTTGAGCGAAAGAAATCTGGGTTTTGAAACATTACAGTTACACGTAGGACAGGAGGAGGCAGATCCGGTCACTGACGCAAGGGCAGTGCCGATCTACGCAACATCTTCCTATGTATTTCATAACAGCCAGCACGCAGCAGACCGTTTTGGACTAAAAGATGCAGGCAATATCTATGGAAGACTTACGAATCCGACCGAGGATGTATTTGAAAAAAGAATCGCAGCATTAGAGGGCGGTGTTGCCGCACTCGCAGTTGCATCCGGTGCAGCAGCGATCACATACACGATCGAAAACCTTGCACATGCTGGCGACCATATCGTTGCAGCAAATAATATTTACGGTGGTTCCTATAACCTGTTAGAGCATACGCTTCCGGATTATGGAATCACAACAACCTTTGTTGATCCGCTGGATGTTTTAAATTTTGAAAAAGCGATCCAGGACAACACCAAAGCTCTTTACATAGAGACATTTGGAAATCCAAACTCAGATGTCAGCGACATTGAGGCAATCGCAAAGATCGCCCATGCGCATAAAATTCCACTTGTTGTGGACAATACATTTGCAACCCCGTATCTGCTTCGGCCAATCGAATACGGCGCAGACATTGTTGTTCATTCTGCAACGAAATTCATTGGCGGACATGGAACCGCAATCGGCGGTGTCATCGTCGACAGTGGAAAATTTGACTGGGAGGCATCCGGCAAGTTCCCTGCTATCACGGAACCGAACCCGAGCTACCATGGAATCAGTTTTTCACAGGCAGCAGGTCCTGCAGCATTTGTCACAAGAATCCGTGCAATCTTACTCCGTGACACTGGGGCAACGATCTCACCGTTCCACGCATTTATGTTTTTACAGGGACTTGAAACATTGTCCTTGCGTGTAGAGCGTCATGTGGAAAATGCATTAAAGGTCGTAGAGTATTTAAACAATCATCCACAGGTGGAAAAAGTACATCACCCATCCGTTACAGAGGATAAAGAGCAGCAGGAATTATACAAAAAATACTTCCCAAACGGCGGCGGTTCTATTTTTACCTTTGAGATCAAAGGGGATGAGCAGAAAGCAAAAGATTTTATTGATAATCTTGAGATCTTTTCCTTACTTGCAAACGTGGCAGATGTGAAATCACTTGTCATCCATCCGGCTTCTACGACACATGCACAGTTAAATGAAGCAGAGTTGGCAGAGCAGGGAATTTATCCGAATACGATCCGTCTTTCCATCGGAACAGAGAATATCAAGGATATCATTGAGGACCTTGATGAGGCATTTAAGGCAATAAAGTAAAAATAAGTTCCTTATTTTTACTTTGAAGTCTGCAAAAAGCATTGCAGACTTCAGAAATGAAAATTTCAGAATAGGAGAGGAATATCATGGCAAAAGTTTATCAGAGCGCAACAGATTTGATTGGAAACACACCTTTATTAGAGGTAACAAAATTAGAGAAAAGCAAAGGACTTGAGGCAAAAGTTCTTGTAAAACTTGAGTATTTTAACACATCAGGAAGTGTAAAAGACCGTGCAGCATACTACATGGTAAAAGATGCAGAGGAAAAAGGACTTTTAAAAGAAGGTTCTGTTATCATTGAGCCGACTTCCGGAAATACAGGTATTGGTCTTGCTTCTATCGCAGCAGCAAAGGGATACCGCATCATTTTAACAATGCCTGAGACCATGAGCGTTGAGCGCCGTAACATCTTAAAAGCATACGGTGCAGAAATCGTTTTAACTGAGGGTGCAAAGGGAATGAAAGGTGCTATCGCAAAAGCGGAAGAACTTGCAAAAGAGATTCCGGGAAGCTTTATCCCATCCCAGTTTACAAACCCGGCAAACGTACAGGCTCATTTCGAGACAACAGGACCGGAGATCTGGGCAGATACAGATGGTAAAGTAGATATCTTTGTTGCAGGTGTTGGTACCGGCGGAACAGTTACCGGTGTTGGCCAGTACTTAAAATCACAGAATAAAGATGTTAAAGTTGTAGCCGTTGAGCCGGAGACTTCCCCTGTTCTTTCCAAAGGAACAGCAGGTCCGCACAAGATTCAGGGAATCGGTGCAGGATTTGTTCCGGAAGTATTAGATACCAAGATTTATGATGAGGTATTCCCGGTAGCAAACGAGGATGCATTTGCAACCGGAAAAGAGCTTGCAAAAGCAGAGGGTGTATTAGTCGGAATTTCTTCCGGTGCAGCTTTATATGCAGCAATCGAACTTGCAAAACGCCCGGAAAACAAAGGAAAGACAATTGTTGCCCTTCTTCCGGACAGCGGTGACCGTTACTATTCCACAGCATTATTCGCTGACTAAAGAAAGCGTATAGCTTGAAATCAGTTATTACCCTGAAAATAAATCATAGACAAAAAAGTGTCACATCGTAAGGTGTGGCACTTTTTATTTTGTGGCAAGTGTGCTAAAATTATATTTAATACATTATAATATTATATTATAGGAAATGGTAAATCATAATATTTTAACATATAAGTGAGGACACAGATGGAAACCAAAAGACAGGATATTGAGATGAATATAGATGAAAATAAAAAAGATACACAAAATAAAACCAATACGCAGGATAAGACCAATACACAAAATAAAAAAGATCAGATGGATAGGCAAAAAGAAGGGGAAATGCAGAAAAGCTCAGGGGCGACACGCGAAATTTTAAGCTGGATTCTTACATTTGCATTAGCGATCGGTGCGGCATTTCTGATTAAAAATTATCTGATCATCAATGCGGATGTACCGACCGGATCTATGGAGAATACGATCATGACGGGGGATCGTCTGATCGGAAACCGTCTGGCATATTTAAAGAGCACACCACAGCGTGGGGATGTTGTGATTTTTCATTACCCGGATAATGAGGAAGAACTTTATGTAAAAAGGGTGATAGGCCTGCCGGGAGAGGAAGTACGGATCGAGGACGGAAAGATTTATATTGATGGAAGTGATACGCCGCTTGAGGAAGATTATTTAAAGGAAGAATGGACCGTGGCAACGGGACCATATTTATTTGAAATACCGGATGACTGTTATCTGGTAATGGGTGATAACCGGAATGACTCCTGGGATGCACGTTACTGGGATAATAAATATGTAAACATTGATAAAATCCTTGGCAAGGGAGAGGTCATTTACTGGCCGCTGCAGGATATGGGAAAAATCCGGTAGGGGATAATAAAGGATATGGGGTGATCAGACGTGATAACATTTCTTTCAAAGTTTTTTATTAAAGAAAAAGAGGATAAGGGAAAAATCAGACAGGAGTACGGCATGCTTTGCGGTATGGTCGGGATCTTTTTTAATATCCTGCTTTTCTGTGGCAAATTTTTTGCGGGAACGATCAGCCATTCAATCGCTGTGACTGCGGATGCATTTAACAACCTGTCCGATGCGGGATCTTCGGTCGTAACGCTGATCGGATTTAAGCTGGCGGGAGCGAAACCGGATCCGGAGCACCCGTTTGGACATGGACGGATTGAATATGTATCGGGACTGATCGTTTCGGCGGCAATCCTTTTAATGGCATATGAGCTGATCAGGGATTCACTGATAAAGATCATTCATCCGGAAGAAACAGAATTTTCCATCATGGTGGTCGTAATCCTGGTCATTTCTATTCTTGTGAAACTGTATATGTATCTTTATAACCGTGGAGTGGCGAAAAAAATTGATTCTGCTGCCATGAAAGCAACAGCAACTGACAGTCTGAGTGATACCTGTGCAACAGCAGTGGTACTTGTGGCAACTCTGATCGGGCATTTTACCGGAATTTATGTGGATGGCTATTGTGGTGCGCTGGTTGGCGTATTTATCATGTGTGCAGGAATCGGCGCTGCAAAAGATACCTTAAATCCGCTTTTAGGACAGCCGCCGGAAGAAGAATTTGTGCAGAAGATCGATCAGATTGTAATGGCACATGAGGAGATATGTGGGATACATGATCTGATCGTCCATGATTACGGTCCGGGAAGACAGATGGTATCACTGCATGCGGAAGTACCTGCAGAAGGCAATATTTTAGAGATTCATGATATCATTGATAATGTTGAAAATGAATTAAAAGAAAAGTTAGGCTGTGATGCGACGATACATATGGATCCGATCGTGACATCGGATGAACATGTCAGCGAGATGAAGGCTGCAGTGACATCCATTATTAAGGGAATTGACGAGCAGATCAACATGCATGATTTCCGTGTTGTGACGGGACCGACACATGCGAATATTATCTTTGATGTGTTGATACCGTATAAGTTTCATATACAGGATGATGAGTTAGTAGCACGTATTACATCGCAGATAAGAGAATGTCTGGGAAATAATTATTATGTTATTATCAAAGTAGATCATTCTTACGTGTAAAAGAGGTTGGCAATTCAGGTTTTTACAAAGGAGAAGCGTATGCAGGTACAAAATAAAGAACTGATCCTTCTGGTAGATGACGATCCGGGTAATCTCAAAAGGGCGCAGACAATTCTTGGGGAAGAATTTCGCATTTCTGCAACGACATCCGGGAAGATGGCGTTATCACTTCTTTCAAAGGTGACACCGGATTTGATCCTTTTAGATGTAAATATGCCGGAAATGAACGGATTTGAAACACTGAAAAAAATCCGGGAACTTGAGAATGGCACTATGATACCGGTTGTGTTTCTGACCGGCGATAATGATGCTGAAACAGAGACGAAATGTTTTGAAGCGGGTGCAATGGATTTTGTTGGAAAGCCGTTCGTTTCCCAGGTATTAGTCAGCCGTGTGAAAAGGATTTTAGAGAACAGACAGTACCAGAATCATCTAGAAGAAATGGTTGCATCACAGGTAGCGGAAATGACGCGTATGCAGGATGAAGTGATTACCGGTATCGCAAATCTGATCGAGAGCCGTGACAGCAGCACGGGACTTCATGTAAAAAATACCCAGAATTATGTACAGATACTGACAAAAGCGTTGCGGGAAAGGGGAATGTATCCGGACATCCTTGATCATAATTACGAACTCAATACGGTAAAGGCATCGGTACTTCATGATATTGGAAAAATAAAGACGCCGGATGCGATCCTTTTAAAACCGGGACGCCTTACGGATGAAGAGTTTGAAGTTATGAAACAGCATACGGTAGCGGGATGTGAGATCATTGACCGGATCATCGGAAATGTAGAACATGAGGAATATGTGGATATCGCCAGAAAAATAGCGCGACATCATCATGAAAGATGGGATGGTACAGGATACCCGGATGGATTATCCGGTGAGGAAATTCCATTGTGTGCAAGGATCATGGCACTTGCTGATGTTTTTGATGCATTATATCAGGATCGGTGCTATAAGAAAGCAATCCGTCCTGTGTCGAAAGTGTTTGAAATTATAAAGGAAAATAGCGGCTCTCAGTTTGATCCGAATCTTACAGAGATATTTTTAGAATTGCAGCAGGAAGTTACGGATATAAGTGAGTAAGGGAGACGTTATGAAAAGTGAGATGCAAAAGGACAGAGCGGGTGTGATCCCGTACATACTTTATATCATATATACTGTTTATATGGTAGCGGCAGCAGTTTACTTAAAATGGCCAAGCTGGGTGGCTGCTGTGATAACTTGTGGGCTTTTGGCGAGCATTGGACTTAGGGTTCTGTTAGGACGATCCAAAAGACTGGCAAAATTATTCTGTGCCGTCATGATCTGGATGAATATTATTTTATATACAGTTTTTTCGGAGGGATCGTCTCTTAGTATGGCAACCGTCGCGGCGAGTGTTGTGATGTTGTCTCTTTTTGATCTGATCGAGATCAATTATATTTCGTTGGCAGCAACAATCTTTTTGTTTTGTCTTGATACATTCCTGTTAGGTAAAGTTAATTATGATAATCCGATCCGTGAATTGGAATTTTTTATGCAGTTTCTTGCAATTATTATCCTTGAGATAATGGAAAACAAACAGCTAAAAAACCGGATACAGCATGAACTGGAACTTGATGAGGCAATGCATGAACTTGAGGATGCGGAACATGCAAAAGATGATTTCATGGCCAATATTTCACATGAGATCCGTACACCGTTAAATTCTATCATCGGAATCGGATCAGAACTGCTGGATGCGAAAGTGGACGATGCGACTAAGGAGCAGCTGTATGATATTACAGTTGCGGGCAGAAATCTGATGTCTTTAGTATCAGACATTCTGGATTTTTCAGAACTTGAAAATGATACAATGGAACTGGTGGATGAGCCATATAATATCACATCCGTGATCAATGATGTGGTAAATATGGCACATGTGTGGAATAAAGAAAAAAATCTTGAGATCATTGTGGATTGCGAGGCAGATATTCCCAATAATCTGTTGGGGGACAGTCAGAAAATATATCGTATCATTTTAAACCTCATCAATAATGCAATTAAGTTTACCGATGCAGGCGGTGTCATTTTGTTTGTCGGAGCCCGCAAGGAAGCATACGGTATCAACCTTATGGTGAAGGTGAAAGATACCGGAATAGGAATGAATGAAAAGAATATAGATGCGCTGGAGAACACATATAATCAGGTCGATACGACACGTGACCGACGTGCGGGAGGCATTGGATTAGGCCTTGCAATTTCACGCAAAATGATTGCAAAAATGAATGGGCATATGCACATTGAGAGTGTTCCGGAGGTAGGGACAACGGTTTCTATTATCATTCCACAGAGAGTATTGACGGATATGCCGCTTGTATCCGTGCGTGACGCCGGAGATAAAAAGATCATTTTTTATATGGATCTTGAGAGATACCGTTTCGGACAGCTTCGTGACGGATATCTTGAATGTATCCAGAGGATGATCAATCAGCTTCATGTAGATGCCGTGCGCTGCTCTACCATGCATGAGTTGAAAAACAGGATTGAGCATGAACGCTATCAGTTTTTATTTGTGGCAGATGCTGAATATTTTACGGACAAAAGTTATTTTGATGGTCTGACTGAAAAAATGAAAGTTGTAGTCATGGCAAACCGGGATTGTGATCTGCAAAAAATCGGATCAAAAGTCCAGCTCATCTATCGTCCGATGCATGTATTCTCGGTTGCTACGATTTTGAATGGAGAGAAACTTCAGCAGGATGCTTACGACGAACGGTGGCATCATGACAGATTCCGTGTAAAGGGAGCAAAAATTCTTGCAGTGGATGACAGTGCCATGAATTTAAAAGTTGTATCAAGCCTGCTTGGCCATTATGGAATTACAATCGATACGGCATTAAGCGGCAGTGAGGCAATTGAAAAAATTAATGACAGAAGTTATGACCTTGTGTTTATGGATCACATGATGCCGGAAATGGACGGTGTGGAATGTATGCACAGAATTCATGAATTACCGCGGTTCCGTGAGAGGAAGATACCGATCGTTGCACTGACTGCCAATGCGATAGGTGGAGCAAGAGAGATGCTGATCAGGGAAGGATTTGATGATTTTGTTGCAAAACCGATTGAAAAATCAGCAATGGAACGTGTCCTTCGCAAATATTTAAGCGCATTTATTGAGAAAGATACGGGAGAAGAACCGGAAGATAAGATGGGCGGTAATGGATCTGACAAGCCTGCAGAGGTTGCAGGAATCGATCGCCGGCTGGGACTCTCTTATTTTGACAATAATGAGGCAGATTATATGGAAATCGTGCAGTGTTTTTATGAACAGGGAAAAAGCCAGATCCCGACACTGCAGGAACTGTATGATAAAAAAGACTGGGAAAATTATAAGATCAATGTCCATTCCCTGAAAGGACAAAGTCTTACGATTGGTGCAAAAGAACTTTCCCAAAAAGCAAAGAGGATGCAGGAGGCATGTGAACACGGGGATGAAAATTATATCATACAAAACCATATGGAGCTGATTGCAGATTATTGTTCGATCCTTGATGGTCTGGCTGAATCTGTGACGGTGGGAGAGGAAAAAAGTCTGAGGCAGAAGCTTTCGGCAGCGATTGATAACTTTGATCAGGAGGAGGCGATGAAGCTGTTAGAGGACATAAAAAATGAAGCCGGCGGTTCGCTGACAGAGCCGGATGCAAAGGTGATTGCTGATATGACGGCCCAGATCGAACTGTTTGATTTTATCAGTGCAGCAGAAACATTAAAAGAATGGGGAGGTGCGGACAATGAATAAGTTGAGTGACAGAATTATCCGGGTACTGATCCGGAAAGATGTTTCTATTCATGCGCAGTTATTCCGTTTTATGTCGCTGCTTGGCACAATCGCGATGGCAGTGGGCGGTGTTTATACGCTTGCCGAGGGAATGGAGGTAAAAAATGTCATAGCATTATTTGCGGGTGCATTTTTTATGGGTGTACTTTTCTGGGCAGGAAAGAAATTTCAGCAGTATGATCTTTGTTCCTTCATTCTGATGATAGGACTGAATGGTATTTTTCTTCCGGTGACGTTTCTGCGCTCCGGAGGCCTAAAAAGCGGTATGCCGCTGTGGTTTGTTCTTGGCTTTATTTCGCTCTTTTTCCTGCTTCGGGGAAAAAGTCTTGTTGCGGGAACAGTGATAACGATCTTTGCAGATGCTTATTGTTTTTACACTGCATATGTTCATCCGGAACGGATCACTTATATGGAATCAGAATCCGTAGTTTATGTGGATATTATCGTGAGTGCGGTCATAACCATCTTTCTGACCTGTGCGTTTATGTTTATCCAGATCACACTCTCTGAATATCAGAGAAAAGAAAATGAAAAGCAGCAGGCAAAGTTAGTTGCCGCAATGAATACACAGAGCCGTTTCCTTGCAAATATGAGCCATGAAATCCGTACGCCGATCAATACGATCATAGGATTAAATGAAATGACACTTCGGGAGGAGAACCTGTCAGACGATATTATTGAGAATGCCAATAATATCCAGAGTGCAAGTAAGATGCTTTTGTCCCTGATCAATGATATTTTAGACCTATCCAAAATTGAGGCGGGAAAAATGGAAGTTGTTCCGGCGCGTTATGAGACAGGAGAATTATTCAGTGAAATTGTAAATACGACCTGGATCCGTGCACATGAGAAAAATCTGGAATTTTGCGTCAATGTATCTGAAAAACTGCCATCCATGCTTTATGGCGACGAGATGAGGATCAAACAGGTTTTGACCAATATTTTAAGTAATGCAATTAAATACACACAAAAGGGATCTGTTACATTGTTTGTGGAAGGAGAACAGACAGGTACAGACGAAATTATTTTAAAAATGTCTGTCATTGATACCGGTATGGGAATCCGTCAGGATGATATGAAGTATCTGTTTGACAGTTTCAAACGTGTGAATGAGGGAAGCACGAAAGGAATCGAGGGAACAGGACTTGGACTCTCAATCTGCAGCCAGCTCGTAAATCTGATGGGTGGTCAGATCACGGTTGACAGTATTTATCAGAAGGGATCTACATTTACGGTTACGATACCACAGAAAATTGTAAATGCAGCACCGCTTGGAAATCTCAATTATAATAGTTCATCAAGACATCAGAGATCCTCCTATAAAAAGAGTTTCGAAGCACCGGAAGCAAAAGTCCTTGTTGTGGATGACAATGATATGAACCTGCTTGTCGCCAAAAAGCTGCTTCGGGAAACAAAAGTCCAGCTTGCTTTAGCACACAGTGGAATGGAGTGTCTGAAGCTAACGGCAAAAAATAATTACGATGTGATTTTTATGGATCATATGATGCCGGAGATGGATGGAGAAAAAACCATGGATCTGGTGCGTAACCAGCAAGGCGGATTCTGCCGTAAAACACCGATTATTGCATTGACGGCAAATGCAATGTCAGGTGCGGAAGAAAAGTATCGTAAAATGGGATTTTCCGACTATCTTGCAAAACCGATCAACGGAATCCTTTTTGAGGCAATGCTGCTCCGTTATCTGCCGAAAGAGCGTATTGAATATATGATCGATCCGGATGAAATCAGTGAGATGGACGGATTCCGTATCTTAGGGCAGAAGAAAAAGCAAAGGCTGATCGTCAGCACGGACAACGTTGTGGATCTGCCGAATGATGTGATCAGGCAGCTTGGAATACCGGTCATGCATTATTTTGTAAATACGGAATATGGGCATTACGAGGATATGGTGGAAATCCATGCAGACAGCCTGCTTTCTTACATTGAAAAAGATCAGTATGCAAAGTCGGAAGCACCGACAGTCGGGGAGTATGAGACATTTTTTGGAAATCTGCTTGAGGAGGCAGAGCAGGTGCTGCATATCAGTATTGCATCAGGATCCGGAAAGGGATTTGAAAATGCAAGCCAGGCAGCGGCCGGATTTTCCCATGTGCAGGTATTTGATTCCGGTCATTTGTCGAGTGGTACAGGCCTGATGGTTATGCATGCGGCGAATATGGTGCTGAAAAATAAAGATCTGGATGAAGTATTACAGAGTCTGGAAGCGATACAGCCTAAAATACAGACAAGCTTTATTTTAGACAGTTCGAAACAGCTTTACCGCAGTGGACTTTTAAATAAGCAGGTATGGAAAATGACAGAGATGCTGCAGTGTCATCCGGTTCTGGCATTGCACAAAAAGAAAATTGTACCGGCAGCAATCTTTTTTGGAAACACACAGGATGTTTATAAAAAATATATACATGCGCAGATGGCGCGATGGTCGCCGATTGATCAGAAAGTCTTATTTATAACATCTGCGGGCTGTTCGAAAGAGACGAAAGATATGATTTTAGAGGAAGTGCAAAAGTATAAGAAATTTGACCAGATCTACATGCAGGAGGCATCGGCAGCGATTACAAGTAACTGTGGAGCCGGCTGTTTTGGACTTATTTATATGTTGCAGTAAATAACCAAAAGTCAATATGCAAAGAAAAGGAGAGCGAATTATGAAAAACGCAAAGAAAAGAGTAGCAGCAATGTTTTTGGCATTTCTTCTGGTATTTTGCGGAAGTGTCATTACCATGGATGTTGTGCAGACGGTTCCGGTTTTTGCGGCATCTGCCGTAAAGCTTAATAAGACAAAGCTGACGCTGAAAAAGGGACAGACGTATCAACTGAAATTAAGCCCGGATCAGAAAAAAGTGAAATGGTCATCTTCAAAGAAAAATGTGGTCAGTGTTTCAAAAAAAGGAAAACTGACAGCAAAAAAAGCCGGAAACGCGACGATTACAGCGAAGGTTGGGAAGAAAAAATACACCTGTAAAGTTACGGTGAAAAACAAGGTGGCAACTGTTCTGACAACCGCAGATAAGGAAAAGGCAGAGGTCTTAAAATTGATCAATAAAGAGAGGAAAGCACAGGGGCTTTCTTCATTGAAAATGGATGATACCCTAAATGCTGCGGCAGATGTCCGTGCAAAAGAAATTAGAAAAAGTTTTTCACATACCAGACCCAATGGGGAGAACTGTTTTTCTATTTTGCAGGAAAAGAAATATGAAGTGAAATATTATGCTGCCGGAGAAAATATTGCAGCCGGTTATGGAAATGCGGCATCGGTTATGGACGGCTGGATGAATTCTCCGGGACATCGTGCAAATATTCTGGGAAGCAGTTATAACAAGGTTGGTATTGGTTATTATTACGATGCAAATTCAACTTACCGATATTACTGGGTACAGATTTTTGCGGGAACCCAGTAGGATTGGTATTTGAAAGAATGTTTTGATAAGCAGGATCTGCGGAAGCGGTCCAGTTCCATATTGCTGGCACCGTAAACCAGCCTTCCAAGTTTCACCCATACCATTGCGCCACTGCACATGAAGCAGGGGTCACAGCTGGCATAGAGGGTATATTCGTGCAGGTCAGTAATAGAGGTTTGTACAAAAGTATAAGAAATTTGACCAGCAAAAAAGTATTGACATTTTAAGAAAGCGTGTTATACTCAAACACATAAAAATAGAATATGATCTTCAGGGCAGGGTGTGATTCCCTACCGGTGGTATAGCCCACGAGCCGTAAGGCATGATTCGGTGTAATTCCGAAGCCGACAGTATAGTCTGGATGAAAGAAGATATGGATAAGCAGGATTTAAAGGATCGTTTTAGACGGTTGGTAAGATAATGCATACATGGCTCTGAAATAGTTTTATTTCAGAGTCTTTTTGTTGCAAAAATTATTTATCCTGGTGGATATCAGAAACAGACAGAAAAAAGTTTCGTCTGGTATCCCGGTTATTTAAAATATGTAATTTTAAAAATTCCGAAAATCCGGTTGTGAGTAGCTCTGAACGATCATGTTCAGAGCTTTTTTTCATTCTATCTTGCAGAAAGGGGAATGTATTCATGCAGCAGGAAAGATATATGCATCGGGCAATGGAACTTGCGGAACTTGGCAGAGGATGGACGAAAACAAATCCGGTGGTCGGTGCGGTTCTTGTGAAAGAGGACAGGATTATCGGAGAAGGCTATCATAAAAAATTTGGCGGACTTCATGCAGAGCGGGAAGCACTGGCAGATTGCAGGAGCAGGGGAGAAGAGCCGGCAGGGGCAGATCTTTATGTGACATTAGAGCCGTGCTGCCATTACGGGAAAACGCCTCCGTGTACACAGGCGGTCATAGAAGCCGGGATCAGCCATGTGTTTGTCGGGGCGAAAGATATCAATCCGCTTGTGGCGGGAGGCGGAATCCGGCAGTTAAGGGAGCAGGGCATCCTGGTGACGGAAGGAGTTTTACAGGAGGAATGTGAGTACCAAAATCGGGTATTTTTTCATTATATCCAGACAAAATTGCCCTATGTGCGGATGAAATATGCGATGACACTGGATGGAAAAATCGCGTCGGCATCCGGAAAATCGCAATGGATCACCGGAGAGGCGGCAAGAGAACAGGTACACCGCATGCGGCATGAAATGACCGGAATCATGGTTGGGGCAGGCACGGTAATCGCGGATGATCCAATGTTAAACTGCCGTCTGCCGCAGACAAAAGACCCGGTCAGGATCGTCTGTGATACGACACTGCGGATACCGCTTAAGAGCCGGATCGTGCAGACTGCAGAGGAGCAGAATACCATCATTGCAACCTGCTGTCAGGATGAGGCGAAGATCAGGGAATATCAGAAATATGGATGCCGGATCATAGTGACAGAACATGCGGATGGAAAAGTGGATTTAAAAGAACTGATGCGGCAGCTCGGAGCAGCCGGGGTCGAGAGCGTATTGCTTGAGGGCGGTGCCATGCTGAACTGGTCGGCGTTAGAAGCCGGAATCGTCAATGAGGTGTATGCGTATATGGCACCGAAACTGTTTGGCGGTGCAGATGCCAAAAGTCCGATTGCAGGAATGGGAGTGAATCATCCCGATGATGCGTACCATCTGGTCAATCAGAGGATACAGCAGGTGGGGGAGGACATTCTGATCACCGGGGAGCTGAAAAATAAATGAGAGGGAAACAGATACATAAGGTTTGAACATACCGTAAAAAGGCAGGGAGGGGAGAAAATTTGTTTACAGGAATTGTGGAAGAGGTCGGAAGAATCATAACAGCGGACCGGAAAGGCAATTCTGCCAGACTGAAAATAGAGGCAGAAAAAGTATTGGAGGATATCAAAATTGGTGACAGCATTGCCGTAAACGGAATCTGTCTTACTGTGACATCTTTCGGAAAAAACTATTTTACCGCCGATGTGATGCACGAAACGCTGCGGAGGTCATCGATTGGGGAGGCAGCGGCGGGAAGTCCGGTGAACCTGGAACGTGCGATGGCGGCAAATGGCAGATTTGGCGGGCATATTGTGACAGGACATATCGACGGAACCGGAACAATCTGTGAGGTCAAATCAGACGAGATCGCGGTTTGTTATTCCATCAAAGCACCGGAGAAGATCATGCACTACATTGTTGAAAAGGGTTCTGTTGCGGTGGATGGGATCAGTCTTACCGTTGCGAAAACGGCACAGACCACTTTTATGGTGTCTGTCATCCCACATACGGCGCAGTGTACAGTTCTTGCATACAAAAAGGCGGGAGATACGGTAAATCTGGAAAATGACTGTATCGGGAAGTATATTGAACATTTTTTGAACTGGGGGAAAGAAAAAACAACGGAGAGTAGGATCACGAAGGAGTTTTTATTTTCTAATGGATTTTGAAAACTCAGAAAAATCAAGTGAAAGTTCTTACATGGAAAGGGAGAAGTATAATGAGAGAATTTGATACAGTGGAACAGGCATTGGAAGAATTGAAAAAAGGAAAGATCATTCTTGTGACAGATGATGAAGATCGTGAGAATGAAGGGGATTTTATCTGCGCGGCAGAGTTTGCAACGACAGAAAATCTGAATTTTATGGCAACACATGGAAAAGGACTGATCTGCATGCCGATGTCAAAGGAGATCTGTGAAAAATTAAGACTCCCGCAGATGGTGGCAGACAATACGGATAACCATGAGACCGCATTTACCGTATCAATCGATTATGTCGGCACAACGACTGGAATATCGGCGGAGGAACGCGGTATGACGGCAAGGCATTGCATCAGTGAGGATGCAAAACCGGAAGATTTTCGCAGACCGGGACACATGTTTCCACTGCTTGCAAAAAAGAATGGTGTGTTAGAACGTAACGGTCATACAGAAGCAACCGTTGACCTGATGCGTCTTGCCGGATTAAAAGAGTGTGGTTTATGCTGTGAGATTATGCGTGAGGACGGAACAATGATGCGTACAACAGAACTTATGGAACTGGCAGAAAAATGGAATATCTGTTTTATCACGATCGCGGCAATTCAGGAGTACCGCAAAAAACATGAGAAACTGGTAGAGTGCGCAGCAGTCGCAAAACTCCCGACAAAATATGGAGAATTTAAAGCGTATGGTTATCAGAATATTTTAAACGGGGAACATCATGTTGCGCTGGTAAAAGGTGAGATCGGAGACGGAGAGGATGTGCTGTGCCGTGTACACTCCGAGTGCCTGACGGGAGATGTATTCGGATCTTTGAGGTGTGACTGCGGGGAACAGCTTGCTGCGGCAATGGAACAGATCGAAAAAGAAGGCCGCGGAATCCTGCTTTATATGCGGCAGGAGGGAAGAGGCATCGGATTACTGAACAAGCTGCGCGCCTATACATTGCAGGAGGAAGGAATGGATACGTTAGAGGCGAACCTTGCGCTCGGTTTTGCGGGGGATGAGCGGGAGTATTACATCGGAGCACAGATTTTAAAAGATCTCGGTGTAAAAACGCTGCGGCTTCTGACCAATAACCCGGATAAAGTTTACCAACTGAAAGATTATGGCATGGAGATCAAAGAGCGCGTGCCGATCCAGATGAAGGCGACACCGTATGATCTGTTTTATCTGCGGACGAAACAGGAAAAGATGGGGCATATGCTTCGTTTTGAATAAGAGGATAAATATAATATTAAGTATCTATGGTGTTAACCTGACATCAACATTATAAAAAAGGAGATAAAAAAAATGAACGTTTTAGAAGGAAAATTAACAGGAGCAGAGGAAATTAAGATTGGGATTGTGGCAGCGAGGTTTAATGAATTTATCGTGTCAAGGCTGATCGGGGGTGCACTTGACGGGTTGAAGCGCCATGATGTACCGGAGGAGCAGATTGATCTGGCATGGGTGCCGGGAGCGTTTGAGATACCGGTGATCGCAGAGAAGATGGCGGCAAGTGGAAAGTATGATGCAGTGATCTGCCTTGGGGCAGTGATACGCGGGGCAACGAGCCATTATGATTATGTGTGCAATGAAGTTTCCAAAGGGATTGCAAGCGTTTCCTTACAGAGCAAAATTCCGGTTATGTTTGGTGTCCTTACGACAGACAATATTGAACAGGCAATCGAGCGCGCAGGCAGTAAGGCAGGAAATAAGGGGTATGAATGCGCTGTGGGTGCGATTGAGATGGTGAATCTGATGCGTGTAATGGAAAAGTAAAGATATTCCCATCAGGCTGATTTTGAAAAGTGCATTTTCAATGTCCGCCTGATGCCCTTTTGCTTCTTCAGGTGGTTCATTTTCCTGAACATCAAGTCCGGCTCCTGCAATCGTATCATTTTCCAATGCTTCTAATACATGAAATATAATGTTTTTTATATGTTCCAAAAGAAAACCTGCTTAGAAGCATTTCGTACTCTTTTGAATCAAAGTGATCCGTATCCGATTTCATCCTCACAAACTTGAAATTATTTAACGGATGTTCCTATGTGCTTGTCCAATCTCCACTGCGGTGCACTTCCATCATCGGCATAATATTCATCCATTGCTATGATTTTATCATCTTTCGTTTGAATAAAGGATGTTACATGGAAAGAAATACTTTTATCCCTGGGATAGATTTGCGTAACGGTGATAATTAGCTCATTTACCATTTCTGTCCGTTCGATAATTCCATCCCATTCTCCAGGGTATTCACAGTTTGCGATAATATATTCATCTACAGTAAAATGTTCGTTAGTACAATGCCAATTTACATAGGCATCCCTGTGGAAATATTTTCTGATTTCTTCCTCATCCTGGGCAAGAACAGCTTTCCAAAATTGCTCTATATTCATGCTTTTCTCCTCAAAATTACCAATTTTCTTAATTCTGCAAACTGAATTTACCAGTTGCTCTTTATAATTCCAGTGAATCTGCGTTCAATAAAAAATCATATACATTTATGATTAAAATACCATGATCATTATAAAAAGGTTTTGGTGTATCATATCAGATGTACCTCATCCCCTCTGCCCCCAAATTCGGTTGCAATATCTCTGGATAAAAACTTCGCATTGCTCCCCGTTACAAACACATCACATTTCTTCTTGATCATTTTCTTTTTCATCACATTATGTTCAAACCCAACCCATACTATCTCAGCAAATATCACTATCACAAAAATAACCGTAGCCACCTGAAGTGCAACGCCATCCAGTTTTTCAATAAAATATGCCACAATTGATAACGTAATAAAAAGCGCACAACCCAAAATAATAAAATTCCTGCCATGTCTATGGTTCCATTCAGTAACACTTATCAGCTCATCTTCACGAGGTGCTTTTTCTCCCGTGTTTATTGCTACTGGTTTTTCAGCCCTATACTGCCTTATTCCAAGTATGATAAAAATAAGTGAAACCAATAATGAGATTACCAAATAAATAATTGTAGCAGCCATATCTATTCTCCTGATTTAAAAAAGTAATTTACCAAATCAACAACTTTCTATTTCAATGTTTCATATGACCATCATCAAAAACCGGATATTTTCTCTTATCATCCGCTGTGATTTCCCGGATCACTTTACAGGGATTGATTCGTTCCAATCCTTAAATTCATTTTAACACAGTACACAGTGTAATCAAAATGATTTTGCATATAAAAAACAGGCATAAAAAAACAAGCCCAATCGCAGCATTTTGCTGCAGATCAGACTTGTTTTTTTATAAAGCTATCTGCCGAGTGTGTCAGAGGTGGTTTCGGAAGATTTTGTCTCGGTATTTTCCGAAGACTTTATTTCCGTGTTCTCAGAGGACTTTGTTTCGGTATTTTCCGAAGACTTTACTTCCGTGTTCTCAGAGGACTTTGTCTCCGTGTTCTCAGAGGACTTTGTCTCGGTGTTCTCGGAAGACTTTGTTTCCGTGGTTTCGGAAGATTTCATATCTATATTCCAGGTAGATGCCGGGTTTGGAACCGCAGTTGTCTCAGTTGTCTCTGTCGGTTCTTCTGTTTCTGTCTCATGAAGCACATCTGGATCCTCATAGACAACCTCGTCTGCTCCGGCACGAAGCAGGATTCCCTTTGAACCAAGGATATTGACACTGATCGTATCGCCATCTTTTATGTTATCCAGACTTGTTGTTACCAGTGCAGAAGAAATATAGTTAGTAGGAACTTTCTCACCATTTACAAAGATCTTTGCATTCTTGGTAAATCTTGAGCCGTAAACAGCCAGGATATTGCGGTCTGAATTTTTGCGGATATTGGAGATTGTAACATCTTCCACATCCATCTGAAGGTCGGTAGCAGGATAGAGATCTTCGCCACCGTAGGTATATCTTTTACCGTAAAGTAAATCGTACTGCAGATTTTCAAGACCATTTAAGTATGTCTCGGAATTGCGCTGTGTCTGATGATAGTTAAACATGGTTCCTTCATGGATACCAGCCTGATCTGTGATCTGGGAGAGAAGCTGGTATGCTGTAAGATCAGCATCCTCTTTTGGAAGTCCCATGTTATTCCAGGTGATGTATTTTGTCTTGAAAATATCACCGGATTTCATATCAGAATCAGAAAGTCCCATGGTAGGAAGATGATCACCGAACATAACAACGATGGTATCTTCACCGCGGCGGTCAACAGCAGTGATCAGGTCACCGATGAAATCATCTACTTCATGGATCATATTTACATAATATTCCCACTGATTGTTTGATTCCTCTGTGGCTGCGCCGGAAACTTTGATTGCCGGATCTGTTAAGATCTTTTCGGTCGGATAATCGCCGTGTCCTTCTACAGTGATCGTGTATACAAAATCGGACTGGTCTTTTGTGGAGTCCAAAGCTTTTACAGTTTCCTGAACCAGTACATCATCGGTTGGCCAGTTGCCATTTGGTGTGTACTGTGTGATGTTCATCAGTTCTTTACTGGTAAAGGTATCAAATCCCATCATGGAAAAAGCATTGTTTCTGCTGTAGAAAGTAGCGGTATTGTTGTGTACTACGTGTGTATCGTAACCGATCTTTGACAGGTCAGATGCGATACTCTCACAGTCCGTCTGTTTTAAGATGGTTTTGTAAGGGTACTCACCGGTTCCGAAATACTGCATGCTCATACCGGTTAAAACTTCAAACTCTGTGTTTGCGGTACCTGCGCCGACAACCGGAACGGTAAGATATCCGGTGGAGTAATTGTTCTCTAAATTGTGAAAATTCGGGATCGGATCTTCGGACATATTTAAAAAGTTTACTTCGTAAGGATCTGCGAATGACTCTAACAGTACACAGATGATATTCGGTTCGCTGCCTTTAGAAACAGTGGTCTGTTCTTTGGAAGAATTAACCAGAGTTTCGATCGCATCGACCGTTTCCTCTGAATAATCATCCGGTTTGCTCATACCGCGGCCAACCACACTGGTGGAGAAGCCGTATACGAAACCGTAATCAGCATATCCCTGTGCGATGTTGGAAAAGTAAGTAGCAAGGATGTTAGAACCCTGTGCAGCCTGTGTTGTGATCGGCAGTCCCACTAAAAGTAAAGCAGCGATCGCAACCGGACCTAATACAAAATGACGTTTTCCCTGATATTTTGGCCCTTTTGCAAAAAAGAAACCTAAAAATACGAAAAATGCGACAACAACGCCGACAACAAGTGTTGCCTCTTCTGCGGTAAAGTAGTTTGTGTTCTGCATTGCGAACAGATCAGAGATACATTTTAAATCAGTATAGCTGAAAGGTGTAACACGGTTTGAAAGGATCAGACCGTTGATCGTACCAAGGAACAGCCATAAACCGCTGATCAGTACACGCAGCTGTGCCCTGCACCGGAACAGATATACGATGGAGAGTGAAGCAAATACGATAAACGCGTTGTAAAGATATGCAAGTGTGTGATTATGTAAGAAAGAGATCGTTGAAAGAAAATCTCTTCTTGAAATCATTTCGATTGCAAACGTCAGCACGCATGCTAAAATAAAATGAAATATCAGTGAATATTTGTTTAAAAACGCAATCATTTTATAATATTTTTCGCTGTGTGGTTTTCTCTTTGGTAATTTTGAATGGATAAGAGAAATCTTATCGAGACAAAACTGTAATTTTTCTTTCATAGTGACCTCCATTCTTGCGCTGTTTTTTGCGCATCTCAAGTTTGTGCGTTAGCACAAATCTTGCATGTGAAAAATCTTATTTTTCACACTAACCTCACAAAGTTTCATATAATATCAAACTGTCTATCTCTAAATGGAAATTTTGTTATTTCCAGTATTTTGTAAAAGGTATGTAAACCCTGTGTAAAAATCTTATTTTTGACACTAAGAGAATATATCGCTTCTCAGGTAAAAAATCAATCGGAAAGATGAATAAAAAAGAATGAACAATCTGTGTTTTTCTATGAAATATGAATAAAAAATGAACAAAATATGTCCAAAACGGGTGAAAACAGGAAAAAATCGGGATTGCAAGTGAGCAGAAGTTATATATAATAAGGAAAGAAGATAACCAGATAGGCCTCAGATATTGGAAGATGGTGTGTGCACAGGAATATCAGGAAAATGTTGAGTCGAGAAAGGAGAGCCGCATATGGGAGAGTTTACTCATTTCAATAAGGAAGGAAATGCAATCATGGTGGATGTTCATGCAAAGGATGATACCTACCGTGTGGCGGTGGCAGCCGGAAAGATATACGTCAATGAGGAGGTGTATGCGGCAATCAAGGGACATACTGCAAAAAAGGGAGATGTTCTTGGAGTGGCGCGCATTGCAGGAATCATGGCGGCAAAGAAAAATTCGGAACTGATCCCGTTGTGTCATATCATTGCGCTGACGGATTGTGAGATCCGTTATGAGATGCATGACGAGGAGCGTTCCATTGAAGCATTCTGTAAGACCTCCTGTATCGGAAAGACCGGAGTGGAGATGGAAGCGCTGACTGGTGTGAGTGTGATGCTTCTGACGATTTACGATATGTGCAAGGCGATGGACCGCGGGATGCGGATCACCGATATTCATTTACTGGAGAAGGATGGCGGCAAGAGCGGACATTATGTCTGTGAAAAAGGGAAAAACATGCCTCCGAAAATTTGAAATTCTCATCGCTTTTTTACAACAAGTTGCTCAGAAATGGAGATTAAAATGGACAATAAATACACAGTAGGAATTATAACAGCAAGCGACAAAGGATCAAAGGGAGAGCGCGAAGACATCAGTGGAAGAAGGATAAAAGAACTTCTTCCGGCAGAAAAATACGAGGTGGTATCTTATAAAGTGCTGCCGGATGAGCAGACGGAACTGGAACAGGAAATGATACGTCTTTCAGATACATGTGGCTGCAATCTTATTCTGACCACAGGCGGAACAGGATTTTCCCTGCGGGATGTGACACCGGAGGCAACGCTTGCGGTTTGTGACCGGAATGCACCCGGAATTGCTGAGGCAATCAGGGCTTACAGCATGACAATTACGAAGCGTGCCATGTTAAGCCGTGGTGCAAGTGCGATCCGGGGGCAGTCCCTGATCGTAAATCTGCCGGGAAGCCCGAAAGCGGTCGAGGAGAGCCTGACTTATATCTTAGATTCGTTGGAGCATGGCATGGATATTTTGTTGGGGAGAGATGGGGAGTGTGCTCGGAGATGATATTTGCGTGGCGTTAAAAAAATACTATTTTCAAGCTGAAAAAATAGTGTTATACTTAACAAAAGATAACGAGGGTGTTACTGGAGAGATTCCGTAATGCCCTTTTTTCAATGAAAATCCGTTCTTTCAATATAAATGGATTCTCATCAAAAAACAGAATGGCAAAAAAATAGCAGAAAGGTTGGAGAAAAAAGATGATCACAGTAAATGCAATGGGCGATACCTGCCCGATTCCGGTAGTAAAAACAAAAAATGCAATCAAAGAACTTAAAGGTTCCGGTGTTGTGGAGACACTGGTGGATAACGAGATTGCGGTTCAGAACCTGACGAAGATGGCAAACCAGAAAGGTTATGGCGTGAAGTCTGAGAAAATCGCAGAGGGACAGTATAAAGTGACGATGGAGATTGGAGAAGGAGCAGAAAACCAGAGTGATGCAATGACCGCAACAGATACAGAAAAAGAAACCTGTGCTCCAAATGCAATCCATGGAAATACGGTTGTTGTGATCTCGGCAGATCATATGGGTGAGGGTGATGAGGAACTGGGCAAGATACTCATCAAAGGATTTATTTATGCTCTGACAGAGCAGGATGTGCTCCCGAAAACAATGCTTTTTTATAATGGAGGAGCAAAATTGACCTGTGAGGAATCACCGACATTAGAGGATTTGAAATCGTTAGAGGCACAGGGCGTGGAGATTTTAACCTGCGGTACCTGTCTTAATCACTACGGTCTGACGGACAAGCTTCAGGTGGGAAGCGTAACGAATATGTATGTCATCGCTGAGAAAATGACGCAGGCAGGAAATATTATAAAACCATGATTTATCTGGATAATGCGGCAACTACATTTCCAAAACCACCGGAGGTGGAACATGCCGTTATGGAAGCGTTTCATACACTTGGAAATGCGGGAAGAGGAGCGCATGCGGCAACACTCGATGCATCGAGGATCATTTATGGAACCCGAGAGCGGCTTGCAGAATTATTTCATGCACAAGATGCATCCCGTATTGCATTTACCGGTAATGTGACAGAGTCGTTAAACATTGCGATCCAGGGATTGTTTGAGCCGGGAGATCATGTGATCACGTCGGTCTGTGAGCATAATTCTGTATTGCGTCCGTTGTATCTGATGGAACAGCGTGGTGTGAAAGTAACGTATCTTTCCGCAGATTCTAAGGGGCGGATTGCATATAATGAACTGGAACATGCGTATCGGCTGGATACGAAAGCAGTTGTGATTACGCATGCGTCAAATCTGACAGGAAATGTGACAGATTTAGATCGTATTGCGTCATTTACACAAAAGCATCAGCTGTTGTTTGTCGTTGATGCTGCTCAGACGGCAGGTGTCCTGCCAATCGATGTGCAGAAACAAAATATTGATGTACTATGTTTTACCGGTCATAAAGGTTTACTTGGTCCGCAGGGAACCGGAGGAATTTATGTACGGAAAGGCTTGGATATCCGGCCGCTTTTAACGGGAGGAACCGGAGTTCAAAGTTACAGTAAAACGCAGCCTGGAGAAATGCCGACCGCACTTGAAGCGGGAACATTAAACGGACATGGAATAGCCGGATTATACGCTGCTTTGGGTTATCTGCAAAAAACGGGCATTGGTACGATCTACAAGCAGGAGATGGCTTTGGCAGACCGGTTTTATAATGGTGTAAAAGATATTTCCGGTGTGACGATTTATGGAGATTTTACAACGAAAAACAGAGTGGCAGTTGTTTCATTAAATATCAGGGATTTAGATTCCGGCAGTGTGAGTGATTGGCTCTGGGAAGATTATGAGATTGCAGTCCGCGCAGGAGCACACTGTGCGCCTTTGATGCATGAGGCGCTTGGAACAAAAGAGCAGGGGGCTGTAAGATTCAGCTTTTCCCATTTTAATACAGATGAGGAAGTGGATGCTGCGGTGAGAGCTGTGTGGGAGATTGCGGAAGAAACATGACAGAAAGAGTCTGCGTAATAAGCGGCAAAGAAAAGAGGATAGACATGAGTTTGGAAAAAAGAAAGCTTCATGGACAGGTGAGACTGCGTATTTATGGAGATGAGCTTATATTCGGACCTGGTATTGCGCAAATTATGGAACTTGTGGAGAAAACTGAATCGCTTTCTGAGGCTTGCCGTCAGATGCAGATGGCATATTCGAAAGGTTGGAAAATTGTAAAACGCGCTGAAAATGAACTTGGCTTTTCGCTTATGACTGGAAATAGTGGTGGAAAAGGCGGCGGCAATATGGTATTGACGGAACAGGGAAAGGATTTTTTAGAACGGTATCAGGCGATGGATGCGGAGTTAAAGAAAGATGCGCGGGCGTTGTTTGAGAAATATTTTCAGATCACGGAGGAGTAAGGCAGATATGGAACAAAATCAGGAAAAAATCATATTTTGCAAGGGAGGCGGCTGCACTGCAAAACTTGGTGCAGGCATTTTAAGCAGAGTGTTAGAGCGTTTGCCGAAAGGACCGGCAGATGAAAATCTTCTGATTGGATATGACAGTAAGGATGATGCGGCGGTTTATCGTATTTCCGATGATACGGCAATCGTACAGACACTTGATTTTTTCCCACCAATGGTGGATGATCCGTACACCTTTGGAAAGATTGCGGCAGCAAATGCGCTTAGCGATATCTATGCGATGGGCGGTGAAGTAAAGACAGCATTAAATATCGTATGTTTTCCGGAGAGTATGGATTTGAATATTTTAGGTGAGATTATGCGGGGCGGCTCTGAAAAAGTCATTGAGGCGGGAGGAACTCTTGCAGGTGGTCATTCCATTGCCGATACGGATGTGAAGTATGGACTTTCTGTCATGGGAACTGTGCATCCGGACAAAATCTATCCGAATAATCAGGGAAAACCCGGAGACAAACTGATCTTAACAAAAAAACTTGGAGTTGGAATTGTCTGCACTGCAAATCGTGTAAAAGAGGCATCCGATGCCGCCATGGAACAGGCGGTTGCATCCATGACAATGTTGAATAAATATGCTTCCCATATCTGTCATCCATATGAGATCCATGCATGTACAGATGTGACCGGTTTTGGTTTTTTGGGACATCTGCATGAAATGATGGATGGAAAATTGTCCTGTCGTATTTTTGCAGATCAGGTACCAGTGATAAAAGAGGCACTTGATTATGCGGATGAGTTTTTGTTAACAGCAGCGGGACAGAAAAACCGCAATCATGTGGGGGAGTTTGTGTCTTTTGATGATGTGTCGTTTGCCATGGAGGAAGTGTTGTTTGATCCACAGACCTCCGGAGGACTTCTGATCGCAGTGGAAAGGCAGCAGGCGGATGCATTATTAGATGAGTTAAAACAGGCGGGACACCCGGCTTCTATTGTGGGCGAGGTCATTCCAAAAGAGGAAAAAGAGATTTATGTGCAGAAATCTGTGTGAAGCATTAAAACGGAGAGCAGAATGAAATATATAGGAATAGATATCGGTTCAACCTGTGCTAAAACGGCAGTCTTAGATGAGAATGGAACACTCGCAGAGACTTTTGTGATTCCGACTGGCTGGAGCAGTTTTGAGGCGTTAGATCAGATAAAGAAAAAGTTATCAGAGTCTGGAATAAAAAAAGAAGAAATGACCTGTGTTTCGACCGGATATGGACGGGCGGCGGTTGATTTTGCAGATAAAAAAATTACAGAGATCACTTGTCATGCGAGAGGGGCGGTCTGTCTGTTTGGTGAGGAATCATTGGATGTTATTGATATCGGAGGACAGGATACCAAGGTGATTTCCATAAATGGTGGCAGAGTGGGTGAATTTTTCATGAATGACAAATGCTCTGCCGGAACAGGCAAATTCATTGAGATCATGGCGAACAGGCTTTGCGTATCATTAAAAGAATTAGACCAGATCGCATCAATGCGCACGGAAAATCTATCAATCAGTTCGATGTGTACCGTTTTTGCGGAATCTGAGATCGTAGCACTGATTGGCAGGGGAACTTCAAAGGAAAATATTGCATGGGGCGTTTTAAATTCTGTGACGAGAAAGGTAAAACAGGAGTATGCAAGGTTACACGCATCGGATCATAAAGTATGTCTGACAGGTGGTTTGTGTGAGAGCAGCTATTTTATAGAAATGTTAGGACAGGAACTTGGTGTGACCGTGGTCTCAGATCCGATGGCGAGATATGCAGGCGCAATCGGTGCGGCACATTATGCGAGGGATATGTCATAATATTTTTTGATAAAATGTAAAAAGTTTCTTGTTTTTTCCGGCATATAACGGTCAGGAGAATAGACAACATAGAGCCTGCGTAAAAAAGCGGAGTCTCCGAGTGGAAATACAAGCAGTTTTTCCTGGGCAGCATCAGCTTCCACGGCAGCGCGTGAGAGAATTGATATGCCAAGTCCTAAGACGATGCATTGTTTTAACGCATCCGGATCATTCATGATGGCAATGATATGCAGATCGTCCATCGAAATCCCCATACTCTTTAAAAAATTTAATGTCTCCTGACGAGTGCCGGAGTTGTCTTCGCGGATTAAAAACGGCTCACAAAGCAGCTGTTTTAAAGTGTCAGGGTGTTCTTTGTATGCCTTAAAATGTGGTGTTGCCGGTGTTGCGATGACAAGTTCATCGGATGCATAAGGAAGAAACTTACAGGAAGTATCGTCACATGTGGTGCCGACAAAACCGATATCAAACGTGTTGTCATTGACTTTGCGGATGACATCTAAGCTGTCGGAACAATAAGTGTGAAAATGTATATCTGGTGTTTCTTTGTGGTAGGCAGAAAGTAGTTCCGGGAGTGAATAGAGAGAAGGAACGGATGACGCACCAATGTGAAGACCGGATTTATTGTGGTCAGAGAGCTCTGCAACCGCTTTCTGCTGGAGAGTGAGAATGCTGGTCGCATAGTCGTAAAGCCGCATGCCTGCAGGGGTCACAGATAGTGTTTTTGTTGTCCGTCGGATGAGCTGCGTCTGCAATTCCTGCTCAAGTGCATGAATATGTGCACTGATTGTTGGCTGGGACAGATAAAGTCTTTTGGCTGCTTCCGAGAAACTTTTGGTTTTTACAGTATATACAAATGCTTCAAGCTGGCGGATATCCATGGTGTGACTCTCCCTGATAAGAAATTTGTTGATTGTATTTTATGCCTATTTATAGAAAAAAACAATAAGTTTATAGGAAATATTAAAATAATCAATTTCACAAATCAAGAAACTCTTGTTATACTTTGAAAGAAATAACGAAGGCGTTACCGGAGACGGTAACGCCTTTTTTTATTCATAGGATTCAGGAATGAGGAACATTATGGAAAAAGTCAAAATTGAGGAACTTTCATTTGCGTATGAAGGTACAGAAAAACTGATATTAAATAATATCGATCTTGAGATCAGACAAGGAGAATTTGTCTGCATTCTTGGACAGTCTGGGTGTGGAAAAAGCACATTACTCCGTCTGCTTGCCGGGTTAGAAAAACCAACAACCGGAAAGATTACGATTGGTGGTGATGAAATAAAAGGGGCAAGTCTGGAACGTGGGGTTGTATTTCAGGACTATGGTTTATTTCCATGGATGACTGCCGGGGAAAATATTATGCTGGCATTAAAACAAAAATATCCCAAAGAGGGAAAAAAAGAACTGGAGAAGAGCGCATATCGCATGATTGATAAGGTAGGACTTCCGAAGGATGTGTTTAAGAAACTTCCAAAAGAGTTGTCGGGAGGCATGAAACAAAGATGTGCGATTGCGAGGGCGTTTGGTATCAATCCACCGATTCTTTTAATGGATGAACCGTTTGGAGCGTTGGATGCAGTGACAAGAGCCAGGTTGCAGGATCTGGTGCAGAGCCTCTGGCTTCGTGATGAAAAACGAAAAACCGTATTTTTTGTGACACATGATGTGGATGAGGCACTGCTTCTTGGAACCAGGATATATATCCTTGGACAGTCTCCAAGCCGCATTATTTATGAATGCAGCATTTCAGAGGAAGATAGACCGACCAGAGATAACATGTATGAAAATACCAATATTCTGACAATGAGAAATGAACTGATCAGGCAAATCAACCGTGATGTATCAACGCACATCGGGTAGATATAAAAAAACACAGGAAAAGGAGAAAATATTATGAAAAAGAAACTGATTTGTGTAATGCTTACACTGGCAATGACGGTAAGTCTTGTGGCATGTGGAGAAAACAAAGGTGAAGTAAACGAGAGTGCGGAAACAAAAACAGGTTCAGAAGTACAGACGGTTTCGGTAACGGAGACAGATCTGTCTGCA
The DNA here is from genome assembly GCA_003483745.1 of Roseburia sp. GTDB lineage: Bacteria > Bacillota > Clostridia > Lachnospirales > Lachnospiraceae > Roseburia. The sequence continues at coordinate 44,287 of DMYD01000036.1, read as the reverse complement.
CAGACAACATCGGAAGAAAAACCGGAAGTGAGTGAAATTCACTGGGCCCGTGCGAACAGTGGAAATGTATTTGTTACCATTGCAAAACAGAAAGGTTATTTTGATGAAGTTGGACTTAATATTATTGAAGATCCGGTAGATTCTACAGCAGATGCGCTTACCGCATTAGGAAATGGGAAGGTAGATGTGACATCAAATCAGGGAACAAATAATCCGCTTTCGTATATCAGCCAGGGACAGGATTTCACGATTGTGGGTGGCTACATGTTAAAAGGTATGTATATCGTGGCGAAAAAAGGAACCGGATGGAATGGAGTAACTGATCTGGTTGGAAAGAAATTTGCAGGTCCGGCAAGCCAGACTGCAATCACAGGTGCACTTCTAAAGGAAGGATTTGATCCGATCAATGATGTAGAATGGCTGACCTATTCCACAAACAGTGACCGTCTTGCAGCAGTTGTAAATGGAGAGGCGGACTATGCTGTATTAAGTGGAGATCTTCTTTTTTCCGTTGGAAATATGGATGATATAGAAATCTGTGCATGGCTCGATGATCTTACACCAAACTATGGATGCTGCCGGATGAACATGCGTACCGATTTTGTGAACGAAAATCCTGTTACAGTCAAATTACTTTTAAAGGCATTGATAAAGGCAGAATGTTATTTTAATGCAAACAAAGAAGAATGTGTATCGATTCTTGCAAAAGAAATTGGTGCGGAAGAGGATTATGTAAAAGCGTATCTAATGAATGAAAATTATGTGCCGAGTGTTGATCCGGTCAAAAACTCTGTCATTGAAACATGGAATGTTATGAAAGAAACCGGATTCCTCGACGAGGGAGCAGACAGTGTTAATGTTGCGGATCATATTGATACGACCTATTACAAACAGGCACTGGATGAACTGGTAGAAGAAAGTGCTGGAACGGATGATGAAGCGTTTTATAAAGAACGTGTAGAATTTTTTGAGGCGAACAATGAATAGAATGATTAAATTTTTTAAAACATACTGGATTACAATTTGTATTTACCTTGCAATGATATTGAGCTATAAAGTGATTGCGGATCATGAGTTGTTTAATGCATTCTTATTCCCTTCGCTGGGATCGATTGGAAATGCGTTTTACGAGGATAAAGGAACGTTGGTGTTAAATCTGTTGTACACATTTCAACTGCTGATTCCGTCGGTGGCCATTGCTGCATTGATCGCACTGGTGCTTGGAACCATTCTTGGAATGAACAAAAAGGTGAGAACAGTCCTGCATCCGGTGATCTATTCCATCAGTGTGATTCCGTCTATCCTGATGTCACCGTTTGCATTACTGATCGCGCCAAGTTTCCGGTCTGCATCGATGTTTCTGGTAGTATATAACACGATCTGGGCAACATTATTTGCGACGATCAATGGCATCATGACCATTGATAAGAGATATCTGGATAACGCGGCAACATTGGAACTTACCGGCATAAAAAAGATGACGAAAGTCATTATGCCCGCAGTTATGCCATCGATCATGTCCGGTCTGGTAACTTCGCTCAGAGGATCGTTTGTTGTGCTGGTCTATGCGGAAATGTATGGTGCAAAATACGGCATGGGTTACTATGTAAGAAAATATGCCGAGTATGGTCTTTATAACCGGGCATGGTGTGGATTTATCTTTATGGTAGTGGTTCTTGTCATTGTCATGCAGCTGTTTGAGAGATTTAAAAATCATATTTTAAAATGGACGATTCATTGATATATTGCAGGAGGAATCAGAATGAAAATTACAAAGATTGATGCAATTCAGATTGAAGATAAACCAGCCGATCAGCCGGGATGGCGCCCGGTTGTGTGCCGTATCTATACAGATGAGGGAATATATGGAGATGGTGAGGCGGCTATTGCATATGGTGTAGGATCGACTGCAGCGTATGGCATGATTCAGGATCTGGCAAAGCTTGTCATTGGGATGAATCCGCTGGATACGGAAGTTATCTGGGAAAAGCTTTATAAGTCCACATTCTGGGCGCAGAATGGTGGACCGATTGTTTTTGCTGGAATTTCAGCAATCGATATCGCACTTTGGGATATTAAGGGAAAATACTTTAAAGTTCCGGTATATCAGTTGATGGGCGGTAAGATGAGAAGTAAACTCCGGTGTTATGCAAGTCAGCTTCAGTTTGGATGGGGGGAGAAAAAAACACCTGCCTATTCGATTGAAGAGTATGTTACAAATGCAAAAAAAGCGGTTGCGGAAGGGTATGATGCGATCAAGATTGATTTCTTTACATTTGATCCGGATGGACACCGTTATACAGCGGAGGAAACGACAAGGACACTAGATCCATATCATCTCCATGTGGTAATAGACCGGCTTGCTGCAGTGCGAGAGGCGGTGGGACCGGATGTAGATATTATTATGGAAAATCATTCATATATTGATGCGCAGGGAGCAGTGCAGATTGGGGAGCAGGCAAAAAAATATCATATTATGTATTTTGAAGAGCCAACGACACCAAATCCGAAAATGAACAAATTCGTTTGTGACAAGTTAAATATCCCAATCGCGCAGGGGGAAAGGATATATTCAAGATGGGGCTATGCGCCATATTTTGAGGATGGATCGATTCAAATGATCCAGCCGGATATCGGTAACTGCGGAGGACTGACAGAGGCAAAGAAAATCTGTGATCTGGCACATGTTTATGATGTGGGAGTGCAGGCACATGTATGCGCGAGTCCGATTTCAACAGCAGCAGCCCTGCAGTTAGAGGCAGTCATTCCGAACTTTACAATACATGAACATCATGTGTATAATCGCTATGATTACAATAAAAAGCTGTGTAAATACGATTATCAGCCGAAAAATGGATATATTCAAATACCGGATCTTCCGGGAATTGGAAATGAACTGTCAGATTATTGTTTTACGAATGGAAAAGTAACGGCCATACAGTAAAAATAAAATGATAGAAAAAAGTGAAAGCGGGTAGGAAAAGTTGGAATTAAAAAAAGATCTGCCGGAAATCTTTGATGATTTTGCGGAACAGAGAAAAAAATCATTTTTGCAGGTAAAAGAAATGAAAGATCAGAATATACCGGTCATCGGTGTGTTCTGCACATATTTTCCACAGGAGATCGCAATGGCGATGGGAGCCTGTGTTGTGGGATTATGTTCGACGTCGGATGAGACAGTGCAGGATGCAGAGCGGGATCTGCCGAAGAATTTATGCCCGCTTATTAAATCAAGTTATGGGTTTGCGTTGACGGATAAATGTCCGTTCTTTTATTTCTCGGATCTGATCGTGGGTGAGACAACCTGTGATGGAAAGAAAAAAATGTATGAGCTTTTGTCGGAAATTAAGCCGGTCTATACGATGGAACTTCCAAACCGTCAGAGTGAGAGCGGTTACGCGATGTACCGCGATGAGATGATTCGGTTTAAGGAATATCTGGAAGAAAAATTTGAGACGATCATTACAGAGGAGGCTATCCGTAAGGCAATTCATACAAGAAATGAGGAGCGGAAAGCGCTAAAAGCGCTATATGAGCTGATGCAGAAAAATCCGGCACCTATGAAGGGAGAACAGCTTTATGGCGTATTGTTTGGATCTACCTTCCGATTTGATAAAGAGCAGTCGATCAAAGAAATCTATGAGCTGGTTGAGCGTGTGAACCGTGAGTATGAAGAGGGAAAACATTTAGAAAAAATGCCGCGTATCTTAGTGACCGGTTCCCCATCATCGGGTGGTGCCATGAAAGTCATCCGCGCAATAGAGGAGAATGGTGCAGTGGTCGTTGCTTATGAAAACTGCGGTGGTGCAAAATCCTGTGAGGGTCTTGTAGATGAGGAAAATCCGGATGTCTACGATGCATTGGCGCGTAGATACCTGAATATCCCATGTTCCTGCATGACACCAAACAAGGGGCGTCTCGATCTGATGGGTAAGCTGATTGGAGAATATCAACCAGATGCGGTTGTTGAGATCGTACTTCATGCCTGCCATACCTATGCGGTCGAGAGCACAACGATCAGCCGTTTTGTACAGAATGAATATCATATTCCGTATTTAAAGATTGAAACGGATTATTCTACGCAGGATATCGAACAGATCAATACAAGGATTGCAGCACTGATCGAGATGTTGTAAGATATGATATAGATAATAAATAGTGATATTTGCTCTAACATCACGAAATAATGTTAGCAGGGATGACGGATCATGAGAGAAAAGAGAAATTACAGAATCATTACATTTCATACCACATCAGCGGCAATGGCAATGGAAAAATATTGCAATGAGAATGCCATCAAAGGACGGCTGATCCCGGTTCCAAGGCAGCTTTCGGCAGGGTGCGGACTGGCGTGGAGAATGGAGCCTGCGGATTATGAAGTGTCCGGAAAAGAAATTGAAAAATCGGGAATTGAGACGGAACAGAGTGTGGAAATTATAATATAGCATTTTACAAAAAATAAAATAAGTGTTATGCTAACAAAAAACAGGCGCTACTGGGATAAAAGTATCAGTAACGCCTGTCTGTTGTTCGGAGGCGGTAAAGATGAGTGAAAAAAAGACGGGCGGGATCATTCTGGCAACTGGATGTGATTCGCAGGGAAGACGAATTGATCCGCTGACTGAACTTGGTAAAACTACGATTGTAAAAAGAATTGTGCAGACATATCAGCTTGCCTCTATTTCGCCAATCATAGTGATCACTGGATATGACGGTCTGTCTGTAGAACGTCATCTGGCAATCTGGGGAGTCATGTTTTTCCGTATGGATGAGGATGCCAAGAATGGGGATGCAAGCGGCCTTAGATCGGCACTTGGTTATATTTGTGAAAAATGCAGTCAGGTAGTAGTTACACCGGTGGAATATCCGATGTGCTATACACAGACAATCAGAGAACTTTCCGCAGCAAAAGGGGAGGTAAGAGCCCCTTTTGTAGATCAGACACTGGGATGGCCGATGTTAATGGAAACATCAGCATTGCCAAGGCTGATGGAACAGGGAGGCCAGGATAGCTTAGAAGGTTTTTTTCACAGGTGCAGGACTTTTGCACAAAAAATTGAGTTTGCAGATGAGGGATGTATCTGCAATATGATCGACAGGGAAGAAGAGTGTACGCATCTTTTAAAACAACATAATGAGCAGATGCTGCATCCATATGTCCGGGTGGATATCGACTGTCCGACAAAGGTTATGGATCCACGTATCAAGATGTTGCTGCTCCAGATCCGCGAGACAGGTTCACTAAAGACGGCATGTTCAAGAATATCACTATCCATCGGAAAAGCATGGGAGATGATCAATGTGCTTGAAGAGGCTTTGGAATATCCTGTCGTGGAACGCAGGCAGGGAGGAAAGCGTGGTGGAAGTACAAAGTTAACGGAAGAAGGACTTGCTTATCTGGAAAAATATTGTCTGCTGGAAAAGAAAGTACAGGAATATGCGGACAGGGAGTTTTGGAAGATTTTTGGAGCCTAGTACCGTGTCCGGTTAATTTTTGTACATTGTATCAGAAATATTGGCAAGTTATTTTGAGAAAGAATTTGAAAAAATGAAAGTTCCATATTATAACATTCATATGAGAACGAAGATGTTTGAAAAAGACATCTTCGTTTTTTTTCGTTCAAAAAATGGAAGGAGTGGAACGAATGAATGAGATAGAAGAGCAGATAAAAAATCAGGCACAGTTTGCGGAGAAACTAAGCTGGGAAAAAATACCGGATGATGTGCGAGAGCGTGCAAAATGGGTCATCTTGGATTCGCTTGGCTGTGTGATCAAAGGTTGTTCAGGAATAAAACAGAATGAGAAAAAAACAAAGGAAAAAGCGGACAGGATCATTGATATTGCGGGAGCGATGATTTCTACTGAACTATATGAGGGAAACCGAAAGGCAATCGGACATCCCGCCTGTCATATTATTCCGCTCTTACTGGTAGAAAGTGCACACACAGAGATGACATATGAGGAATTTATGAGGATTTTTGTCGCAGCTTATGAGGTGGCTGCACGCTGGGGCAGAAGTATCCGGTTTTCCCATGATGTGTTAGGACATGGAACGGTGATGACGTCTGGTGCTGCAGTGGCAGAAGGGCTGATTTGTGGAATGGATGCTGGTGAAATTTATGAGACATTGCTGCTGACAGAATCTCTGCCGATGGTATCAGTCTGGCAGTCTGTATTTGACGGCAGTGAGCTCCATGATGTCTATGCCGGACTGTCTGCTACGATGGCGATACAGTCAGCACGTATGATGAAACGGGGAGTGCGCAGCACTGGAAAAATCGTGTTGGACGTCTATCAGAAGATCATGGGAGCTGATGCAGTACCGGAGCAGCTTGGTGAAGGCCTGGGAGAAGAATATCTGCTTATGAGCAATTATTTCAAGGTACATACCGGCTGCCGTTTTGTGCATCCATTTGCAGATGTGATGCAAAAAGAAATGGAAGCAGGGCTCAAAAAAGAAGATGTGGAACAGATTCATGTTTACACTTACAAAAAGGCAGCAAGATTGACTGATCAGACGGTGCCAAATGACCTCGCGGCAAAGTTTTCTATACCGGTATCACTTGCAGTGCAATTGATATATGGCAGTCTGACACCGGATACGATACGAAATTGTGAAAAAAATGAGGCAGTACAGAAGTTATCAGAGCATATATGGCTTCATGAGGATGAAGAATACAATAAGCTGCTGCCGGATGTTCGGGGTGGACGTGTGGAGATCACAAAAAAGGATGGAAGTAAGATTACCCGTGAGGTATTCCATGCAGTGGGAGATTTTGATAATCCAGATGCTTATACAAAGGATGATCTGGTGCGTAAGTTCTGTGAGAATACTAAAACTGTATTTGACACGGAGCAGGCAGAACAGTTTGCCGGGAAGATATTAAACCCGGGGAACAATGAAAAAATGGAAAGCATTTTAAAAGAATTTTATAGTGTTATAGGAGGATGAGCCAATGAGCAAAACAGAGTTTTTATTTTTATCGGAACCGGATCTGATTGAGACGGGAGTGTTGGATGCAGATAAATGCATCAACGTATGTGAGGAGGTATTTCGGATTCTTCACGAAGGAGATTATCTGATGGGAGGTCCAAATCATAACGAGCATGGACTGGTTTTGGTTTTCCCGAAAGAAACAAAATTTAAAAATATGCCGGTAGCGGGACCAGAGCGTCGTTTTATTTCCATGCCTGCTTATTTGGGCGGCAGATTTAATGTCTGTGGTGAAAAATGGTATGGGTCAAATGTCAAAAATCCAAAAGAACGCGGATTACCACGTTCTGTCTTAAACGTTACAATCAATGATCCGGAAACTTGTGAGCCGATCGCATACATGTCCGGAAACCTGATCAGTTCCATGAGAACCGGCTGTATCCCGGGCGTTGGTGTGCGTTATCTTGCAAATAAAGATGCCGAGACAATCTCCGTGATCGGTGTCGGACCGATTCAGAAAGCAACTATGCTTGCCATGAAGTCTGAGATGAAAAATCTGAAAAAAGTAGTTGCTATGGCAGCTCATTTAGAGCGTGCGCAGGGTTTTGCCAAATGGGCAAAGGAAGAGTTAGGGTTAGAAGGAGAGGCTGTGGAGACACTCGAAGAGGCAACCAGAAAGGGCGATATCATAAGTGTTGCAGCATCTCCGGCTAAACCACTTTACTTTAAGGATGAATGGCTAAAACCAGGTACAACCATGCTTTTAACATCCCCGATCGAGGCAGATGATGATTTCTGGTTAAAGAATAAGATTACGTTCGATAATACCAAGATGCATGAGGCATACTATGAGGAGGCACTTGAACTCGGTGACATCAAAAAAGCCTGCAATGGCTGGGGACGTATGTATGAGCTTATGGAGCAGGGGAGAATGACTGATCTGGCGCATTCCATAAGTCTTGGTGATGTTGTGGTGGATCCGTCTCTTGGCAGAAAAGATCCGGCAGTAAAAGAGATATTTGTTACAAGTGGACAGGTGTTGTTTGATGTGGCATGGGGTTATGAATTGTACCGGCAGGCAAAGAAAAAGGGCATTGGACAGACCTTAAAGCTTTGGGATGAGCCGTACTGGACCTGATTCTTTATCACATATCAAGTTCTTTTGAAAAAGAATTTGCAAAACAAAAAATACAAAGCTATAATGACAGCAACATAAAGAGAAAAAACAGACAGAGAGGTCACAAAGTGTGAACTCTCTGTTTTTTTATTCTCAAAAAAGAATTTGTATATTCAATCACAGATCAAAAAGAAAGAGGGAAAAACGATGGAAAAGAAAAAATTTAAAGTAGCAGCAGCAAACATGGATTGTACCTTAGGTGTGGTAAGTGAGAACTTAAAGAAAATGGAGTCAATGTGTAAGGAGGCAGCAGCAAACGGAGCTTCTGCAATCTGTTTCCCGGAACTTGCAACAACCGGATACAGCCCGGTGCTCATTGCAGAAAAGTTTTTTGAAATTTCAGAGCCGGTACCCGGACCAAGCACCGATTTCTTATGTGAGGTTGCAAAAGCAACAGGTCTTTACATTATCACTGGTATTTCAGAAAAGAGTAACGTTCCTGGTAAATTATACAACTCACAGGTAACTATTTCACCGGAGGGAGAAATTGTTGGACTGTACCGCAAGATTCATGTATGGGGACTTGAAAAACTTTACTGGAAAGAAAGTACTTCCTGTGAATTTACCACATTTGAGATGCCAATGTGCAAGGCCGGAACAATGATCTGCTATGATACCTGCTTCCCGGAGACGGCAAGAGTACTTGCATTAAAGGGTGTCAATATCATTTTCGATTCCGCTGCATGGAGAATTCAGGAAGCTGATATCTGGGAGTTAAATACAAGATGCCGTGCCGTTGAAAACCACGTATTTATGGTTTGCTCTAACCGCTGTGGTGTGGAAGGAGATTCCACATTAAATGGTGAAAGCCGTATCATCGGACCGCGTGGAAATGTACTTGCAGCAGCCGGCCGCGAAGAGGAAATCATTTATGCAGAGGTTGATATTGATGCATGTATTAAAGATAACGCAATGCAGTTATCCTACATGAAAGACAGAAGACCGGAAGCGTATTCATTGATTACAGAGTGTTCAAACTACTAAAAAGATAAAAAGCAGGTGGGAGATATGGATTTAAAAACAAAGTTAGCAAATATGACACTGGATACACCGCTGCTTCCGGCATCTGGACCATTTGTCGGAACAGCAGAAAAAATCATAGCATTATCAAAATATAATCTCGGCGCCGTTGTCACAAAGACGATTTCCGCGAATGTACCTACGATACCAAGACCGTTTATGCGGGGCGAGGGAAATTACATTATGAACTGTGAACCGTGGTCGGAATATAGTGTCGATGTCTGGAAATCAGAATTTCTCCCACAGGTAAAAAAAGAGGTTAAGCAGCCATTGTTAGTCAGCCTCGGATATTCGGATGAAGATATGCGTTATATGCTCCCGTTAGTGAATGAATATGCAGACGGATATGAGATATCAACGCACTATGTGGGAAAAGACCTGACACCGATGAGAGAGACGATCAAAATGATCCGCTCCCTGACAGATAAACCGGTATACATGAAAGTCAGCCCACATTTTCCGAATCCGGTGGCTTTTGCAGAGATGGTCTTAGAACAGGGAGGAAATGGAATTGTGGCGATCAATTCGCTCGGGCCTTCCATGAAAGTGGATCTTGCAACAAGAAGCGTTCCAATCGGCAACAAAGATGGTCAGGTATGGCTTTCCGGACCGGCGATCAAGCCGGTGGCACTTGCTTTTGTCAACAATGTAAAACGTGCAGTACCGGAATGTGAGATTATTGGTGTCGGCGGTGTTGAGACAGCGGAGGATGTCCTTGAATTTTTACTTGCCGGAGCTAATGCAGTTGAGATGCTGTCAGCAGCACTTTTAAAGGGACGTGATCTGTATGGAAAGATTATAAAAGATCTTCCAGCGGCTTTGGAAAAATATGATTTTTCTTCTATTGAAGAAGTTGTAAACACGGAACTTAAGGTTGGAGAACTTGATTATGAAAGAAAGATGGCACAGTTTAATACAGAGAAATGTGTTTCCTGTGGAATCTGTGAAAAGGTGTGTCCGTTTTTTGCAATCCGTATGCCGGATAAAAAGCCAGTGGCAGATCCGAAAAAATGCATGGGCTGCGGGTTATGCCGTTCGCGTTGTCCGCGAAAAGCAATCTACGGAGTTTAGTGCATGATCCGGAAGAAAAAATGAGGTGTTCTATGAATGAAAAAAAATTAAAGTGCGCAGCGGTTAATTTTAAAAGCGTACTGGGTGATACCGAAAAAAATCTGGAAAAAATAAAAGAAATCTGTGCAAAGGCTTCCAAAGAAAATGTAAAAATAATCTGTTTCCCGGAATTCGCACTCTGCGGGCAGGATGCAGATCAACTTGGATTAAAGTTGTTTGAGGTTTCAGATACGATACCGGGACGTATGACAAAGCTGCTTTCAGAAATTGCAAAAAGTTGTGGACTTTACCTGATTGTTGGGATGTCACAGAAAAGTCAGGTTCCCGGAAGATTGTTTGATACCCAGGTGGTATTTGGACCGACAGGGGAGATAAAGACAACTTATCAGAAAATACACATTGAGCAGAGAGAACTTCTATATTGGAAAGGAAGCATTGGAAAAGAAATAAAGTATTTTGATGTCACATCTGTTTTGACAGGAATTTTGATGGAATCTGATATGAAGTGCCTTAAGACCGCAGAGCGGATGAAACAGCAAAAGGTAAAACTCATTCTTGTGTCGGGTTATGGCGGAGATGAAAACAGAAAGAAAGAGGTTCTTAATTTTGCAAAGAAAAGCGGAGTAAAACTTCTTTTGGCAAATCCAAAGGAAAGCTTTTTAGTTGATACAGATGGCGTGATACAGGCATTTGTATCAGGAGAAGATGAAATTCTGGTTACAGAAATCGGAATGTAGCAGGGAGGAATCAGTATGGAGCGTTTAGGATCACCTGTCAGAAAAGTGGATCATTACGCAAAGGTAAGCGGAGAGGCAAAGTATGTCGGTGATTACCGGATGGAGCATATGCTTTATGGAATTATGGTAAGATCGACCGTACCGCATGCAAGAATAAAAAGCATACATTATCCCGAGATGGAAGAAGGCTATTATACCGTGGATGCACACGATATGACAGAACCGAACTTCCTGCGCGATGAGAAGGATGGACAGCAGATTTATACAGATGAGTTTGTGAACTATATTGGTGAAGGAATCGCAATGATCTGCGGTCCAAAGGAAAAACAGACAAAACGTTATGCAGAGCAGACAGTTGTGGAATATGAAGAATTACCGGCAATTTGTTCTGTGGAAGAGTCGACGGAGGTACAGGTAGAATATTTTTACTGCAAAAATGAAGTTGAGAAAAGCTTCGAAAAAGCGGATAAGGTGTATGAGGAAACATTACATACAGGCTATCAGGAACAGATGTATCTGGAAACGAACGGTATGTTAGTCACCTGGAAAGATGATCATATTTTAATCTATGGCTCCATGCAGAATCCTTACTACATTAAAAACGAACTTGCAGCAGTTTTTCATCAGAAACCCGAAAATGTACAGGTTATTCAGGCAGTTACGGGAGGCGGATTCGGTGGAAAAGAAGATTACCCGTCATTAGTTGCCTGTCAGGCAGCATTGGCAGCAAAAAAGACAGGATGTCCAGTCAGATTTGTACTTGGACGAAAAGAGGATGTATATGATTCTCCGAAGAGACATCCGGCAGATATCCATTACAAAGCAGCCCTTGATAAGAATAACAATATTATTGGACTGACTGCAGATGTCACTTTTGACGGAGGCGCTTACCAGACAGTATCGGCAACGGTAATGCAGAGATGCCTGATCACAATTACCGGGGTTTATGATATTCCAAGTTTAAGCGTTCACGGAAGGGTTATGAAAACAAATAAAGTTCCGACTGGAGCGTTCCGGGGATTTGGTGCACCACAGAGTCACTATGCGATTGAAACATTTATGAATCATATCGCTGAATTTACAGGAGAGGACAAGCTCCTTTACAAGAGCAGACATTTAGTTGTACAGGGAGCGGCAACGGCGACAAGTGGTTTATATAAATATCCGGTTATCATGCCGCAAATGATAGAAAAAGCATGTGAGATGACTGATTACCGGAAGAAAAAAGAGACATACAAAAATCAGACAGGACGTTACAGAAAAGGCATTGGAATGGGATTATCCATTCACGGATGTGGATTTACAGGGTCGGCAGAAAAAGATTTTTTGAAGTCGGTTGCTTCTATTAAAAAATATAAAGACAACAAAGTAGAAATTTTAGCAAGCAGTACGGATATGGGACAGGGGGTAAAAACAACTTATACTAAGATCGTTGCAAGAACCCTTGGAATTCCCCTTGAGGATGTTATCATCGTAAATCCGGATACGGATCGTGTACCAAATTCAGGACCGACCGTCGCTTCACGATCCATCATGATCGTTGGAAATCTTTTGCAGAAGGCGGCAGCAGAATTAAAGGAAAAGTGGTTAGACGGAAAAGAGCAGGTTATTGTCAAACATTATGTACATCCGGCAGATATGATCCCATGGGATTTAAATACATTTACAGGCGACCCTTATCCAACTTATTCCTGGGGAGTCAACATCATAGAAATTGAACTTGATACGTTGACCGGAGAAGCACATGTGACGGGTGGTTGTGGAGTTTACGATGTAGGTTACACCATTGATGATGTGATCATGCAGGGGCAGATTGAAGGCGGTATGCTGCAGGGTGTCGGCTATGCTTCCATGGAAAGAATGGATGCGGTAAATGGAAGAATCCGTCAGGGAAGTTTTACTGATTATATGGTGCCTACGTCGATGGATACGGCAGAATTTGTTACCTGTACGATGGATAATCTCTATGATAACGGACCATTTGGTGCAAAGGGTGCCGGAGAACTTACCGTACACGGCAGTGCTCCAGCTTATGTTGAGGCAGTGGAACAGGCAAGTGGATTGCATTTTACGAAGATTCCGATTACGCCGGAAGAAATTATAAGATAACAGGAAAGGGCGTGAAAAATCATGATATGTGTAAACATTAATAATGCGGAATATCTGTTTGACTGTGATCCGACAGAGCGGCTGGTAGATATATTAAGGAAAAAATTGAATTTTACCGGAGTAAAGGAAGGCTGTGGTGAGGGAGAATGTGGAGCATGCTCAGTGATCATAGACGGAAGACTTTCAAATTCATGTTTAGTGGCAATTGGAAGTGTTGATGGATCGTGTGTCACGACTATCGAAGGGCTTCGAAACACCAAACGTTTTGAGGTGCTTGATAAGGCATTTGCAGATGCGGGAGCAGTACAGTGTGGATTTTGTACACCGGGAATGATCATGGCTGCGGAGGCGCTCTTAGAGAAAAATCCACATCCAACAGAAGCAGATGTAAGACTTGCAATCTCAGGAAATATTTGCAGATGCACCGGCTATAACATGATCATAGACGCAGTTTTGTCAGCGGCAGAAAGAGGGGCAGGCTTATGGTAGGTTACAATCCCAAAACAAAAGAAGAGGCATTAAAGCTCCTTGCCCAAAAGGAAGATATACAGATTTTTTCCGGTGGAACGGATCTTATGGTTGTAAAGCGATTTAAGGAAAATGTGATTTTTATTAACCAGATTGAAGAACTAAAAGGGATTGAGGAAACAAAAGATGAATGGCAGATCGGTGCAGGAGTTACATTTACCGAACTGATCGAATCGGATATGCCGGATATCATGAAAACCGTATGTTCCCAGGTGGCATCCCCGGCAATCCGGAATCGTGGAACTTTAGGAGGAAATATCTGTAATGCATCTCCAGCAGGCGATACGCTCCCGATGTGGTATGCACTGAAGGCAAAGATAAAGTTAGAGTCCATGAAAGATGGGGAACACATAGAAGAGAGGATTCTTCCAATAAAAGAATTTATCCTTGGAATTCGAAAACTGGATCGCAGACCAGAAGAGTTACTGACAAAGATCATTGTTCCAAAGACATATTTTACTGGTAAGACATATTTTTATCATAAAAAGGTCGGTGCAAGAAGGGCAGAGGCAATTTCGAAATTATCATTTTTTGGAGTGTCAAAAATCAAGGACGGAAAGATTGAATCCATCAGCGCAGCCTTTGGGGCAGTCGGCATCACAGTGGTAAAGGATGAGACACTTGAGGCAAAGATGAAAGGAATGGATAAGGAGACATTTTCGCAGCAAAAAGAAATGTTGTTTGACGCATATATGGAACATGTGAGACCGATTGATGATCAGCGGTCGACGGCAGCATACCGGAAAAAGGTTTCAGGAAATTTACTTAGAGACTTTTTCGATCATACAGAAGAAAAAATGTAAAGGAGTGACAGACATGAGCGAACCGGTTTTGGAGATGAAAAATATAACAAAGACATTTGCCGGAATTAAGGCAAACGATAATGTCAACTTAAAGCTTTATAGCGGTGAGATACATGCACTTCTGGGAGAAAATGGAGCCGGAAAAAGTACATTGATGAATATCTTGACCGGTATATATAAGCCCACCTATGGAGGCATTTTTTACAAAGGCAAAAAGGTTGCCTTTAAATCACCGAAACAGGCGGTAGATCTTGGGATAGGTATGGTACATCAGCATTTCAGGCTGATTCCGACACTGACGGCAACGGAAAACATTCTCCTTTCCACAAAGACAAAAGGTATTTTCGTGGATACTGCAGAGATGGATCGAAAGATCAAGGAATGTTCGGAAAAGTTTGGACTTGAGGTTACACCGAACGCAAAGATATGGCAGCTTTCCGTTGGTGAACAGCAGAGAGTTGAAATCGTAAAACTTTTATACCGCGGCACAGAGATCATGATCTTAGATGAACCTAGTGCGGTACTGACACCGGAGGAATCCATTCACATGTTTCAGACACTTCGCAAAATGGCGGATGACGGAAAAACAATCGTATTTATCACACACAAGATGAATGAGGTTATGATGCATGCAGATCGCATTACCGTACTTCGGAATGGAACTTCAATCGCTACCATGAAAAAAGAGGAGACATCGAAAGAAGAACTTACCAGCATGATGATGGGTAACCGTACGGAAAGTGATATCAGACAGGAAGAAAAAACACCGGTCGGAGAGTTGCTGCTCTCTGTGAAAGATCTGTCTGTTAAAAATGATAAAGGAATCATAGGACTGTCGGAATTTTCTATGGATCTTCATAAAAATGAGATTTTTGGTATTGCAGGTGTTGCTGGAAACGGACAGAATCTTTTGGCCGAGGTACTTGCCGGATTAAGAAAAAGTGAGACCGGTACGGTAACTTATAAAGGTTCGGACGTCACGCAGATGTCGGTTCACCAGAGAATCGCAGAGGGAATCTCATTTATCCCGGAAGACCGTATTCATATGGGGTTAGTTGCATCCATGAATATGCAGGAAAACTTCTTATTAAAAGCGAGTGACAGTAAGAAATACAGCAGACATGGAATTCTTTTAAAGAGCAAGATTACAGAAAAGACCACAGAGATTGTAAAAGAATATGCAGTTAAAAATGCCGGGTTAAAGTATCCGGTCAGCATGATGTCTGGTGGTAATCAGCAAAAATTGATCATAGGGCGCGAGATGGACAGTGATCCAGATGTTGTGATTGCAGCCTATCCGGTGCGTGGACTTGATATCGGGACTACACAGGCGATACATGAGATATTGCTTGAAGCAAGAAATAACGGAAAAGCAGTTCTTTTAATATCAGAAGATTTAGATGAGTTAATGAGTCTGTCAGATAAGATCGGTGTACTTTGTTCTGGAAAGTTACAGGGAGTTTTGGATATTAAAGATGCAACTTATGATAAGATCGGCAGATTAATGACTGGGGAAAAGGAGGACTGAATATGAAGTTACTGATACAGAAGAGGGACAATGTAACACCAATTCAGAGGATTGAAAATGTGGTCGTTTGTATTCTTCTTGCGATGGCATTCTGTGCAATCTTTATCCTTGGATATGGAGAGAATCCGTTTTTGGTTTACTGGAAAATGTTAAAGACAGCATTTGGTTCTGTCCGTGGATTATCAAACAGTATAGTATATGCAATTCCACTTATGCTTTGCAGTCTGGGTGTTTCGGTTGCATTTAAGATGGGATTAAACAATATCGGAGCGGAAGGTCAGTACACAATGGGTGCTTTTGCGGCAACAGGAATTGCACTGTATTGCAATTTCATTCCTGAAAAACTTACGATCCCGGCAATGGTCTTAGCAGCGTTCGTAGCAGGCGCAATTTGGGGTGTGATTGCAATTATCCCGAAGGCATTCTGGAATGTCAATGAAACGATCATTACGTTGATGCTCAACTATGTGGCAATTTTATTTGTAGATTATCTCTGTTTTGGACCATGGATCGATAAAGATATCAATCTTCCGGTATCAAAAACAATTCCAGATTACGCAAAGATGAAAAGCTATTTTGGAACCAATATCAATGCGGGAGTCATCATTGCGATTGTGTGTGCTATTTTAATTTATCTGTTCTTTAAATATACGGTGGCAGGTTATCAGATTAAAGTAATCAGTAAGAATATTACAGCGGCACATTATGCAGGACTTGAAGTAGTAAAGAAAATACTTCTTGTTATGTTAGTCAGTGGTGGTATTTCAGGAATGGCAGGATTTGCACAGGTCAGCGGACAGGTTTATAAACTGCAGACCGGAATTGCAAACAATGCCGGATTTACAGGTATCGTCATTGCATATTTAAGTAAATTTAATCCTTTTGTAGTATTACTTGTATCGATCTTCTTCGGAGGGCTTACCATTGGTGGTTATTCGGTACAGACGATGGGAATTCCGTCACAGGTTGTTACAATGCTTCAGGGTGCAATTTTAATTTTTGTACTTGGTGGTGAACTGGTCGGAAAATACAAAGTATCTGTTTTGAAAAATGCAGCGAAGATCAAAAAAGAGATAAAGGAGGCGGCGTAAATGGGAGCAGCAGACATGACAATAACAATTTTGGCGTCGATCATCATAGGCGCAGCGCCAATCTTATATGCATGTATCGGAGAAATATTTTCACAGCGAGCCGGTATTATGAATCTTGGTCTTGAAGGTATTATGCTGATCGGAGCAGTGGTTGGTTATTACACCGGATACAAAACGGGAAGTATGGTTGTGGCAGTATTGGTTGTGCTTTTGGTTGGAGCAGTGGTTGGAATTGCATATGCATTTTTAACAGTAACGTTAAAAGCTAATCAGGTTGTGACGGGGCTTGCGCTTGTAACATTTGGTACAGGCATGAGTGGCTTCGTCGGAAAAAGCGTGGTAAGTGTTGCATCCCGTTATCATATTCATACAATGGCGATTCCGCTTTTGTCTAAAATTCCAATCATTGGTCCTGTATTATTTGATCAGGATCCGCTGGTATATATTTTGTATTTCCTTGCACCACTCGCGACAGTTTTTATGATGAAAACAAAGCCTGGTATGGTACTTCGGGCACTTGGAGAGAATCCGGGAGCACTTGATGCAGATGGATACAATGTTGTAAGACTTCGATATATCTATGTGACATTCGGTTGTATTTTAAGCGCAGTTGGTGGGGCATATTTAACACTGGTGAGTACACCATTCTGGAATGATGAGATGACATCTGGAAAAGGATGGATTGCAGCAGCACTTGTGATTTTTTCCATGTGGAACCCGATGATTGCAATCGGTGGAGCATTATTATTTTCAGGTGTGAATGTGCTGACAAATTATATTCCATTATTTTTACCGGATATACCAACTTATTTTTTAAAGATGCTTCCGTATATCTGTACGGTCATCGTATTAATTTTATCAACGGGTTCCTTCCGGGGAAAACATACCGCACAGCCGGCAATGCTTGGTGTACCGTATGACCGTGAAGAAAGGTAACTGCTGTTTCTAATTATGGAACAGAAGATATAAAAACAGGCAGGAGGAAACTATTATGAAGAAGAAAGCAGTGAGTATTTTATTGACAGTGACCATGGCGGCAGCAATGTTAAGTGGCTGTGGCAACAATGCAGGAAGTGCTTCTGGCAATACGTCAGCATCATCTGATGGTGCAGCAACAGAGTCTGGAAAAGCAGCAACGGAAGATTTTTCCAATATTAAAGTTGGTGCAATCGGTAGTTTTGGTAAAGATGATGGCGGTTGGACACAGGCACAGTATACAGGAATTGTAAATGCATTATCCGAGCTTGGAATTTCTGAGGATAATCTGGAATTTGTAGATAATGTTGCTGAGACAGGAACAGATTTTACCAATGCTGCAGAAGGACTTGTTGCAGATGGATGCAACATCATCATTGGTGCATCTACCGGTTATAAGAGTGCAATCGAGGAATTATCTTCAAAATACCCGGATATTCAGTTTGCACAGGCAGATGGAACATCGATGAATGGAAATCTTTGTGGTTATCAGATTCGTTCTTATGAAGGTATGTTCCTCTGTGGTTATATCTCAGCATTAATGTCTGACCAGGATGATCTTGGATATTCTGCAGGACAGCCGGAAGCTTCTGTTATTCAGGGTATCAATGCATTTGCACTCGGTGCAAAATATGCAAATCCAAATGCAACTGTACGTGTTGTATGGGCAAACAGCTGGTATGATCCGACTGCTGAGGCAGATTGTGCAAACAGTTTAATATCACTTGGAATCAAATGTATCGGTATCAATGCTTCCTCCCCGGCAATTCCACAGGCATGTGAAGCTGCAAAAGTACTCTGTACCGGATATCATGTGGATATGAAGGATTATGCACCGGATGCGGTTATGGTTTCTTACATGTGGAATTGGACACCGATCTTTGAGGATATCATTGAACAGTATGCAGCAGATGGAACACCAAAAGATACATCTTATTACTGGGGCGCAGAAGAAAACTGTTCTACAATTTCTGATATTAATATGGACATTGTACCACAGGATGTAGCAGATAAAGTTCATGACATACAGCAGAAGATTGCATCCGGAGAGCTTGATGTACTTGCTGGAGAAATCAAAGATAATCAGGGCAATGTGATCGTAAAAGAAGGCGAGACAATGTCTGATGAAGTTAACAGAAGTATGGATTTCTTAGTTGATAATGTAATAGGTCAGCTTCCGTAAAAGCATGACATTTCAGACAGTGATGTCTTTGTTGTAAAACAGTGATAAAATTGCAGGCAGTAATGTACGATACACCGGGATGTGAAGATGCATTGCTGCCTGAAAAAGTGAGGTTGGATGATATGAAAGCATACAAGGGGAATATTATTTATACAAAAACATACCATGAATTTACACTGCTTGCAGATGGCTATATCGTAGTGGATGATCAGGGAAAAGTGAAAGACTGTTATCCGGTACTTCCGGAGGAATATAAAGGAATTGAAGTCGTTGATTTTGGAAACAGGCTGATCATACCTGGATTTACAGACTGTCATGTGCATGCATCGCAGATGCCGACCATTGGTATCGGCTATAACACAGAACTGATCGAATGGTTAGATACGTTGACCATACCACAGGAGATCAGACTTCATGATAAGGAATATGCAAAAAAAGTTTATCATGATTTTGCAAAAGAATTATTAAAATATGGAATTACGCATTCCATTATTATGACGACCATTCATGCTGATTCTGCATCCATTCTGGTGGATGAACTGTGTCAGACAGGTCTTAAAGCATATGTTGGAAAAGTTTGTGAGGATTGCAATACGTTAGAAGATGCAATGGAAAAAACAGATGTTGCCATTGCGGAATCGGAGCGTTTTATTCGTGAAAATATAGATAAATCAGATCTGGTGCGTCCGATTGTGACACCAACACTCAGTATGATCTGCACAAGAGAACTGATGACGGCGTTAGCAGAGCAGGCAGAAAAATATGATCTGCCGATTCAGGCGCATTTATCGGAAAATCTGAGTGAGATAGAGTTTACATTGAAATTTTTTGGAGACTGTAAGGATTTTACAGAAACTTATGAAAAAGCAGGAATTATGACAAAAGCGCAGACAATGGTGGCACATTCGATTCATTTGTCACAGAGGGAAAAAGAGTTGATCAGAGACCGTGGTATTTTAGTCGGTCATTGCCCAAACTCCAACCTGAATCTTTTAAGCGGTGTCATGAAGCTTGCAGAATATAATGATCTTGGAATCAGAACCGGACTGGGAAGTGATCTTGCAGGTGGACATACCTTGAATATGTTTCAGAATATGGTCGCAGCAATCCAGGAGGGTGGGATGCATTATGTCAATCACACATATGACCGTCCGGTGACGGCTGCAGAAGCATTTTATTGTGCGACAAAGGCGGGGGGAAGCTTTTTTGGAAAGACCGGAAGTTTCGAGCCTGGCTATGATTTTGATGCATTAGTCATCAATGATTCCGATGCACTTTTGTATAACGATTTTACATTACAACAGCGTGCAGAGCGCATGATTTACTGTAGTGATGACAGAAATATCGAAAAAGTATTTGTCAATGGAAAAGAATTATAGATTGGAGAATACATATGAAAATACTAATAAAAAATGCGTTAGCGGTTGTAGAACCGTCGGATACAAAAGATCTGTTTCAGGTAAAAAATAATTCTATTTTGATAGATGGAAACATTATTACAAAGATTGGATACAATTTGGAGGACGAGGCGGATGAGGTTATTGATGCAACTGGAAAGATTGTTTATCCGGGACTGGTCAATACGCATCATCATCTGATGCAGGCATTTGCAAGAAATATTCCAAAGGCGCAGAAATTAGAGCTGTTTGACTGGCTTTATATAGTATTTGATGTGCTCTCAAAAGTTGACCCGGACTTTTTATACCACACCATGCTGGTATCTGGAGGAGAACTGATGCGCTATGGCTGTACGACATTGTTTGACCATCAGTATTCTTATCCTAATGGACAGAGTTTAGAACTGATCGATGCGCAGTTTGACGGGGCAAAAGAATTGGGAATCCGATATATCTGTGGACGTGGAGGAATCACGCGGGGAGTAAATAATGGCGGCAGTGCCCCGGAGTGTATTGTTGAGACAACGGAACAGTTTATAAGCAATACGCAAAAGATCATTGAAAAATACAAGGATGATAATAAGTTTGCGATGAAGGGGGTGGCAGTAGCACCATGTTCGCCATTTACGGTGACGGAAGATGCCATGGTGGAGTCAGCAAAGCTTGCAAGAACCTATGGTGTAAGACTTCATACGCACTTGTGTGAGACACTTGATGAGGAGCGATTCTGCCAGGAATATTATGGAATGCGTCCATTAGCGTGGGCGAAAAAAACCGGGGTAATCGGAAGTGATACCTGGTATGCGCACGGAATTCACTTTAATGATGAGGAACTTGATCTGCTTGCAGAGACAAAGACGGGTATCGCACACTGTCCGATTTCGAATATGAAGCTTTCATCGGGGATCTGTCGTGTGCCTGAAATGTTAGAGAGAGGAATTACAGTAGGTCTTGCAGTAGATGGAAGTGCAAGCAATGATGGATCGAACATGTTGGAGGAACTGCGTGTATCCTATCTGTTACATCGGTTGAATTCCAGTGCAAAGGCGCCTACGGGACAGGAACTGCTTTATATTGCAACCATGGGAGGTGCAAAACTTTTGGGAATCGATTCCTATACAGGTTCCTTAGAGTCAGGAAAAGCAGCAGATTTATTTATGGTTGATGTGACAAAGGACGCAGATAATGTTGGAGCTTATGATGATCCGGCGGCAATGCTTGCAACCGTGGGCTATAAAAAACCGGTTGACCTTACCATGGTAAATGGAAGAATAACAGTTCGTGACGGACATCTGGTTGGCTTCGATGAACGTCTCATGGCACAAAAGGCAGATGCGTATTACAAGGAAATGCTTAAGCGCGCATAACATAGGAGGTGCGGTCATGAAAAATTATGTAATTACGATTGAAAGAGGATTTGGAAGCGGTGGAAAGACGATTGGCTGTGAGGTTGCAAAACGCCTGGGAATTCCATGTTATTCAGATGAGATCATTCAGATGGCGTCGGAAGAAAGCGGATTGAATCCGGAGCTATTTGAGCGTTTGCAGCAGAAAAACAGAAATGGAAGTGTGTCGAAGAATTTAGCAACCATAGAGAAAGCCATCATTGTGAGTCCGGGGTTAAGTGCAACAGAAGCGATCAAGGATGAAAATCTTTACAATTATCAGGCAAAGATTATAAGACGGATGGCAATGAAAGAATCCTGCGTGATACTTGGTTATTGTGCAAATTACATTTTAAAGACATTTCCGAATGTTTTAGCAGTCAATATCCAGGCACCGTATCATATTTGTCATGGAGAGATTATGGATCGTTATGTTTTAGATTCTGATGAGGCGGCGTCATTGATTGCGGAAAAGGATATCCAGCGTTCCAGCTATTATAAATATTTTACCGGAAAAGATTGGACGAATTATAAAGAATATGATGTTGTCATGAACTCATATCGTTTAGGGCGTGAGAAATGCGTCGATCAGATTATTCAGTTGCTGCGTATAAAATTAGGGGATAAGGCGGAAATCACAGATATGAAAGATATGAAATAATAATATTATCTGGTTGATTTCCAGAGGAAAATGTGCATGAGTAGAATATGGGTCAATGGAAAAGAGGTAGAAGCCTCTGAAGACAGAAAATTGATGGATGTTTTAAGGAATGACTGTCATTTAAAATCAATTAAGGATGGGTGTTCTCAGGGAGCATGTGGCTCCTGTACCGTTGTAATTGATGGAAATGCGATAAAAGCCTGCGTCCAGACGATGAAACGAATGGAAGGAAAACATATTCTTACGGTAGAGGGTTTAACGGATTATGAAAAGGAAGTATTTGTCTATTCTTTTGGTGAAGCAGGGGCAGTACAGTGTGGTTTTTGTATTCCGGGAATGGTAATGTGTGCAAAAGCACTGTTGGATAAGACATTAACTCCAAGTCGGGAAGAAATTGCCTTTGCCATTCGTAATAACATCTGCAGATGTACAGGTTATAAAAAAATCGTTGCAGCAATTGAACTTGCAGCATCTATTTTCCGTGGAGAGGTGCAGATTCCGGCAAAAGAATCGGGTGTTTCGGTTGGAAGAAAATATCATAGGATTGATGCCAGGGAAAAGGTACTTGGAACCGGACAGTATATTGATGATGTGGAAATAGAGGGCATGACGTATGCGGGAGCTATACGGTCCGCATATCCGCGTGCAAGAGTCCTTAAAGTAAACAAGGATGCGGCACTGGCACTTGATGGTGTAATCGCTGTTCTGACCGCAGAGGATATCCCGGGAAACAGACAGGTGGGGCATATCAAGCATGACTGGGATGTGATGATTCCAACGGGAGAAATCACGCATTTTCTGGGAGATGTTATCTGTCTGGTGGTTGCCGAGACAGAAGAAATTTTAGAGCAGGCAAAAAAGCTTGTGGAAATAGATTATGAAGAACTTCCGGCAATTACAAATGTTGCAGATGCACTTGCCGATGGAGCACCACTTTTGCATGAAGATGGAAATATTGTCAGCCATCAGCATCTGGTAAGGGGAGATGTGGACAGTGCCATAAAGGAAGCTGCCTATGTTGTGACGGAACATTTTGAAACGCCCTGGACAGAACATGCATATATGGAGCCGGAATGTTGTATTGCCATGCCGCATGAGGATGGAGTTTTTATGTATTCAAGCGATCAGGGTGTTTATTCCATTCGGGAAGAATGTGCGTTAATGTTAGGGCTTCCGGAAGAAAAAGTGATTGTGGAAAACAAACTGGTCGGTGGCGGATTTGGCGGACGTGAGGATGCGGTAATACAGCCGCTTGCATCGCTTGCTGCATACCGGACAGGGCGTATTGTAAAAATAAAATTTACACGTCAGGAGAGTATGCTGGTTCATCCGAAGCGTCATGCATTTTCCATTGATATCACAGTTGCCTGTGATGCGGATGGAAAGATCACAGCTTTAAAAGAATATAATCTTACAGACAACGGTGCATATGCATCACTCGGAGGACCTGTTTTACAGCGTGCATGTATCCATGCGTCTGGACCGTACTGCTTCCATAATATTGATGTGGAAGGCCTGGCAGTATATACAAACAATCCGCCTGCCGGAGCATTTCGTGGTTTTGGTGTGACGCAGACATGTTTTGCAATCGAGTCATGTTTAAATCTGCTTGCTGAGAAAGTCGGTATTTCTGACTGGGAGATCCGTTATCGGAATGCAGTCAGACCAGGAGATGTCCTGCCAAATGGTCAGATTGCAGATCCGGCGACCGGTATGGTGGAGACACTGCTCGCAGTAAAGGATATTTATGAGCAGAATCCATATGTCGGGATCGGCTGTGCAATCAAAAATGCCGGCGTCGGAATCGGGCTTCCGGATTACGGAAGATGCAGACTCAGTGTGATAGATGGAAAAGTACATATCCGCTCGGGAGCAACCTGCTTAGGTCAGGGACTCGGAACCGTTTTAACACAGATTGTCGGTGAAGTGCTAGGTCTTGACGATGAAGAACTTGTATATGATATGCCAAACTCTGTTGATACGCCGGATTCCGGAAATACTTCCGGCTCCAGGCAGACACTGATTACCGGAGAAGCTGCGAGAAGAGCTGCTGACCAGCTGAAAACTGCTTTGGGAGATGGAAAACTTTCAAATTTAAATGGGCGGAAGTTTGACGGTGAATATTTTGCCAAAACAGATAAGATAGGAACTAAGACAGAGCATCCGATTTCACATGTTGCTTATGGCTATGCCACACATTTATGTATTTTAAATGAGGATGGAACCATAAAAAAAATGGTGGCTGCACATGATGTTGGAAAAGCGATCAATCCAATCAGTGTGGAAGGTCAGATTGAGGGTGGTGTGGTAATGTCATTGGGTTATGCATTGACAGAGCGGTATCGCCTGAAGGATGGTGTACCACTTGATAAATTCGGAACACTTGGACTGCTTCGGGCAAACCAGGTGCCGGAAGTGGAAAGTATTATTATCGAAAAACCGGGAATTGCGCAGGCATTCGGGGCAATCGGAATTGGAGAAATCACGTCTATCCCGACAGCACCGGCAGTGCAGGGAGCCTATTATAAGCTGGACAAAAAATTTCGCAGAAAACTTCCACTGGAGGATACGCCGTATGCGAGAAAGTAGAGGGTGAATGATGGTATTTAAGAATGCAGATATTTATACGATGGATCATAAAAATCCGCATATTGCAGACGGATATATCCGGACAGAAAACGGCGTGATCACGGCTGTTGGTAAGATGAAGGATTATCAGAAAAAGCAGGATGAGACAGAGCGGGATATGAAGGGCAGGATTCTGATGCCCGGCATGATGACAACGCATTCTCATTTTTATGCCCAGTTTGTGCGTGGTATCATGGCAGATTTAAAACCGGTGACAAACTGGCCGCAGACGCTGACGAGGCTATGGTGGAGACTGGATGAAAAGCTGATGCCGGAACAGAATTATTACAGTGCCATGCTTGGCATGATCGAAGGTGTAAAAGCCGGTACTACACTGTATTTTGATCATCAGGCAAGCCCGGGTGCGATTGATGGATCACTGGATCTGCTTGAAAAAGCGGCAAGAGAGGTAGGAGTGCGTGCTGCGCTTGCCTATGAAGTGACTGACCGCGGCGGCAGCGAGGGAGCGAAGGCAGGCATTCATGAAAATGTGAGATTCATAAAGAAAATGAAACAGAATACGGATGATACCGTGCGGGGAATGTTTGGACTGCATGCAATTTATTCCGTTGGTGAAGAGACACTAGAAGCTTGTGCGAAAGAAGGTGCGGCAATCGATGCAGGGTTCCATATCCATATCGCAGAGGGTTATGAAGATGTTGCAGAATGTTACCGCAGATATGATGAGTCTGTCGTAAGCCGTCTGCTCAGAGCGGGTATTTTAAACGATCATTCAATCGCTGCACATGGTGTGTTTGTGACAGAGGAAGAAATGGAACTTTTGAGGGATTGTGGTGTTACAGTGGCATATAATGCACAGTCTAATACGAACAGCGGTGTAGGGATTGTTCCTGTTGTTCCAATGTTAAACAAAGGTGTGCATGTGGCACTTGGTGGAGATGGTTACAGTGCAGATATGTTCCGTGAACTATCTGTGGCATGCATGCTTCAGAGATTAAAAAGCGGCAGACCGTGTGAATTTACGACGGAGCAGACGTATCAGGTAGCGTTTGATAATCCCGGCAGGCTTGCAGAAAAAATATTTGGAAGGAAAACGGGTGTGTTAAAAGAAGGTGCATATGCTGATTTTATTGCAGTAGATTACGATGCACCAACACCTATCTGTGCCGATAACTTTTTGGGACATATGTTAGCAGCATTTTCCGGTAAAGTGGCTATGACGGTGATCAATGGGAAGGTTGTATGTGAAAATGGAAAATGCACATTTGTGGATGAAGAAAAAATTTTTGCAGAGTGCAGAAAGCAGGCAGAGATACTGTGGAAATCGATCGGGCAGGAGTAAAAAATGGGACCGGATCGCAGGATGAAAAAAGAAATTCAACCTTGACAAATCCCGCAGATATGGTTATTCTTGTAAAAGAAGAACAATCATAAGAGAATTGAATTACAGCCAATGTGGGCAGCCTGCCACATTGGTTTTCTTTTTTTCTTAATGATAATTGTCTGAAAGGCAGATGAGAAATATTGAAGAAACCATTTATCATAGTAAGAGGCGGTGGCGATCTTGCCACCGGAACCATTCATAGACTCTGGGCAGCGGGATTTCCGGTTTTGGTGCTTGAGACAGACCATCCGGCAGCAATCCGTCGTCAGGTAGCAATCTGTGAGGCTGTTTATGAGGGCAGCGCCATGGTAGAGAGCATGGAAGCAGTGCTCATCAAAGATACTGCAGAGGTCAAAAAAGTGATTGATACCGGGAAAGTTCCACTGATTGTGGACCCGGATGGAGCAAGTATTACGGCATTAAAACCGGATGTGGTCGTAGATGCGATTTTAGCGAAGAAGAATCTTGGAACGAACCGTTCGATGGCACCACTTACGATAGGCTTAGGCCCCGGATTTACGGCGGGAGAGGATGTTGATATTGTCATTGAGACGATGCGTGGGCACAATCTTGGCCGAATTATCCGTGAGGGATCAGCCATTCCAAATACCGGAATCCCAGGCAATATTGGAGGCTATGCAGCAGAGCGTGTGATCCATGCGGGCGAAAAAGGGATTCTTTATAATGTGTATAAGATCGGTGATATTGTTGAACAGGGCGAGGAAATTGCGTATATCATGAATGAGGATGAAAATGCCAGATATTCCGTAACTGCCACAATCCCCGGTATTATCCGCGGACTGATCCGTGATGGATATCCGGTCACAAAAGGCTTTAAGATCGCAGACATTGATCCGCGCAAAAGCGAACTTTCGAACTGTTTTACCATTTCGGATAAAGCGCGCTGTATCGCAGGCAGTGTGCTTGAGGCTGTCTGTGCGTTTGACACTGACATTTTATCATAAAACAGAAAGGGGCATATGCTTCATGAAACTGATAAAAACAGAAGATGCAGTCGGTCAGGTTCTCTGCCACGACATCACACAGATCATTAAGGGCGTCACAAAAGATGCGGTTTTTCGCAAAGGACATATCATCACAGAGAAAGATATTCCGGTGCTTTTAAGTGTTGGAAAGGATCATATTTACATCTGGGAAAAAGATGACACGATTCTCCATGAAAACGAGGCAGCGCAGATCCTTTATGAGATGTGCAAAAATGATCACATGCATCCATCGGATGTCAAAGAAGGTAAAATTGAGCTGATCGCCGATTGTGACGGACTGTTAAAAGTTGATAAAGAAAAATTAAAAAAGGTAAACAGTTTTGGGGAAATGATGATCGCCAGCCGCCATGGAAATACGCCGGTGAAGGCAGGAGACAAGCTTGCGGGAACCAGAATCATTCCGCTTGTCATCAAAAAGGAAAAAATGGAACGCGCAAAAGAAATCTGCGTAGATGCTCCTATTTTTACACTAAAACCATTTCACAAGAAAAAAGCTGCGATCATCACGACTGGAAATGAAGTTTATCACGGAAGGATCGCAGATACTTTTACGCCGGTTATCCGGGAAAAATTAGCAGAATATGATACGGAAATCATTTTTCATGAGACCTTTGATGATGATAATAAAAAGATTACGGACGGATGTCTTGCAGCGATTGAGGCAAGGGCAGATCTTGTGATCTGTACCGGGGGCATGAGTGTGGATCCGGATGATAAAACACCGCTTGCCATCAAAAACACAGGGGCAGAGATTATTTCTTACGGTGCACCGGTATTGCCGGGAGCAATGTTTTTGCTTTCTTACTATAAAGGAAATATTCCGATCCTTGGACTGCCGGGGTGTGTGATGTATGCAAAGCGTACGATTTTTGATCTGGTACTGCCACGCATTATGGCAGATGATAAAGTTACGGCAGAAGAGCTTGCAGCACTTGGCGAGGGTGGTCTTTGCTTAAACTGTGAGCACTGTATTTACCCGAACTGTGGATTTGGAAAAGGATGGTAGCAGTAGCATAAGCTACAGAGCAGATTTTGAAATGAGATTTATGGAAAGGCATGGGGAAGTATTTGAATGAAAGATCAGATAGGCAGAGAGATTGATTATATGAGAATTTCGATTACCGATCGCTGCAATCTGCGTTGTAAGTATTGTATGCCTGGTGACATAGAGACAACGGATATGGCGAATCTGCTGACATACGAGGAAATTGCAAAAGTGACAGAGACTGCCGCATCACTTGGAATCCGGCATATCCGTCTGACCGGTGGAGAGCCGTTAGTGCGCCGCGGCTGTGTAGATCTGGTCAAAAAAATAAAAAATATATCCGGCATTGATACAGTTGGAATGACTACAAATGGGGTTCAGCTTGCAGAGCATGCAAGGGCTTTGAAAGAAGCAGGACTGGATAGTGTAAATGTCAGCCTGGATACTTTAGATGAGACAGAATTTCAAAGACTGACGGGACGGGATGAACTAAAAGCGGTGTTAGCAGGTATTGGCGCAGCACAGGAAGTGGAAATTCCGGTAAAGATCAATACGGTTCATTATAAAAATCTGGACTGGAGAGCCGTTCTTGCTTACGCAGATGAAAGGCAGATACCGGTACGTTTTATTGAGATGATGCCGATCGGATATGGTGCAGATTATACCGGAAGATCCAATGAAGAATTGTTCCGGCAGATCGAGGACATATATGGAAATGCCTGTGCGATGGAACCGGATCGAAAAGTGGAATCTGAAAAAGCCGGAGAGCAGGAAGTTACAGTGAAGCTGCCATATAAAAACTATGGCGCAGGGCCGGCAGTTTATTACCATTTTCCGGGATTAAATATAGATGTCGGCTTTATCAGCGCCATACATCATAAATTTTGTAAGAACTGTAATCGTATCCGTCTCACCTCCGAAGGATATTTAAAACTATGCCTCTGTTATGAAAAAGGTGTTGATTTAAGAGCCGTTCTCCGGAATCCGGAAAGAAAACAGACATTGCAGGAAGTGATGAAAACTGCAATTTTTGAAAAACCGACGGAGCATTGTTTTGAACAGGTTTCAGAAATGACCGAGCATAAAGCGATGGTACGCATTGGTGGATGAGTGAAACAAATGAAAATCATTAGAAAATGGAGCAGTCATATATGGGAATCATAAAAGGAATTTGTATCAGTAAAGAAAGAGGAACGGAAAAACATGAGGTGGCAGAAGCTGAGCTTGTAAAAGACTGGGGGATACAGGGCGATGCGCATGCAGGCAAATGGCACAGACAAGTCAGTCTGCTGTCATTTGAAAAAATAGAAGAATTCCGGGCAAAAGGGGCAGATGTTGCATTTGGTGCGTTTGGAGAAAATCTGATCGTGGAGGGATACGATTTTAAAAATCTTTCGGTCGGAACAAGATTCCGCTGTGGGGATGTACTTCTTGAAATGACGCAGATCGGTAAAGAATGTCATTCCCATTGCCAGATTTATCAGAGAATGGGAGAATGTATCATGCCGCATGAAGGCGTTTTTGCTGTCGTGTTAGAAGGCGGTACGATTCATGTGGGGGATGAATTGACATTGCAGGAATCATGAGCTGGTTTTGCACATGCTATAAGGAGGATACATTATGAGAGAAATTGTGGAAGCTTTAAAGAAAAGAATCAATGAAAATAAAAACAGTATGCTCATCACTGTAGTAGCGGGACGCGGATCGATCCCGCGAAAAGCAGGTGCTTATATGGTAGTCGGTGAGGATGGCAGGGTGACCGGAACGATCGGCGGCGGTAATCTGGAATACCAGGCAACACTGATGGGACAAAAGCTTCTTGCCGAAAAGAAAAATTATCTGCATGAGTATAATCTTGGA
Source organism: Roseburia sp. (assembly GCA_003483745.1). Classification (GTDB taxonomy): domain Bacteria; phylum Bacillota; class Clostridia; order Lachnospirales; family Lachnospiraceae; genus Roseburia. The sequence goes on along the minus strand of DMYD01000036.1, from coordinate 13,862 downwards.
CAGGAAAAATCCGCGGAACTTGGAATGGCATGTGGAGGAAATGCGACGGTTCTGTTTTATTTTGTGGATGCAAAGGAAGATGCTGCATGGATCAGACAGATGGAAGAGGCAGAAGAAAAAAGAGAAGCGTTCTGGATCCTTATGCCGTTAGAGGAAGGAAAAATTAAAATATTGCCGGAGTTTCAGACGTCTGCACATCAGTCTGTGACAGAAATAGACGGAGCACGTTTTTATGCAGAACAGTTTTCTTATGATGGAAAAGTGTATATTTTTGGTGGCGGACATTTGGCGCAGGAACTTGTCCCGGTGCTGTCACATCTTGGATTCCGCTGCATTGTTTCGGATGACAGGGAAGAATTTACAAAACCGGAACTGTTTCCGGGAGCGGAAGAGATACGGTTGATAGATTTTGGAAAACTGGAAGAGACATTTACGATTCATCCGGAAGACTACATTGTGGTCGTCACAAGAGGACATCTGTGTGATACGGATGCAGAGCGTTTTGGACTGAAAACTTCTGCCGGATATATCGGTGTTGTGGGAAGTAAGAAAAAAACAAAATTTGTTTATGATAAACTGATTGCGGAGGGATTTACCGGGGAACAGCTTGCACGCGTGACAGCACCGATTGGAATTGAAATCGGAAGTGAGACTCCGGCGGAGATTGCAATCAGCATTGCGGCACAGCTTATCGAAGTGCGTGCGAAAAAAAATCATCATAAAATTCATTTTTAAAATAAAGATTTGGGTGTCAAAAGGTGGCTTTTAATATCCGAATCAAATAAAAAAAGAAAAGGGGAAAAACAAATGAAAAAGAAATGTGTGTGTGTATTACTTTCTGCAGCTATGGCAATGACAATGTTTGCCGGATGTGGAAACAACAAGGATCAGGCAGCAGAGCCGTTTGAAGCAACAACTGTAACTGTATTTGCTGCAAAGAGTTTGAACACGGTTATGGAAGAACTGATCGCAGAGTATAACAAAACACAGCCGAACGTGTCGATCGTAGGAAGTTATGACAGTTCAGGAACCCTGATGACACAGATTGAAGAGGGAGCAGCTTGTGATGTATTCTTCTCCGCAGCACAAAAACAGATGGATCAGCTTCAGGATCAGGACGGATTGGTTATTGACGAAACCAGACATAACGTTGTAAACAATCAGGTCTGCGTAGTTACATACAAAGGCAGCGGCACAACCGTAACCGGACTTTCTGATATCGGAAATGCAAAAAGCATTGCACTTGCCGATGGTTCTGTTCCGGTTGGAAAATATACCAGACAGGCAATGGTAAATGCAGGCATGTTAGACAAAGTGGACGATGTTTCACAGATTACGACAACAGAAATCCAGAATGCGCTTGGTGGTGTGGATATCAATGAGTGTGCCAATGTAGGAGCTGTAACATCTGCAGTTGCAGAAGGCTCTAATGAAGTCGGAACTGTATATTATTCAGATACTTACGGTTTTGAAGATCGTCTGGAAATCTTAGAGGTAGTTCCTTATGATCTGACCGGAAATGTTATTTATCCGGTTGCACAGATCGTGAATAAAGATGCAGATGAGTTAGAGCAGAGTGCAGCAGAAGATTTTATTAATTTCCTGATTTCTGATGATGCAAAAACAATTTTCCAGAAATACTACTTTGATACAGATGTTGAATAAAAGGTAAAAATGACACAGGAGGCAGTTATGAGTCAGTTGGCAGCGTATTTAAGCGGACTCGACTGGAGCCCGCTTCTGATCTCATTAAAGACTGGAATTGTAGCAACCGTAATTTCATTTTTTTTAGGAATTTATGCAGCACGAAAAGTAGTGAAAGCAGGACCGCGCGTAAAGGCAGTGGCAGATGGAATTCTGACACTGCCAATGGTGCTGCCACCGACGGTGGCAGGCTTTTTTCTGCTGTTATTGTTCAGTCTTAGGAGACCGTTTGGAGCATATCTTTATGATACGTTTAATTTCAAAGTGGTACAGACCTGGCTTGGCTGTATTCTCGCGGCAACCGTGATCGCATTTCCGCTCATGTACCGGAATGCCAGAGCTGCGTTTGAGCAGATTGATGTAAATCTGATTTATGCGGCGCGGACACTTGGGATGCCTGAGATCAAAATTTTCTGGAAAGTGGTGGTTCCTGCGGCGGGACCGGGCATTGCATCCGGAACGGTTTTAACCTTTGCAAGGGCGCTTGGTGAGTACGGTGCGACTTCGATGCTTGCAGGAAATATTCCGAAAAAAACAAGCACGATTTCACAGAAAATTGCAATGGTCATCCAGGATGGAGATTATGCGACAGCAGGATTCTGGGTGGTTGTAATATTAGTCATTGCGTTTGTGGTTATATTTTTGTTAAATATCATCACGGTAAAGAGTATGAAACATGTGAGCAGATGGTAGCATGAAAAGTACTTCTAATCACTCAGAGCAGAGGCTCTTTTGTGAAGAAGTACTAAGTTTCATGCGGAAAAACGCAGGCGTTTTTCATGTGATCGATGGAGAGTATAGGCAAGTGCATTATTTTAAATGGAGATTGGAATGAGTCTGAAAGTAAATATAAAAAAGAAGTTTGGCAGCTTTTATTTAGACGTCGCGTTCGAGACAGAGCGTGGCGTATTTGCGATTCTTGGGGCATCCGGATGTGGAAAGAGTATGACATTAAAATGCATAGCCGGAATTGAGACACCGGATGAGGGGCGGATCGAGTTAAACGGCAGGGTATTATTTGATTCTGCAAAAAAGATCAATCTCACCCCACAGAAACGGCGTGTCGGCTATATGTTTCAGGATTATGCCCTGTTTCCCAATATGACGGTGGAACAGAATATCAAAGCTGGTATGGGAAAATGTCCGGATGAAGAGAAAGTGAAGTCTTATGTCAGACGTTTTCGCTTAGAAGGACTTGAAAAACACTACCCCACACAGCTTTCCGGTGGACAGAAGCAGCGTGTGGCGATGGCGCGGATGATTGCTTCAGAGCCGGATATCCTGCTTTTGGATGAGCCGTTTTCTGCACTTGACAGTTACCTGAAGTGGGAGTTAGAGCAGGAGATGCGCGATATGCTGGCAGAGGTGGAAAAACCGGTACTTTTTGTTTCGCATAATCGTGATGAAGTTTATCGTCTGTGTAATATGGTAAGTTGTATCGATCATGGGAAAATGGAAGTCATTGAGGAGACAAAAGAGTTTTTCCATAATCCGAAAACAAAAACGGCGGCTGTGTTATCCGGATGTAAGAACATTTCTGCGGTGGAGATTGTGGATAATCATCACATAAAAGCATTGGACTGGGGGATAACTCTGTGCGTTTCGGAAATTCCGGAGGATACAAAAGCGGTTGGTATCCGGGCACATTCGTTCTATCCGGTGGATGCAGAGCAGATAGCAGGCAAAGCGTATGTGGCAAATGGAGAAAAACAGCAAAAGAATATTTTAAAGATAGAGGAATCCCGCATCATTGAGGATACGTTTGAGTGGAATATTTCATTCCGTCCATCGAAAGAGAGCGGGTGGCTTCAGTGGAAAATAGCAAAAACAGAACAGGAAGATTCGCCCGGACCAATCCCCGCTGGTCTGGCAGTGGATGCAGGGGATATTTTATTGTTGAAGGATAGTGCCTATGAATAACCGACAATTGACCATTTTCCGTACAGTGTGTGAAGAAGGAAGCATGACAAAGGCGGCCCAAAAACTTTATATGACACAGCCTGCAGTCAGCCAGACCATCAAGGAGCTGGAGCAGGAGAGCGGTGTCTGCTTCTTAGAGCGCTATAACCGCAAAGTGGTACCGACGGAGAGCGGCAGGCTGCTCTATCAGTACGCGTGCCACATCTTAGGACTGTATCATGATTTAGAGCAGCATTTGAAAGAAACGGAAGGCGTGCGGACAATACGCATCGGTGCAAACCTTTCGGTTGGTGTGAAAATGCTGCGGCACCAGATCATCCGCTGGCGGGTATGGAGCATGTCAGATTTGAGGATCTGAAAAAAGAAGCTTTTCTTCTGCGGGAAAAGGGAGCTGGTGTACGAGACCGGTTTGAAGCTATTTTAAGGGCAAAAGACTGCGTGATCGAGCCGCTATGGGAGAGCCGGAGCACGAAAGTACTTGTGCAGGCGGTGGAAGATGGATTTGGTATTTCTGTGCTGCCATATTTTCTGATCGAGGAATATTTAGAGGCTGGCCGTCTGGTGGAAATAAAAGTGGAAGATATTTGTCTTGAAAGAAACTTAAATCTGGTATATCATCCACATAAGGTGTGGAATGATCCACTGCGTGATTTTATGGATATTGTGCGTCAATATGGGCATGATGAGAGGTAGAACAAAATGGAAACATAAAAAAAGAACAGGCTTTCTGCGGTGGAAATACTGTTCTTTTCTATGCTATAAATGTGTGTGTGTATATAGCAATTAAAATGTATCATGAATTTGATATAACTTCAAATAGGATAAAATTATAGAAAACATAAGTAAATACTTATGAAAGAAACGGAGATATAATATGAACCTGTTAGACATCATCGGACCTGTTATGGTTGGTCCATCCAGTTCACACACGGCGGGAGCCGTCAAGATCGGGAGAGTCAGCCGTAAACTGCTTGCGGAAGAAGTAAAAGAGGCAAAAATATACTTTCATGGTTCGTTCCTTGCGACGGGGAAGGGACACGGCACGGATAAGGCACTGATTGCGGGATTATTGGGAATGCAGGTGGATGATCCGGCAATACCGGACAGTTTCCGGATCGCAGAGGAGAGAGGAATGAAATTTTCTTTAGATGGTATCGACCTTGGCGATGTGCATCCAAACTCGGTGAAAATGAATCTGACAGGAGTTTCCGGACGTACACTTGAAGTGATCGCGGCTTCCATCGGAGGCGGGCGGATACAGATCTGTGAGCTTGATGGGATCACTGCCAATTTCAGCGGCGATTATCCGACACTGATCGTGCATAACATCGACCAGCCGGGGCATGTCACCGAGGTGACTTCCATGCTCGCCCACAAGGGTGTCAACATTGCAACGATGCAGCTCTACCGGAAAAGCAGAGGCGGCAGCGCTGTCATGGTCATCGAATGTGACCAGGAAGTGCCGAAAGAATCGCTTGCATGGTTAGAGCGGTTAGAGGGTATATTAAAAGTGACATATTGCAGTCTGGTGGAAGATTAATGGATCAAAATATATAATAGAAAGTTGGAAAGTTTCATGTATGGATCATTACAGGAATTATGCGAATTAGAGGAAACAACCGGAAAACCGTTCTGGAAGATCGTGCAGGAGGATGACTGCAGGGAGCAGGGAATCTCGCAGGAAGAATCCTTTGAGCAGATGCGTGCCATGTATCAGGCAATGAAGTATGCAGACGAGCGTTATGATGAGAAATTAAAATCCGAGAGCGGGCTTGTCGGTACAGAAGGCAAAAAAATGATGGATGCAAGGGCAGAGGGAAAGCTGCTCTGTGGCGATTTTATCGGGAAGGTCATGGAAAAAGCGTTAAAAACCAGTGAGTCGAATGCATGCATGAAGCGTATTGTTGCAGCACCGACGGCAGGTTCCTGCGGAGTCGTACCAGCAGTATTTTTAAGTTTGCAGGAAGAAAAAGGGTATTCTGAAGAAAAAATGGTGGAAGCGTTGTTCGTGGCAGCGGGAGTCGGCGGAGTGATCGCGGAGAGGGCTTTTCTGGCAGGGGCAGCGGGAGGTTGTCAGGCGGAGATCGGTTCCGCATCTGCGATGGCAGCAGGAGGAGTCGTGCATTTATTAGGCGGCAGTGCAAAAGAAATCGCCAATGCAGCGGCACTTGCATTAAAAAATCTGCTCGGTCTTGCCTGTGATCCGGTTGCCGGACTGGTGGAAGTGCCGTGCGTCAAACGAAACGTGATGGGTGCAGTCAATGCGTTGACCTCGGCAGATCTGACAAGTGCGGGAATCTTCAGCAAGATTCCGCCGGATGAGGTGATCGATGCGATGCGAAACATCGGAAGAAGCATGTCCGAGGATATCCGTGAAACAGGAAAAGGCGGACTTGCCGGAACACCGACCGGAGTGGAGATCCGTGAGCGGATGGCCGGGGGCAGAACGCAGGAATAAAAGGGGAATGTTTAAAGCAACACACATAACGATCTGATTTACAGATCAGTTATGATGGTGTTGCTTTTTTATTATAAAAAATTTTTTTGAATAAAATAGTTGACAATATCACATCTTAGTGCTATGGTTAGTTACACAAGTAATGAACCACATAACTAAATAACGAAGTGACGAAATATAAAAATTTGAGAAAGGAGCCATTATGCATGAATGAAATATTAACGCAGGAGAAATCCATTTATCTGCAGATCGCAGAAATGATCGAAACAGATATTTTGAGGGATATTCTTCTGGAGGAAGAGCGTGTGCCGAGTACCAATGAGCTGGCAAAGCTATATGCGATCAACCCGGCGACCGCAGCAAAGGGCGTAAATATATTGGTAGATGAAGGAATCTTATATAAGAAAAGAGGAATCGGCATGTTTGTAGCAGAAGGGGCAAAAGAAAACATTTTAAACCGCAGACGAAATGAGTTTTATACGCACTATGTCAAAAAGTTATTAGAGGAAGCAGCGAGTTTAGGACTTGATAAAAATGAGGTCATTAAAATGATCCAGTCAGCAGATAAATAAAAGGGGGAAAATAAAATGGAAGCAATCATTTGCAGCAATGTCAATAAGAGTTATGGGAAAAAAGAGGTTTTAAAAAATATAGATTTTACACTGGAAAAAGGAAAAATCTATGGTCTGATCGGAAGAAACGGTGCAGGAAAAACAACACTGTTATCAATCTTGTCCGCGCAGAATCCGGCGACAGAGGGAAGTGTGACATGGAATGGTGAAAAGGTCTGGGAAAATAGAAAAGCATTAGATCATATCTGCTTTTCGAGAGAACTGTCGACCAACCTGTATGGAAGCGGTGCCAGTGCTTTAAAAGTAAAAGAGTATTTAAAGAATGCATCTTATTATTATCCGAACTGGGATCAGAAGATGGCAGATGAGCTGATCGAGAAGTTTGAATTGAACACGAAACAGCGCATCAACAAAATGTCAAAAGGTATGCTTTCCATGGTAACGATCATTGTTGCACTTGCCAGCAAAGCGGATTTCACATTTTTAGATGAGCCGGTGGCGGGGTTAGATGTTGTGATGCGCGAGTACTTTTACCATAAACTGATGGAAGAGTATACAGAGACAGGACGGACTTTTGTGATATCCACGCACATTATCGAGGAGGCAGCAGACCTGATGGAAGAGGTCATTATGATTAAGGATGGCAGTCTTTTGCTGAAAGAAAATACACAGGATCTGTTGGAGAGAAGTTACCATGTCAGCGGACTTGCGGAAGTGGTAGACCGGGCGACGGAAGGATATGAGAAACATCACGAGGAAAAAATGGGACGCAGCAAGAGTGTGACCATACTTTTAAAAGAAGGCCAGGCGCTGCCAAAGGGTTATGATGTGACGATACAGCCGATCAGCCTGGAGAAATTATTTGTTTCACTGTGCGGATTAGATGACTAGGAAATAGCGGGAGGAATGGAAAATGGAACAGTCTAAAATGATAATAAAAAGGAATCTGCTTTTCTGGGGGAAATATGGCGTGCAGATGACAGCAATCCTTATGGGTTTTGTTATATTGTACGGCTTCTTTTTCAGCCTGGGTAACAGTGCCGATGATGGATTCTGGCAAAATGCCAATCTTTTTGCCATCCTTATAGGAATTATGTTTAATTACATCGGACCAATCAGTTATGCAGGTGCGTATGTCCCGATGGTCATTTCCTTTGGCTCTGGCAGAAAAGAGGCTGCATGGGGAGCACAGCTTTTGTATGCAGTCTATGCAGTCACGTCATATCTGTTTATCCTTTTTACAGGCTATATGTCAGTTGGCAGATTGGAAGGCTTTAAAAATATACTGATTGCGGAAGCGTTCCTTTTCTGCATAGCATTCGGACAGATCTGTGCTGTATTGCAGATGCATTATGGAAAAAAGGGAATGGCGGTAGGAATTATTATAACGATAGCAGTGGTATTTTTTGTGGGTGCCGGTTTTGTTACAGGAGTCGGGTTTTGTGATACGGTGATCGCATGGGTTGAAAGCCTGTCCGGCAGTATTGTTGCAGGAGTGCTTGTGATCGGTGCAGTTGCAGCGGCAGTGTTTTATGTAATAAGCCTGGTCGTGATGCTTCGTGTTGTGTCAAAGTATGAAGTTCGTGTGTAATAAATTTGTGCAGAAAACCGGGACGATATGAAAGGCGCAGGGTGTGAAAAATGATCGAAAATTTTTTGATACAGTGTAAAACAAGAAAGATGGAAGTGTTGCAGTTCCTTGTGGCTGCCTTTGGCGGTTATGTGTTTGGAATCATTGTTATGATGATTATCCGGGCAAACATCGTGGAAAAAGAATGTGTAACGCTTGGAATGCTGATAGGGATGATTATATTGGTATTTATGCATTTCTTTGGAATCACATTTTCATTTGTTAGAGAGTTTAATATGGCGCTGTCTATGGGCGCAACAAGAAAATCATTTGTGGGAAGCTATGCATTGTTTAATATGGTGGAACTTGCAGGCTTGGAATTGTTACTGTTTGTACTTGGAAAGATAGAACTTGCATTAATCAGTGTGATCTATCCGCAGTGTGAAATTATACTGGATGTTACACAGTATTTTCAGTGGAAATATCTTCTTGCGGTTATCGTTGGAATGACGGTTGTTGAACTGTTTTTAGGGGCTGTGATCCTTAGGTTTGGCATGAAAGCATTCTGGGTAGTATGGGCGATCTGGATGTTTCTCACACTTGTGCCGGTCAAATTGAGTGAAAATGAAGTGATGGCAGCAAAGATGCATCAGCTTGGTGAACAGATCGGTCTGGAAAATATCGTGCAGTATCTGTTTGCCGCCGGAGTTGTGGCAGCAGTTATTATGGCAGTGCTGGGGTGGAATTTATTGAAAAAACAAAGAGTGACAGTATAAGAAGAAAAGGCAGAACCGGGGATGAAGCGGTTCTGCCTTTTTCTTGATTCGTGATAATAGAATGTTCGCGGAGCGTCCATTCTATAATTCATAGGAAATTACATCCTATGAATTATAAAGTTTACAAGCAATCTATTTGTTGCTGCGTCTCCAGATGTGCATTCTTTCTGCTTCTTTGATCAGCTCGTCACGGAAATCTGGGTGAGCGATGGAGATCAATGCTTCGGCTTTCTGCCAAGCGGAAAGTCCTTTGACATTGACTTTACCGTACTCAGTTACAACATAATGTGTGTTGGCACGAGTATCGGTTACGATGGAACCGTTGGCAAGTGTCGGGCGGATTCTTGACTGAACCTGTCCGTCTTTGGTCTTAAAGGTAGAGGAAAGACAGATAAAGCTCTTGCCGCCTTTTGACAGGTAAGCACCTAAAACGAAGTCTAACTGTCCGCCGGCACCACTGATCTGTTTGATACCTGCTGACTCTGCATTGACCTGACCGAAGAGGTCGATATCAACGGCATTGTTGATGGAAATAAAGTTATCGAGTGCAGAGATGGAACGGATATCATTGGTGTAATCAACCGGTGCACTCATTAACTCTGGGTTGTCGTCTAAGTAATCGTACATTTTCTTGGTACCTGCACCGAAAGCGTAAGTCTGACGGTAACGGTCGATATTTTTCTTTGCACCGGTGATCTTTCCGGCTTTTGCGATGTCAACAAATGCATCTACATACATCTCTGTGTGAACACCGAGATCTTTTAAGTCGGACTCTGCAATCAGGGAACCGACAGCGTTTGGCATACCGCCGATACCAAGCTGCAAACATGCACCGTTCGGAATCTCGTCTACGATCAGTTTTGCAACCGTCTTGTCGATGTCTGTTGCAGGACCGCCGGCACCAAGCTCGCCGATCGGAGGATTAGAACCTTCTACGATATATGTTACATCGGAAATGTGAATTCCGCATTCTGTTCCGCCAAGGCAGCGCGGCATATTTTCATTTACCTCTACGATGATGTGTTTTGCTCTCTCACACATTGCACCGAGATGGGAGGCACTTGGTCCGAAATTGAAATATCCGTGGGAATCCATCGGAGCTACCTGGAACATTGCTACATCATCCGGGCAGTCAAGCTCGCGGTAGTAACGTGGCAGTTCGGAGTAACGGATCGGTGAATAGAAAGCGCATCCGCGGCTGATCATTTTACGCTCGATACCGGACATATGCCATGAGTTCCATGTAAAATGCTCTCCGGCATCCTCACGTGCGAAAGTTGCTAACGGTTTTAAAAGGATACCACCGCGCAGGTTTACGTTTGTCAACTCATCGGTACGTTTTGCCAGCGCCTGATCAAGGGCATCTACGGTGTTTGTACACCAGCCGAAATCAACCCAGTCACCGGATTTGATCAATTTTACCGCCTCATCGGCAGATACAAGTTTCTGTTTGTATTCCTGTGAATAATCCATCACAAATACCTCCTCATAATTGTCAAAAATCATGATATAAAAAAGATTGTTAAAAATTTGCCATAGTCTTATCCTAACACTTTATGGAGGGTTTGACAAGTCAATTAAGTTACTGTTCACACATACTGTGTGAGCAGTAGCGATTACAGCCCATTTTAAATGCATCTTCGATGCATGGGGCTGTAATCTGGCATGATATAGTCTTTGGCGCACAGCTTGACAGCAAGTGTCAAGCTTGCGAGTGAACAGTAACTCAATTAATTCTCTACCGGCATCGTCCAGCTCTGCGACTCACGGCGGTATTTTTCTAACGCTTCCTCATAGCTTGAAACCAGCATGGAATCGGAAGGAATATTCGATTTTGCCTCGGCGAGAAGCAGTTCATAACATTCAACTAATCCGTACAGCGGGAGATCGCCGCTGGTGTGGACATCTAAGATGCTCTCCGTTTCGTAGGCGGCATTGTAAAACCAGATAACAGCCTCATTTAAATCCTTCTGTGCGAGGAAATAGGTGCCAAGTTCATAGCAGATCTCGGAACATGGAGTGGTCAGCATATCCTTCATCGTCAGCTTGAAAAATTCATTTTTGTTGTCCTCTAAGCGGTACACATGTGCGAGTACGCAGGAGGCTTCTTTCATGGCATCGTCGGAGAGGTCATGTTCTAAGATATACTGAAAGATCGGTTTTGCATCCTGAAAGTCTTTTGTGTCACCGGTCTTTAGCAGCTCTTTTGCATACATGGTGCGGATCTTTGGAGAGAGCTCGTGACCGCTCTGGAAGTTTTTGATAAAAATAGAAAAATCACGTTTGCTGTGAAAATTCTGCGGTTTATGTAAAATCTCAACGTCACTGTCAAAAATCACGGGAGTCAGGCGGACTGTCTCGTGCACCGGATCAACCCAGGTAAAGGTGCGCAGACGTTTAAACAGCTTTGGACGGTATTCTTTTTTTGCATTTAAAACAGTGTCGAAATCGGCATCGGTCACATATTTCATCTGAACGATCTCAATTTCCGGCAGCAGTGCATTTTTGAGCCGCAGAAAACGCTCGTGGTTAAAATCGTCTAAAACCTCGTCTGCATCGGCAGCATAGATGTAATCCATGTTTGCTTTTGAAAAAGAAAAATTTCTTGCTGCGGAAAAATCGCTTGTCCATTTAAAATCATAGATCTGGCTGGTGTATTTTGCAGCAATCTCCTTTGTGTGGTCCGTAGAACCGGTATCCACGATGATGATCTCGTCCATCAGATCCGCAATCGAGTCAAGACAGCGGGCGAGAACTGCCTCCTCATTTTTTACGATCATACATAAACTTATCGTAGCCATGGAAAATCCCCCTGTTGTGTATATTTTTGAGACTGGATTTGTCAATATATTTCTGTATTTATTATATCGGACATGACAGGCAGTTACAAGAAACAGTTTTTACTCAAAAAATATTTTATAGGCAGCGTAGAATGTGCTACAATGGGTAAATGCAAAAATCAGGAAATAAGGAAAACAAATGAAATTAAATGAACAATGGATGCAGAAAACCATTGTGGTGTGGATTGGTGCACTGCTTTGCTGTGAATTGTGGCATTAGTGCTGGTCTGTGTGGGGATTTATATTGTAAATTGTGGAAAAGAAAAAGTGTGAGAAAAAGATGCAGGCATGAAAGCTGTCTGGCATGGAATCGTGTGAATTACAGAAAAGAAAAGCGTGAGAAAGGTGGATGAAAAATGAGTGCAGTTGTGACATTAAAAAAGGGTGAGGGAAGGACAATCAAAGCAGGCGGTGCATGGATTTTTGATAACGAGATCGATATGGTCATGGGAAGTTTTGAAAACGGAGAGGTCGTGGTCGTGCACGACTTTGACGGCTATCCGATGGGAAAAGGTTTTATCAATACCAATTCAAAAATCCGCATCCGTATGCTGACAAGACATGTGGATCAGGAGATCGACCGCACATTTTTACAGATGCGCGTAAAAAATGCATGGGAATACCGCAAAACGACGGTCGACACATCATCCTGCCGTGTAATCTTCGGGGAGGCAGACTTTTTGCCGGGACTTGTCATCGATAAATATGAGGATGTGCTCGTGGTGGAATGTTTAGCACTTGGCATGGAGCAGTTTAAGAAGACGATTGTCTCTTTGTTAAAAGAAGAACTTGCAAAAGACGGTATCAGAGTGCGTGGCGTCTACGAGAGAAGCGATGCCAATGAGCGCACCAAAGAGGGACTTCCGAAGGTAAAAGGATTTATCGGGGAGGAATTTGACACCTACGTTGAGATCACGGAAAATGGAGTCCGTTATCTTGTCGATGTCGTAAACGGACAGAAAACCGGATTTTTCTTAGACCAGAAATACAACCGTCTTGCAATGCAGCGGATTTGCAAGGGGAAAAAGGTGTTAGACTGCTTTACCCACATGGGAACATTTGCTTTAAATGCAGGAATTGCCGGAGCAGCAGATGTCACAGGACTTGACATTTCCGAGTATGCTGTGCAGCAGGCAAATGAAAATGCACGCAGAAACGGACTGGAAGATACGGTTCATTTCCGCTGTGCAAATGTGCTTGATGAGCTGCCGAAGTTAGCACAAAGCGGCGAGCAGTATGACGTTGTCATCTTAGATCCACCGGCATTTACAAAGTCGCGTCAGGCGACAAAAAACGCAATCAAAGGTTACCGTGAGATCAACATGAAAGGTTTAAAACTGGTAAAAGACGGCGGTTATCTTGCGACCTGCTCCTGTTCGCATTTTATGACACAGGAACTTTTAGCAAAGACGGTAAAAGAAGCTGCAAAGGCAGCACACAAGAGACTCCGCCAGGTGGAATTCAGAACACAGGCACCGGATCATCCGATTCTCTGGGCGAATTCTGCAAATGTGCCGGAGAGTTATTATTTGAAGTTTTTCATCTTCCAGGTGGTTGATGAGAAGTAAGAGCTGGAAAGTGGCGGTAATGCTTGATTTATAAGGGATGGAAGGCATTAGATGTTTACAGAGAAAATCTCGTAAAGTATCGCAAAATATCACAAAACCGTGATTTAAAGTGGTAAGAAAAGTGGTAAGTCTGAGTGGTAAGCACCTGAAATGTGACGAGTGGTAAGCTTATGGGGAAAACGGTATGTTCTGTTTGAATGATAACGAGATACTTACAAAAGACTAAAGAATGTAGCGAGTAGTTTGAAAGTATGCGACAATCCACGCTTACAGAGCTTTGGGTATCGTCGAATAAATTTTCAACAGCACAGGTATTTTATGTTGTACAGAATAGAAAATGATGTTGTATATGTGGATGATATTTTCCATGAGTTACAAGATTATGAAAACAGAATGATATAGCCTCTGGCAGGATTGCAGAGGTGCGCAGCAGAAGTATGTCATGCAATTGCAT
>DMYD01000017.1 GCA_003483745.1 Roseburia sp. | reverse complement strand
GAATTACAGGAATGCTCCTATTTATTCTGCGTGCAGTTTGCCGCATCGATTGCGATCACAAGCATCATTCCAAGCAGTTCATCCCCCGGATTGGCAAAATCAATCACATAGGTATCACCCCAGTGGAGTAACTGCTTGGAAATATGGATAATGGAACTGCAGCCGGAATACACATCATAATCCCAGCCAAAGAAATCCCCCTCTGCACGCCATCCGTTAAAATCAATATCATATTTAGGTTGAAATAAGGTAAAGCGCTTTTCGATCTGCCCCCTTTTGATTCCGCCAGTCTCTATCTCAAACACAGGGAGCAGATTAAACAACTTCTGCCGGATCATTCCAACCTCATTGTGCGCAACATCATATACATGAATCTGATGTCCCAGCGCAAACACTTCTGCTTTGACAAAATACCGCACATTTCCCTCTTCATCATAAACATCATAGGTATCCGACCACGAAAACACCCTCTGTTTTATTAATAAACGCATATGTTACCCCTTTTCATAGATATGACAGTTTCTTTCTCCAACTATACCAGTTTAAAAAACAACAAATTACTTCATGCCTGCGGGATCTGTGAAAACACCTCGCCAAGCCCCGCCTGGATCAAAAGATCTGCTCTTCCATCCATCGGTGTCGTCGATTTATTGATGAGCACCAGTTTATCGCCGCGGTAATAATCGATCAGTCCTGCTGCCGGGTATACCGCCAACGAGGTTCCTCCAATGATCAGCACATCCGCATGACTGATATAAAATACGGCATCTTCCAGTGTCTGCTGATTTAACCCTTCTTCATAAAGCACCACATCCGGCTTGATCTTTCCGCCACACTCATCACAGAGAGGAATTTTTGTACTGGAATTTAAAATATATTCCGCATCAAATCCTTTTCCACATTTCTGACAGTAATTGCGGTGTACACTGCCATGCAACTCTAGGACACGCTTGCTTCCAGCCATCTGATGAAGTCCGTCAATATTCTGTGTAATAACAGCTTTAACTTTTCCTGCAGCCTCTAACTCTGCAAGTTTCTGGTGTGTCACATTCGGTTTTGCGTCCAGGCACAGCATTTTATCACGGTAAAAACGATAAAACTCTTCCGTATGCCTCATGTAAAAGGTGTGGCTTAAGATCGTTTCCGGCGGGTAATCGTATTTCTGGTTGTACAAACCGTCCACACTTCGAAAATCAGGGATTCCGCTCTCCGTTGAAACACCTGCGCCCCCAAAAAACACAATATTATCTGATTCCTGTACCATTTCTAAGAACTTTTCAATATTTGTCATGATCAATCCTTTCTTAAAATAAACTGTCCAACCAGTTCATTTAAAGATACCGCCTGTGCTGACAGCTCCTCGCTGGTCGCTGAGGATTCCTGTGCTGCTGCAGAATTTGACTGAACCACCTCTGAAATCTGGTTAACGCCTGATTCTGCCTGCTCCATCGCCTTTGCCTGTTCTGCCGACTGTTCACTTAACATCTTCGAATCCTCGGCAATCTCTTTGATACCTTTGACCACTTCCTCTAACGCTACAGAAGCACTCTCTGCTGCCTTATTTCCCTCCGCGATCTCCTGCAGGGAACCCTCGATCAACTGACGGGTATCAACCGCTGACTGTGCGCTCTGCTCTGCTAACTTCCGGATCTGATCCGCAACAACGGCAAATCCTTTTCCTGCTTCTCCTGCACGGGCAGCCTCGATTGCGGCATTCAAAGATAACAGATTGGTCTGACTTGCAATATCTTCAATATCTGAAATAATATTTTCAATTTTTGTCGAGGTCTCATTGATGCGTCCCATGGCATCCATCAGCGATGTCATCTGTTCACGGCTGTTATCTGCCTGTTTCGCATACTGACTTGCTTTCTGATGTGACGCCTCAAGCT
Source organism: Roseburia sp. (assembly GCA_003483745.1). GTDB lineage: Bacteria > Bacillota > Clostridia > Lachnospirales > Lachnospiraceae > Roseburia. The sequence goes on along the minus strand of DMYD01000017.1, from coordinate 14,931 downwards.
TTTCTGCTGTCACATTTACATTATCCGTAATATTGGTGATCGTTGCCGTCAGTTCTTCCACCGAACCTGCCTGATCCGTTGCACCTTCTGCCAGCGCCTGTGCAGATTCCGCTAAATTCTCCGATCCTGCCGAAACCTGTTTTGACGCATCTTCAACCTGCTGTAACGTACTGTTCATCTGACGGTTCATCTTTCTCATGGCATCTTTTAAGGCTACAAATTTTCCGACATATTTATCTTCGTTCCTGGTTCCGACAGCATAATTACCAGCCGCCATTTCTCCTAACAGTTCCCCTGCATCCGTAATAATCAGGTTCAGATTATGCGCCATCTGTTCCGCTTCTAAGATCATCTCTTTGATCTCGTCATCTGCCTCGCTCTCCGGGAACGGGCTGTCAAGATCACCTTCTGCAAATGATTTCAGACGTTCTGCCAAAGCTGTCAGAGGCTTTTCTATATCTACAGCCATCGTGTTTCCGATACGGGTGGAAATCACAATACAGACCACGATCACCGCTATGATCACGATCATAAATATGAGCTCCATATTATGTAATGATGACTTTGATGCATCACCCTTTTGTACATTCAGATCCATCAGTGTTGCCAGATCCTGATAAATTTTGTCATACTGTGGTGAGAGTTCACCGGTGTCGATTTCCTGTGCTTTTAAATAACCATCATCCGAAGATGATGTTGCAAGCTCTAAAACTTCTGCATCAATATCCCAATAGCCGTCCAGATCCGTAACTAACGTATTATATGCCTCTTTTGCCTGTGGGAAAACCATGGTACTTTCTATGTCTTTCAGATATGTTTCAAAGGCTTCCTTTTTCTGATCATGCAGCGATACCTGTGCCTCGATCATGTCCTCCTCATCATATCCAACAACAGCACGCAGGGCGCTTCTCGTCTCTGAAAATGTAACCATTGCCTTACCGATATCTCCCTGCGAGAATCCATAATTAGTCATCGCATATTCATATCGGCCAGATGCGACCAGCATTGCAATAATTCCAAGCACTGCTGCGATCGTCGCAATGCCTGTTACCATTTTAAATCCGGTATTTAACCGCTTTTTTATCTTCATGTCTTTCAGCTTTTGCATAACCGTTCACCTTCCCTTTTGTAATATACCTTTAACATGCATAATTTTAGTATATTTTCGATGCATTTTCAAGGTTTGCCACCCACGATACTGCTAAATTTTATCATCAAAAAACAGTAGTCTAGCAATCTGCTTTCTGCAGCTCTAAACTACTGTTTTTTAGTTGCGGGAACAGGATTTGAACCTGTGACCTTCGGGTTATGAGCCCGACGAGCTTCCAGACTGCTCCATCCCGCGCTATTACAACAGAATACATGCTCTGTTTGTTTACATAATATTATTATAGACCTTCCTTTTCCTGTTGTCAAATCATTCCAAATTAATTTGCCATCATCCCTGCCAGCACCACGCTTGCCGCCATTCCGGCTGCTGTAGCAGCCAGTGCTCCTGCAAGCGTATACCGACTCTTTTTGATTTTTACACTCATAAAGTAGACAGACATGGTGTAAAAAATTGTCTCCGTACTTCCAAGCATGATCGACGCCATCCGTCCCAGAAGGGAATCCGTCCCATACTCCTTATAAATATCTAAAAGCAGCCCCGTTGCCGCAGAAGAGGAAAACATTTTTACGACCGCAAGCGGAAGCAGCTCGGATGGAAATCCAATTTTTTCTGTGAATACAGCACATACCTTCGAAAAACATTCCAGAAATCCGGATGCGCGCAGAATCCCTACAGCAACCATGAGTCCGATCAGCGTCGGCATAATTCCTATCACCGTTTCAAAACCGTCTTTGGCTCCCTCGACAAACTCTTCGTAAATATTGTGCCTGCATAACAGTCCATATCCGATGATCAGAAAAATCAAAAGCGGTATCATGATATCGGATAAAAACATCATTATCTGCATAGGCACTTCCCAACGCTGCTGTTAGTTTATTCTATGCATGAAATATTTATAATATTCATGATTTTTCTCGTGCCAGACGCTCGTAATCCTCCTGTGGCATCGGCTTCGCAAAATAATATCCCTGGATATAGTTGCAGCCAAGTCTCTTTAACATCTGTACCTGTTTCTTTTCCTCGACACCTTCTGCAATGACCGGCATATCCAGTGCTTTTGCCATCTGGATAACCGCCGCTAAAATCTTTTCTCCACGTCCGTTATCCTTTCCTTTGGAAAGAAATTTCATATCAATTTTCAGCACATCCAGTTCAATATCCTTTAACACATTAAGTGAAGAATACCCGCTTCCAAAATCATCCATCAGAATTGTAAACCCTGCCTTATGCAGATAATCCACGGCATTTAAGATAACATTTTCCGTATCGGAGAAAACACTTTCCGTCAGTTCTAAATGCAGATACTCCGGTGGTATCCGGTATTTTTCCACAAGATTGACCAGTGACTCTAAAAAATTCGGATTGTAAAGGTTGACGCGGGAAACATTTACGGAAATCGGATCCGGCTTACGTCCTGCCTTTAGTGCCATAGCAATAAGCTGGCAGACCTGATCCCACACATAATAATCAAGTTTTATAATGAAACCGTTTTTTTCAAAGACGGGAATAAACTCTCCCGGAGAAACCATCGTTCCATCCGGCTTTCTCCAGCGAACAAGTGCTTCTGCGCCACGCGGTGTATAACCATCAAGCTCATATTTAGGCTGAAAGTAGACAACAAACTGCTTCTCCTCAAGTGCCGTGTCCATCTCATTGATGATCTGCTGTTCTCTTTGCATCTCCTTTCCCATCTGTTCTGTGTAGAGTGCTTCATGATGCATATACTGCCCCTTGCACTCCTGCGCCGCAATTACAGCATGTTCATAAATTGCGGATACTTCCATCTCCTTGTCCCGGATGATATAGCATCCCGCTGACGTTTCAAGATAATAGCGCAATTCCCCGTTCTTCTTTACCTGCTCCCTGATCTGCTGGGCAATCAGCAACACATCCTGCTCTTTTTCTATTGCAACGCATATACCAAAAACATCCGAATTCAGTCTGCCATAAGTATAAGTTTTATACGCACTGAGTACGCTGCAGATATTGTATGCCATACATTTTAACAGACGGTCTCCCTCCTGCGCACCATAGAAAGAATTGATCATCTTAAACCGGTCAATATCCAGCCGGATGAATGCAAATGTCTCATCCTTACTGTCATCTAACATCTCCCGCGTCTTCTGGTAAAACATCTGACGATTATAAATTCCTGTCAGCGAATCATATTCTAAAAAGTGCTGTTTGCTCCTTTTGATCGCATTCATGACACGAAACCAGATGATTTCCCTATGAAATGACTTTGGTATAAAATCCCAGACTCCGTACTCAAGACAGCGTTTTTCATTTTCGACATTATCTTCTGTTGTTGCAATGACAACCGGTATGTACTTATACTCACTATGCTTTTTAAATTCCTCCAGGAAAGCAAATCCGTCCATTACAGGCATAATAAGATCCAGTATAATTGCTGCTATCGAAAAACCTTTGTCTTTTTTCAGATACTCCAATGCCTTTTTTCCATCATCTGCCTCTACGATCTGATAATCTTCCCGGAAAATATCGGCTAAGGACTGTCTGTTCAGCTTGTTATCATCCACAATCAAGATCTTATTTTTCTTCATTGGTATCCCCACCTTTTCTGAGGTTTTGTCTTACACATAAATCTATTCTTATTATAATGTCTTTTTTCAAATAGGGCAACGACTTATTTGTCAGATTTTGTCAATATTTCGTTTGATTTTACAAAAAACAATTGCTGTCAATGTACTGCAGGTTGTTGCGATCAGTGCAGGACCCACAATCTGGGCTGGATTCACACTGCCATACTGGCTGCGGTAGGCGATGATATTAACTGGAATGATTTGAAGAGACGAGATATTAATGATCAGGAAATCACACATTTCCCTGCTCGCTATTCTCTCTCTTTTCCCGCACTCCTGATATGCCTCATTTCCACGCTCTTTTTCTAACTCTGCCAGTGCCTCCATCGCCTTTAACCCGGCAGGTGTTGCCGCCCATCCCAGTCCAAATACATTTGCGATCATATTGGTGGCAATATATTTATTTGCCGGATGATTTTTCGGAATATCCGGGAACAAAAAATGCAGCACCGGCGCAAGACGCCTTGACAATCCGGCTATAATACCGGTTTTTTCTGCGATTCTCATCAGTCCTACCCAAAAAGACATGACTCCCATCATAGTAATACATAATGTTACCGCCTCTTTTGCCGAGTCAAGCGCAGCCTGCGTAACTGCCGGAAGTGTGCCGTGAAACGCAGCAAATACAACACCTGTTAAAATCATAAATGCCCAGAGATAATTCATATACACTTCTCCGGTTTTTCTTATATTTTATTTTTATACTCCGCCATATATGTATCCCTGTTTTTCCGAAAGCTTTTACAGTTATTTTTTTTATAATTTAACATATATATCACTAACACTCTGGATTTTAAACCGAGGTATTTTATCTTGACATGTTTTTCTGATATTTTTCACAAATTTCCACGCTTATACCGGATATCCACACTTTTTCTCGTCCTGCTGGTTGTTTTTCCTGCAGTCTTCTTAGACGGATGCACTTTTTCCAATCACGCTCCGGATCAGACAGCTCCTATCTCTTCCAGACATGAACCAAATTCGACAGACCCGGTTTCTTCCGAATCCATTTATGATCACAATCAGCACGCAGCCAATTCATCCTCCACTGCCTTCGACGAGTTTTTGTTACAGCTTTTCCGTTCCGAAGTTGCCCAAAATACTATTAATCTTCATTTTTCACTCTCATCACCGGCGTCTTACGGTATCACAGATATTCCAATTTCACTTGGCAGTATTTCAAGTCAGACCTCAAAAGAAAACCGTGCCGATCTTGAAAACACGATTGCAGCCCTAAAGCGCTTTGACCGTGCAAAACTTTCCAAATCCCAGCAGTTGACGTATGATATTTTATCTGATTACCTTTCCATGGAACAAAGAGGTGCAGATTTTTCACTTTATGAGGAATACTTAAATCCCTCCTCCGGTATACAGGCACAACTCCCGGTACTCTATGAAGAATACCGCTTTTCCACCGAAGACGATATCAAAACCTATCTGAAACTACTGCCTCTTACAGGACCTTATTTTGACCAGATCATTTCTTTTGAAAAAGAAAAAGCTACCGCCGGACTTTTTATGTCCGATGCGGTCTGCAAAAACGTGATCGAACAATGTTCCCGCTTTGCGGATGACGGAGACAATCATTATCTGATTTTAACTTTTAATAAAAAGGTGGATGCCCTCCAGGATTTGTCGGACGAACAAAAAAATGCCTATAAAAAACAAAACGAAAAAATTATAAAAGAAGTGATTTTTCCTGCCTACACCTCACTGGCATCTTCCTTAACCAGCCTGCTTGGCAGTGGAAAAAATGAAAAAGGGCTCTGCTATCTGAAACGCGGCAGAGATTATTACGAATATCTTGTCTATGAAAATACCGGTTGTGCGGATTCTATTGCAGATATCCAGACTATGATCGGTCAGAAACGACTTTCTGATCTAAGCGAGGCTGCTGCTCTGACCAGTCCGGATCCATCTCTTTGGAATGACGCACAAAAAATTTCTCTTTCCAATACAGATCCCTCCGCCGTTTTAGAACAGCTGAAAAAACAGATGCAGTCAGACTTTCCAAAAGCTCCGGACGTTTCTTACTCCGTCAGTTATATTGAGGAATGTATGGAAGATTATCTTGCACCGGCTTACTATATTACCGCCCCAATCGATGACTACAATGCCAATTCAATTTATATCAATGCCAAAACAGATGCCTCAACCATGCGTTATTTTACAACACTCGCCCATGAAGGCTTCCCCGGTCACCTGTATCAGACAATTATGTCCTATCAGGCAGGACTGCCAGCAATGCGCAGCATTTTAAATTATCCCGGATATGTAGAAGGCTGGGCGACTTATGTGGAAATGATGTCTTATCATTATGCCGGATTGAAAGAAGATACTGCAACTCTTCTCGCCCTAAATCAGTCTGCCCTTTTAAGCCTTTATGCTTCAACAGATATCGGAATCCATTATGACGGCTGGTCTCTTGCCGATACAATAAAATTCTGGAACGATTACGGGATCAACGATCCGGACACTATTGCAGAGATTTACCGCTATATCCTGTCAGAACCGGCAAATTACCTCCGTTATTATGTTGGATATCTACAATTTCTGGAATTAAAAGCATATGCAAAAGAAACTTTCGGAAACGATTATAATGACATTGCATTTCATCAGGCAGTACTCACGATCGGACCGGCACCGTTCCAAATTGTAAAAGATTATCTGAAAGAGTTTTACCATAAGTAACGGATTTACTCATCTTTCAGTAATGCCTGATATACATCCCGTTTGCTCATGCCACGGTCTTTTGCTACCAGTTTCATTGCTTCTTTGCGTGGTGTTCCCTGACTTTCATATACCTGCATATGTTCCTCTAACGACATATCCTCCCAGGACTTTCTTGCCTCCTCGGCAAGTTCTTCGAAGGTTTTTCCATGAATCACGAGCACGTACTCTCCACGCGGCTCGTTCTCTCCGTAAAAAGCAAGACTCTCCGACAACGTCGTGCGCATCTTTTCCTCATAACGTTTCGTGAGTTCCCGGCAGATGGAGATCTGCCGGTCTCCGAGCGCATCATATAATTCTTCTAATGTTTTGACCAGATGATGTGGTGCTTCATAAATGATGATCGTACGCGTCTCATCTTTCAGTTCCTGCAAAATAGCAGCACGCTCTTTTTTATCCCGTGGCAGAAATGCCTCAAACGCAAAACGTCTTGTCGGAAGTCCTGACATGGTAAGCGCCGTAATACATGCGGCAGCACCCGGCAGGGAAGTCACTTCAATTCCTTCTTCGTAACAGATTCGCACTAAATCTTCGCCCGGATCGGAGATTCCCGGTGTTCCCGCATCTGTGATCAGCGCAATATTTTTACCTTCCCGAAGTTTATCCACCAGCTGATACGCTTTTTCTATTTTATTGTATTCATGATAACTCGTCATCGGCGTTTTGATCTCAAAATGATTTAACAGCTTGATTGAATTTCTGGTATCTTCCGCTGCGATCAGATCCACTTCTTTTAATGTGCGAAGCACACGGTAGGTAATATCCTCAAGATTGCCGATCGGCGTTGCACATAAATATAATTTTCCTGACATGCCAGTCTCCGTTTCTGTTTTTAAAACTGCTTATTATTTCGATACAACTTCTATTATTAGCACATTATAAAGCTGCTCTGGAGAATTGACAAGAAAATCCTGTATTCCCTATCCAGAGTTTATTGATGTACCTTTTACAAATAACACTTTTCCATACCTTGCATTCCAAATATAGTCTGATTCTGATTACTCTTTTTGGGTGTAAACATGCAACTTCCATTCATCTTTTGTACTTCCCACCATCCGTTATCACCTATCACTTAAACCACTTATATTTCATCTTTTTCATTCACCAACGATATCATTTTTTTGTAGGATTTTTTAAGCATGGTTCAATGTTTATTTTTCTTTCACATACACTGTTATGCGCTCCTTTGTTCCATCCTCACTGGCATAGACGTAAGACCTGCCAGCTGCTTTCGCTGTGATAACCCCATTTGCATCCACCGATGCCACATTGGAATTAGAGCAGGAATACGTTGGCTGATTGCCGGAGGATACCGTCGCATTTACCCTTGCACGTTCCCCCGGATGAAGTGTGACAGTCGTCTGTTCAAATGTAATCTTTGGAGATTTCACCGTTACCTCACAATTTTTACTGATTCCATCCACTGTAACAGTAATAACTGCCGTCCCATGTTTGATTGCTGTCACTTTCCCTGTTTCATCCACAGTCGCCACACTTTTTTTATTGGTTTTCCACACCGGCGTGGATTTTGAAGTGGAAGAAATCTTAAGCTTATACTTTTCCCGCCTGTATAGTGAGATTTTTGACGGTGTCAGACGGACAGTCGGACTTTTTACCGTCACCTTACAATTCACAGATGTACCGTCAACCTTTGCAGTGACCGTAGTTGTTCCAGGCTTCTTTGCTGTCACTTTCCCATTTTCATTTACGGCTGCAATGCTCGTCTTTGCTGACTTCCACGTCACCTTATGACCGGTGGATGAAGCTGCTGTAAGCACGGCACTTTCCCCATTTTCCAGTGTCAGGCTGGTCTTATTCAAAGTGACTTTTGTCTTTGTAACAGTAATCTTACAGTTTGCTTCCGCATTTTTTGTTTTTGCCGTAATCGTCGCACTTCCCGCTTTTTTTGCAGTAATTTTTCCGTAGGTGTTAACCGATGCGACCTTCGAATCACTGGATGTAAATGTCGGCTTTTTACTACCGGATGCAAGTATGGACAGACAATAAGTGTCCCCTATTTTTAATGTTTTTTCATATGCGCTTAAGAAAATGAAACCGTATCCTGAGGCTGCATATACTTCTACTTTCTGATACGCTGAAATAAAAAGCATGGAAACCATGCAGAGGATGGCTAATGCCATCCGAATGACTTTTTTTCCTGATTTCATAGATATTTCCCCCAATCCTTCTCTGATTAATAGATGATATATTTCACAGATAAACCTGTTTTTACGGACAGATATCTGTCATCAAAACCACCTATTTTTTCGGATGGCGGGAATCGTACAAAAGAAAAGACTCTCCGGCGCATTTTTCCCACCAAAGAGCCTTAATATTAAATTATCATAGTCAATTACGGTTGTAAATCGAACAAATCATAAAGTTTTTATAACTCTGTCAAATTCCATACAGATCGGATATCCTCCATCACTCATCACCAGTTTTGCATCAATCCCATAAATTTCCCGGATATTTTCCCTCGTGATCACATCCGCCGGTTTTCCCTCGCAGACAACTTTGCCATTTTTCAATCCAATAATGTGATCTGCAAAACGGCAGGCTTCGTTTAAATCATGCAGCACCATCACGATTGTGAGCTGTTTTTCCCGGTTCATGCGCTCTAAAAGCTGCAGCACATCCAGCTGATATGCCATATCCAGATATGTCGTCGGCTCATCAAGCAAGATCATTTCTGTCTCCTGCGCAAGTGTCATAGCAATCCATGCGCGCTGTCTCTGTCCGCCGGATAATTCTGTCACAAGGCGGCCTGAAATATCTGTCAGTCCTGTTTTTTCAAGCGCCCAGTCCACCTGCTCTATGTCGTGGCGGCTCATACCTCCGATCGCTTTGCGGTAAGGAAAACGTCCGTAGGAAACCAATTCCCGCACAGTGACGGCATCCGGACAGGTCGGAGTCTGCGGGAGGACAGCAACTTTTTTGGCGATATATTCAGCTTTTTCTTTGCAAAGATCCATTCCATCAATCCTGACTTCTCCCCGTTTTGCGGGCAAAATCCTTGAAATCACTTTTAATAATGTGGATTTTCCGCAGCCGTTTGCACCGATGATGATCGTGATTTTTCCCTTTGGTATTTTTAAATTCATATCCTCTATGATCATGCAATCCTCATATGCCGCCCAGAGTCCTTTTACTTCTATCGCGTTTCTTAATTCTATTGCATTTTCCGATTCCATTACATTTACTGATTCTATTGCTTCCATATCTCCGCTACTCCTTCCACATCAGATATACAAAATACGGTACACCAACCAGTGACACCGCAATTCCTGCCGGAATCTCGATCGGTGAAAATAAATTTCTTGCGACCGTATCTGCAAAAATCAGCATGACTGCAGCAATCAGCGATGCAAGAAGCAGTGATACCCGGTGTCCGTTTCCAACAACTTTTTTTGCTGCATGCGGCGCAAGCAGTCCTACAAAGCCGATATTTCCGGCAAATGCAGTCGATGCGCCTGCAAGAATAACTGCACAGAGCAACAGTTTTTTCCGCTCCCGTTCAATCGATATTCCCCAGCCAATCGCCGTTTCATCCGAGAAACTTAACGCATCCAACATTCGTCCTTTATAGAAAATATATGCACCACCAAGTAAAATCACAGGTACCAAAGCTCTGACGTATGCCCATCCGGCTCCCCAGAGTGAGCCGGACGTCCATATCATTACCCGGTTATAATCCCCCGGTCCTCCCTTGAACATAAAAAAAGTGATCAATGCATTTAGTCCTGCATTGATCCCAATTCCGGTCAAAAGCAGACGTTTTGGTTTTAACCCTTTCCTGCTGGAAAGAAAATAAATACAAAATGCTGCCACAAGTGCCCCTGAAATTGCCATAAGTGGAAGCAGGTAAATAGAAAATGTCCCAAGTTCGCTGAAATATGCGTTTGTCTGAAACTGGATAAACAACATTGCTGCCGTTGCACCACCCGCATTGATGCCGATGATTCCCGGGTCAGCAAGCTCATTCCTTGTCATTGTCTGTAAAACACCGCCCGATATCGCAAGCCCTGCCGCCACAAAAATACCAAGCAGGATACGCGGTAAACGGATTCCAAAAATTGCCGTATTCTGTATTTTGGTTCCATTTCCAAGCAGCGTCGCAATGACCTCATGCACCGATATCTCATAACTTCCCCAGCAAAGTCCTAAAAGGATGGCACAGAAAAACAATACAATAACGCACGCAAAAACTGCTGTCTTTCTTTTTTTCATACGCATCATCCCCGCTCCTTTCCTGCCATATACAAAAAGAACGGCACTCCAAGCATTGCTGTAAAAATTCCGATCGGCACCTCATATGGCTGATAGATCATGCGCGCTGCAATATCCGCATAAGTTAAAAGTACTGCGCCACACAGAAAACTAAGCGGAATTACCCGCCTGTAATCTGTGCCGGCAAACAACCTTATCGTTTGTGGAATCATAAGTCCGACAAAACCTATTGTTTTTCCCACCACCACTGCTGCCGCACATAACGGAATCATCAAAAGAATTGTGATAAGGCGCACCCTCTGCGGGTGGATACCAAGTCCGGTTGCCATATCATCTCCAAGACTGATCACATTAATTTTCGGTGCAAGGAACACTGCTGCTAAAAATCCCGGTATCCCTGCCGCTAAAATAATTTTTACATCCAGCCACGTTGCCCCGCGAAATCCACCGGATACCCAGAATCCAACCATCTGTGACTGGTTCGACAAAAGTCCCGCTACCGAAGTGAGTGCCGTAAAAAAAGTACTCATTGCCGTTCCCGCTAAAAGTAATTTTGTGATACTTAAATTTCCCGGATTTTTCATGGTAAATATCAGTACAAGCACGCCGGAAAAAAACGCTCCAAGCAATGCTGCAAGCAGCGTATTTCCCGCAGTTGCACCAACTCCCGACGCATAAAGAAGGGCGACAAAAAGCGTCGCCCCCTGACTGATTCCAAGCAATGACGGTTCCGCAATCGGATTTCGCGTCACCCCCTGCATCATTGCTCCGGTCATTCCAAGGATACCTCCTGTCACCAGTACACAGATTACTCTCGGAAGCCGTACATCGCGGATCATCATATCCGTAAGAGATCCGGTATTATGAAAAATGCCATTCCAGATATCTACCGGCAGAATCTCCATTGCCCCCATACAAACTGCAAATAAAATTCCCGGTATCAGCAGACAGACACCTGCAATCGCAACACCCCAGGTCCGCTTAGTTCTTTGCTGTTCCATCTAGCATCTCCAAAATCTCATCTAACAACAGTTCACGTCCGATCGGACTGTAACCCTGATTAAAATACGGTGATGCCGGAAGTTCTACCACCTGTCCGCTCTGTACTGCCGGCAGAGTGTTCCAGACTGCATTCTGGTCAAGTTCTGCTTTGTCTTCATCCGTTGCCATCAGGAAAATATAATCTGCTCCGATCGATGCCAGACCTTCATACGTTACGACCGGCAGGGAAATATCACTCTGCTCCGGCAGACCTTCCGGTTTTGCAAGTCCCATATCTTCATAAAGCACACTTCCAAATCCGGCACCTGTGAACACATAGAACTGTCCACCGCTTGCTAAAAATGACAGATAACTGGTATCCTCTCCATACGCAGCACGAACTGCTTCCCCGGCTTCTTTCGCCTTCTCTTCATATGCACTGATCCACTGATCTGCCGCATCCTCTCTGCCAAATACCTGTGCAAGCGTGCGGATATCTTCTTTCCAGTTCAGCGCTTCTAACTGGATCATGACTGTCGGTGCGATCTCAGAAAGCTGGTCATACATTTTTTCCTGAACCGTGGAAATGATAATCAGGTCCGGATCTAAATTCATGACCGCCTCAATATCCATCGTATCCTGCATACTGTATCCTAAGATTTCAACTCCCTGTAATGTATCCTCAAGATAGGTTGGGAATTTTGTATAGTCATAAGCATCACTGTTTGCGGTTCCCACAACGGAATAGCCAAGGATCGATAAGATATCGCTGTTGCCGCTTAAATCTACGATCCTTTGGGGATCTGCCGGAATCTCCACCTCGCCTCGGACGTCTGTCACGGTAACTGTCTCACCGTTTTGTCCTTCCCCGGTTGTCTGCGCTTCGCTCTCCGGTACTGCAGATGCCTGATCCTCTGTGCTCTCCTGTACCGTATTTGTGTTACTTCCTGTATTTCCATTTGCGTTGCTGCCTGTATTTCCACATCCCGCTAGCAGGGTGATGGTAAGCATGCCTGCTGTGATGATGGAAAATAAATGATTTTTTTTCATGTAAAAGTTCTCCTTTATGTTTTGTTTTCATTCCTCGCAATCGTTTTGATTGCAAAGTGCATGATCTATTTCATGTGTTAGTTTTATCTAACAAAAGTAAGTTTATTTTATCATGCATTTTGTTGTTTGCAAGGGCTGCATGAATATTGATAATTTTTGTTTAGAAAATGATTATTTTCTTGTAAAAGTGGGGAAAATGGGGTATAGAAATTAAATAAGTGGGTAAATGAGTGGGTGGCTCGGGTGGGAAAAGGGACTAATATTTTCTGACTGTCGAATCGTACCGGGCTGGGGCGATTCGACAGACGATAGGCTATGGTGTTTGCCTTTTCCCACCCTATCGCTACTTTTTTATTTTAAGGAGGTTTTTCTTAGATGCTTGTTTCAAGTACAGATGAATTTCAGGCTTTTATGTTTGAACAGCTTCATTTCTTACCGGAAATGAATGGAAATTATACCTGTTACAGTGACAGGGATCACCCGGAAAGTGGGTATTGCTGTATTTATTGCCGCGAGGGGTGTTATCAGCTTGGGATTGCGGATTATACGATTCCGGAGGGTTTTTCGGTTTCTTTTCAGAATCCTGCGAGGCAGCTTCGATTTGGGATGATGCTTTCCGGAAAGACACATTTTAAGCTTTATCAGCAGGATGCGGCTTCTTTTACACCTTCTTCTTTTATCGTGTTAGAGGAAAATATCAAAGGCCAGCAGGCATGGCGCGCCGGGGACCATTTTCACGGACTGGAACTGACGGTTTCGGCTGATTTTATAGAAAATATTCTTCATCCTGTTTTTCCTGACTGTGTCAGTCTGTCCGCATTTGAGACGAATTATACCTATAAGATGCTCCCCGTCGGCGTGATCAATCTGCTGAACCAGATGCATTTTCTGCATGAAAAGGATGCGCTTACACCGCTGTATTTAGAAGGACTGATCTTACAGTGTCTGGCACTGCTTGCAGAAGAATTTGAGGAAAACTCATCTCATGTGATTGCACCCAAATCTGTTCCTGCCGGAACTTTGCCTGCAACATCTGTGCGGACCGCAATAAATAAAGCTGGTCAACAACATATTCCACATACCAAAGTAATGCGCACAATAAAAGTCAGCGATACAAGAACGCTTACGCTCTCGACCGCTGACCTTTCTGCTGTGCACCTTGCACACGATATTCTGACCGAACAATATAAAAACCCGCCCACCGTCCATGAACTGAGTGAGCAGGTTTCTTTATCCATGCAAAAATTAAATTATGCGTTTCTCCACGAATACGACACGACCATTTCCGACTATATCCTTTCTCTTAAGATGGGATATGGGGCAAAACTGTTAAGTGAAACCCTCCTTGGTGTCGATAAAATTGCATTACAATGCGGTTATCATTACCCCGCTAATTTTATACGGATGTTTAAAAAATATTATGGGGTGACACCTTTGCAGTTTCGGAAATTCATCACCAGATAAAACACGACTCCCGCTGCCACAACTCCGATCGAAATGATCTGTGATGTGGAAAGCACTCCGATACTTCCGCGGTAATCGTTCCGGAAAAATTCAATGATAAATCTTCCGATTCCGTAAAGTACCATATATCCTGCTGCCACCTGTCCCTCTTTCGGCTTTCTTCCCGCATAGAGAAGTAACAGTCCGCAGATCAGAAAATCTCCGGCAGACGACATCAGCTGTGTCGGCAGAAGTTTTACTCCATTTGGTGCAAAGTCGGAGTGAGTAAATGTGATGCTAAACCACGAATCCGTCTCCCTGCCGTAGCAGCAGCCTGCAAAGAAACAGCCGAGACGCCCGAATCCCTGTGCAAATGATACAGCAGGCATCACAAGATCAAAGTACGGCAGAAAACGTTCTTTTTTAACGTGGCAGTAAATGAAACTGGTCAATGCACCACCAATGATCCCGCCGTAAACAACGTATCCGTTTTTAAAGTTCCAGAGTATGGACGGATCTTTTAAAATATCCGGAATCTCCACAATATAGTAAAGCAGCCGGCAGCCGATCATTCCACCGAAGATTGCGCAGAAGAAGATCCCATAGATAATATCCTCGTTTAGTCCGCGTTTCTTCCCGCGTTTTAAGCACATCATAAGTGCCGCTGCAAAACCGATCGCAATCATAAGACCATACATATGAAATGTAACCGGCCCTATCTTTATATCATTAAACATATATTTTAATTTATCCTTTCTAATACCCATAAATATCATAAATCTC
>DMYD01000038.1 GCA_003483745.1 Roseburia sp. | reverse complement strand
CAAAAGTCTTAATGTCCCATGGACGTCATCGTGCCATAACTGGCGCGAGTTTAAGACATACACGTCACTCCGCCACAACCTAATTCGGGCAGACTTAGATTTTCTTATTTTCGGACAACGGAACAAAATAGGCACTGCTTTGTGCAATTTGCCAATCAAAAATTTAAGAGCCACCTTTTGACACCCGAATCAGCTTAATATAATAATTTTACATTTTTGAATATTTAATTATCAGAATTTACTCATACTGTGCTATTCACAACTATCCTCTTCTCCGTAAGATTTGCATTCCGTCTGGAGTGCTTTATAATTCACAGGACGCAATTTTCTATAATGATTCGGGTGTCAAAAGGGCGTTCACAACTGAGTGGATGTCAAATTGCACAAATCCGGGACACGTTTTATGACTTTGGGAGAAAATTAGTAAATCTTAGTATGCCTGTCTATTCACAGTAATGCTCTGACATGGATGGTAGAACAAGGCTTTACGAGCCATGGAAGTCATCGTGCCATAACTGGCGCGTGTAGAACATCGTTCACGTCACTCTTGGAAAACCTGATTCAGGCATACTTAGTTTTTCTTATTTTCGGACAATGAAACAAAACAACCCTGGCTTTGTGCACTTCAATCAAAAATCTTATATGCACTATTTGATCCCATTATCATCCTATAAATACTAGTGTACTGTATCATTGACTTTCAGCTAAATAACGCAGGATAAATTTTCAGTCTGCAAGGCGGAGGAATGAGGCGTAGCGGTGGCTACGTCGATTGACGACAACGCAGCAGATGAAAACTTATACAAGTTATTTGGCGAAATGTCAGTGATACAGTACACTAGAATGCATGCTCCGCGAACATTCTAATATCATGAATTATAAAAAGGTTCATACAATGTTTCACGTGAAACATTGTATGAACCTTTAAGCAAAAAATATAATTTCTTTTTAGATAGTAATTAAATTATTGCGAATTGCAAATACTGCCGCCTGTGTACGATCTGTCACTCCAATCTTTTTGAAAATATTAGATACATGATTTTTCACAGTACGTTCACTGATATTCAAATGCTCCGCAATTTCTTTATTATAAGTTCCATAGGAAAGCATCTTTAAAACTTCTAATTCTCTTCTGGTAAGGCTTTCAATTTTACTACTGTCGCTATCCCGATCAAGCATCTTAGAATTTAAAACTGGTATTAAACTTGGCTGAATATAATCTTCTCCATTTATAACCGCCAAAATTGCTTTTTTTAATTCTGCAGATTCAGAATCTTTTAACAGATATCCGTTTACACCAATATCAACTGCTTTTAAAAGGTACTCTACTTCATTGTGTACCGTTAATACCAGGACTTTGACCTTCATCTTCATCTCTTTCATTTTTTGAAGAACTTCCAGTCCATTCATATTTGGCATATTAATATCAAGCAATAAAATATCCGGTACAACGGTTTTTAATTTTTCAAGACAATCCAATCCATCACACGCTTCTGCAATGACTTCAAAGTCACCTTCTAACTCTAATAATTGTTTTAAACCTTCACGAATCATTGAATGATCATCTGCTATCATAACTTTTACTGTCATCTTTTATGTACCTCCCTATTCGGCAATTGGAACTTCAACCTGGATCTTTGTTCCTGCATTTATTTTCGAATGAATGTCTATTTTCCCGGACAAAAGATATACTCTTTCTTTCATCATAGATAAACCAAATCCCGAATTATCTGCTTTACAGTTACACTCCGTCTCTTCATATGCAAATCCTTTTCCATCATCCTCAATAGAAAGTATCATTGTTCCGGGTTTATAATTTAATACAACCTTTATTATAGAACAATCTGCATGGCAAATTGCGTTGCTGCAAGCTTCCTGTATGATTCTTAGCAAAGTAATTCCGATCACAGGATTAATTTTATATGATTCACCAACTACCGAAAAATTTATCTTTTTTGTTTCACTGCTCTCTAGTTTTTCCAGTGCGCGCTTAATTGTAACTTCCAATCCAATATCATCGAACGACATTGGGCGTAAATTATAAATCATATTACGTGTGTCGTTTATAATATCCCGTAGAGTCTTAGACATTATATTTAATTCCAGCTTACACCGGACCTTGTCCATATCAATTAGCTTACTGCATAATTCCGTTTTATGAACCAGACTTGTAAGATTTTGCACTGTCGAATCATGCAATTCTCTTGATATACGCTGTCTCTCATTTTCCTGTGTTTCTAATAATTTCAGACGAAATATATCATCGCTGATATCAGAATCACTATCATTTATCTTTTGTTCTAACTCAGCGATTACCTCATTTAATTCATTCAACTTTGCAATACAGGATGCATATTCTTTTTTTTTGGTATCTAACTGTTCCTGCAAAAACTTCTGCTGTTCTTCTAAATGCTGAATCTGTTCCCTGCCCTTTGGATTGATGTCCCTTGGACTGAACGATTCATAATTTGAATCATTTTCTTCTTTTAAAAGTTTTATAAATGCCTTATTTTCCTTGATCTGCAATTCCAATGTCTGAATAGATTTATGAATTTCTTCCTTATTCGTTATCAGTTCTGACTGGAATTTTTTTAAATATTCACTTATCATATACTTCCTTCGAACATATGTTTTATATTACATAAATAATAGACCATTTTTATTGTATAATAAATTTACTTTATTGAAAAGATAAAATTTATACGAATCAAAAAATTAATTTGTATAAGACGGCAAAAGCGGCTATAATATTATTATAAAATAAGCCTGTTATTTTGGCAGATATGGAGGCATTTATGAATAAAAGTATGAAAAAAAATATCAGACACTTTTTTCTGTTAACTGCATTTGCCGCCGGGACCATTCATTTAGTAAACCGTTTCATTGACTTTACAGCTTCAATGAAAAATATATTAAAGACGGAAAATGGTAATTATTTTGATTGGAAAAACGGAAAAATATATTACACGAAACGCGGCTCTGGGACACCTGTTTTATTGATACATGATCTTAGTCCACTCAGTTCTTCTTATGAATGGTGTCGTTTTGCAAAAAAACTTGAAAAACAGCATACGGTATACACGATCGATCTCTTAGGCTGTGGTCGTTCAGATAAACCTTATCTGACCTACACTAACTACTTATATGTTCAGCTTATTACGGATTTTGTGAAGGAAGTCATCAAAGACACACCAACAGTAATTTCAACTGGTGCTTCCGTTTCATTTGTGACATTGGCAGAAAATATGAATAACCATCTCTTCCACAAAATCATTGCGATCAATCCGCCAATGCCTGAAAAATTTAACCGCACGCCAAGTAACTCTTCCACTTTAAAGAAGACATTACTGGAGGTTCCGATTCTCGGAACATTTATTTACAACATAAAAACACATGAAAAAAATATCCAGAAATTATTTTATACGGAATATTTTAATAAGCCACAGCTTGCCTCTTCCAAAATGTTAGATGCATACTATGAAGCATCCCACATGAATGGCAGCCACGGAAAATATCTAATGGCAAGCATGGAAGGTCAGTATACCGATAATTGCATTTTACATGCACTCAAAAAACTTTCCATTCCATTCTATGTTGTGGAAAGCAGAAGCAATCCGGATTCTGTTCAGATTGTAACTTGCTATGCAAAGCAGAATTCCATGATTGAAACTGCATATATTTCCAATGTAAAACATCTTCCACAATTAGAAGCTCCGGATAAATTAGCAGAAGTAATCCGAATGCTGTTGGAACATGAAAAAAAATAATACCTGTATACAAAAAAGTGACTGTTGGAATTTCCTACAGTCACTTTTCTGATAAATAAAAACACTATGTTTTCTTGCAAAGTGTTCTTTTTTCTATTTATGACACTATGTTTTTCTGCATAGTGTCCTTCTTTTATCATTCATATTCTAATGCAGCGGCTCCTTCGTCGGAGTACCTGCTTTTCTTGGATATGTCTTTGGCGTATGTTTTTCTTTCCTGATTACAACAAAAGATCTTTTCTGTTCATACAGATCAAACTTATAAACATCTGCTACTTCTCCACCCAGAACAAAAACTGCCTTCTTTGCTTCCGCTACTTCTTCCTCAATGCTGCCGGATTTATAGGAAATAAATTTTCCACCAACCTTCACAAAAGGAATACAGTATTCACTAAGGGATGAAAGATTTGCAACCGCCCGTGAAACACACAAATCAAACTGCTCTCTGTATTCTTTATTTTTTCCAAGTTCTTCTGCTCTTGCATGCACAGCTGTAATATCTCTCAGGTTCAGTTCATCAATCACCTGGTTTAAAAACTTAATTCTTTTGTTTAAGGAATCAGCAAGCACTAATTCTAAATTTGGAAATGCAATTTTAAGTGGGATTCCTGGAAAACCTGCACCTGTTCCAAGATCTAAAATCTTAGCATCACTCTTTAAATCATATACACGACACAAAGAAAGACTGTCTAAAAAATGCTTTTCCACCACCTCATCAAATTCCGTGATGGCGGTCAGGTTCATTACCTTATTGGTTTCTACCAGAAGTTCATAATATTTAAGGAACTGATTGAGCTGCTCCTCACTTAATTTAATCTGAAGTTCTTTTAAACCATCTTTAAATTTTTCCAGATTATAACTCATTCTGATCTCCATTCTCACTTAATATACATATCCAAAACTCATATTCCGATACACTTTTTTCTCTTATAAAATATCATTACCGTTACAGATACGCTTCATCTTTCCATCAGTTTGCAGACTCTTTCTCATGATACTTCATCTGCTCCATATACACAAGCAGCACTGACACATCTGCCGGTGATACTCCTGAAATACGGGATGCCTGTCCTATTGAAGTTGGTGAATAGGTTTTTAATTTCTGCCGTGCCTCAATACGCAGACTTGGTACATCATCATAATTAAAGTTTTCCGGAATCTTTTTCTTTTCAAGCTTCTTGAAACTTTCCACCTGCTTCATCTGACGCTTAATGTAACCATCATATTTAATACTGATATTTACCTGCTCTGCAACTTCTGCCGGAAGTTCCGGGCGCTCCGGATCGATCGGTGCAAGTTTATCATAATCCAGTTCCGGTCTGCGGATCAGCTCCGTTAAAAATGTTCCGGTATTTAACGGAATACTTCCATAGCTTTCCAGTAGTTCCTGAACTTTCTTATTTGCACCAATTTTCACTTTCGCTACACGTTCGATTTCCTGTGCGATCAATTTTTCTTTCTTACATACCCAGTCATAACGCTCTTTTGAGATCAAACCAATTTCATATCCCTTTTTGGTCAGCCGCAAATCTGCATTATCCTGCCTTAACAGTAAACGATATTCTGCACGTGAAGTCATCATTCGATATGGCTCATGGTTTTCTTTTGTTACAAGATCATCGATCAATACACCGATATAAGCCTCCGAGCGGTCTAAAACCAATGGTTCTCGTCCTAAAATACTCATAGCTGCATTAATACCTGCAATCAGACCCTGGCATGCAGCCTCCTCATAACCGCTGCTTCCATTAAACTGTCCTCCGGAAAAAAGTCCTTTGATCTTTTTAAATTCCAGTGATGCATACAGCTGATTCGGATTGATGCAGTCATACTCAATTGCATATGCATTTCGCACAATTTTTACATGCTCCATTCCTGGCAGTGTACGATACATCTCATGCTGAACATCCTCAGGCAGTGAAGATGACATACCACCAACGTACATTTCATTGGTATTGATACCCTCCGGCTCAATGAAAATCTGATGACGGTCCTTGTCCGCAAATTTTACTACTTTATCCTCAATTGACGGGCAGTAACGCGGACCGGTTCCCTCTATGATTCCGGCATAAATCGGAGAACGATCCAGATTTGCACGGATAATCTCATGCGTCTTTGGATTCGTATACGTCAGCCAGCAGGAAACCTGATCGATCTGTACATCATCCGGGTTTGTTGTAAACGAAAATGGGACTACCCTCTCATCCCCTTTTTGTTCCTGCATTTTTGAAAAATCTAAGGAACGCTTATCTACTCTTGCAGGTGTTCCCGTCTTAAAACGAAACATCTCAATTCCATGCGCTTTCAAGGAATCCGTAAGATGATTTGCTGCCATCAGACCATTCGGTCCGGTATAAGTGATCATCTCTCCCGTCAGGCAGCGTGCTCTTAAATAAGTTCCTGTACAAAGTACAACTGCCTTACAGTGATAAACTCCACCAGAAACCGTCTTTACACCAGTAATTTTCTGAAGTTCACCACCTATTTCTACGACCTGTCCATCTTTTTTATCCGCAGCTGCGTTTTTCCCCGAATTATCTGAATTTACCGGAATCGTAATAATTTCCGCTACTTCTGCCTGCCGGATTGTAAGATGCTCTGTGTTCTGAAGCGTTTTCCGCATCTCCATGCTGTAATTCACTTTATCTGCCTGTGCACGCAGGGAATGGACCGCCGGACCCTTGGATTTATTTAACATCTTCGACTGGATAAATGTCTTGTCAATGTTAATTCCCATCTGCCCGCCAAGTGCATCAATTTCTCTCACGAGATGACCTTTAGAACTTCCTCCAATATTTGGATTACAAGGCATCATCGCAATACTGTCCACACTGACCGTAAAAATAATCGTCTCTAATCCAAGTCTTGCACATGCCAATGCCGCCTCACATCCGGCATGTCCTGCACCCACAACTACCACATCATAATTTTCTTCAATCGCAGGCATCTTTTATCCTTCTTTCTACTACATTATCTTAAAACAAAACCACATATTTTCTTGTGCCAACAAATGCTACTCTTGCTGCTTTTTGTATTTCTTACAGTTCTTGCCAACACGCCGGAAGAATGCTGCTTTTGCATTTCTTACAGTTCTTGCCAACACGCCGGAAGAATGCTGCTTTTGCATTCTTCCAATAATTGGCACCCACTGGTGCCAATTATTTTCCCATACAAAACTTACTAAATATCTCATTTACCAGATCATCTTCGACCGCCTCACCAATGATGCTTCCCAATTCCTCATATGCATTCATCAGATCAATGGAATAAAAATCCTCCGGCATTCCGTCTAAAATACTCTGCACCACTAAATTTAAACTATTCAATGCTTCCTGTAAAGCAGTTTTATGACGAATATTTGTAATATACACTTCATCGTTAAATGTAACTTCCCCTGTGAAAAACATCTCGCGAATTGTTTCCTCAAGTTCCTCAATTCCAGTCTGTTCTTTTGCGGAGACTGCAATCATCTTTTTATCCAGGTGCTGTCTGATTGATCCACCATCGGTAACCGGTGTAAGATCTGACTTATTTAAAAGAATGATTGCTTTTCTGTCCTTTAAAAGATCCATGATTTCGTAATCATTTTCATCTAACTGTGTTGAAGTATCGACAACATAAATTACAAGGTCTGCCTCATTTAAATATTTCTTTGCACGGTCCACACCAATTTTTTCAACAACATCATCTGTTTCACGGATTCCTGCTGTATCAATCACATTTAAAATGATTCCATTCAAATTGATCTGCTCTTCAAGCACATCCCGCGTTGTTCCTGCAATATCAGTAACAATAGCACGTTCCTCTCCAACAAGTGTGTTTAAAAGAGAAGACTTTCCGGCATTTGGCTTTCCAATAATTACAGTAGAGATACCCTCTTTTAAAATCTTTCCATTGTCACTGTTTGCAAGAAGTTTCTGAATCTCTTTTTCTGCCGCTTCTACAATTCCATGAAGTGTCTCCGGATATCCATCTAAGCTGATATGCTCCGGGTCATCTAATGCAGATTCAATGAATGCAATCTCATGCAATAATTTTTCACGTACTGTTTTCACTTCAATCGAAAGTGAACCGGAAAGCTGCTGTTCTGAACTCTTTAATGCAAATTCATTTTTTGCATGAATAATATCTATGACAGACTCTGCCTGTGCAAGATCAATCCGGCCATTTAAAAAAGCCCGTTTTGTAAACTCTCCCGGCTCTGCCGGACGCGCACCATATTTGATTACCGTTTCAAGTACACGCTTCATGACATACACACCGCCGTGACAGTCAATCTCAACGGTATCTTCCTTTGTGTAACTTTTCGGTGCACGCATCAATACCACCATAACTTCATCGATCACTTCATCTCCATCTTTGATGTGACCATAATGGATCGTATGTGTCGGCATATCAGATAATTTTTTTTCGTTTTTCATTGAAAAAATGCGGTCTACAATCTCGACTGATTCATCCCCGCTGATCCTTATTATACCAATTCCTGAACTTGACATAGCTGTTGCAATCGCAGCGATCGTATCTGTTCTCATAATCCCTCATTTCTGAGCAACTTGTTGCGAAAAATAAGCAATCGAGTTTATTTTTCACATTGATCTCTCATTTCTATATACAAAAAAATTCGTGGACGTTTTCTTGATCCGCCACGAATTTTTCTGTGTCATTCATCACACACGGATGAAAACCGGTTTACTGTCTCTTTAATGTAACAACAACATGACGATAAGGCTCATCTCCCTCGCTGTGTGTCGTCACGAATTTATCATTTTGCAAGGTAGAATGAATCACTCTTCTCTCATAAGGATTCATTGGCTCTAAAGAAACAGGACGTTTTGTTCTCTTTACCTTGTATGCAATATTCTTTGCAAGATTTTCTAAAGTCTCTCTTCTTCTCTTGCGGTAATCTTCAGTATCAATTTTTACTTTTACAAAACTTTCTGCATTTTTATTGACAGCAAGATTTGTCAGATACTGGAGAGAATCTAAAGTCTGTCCTCTTTTTCCGATCAGAACACCCATGTCATCACCCTTTAAGTCAACATTAATGACATTGCTGTTTTCCTCTGCAGTCATGACGATTTCAACCTTTAAGTCCATCGCTTCAAATACTTTATTTAAGAAATCTTTGATGTCGTCATTCACAGAATATTTTTTTCTTACTTTAATAACTGCATCTTTTCTCCCGATGCCAAGAAATCCGTTATTTCCTTTTTCAACGATCTCATATTCGATTCTGTCACTGGTTGTCCCCAGTTTTACCAGTGCTTCTGTGATTGCTTCATCGACTGTTTTTGCTGAAATTTCAATGTATTCCATTCCAAACCCCTATCCTTTCTTATTATTTTCTGCTGTTTTTCTCATTAAAATCGCGGACCATATTTGCTTTCGCAGCCATACTTCCGGCCTTTGCCTTTGCTTTTGCAGCATTTGCTTTCTCTAATTCAAGCTCGCGCTGTGTTTCGCTCATGTTAGACTTTTTCTCTTCTTTTTTTGGTTCTTCAATTTTTCTTGTATTGATCTTCGCAGCATTGGAAATCTGATTTTCAGCGATTCCCATTTTTTCACGTTTCTTCTTTGCTTTTTCCTGATTTTTCTTAATAATATCCTCAAGATTAATCTTCTCAAAATGTTTATTTAAGAAGAACTGCTGAACGCTTCGTACTACTGCACCGGCAATCCAGTAAATACCAAGACCTACCGGAACGGTAAAACACATTACAAATGAAAAGATCGGCATAGTACGGTTCATCATTTTCATCTGCTGTGCAGCCATATCATTGTCACCATTTCCGTTAGACGAAGCTGCCTGCGGCATCAGTTTAATATTAAGCACCTGAGTCAGATAAGAAATAACTGGTACAAGCAATGCAAGCACTACGAATAAAAAGTTATGTGATGCAAAGTTTGTTGTCATTACCTGCCATGGAGTATCTGAAATATTCAGTCCTAAAAAATTATTTACATGTGAAACCGTATTATAAGTATTATTGATGGTATCCGCTAAAGATGGAAATGCGTTCTTTAAAGTCTCCCATCCATTTGAATTCATTTTATATAAAACATCAACAATTGAGTTAGAAAGTGCCGTCGGATCTGATACTGTAAAATCCGCTGCCGGCTGTGTCATAACTCTTAAATCTGTGACAAGCTGTGTCATCTTATCCTGATAACCGCTTGTTGCCATAATTTCATTAACCAATGGTGTGAAATTATTTTTTACGCCGGATACGTATGCCGGAACATTTAAAAATACACGGTAAAGAGCAAATAATAATGGCATCTGGATCAGCATCTGAACACAGCTTCCCATCATGGAAACACCATATTTCTCATATACTGCCTGTGTTTCTTCCTGCATTGCCATCATGGATGCCTGGTCCTTTTTTCCGTTATATTTTTTTTGGATTGCCTGTAACTCAGGCTGCATCTTCTGTGATAACTTTGAAAACTTCTGCTGTTTGTAAGTTAACGGAAATAAAATTGCATAAATCACAATTGTAAAGATAATGATGGAAAGGCCAACATTCTCAATACCGATCATTGACATCAACGCATAAATACCATTCATTACCCAACCAAGTACTTTGGCAATTGGTCCTAAAATAGCACCATTGTATGCTGTTAATAACATATCTGACACTTGTAAATACCTCCACTATGGAACTGGATCATATCCACCTTTTGAAAAAGGATTACATCTTAAGATTCTCCATAAAGCAAGTGCTCCCCCTTTTAGAGCTCCGTACTTTTCAACTGCCTCTAACCCATATAAAGAACAGGTCGGACAATATGGACACTTGGTCGTTTTCATTGGAGAAAGATACTTTCTATAAAACTTAATTAAAGCAATTAATATTTTTTTCAAAATGATTCCATCTTCTTTTTTTCTGAAATTAACGATTGATTACTTTGTGAAGACCTCCAAGATGCAACAGTGCACTCTCGGTTTCATGATAACTTATATCACGTGCCGTGCTTCTTGCGATGACTACAATGTCCAAACCATTATTGAACATGTCCTCATGTAGCCTGTAACTCTCCCGGATCAGCCGGGTCAAATGATGTCTGATAACACTATTTCCTACTTTTTTACTGACGGATATGCCAAGACGATTTCCTTCTGTATGATTTTCCAGAACATACATGACCAGATAACGGTTCGCATAAGACTTTCCCTGCCTGTACACTTTCTGGAAATCACTGTTCTTTTTTAATGATTCCGAAAACTTCATCCTAGTATGCCCTTTCTGATGATTTACCTAAGGCATCAACTACCTTCTATCTGTTTGAAGGTCTGCTTACTTCAATTTCAAAATATCTTTGAATGAACAAATAGGTGGTACAAACTGCACCACCTCATTATTCATCCATTCTTCTTAAGGAAAGAAAAGACCACAAAAATGTGGCCTATGCTGATAATTTCTTTCTTCCTTTTAATCTTCTAGCAGCCAATACTTTTCTTCCGCCTGCTGTGCTCATTCTGCTTCTGAAGCCATGAACTTTTGATCTCTGTCTTTTCTTCGGCTGAAATGTCATCTTCATGTTATATCCACCTCCTCTGCCTGGCATTCATCATCATCCTGAAATGATGATGCGATAGAAAACGTCCTAAGACGCATATTCTCAGTTAAAAAACATCATTTTCAATTATAGCAGAAAAATGTTTCAAGTCAAGCACTAAAATTCTGTTTGACCTCATTTTAATTATCTACATTTCAACATTTATCCATTTGTGGAAAATGTTGACCACTATATATATAAGGAAGAAACTCAATCATTCTATATCTTGTTATTTGCTTTTCCACAGTTATCCTATCCAAATGTTAAAAAATGTGGGTTGAAGAATGCCGAATTTTAGCGGTTTCGTAAAGTTATCCCCAATTTGTGGATAACTTGTGGATATTTTATGGATAATCCACGGATAATCTGTTTATAAACAGGATAGTCCCTTATATTTAGCGGTCTATAACTTTTTTCGACTTATTCACACATTATTTTTTTCATTCATACAAAATCTTATTATTTAGACTCTCTATTTTGCCCAAATCGGGATTTTTTTTCATTCACCCTAATTTAAAATACCCTGCACAAACTTTTCATTGATAAAAGCCAAAAAATAGTGTAGGATAGAACTATGTAGGATTTTTTATTAGGAGCGTTCGTGTGAAAAATATTTCACGCGCAGATTTGGGCGTAAGCTCAAATTTGTCATGCGCAAAATAAAGCGCAAAAATGAGGATTAAAATGGACAAAATTTTAGAAAAATGGGACGAGATTCTCTCAACCGTTAAACATGAGCATGACATCAGTGATATTTCTTTTGATACCTGGATCCGCCCTCTCGAAGTTTACGGTGTTGAGGGTAATACATTATATATACTGGTTCCATCGGAACAAATGACCTTAAGTTATATCTCAAAAAAATATTATCTTCCTTTAAAGGTAACGATCGCAGAACTTACAGGAACAGAATATGAAATCCAGTTCATCCTGCCGGAACAGACGAAAAATATCCGTACCGGCAATAATGGCGTACCGAAAAAAAATGCACTTTCCGAAAAAGCGGACAGATCAAATCTGAATCCGAACTATACATTCGACACTTTCGTCGTCGGCAGCAACAACCGTTTTGCACAGTCAGCATCACTTGCTGTCGCGGAATCTCCGGGAGAAGCTTACAATCCTCTCTATATTTATGGAGGTCCCGGACTCGGAAAGACTCACCTTATGCATTCCATCGGTCACTTTATATTAGAAAGAAACCCAAATGCAAAAGTACTTTACGTTACTTCCGAAGAATTTACCAACGAAGTAATCGAATCAATCCGAAGTGGTAACGCCTCCGCAATGAACAAATTGCGTGAAAAATATCGTACGATCGACGTATTAATGGTCGATGACGTTCAGTTTATCATTGGCAAAGAAAGTACACAGGAAGAGTTTTTCCATACATTTAACGCACTCCATTCTGCCGGCAAACAGATTATTTTAACATCTGATAAGCCGCCAAAAGATATGGAAACCTTAGAAGACCGGATTCGTTCACGTTTCGAATGGGGTCTTATTGCTGATATCGGAACACCTGATTATGAAACTCGAATGGCGATTCTGCGAAGAAAAGTCGAGGCGGATGACATGAAACTCAGCGATGAGATTCTTAATTATATTGCTACCAACATCAAATCCAACATTCGTGAACTTGAAGGCGCTTTAAACAAACTTCTGGCTTATTCCAATCTTGAAAAAACAGACATCACGATGGAAATTGCCATGAAAGAACTTCAGAATATTATTACACCGGACAAGCCAAGAGAAATTACACCGCAGCTTGTAATTGAAGTTGTCACCGAACATTTCAATATCTCGCTGGATCAGATGATTTCCAAAAACAGAAGTAATGAGATTGCAAGACCAAGACAGATTGCAATGTACCTCTGTAAAAATATGACGGACATTCCACTTGACTCGATCGGACAGCTGCTTGGGGGAAGAGATCATTCCACCATTATTCATGGTATCAAAAAAATTGCCGATGAATATGACTCAAACGAAAATACACGCAATTTAATAGAAACTATCAAGAAAAAAATCAATCCTAACTAAAGTTATCAAGGTTTTTCGAAGTTATACACTAAAAATTGTTGATATCTTGTTAAATTAACGTGAATTCCGTATGGACAAGTCTCATTTTCATGTTTAAAACCTGTTTAAGGCATTTATGAGCTTCATCCTCAATTCACATCATTTCAAGATAATTTCCGCATGGTTTTCACAGAGTTATACCACCTCAAATTTTTTTGAACACCTTGAAATTTAAGGCTTTCTGCGGTTATCAACTTATTAACAGCCTCTAAGACGACTACGGCGGATTTCTATTTATTTTTTTATGAACACGTTTTGGCGAGCCACTACGTTTCACCAGGAAGGAGTTATCTACAACATGAAATTAATTTGTTCTAAATCTAATCTGTTACATGGTGTCAATATTGTATCGAAAGCAGTTCCAACCAGAACTACCATGGCAATCTTAGAATGTATTTTAATTGACGCATCTGCAAATGAAATTAAATTAACGGCAAATGATATGGAACTTGGTATTGAAACAAAAATCGAAGGCGAGATTACAGAACGTGGAGTGATAGCACTGGACGCAAAAATCTTTTCTGAAATTGTCCGTAAACTTCCAGACAGTGACGTTACCATTGAAACAGATGCTTCTTTTAAAACGACAATTACATGTGAAAAGGCAAAATTTAATATTGTTGGTAAATCTGGTGATGATTTTTCTTATATTCCTTACATTGAACGCAACGAACCGATCGTTATGTCCCAGTTTACCTTAAAAGAAGTCATACGTCAGACAATTTTTTCCATCGCTGACAATGACAACAACAAATTAATGACCGGTGAATTATTTGAGATCGAAGAAAATGATCTGAAAGTTGTCTCTCTTGACGGTCATCGTATTTCCATTCGCAACATTGAATTGAAAAACAATTACTCTCACAAAAAAGTAGTTGTTCCCGGAAAAACACTTCAGGAAGTCAGCAAAATACTTCCCGGCAGTGCAGAAGATGAAGTATCTATTTTCCTGACAGACAATCATATTGTATTTGAATTTGAAAATACGACAGTTGTTTCCCGTCTGATTGAGGGTGAATATTTCAAGATTGAACAGATGTTATCTTCTGACTATGAGACAAAAGTCAAAATTAACAAGCGTGAACTGTTAGACTGTATTGACCGTGCAACACTTCTTGTCAAAGAGGGAGATAAAAAACCAATCATCATGAATATCACTGATGGTACCATGGAGTTAAAAATCAATTCCTTTATTGGTTCCATGAATGAAGATATCGACATCGCCAAAGAAGGAAAAGATATTTTAATTGGATTTAACCCGAAGTTTTTCATAGATGCGTTAAGAGTAATTGACGAAGAAGAAGTGATACTCTATATGGTGAACCCGAAAGCACCATGTTTTATCAAGGATGATGAGGGAACATTTATTTATCTCATTCTTCCGGTTAATTTTAATGCAGCAGCAAACTAATTATTTTTAAAATTTGATATCCGTAATTGATATTGCCCCAAAGGCGATAGAAAGGAATTCCATGATAGAGATTCAGATCAGAGAATCAGATGAATTTATAAAACTTGGACAGGCTTTGAAAAAAGCGGGTCTTGTAGAATCCGGGGTTGACGCAAAGTTTGTCATTCAGGATGGTTTAGTAAAAGTGAATGGTGAAACAGAACTCCAGCGAGGAAAAAAAATCCATGCTGGTGATGTAATTTCCTACAACGGAGAAACGGTGAAAGTCTCAAAATGATCATTCAATCCATTGAATTGAACAATTTCCGCAATTACGAAAATCTTCAGATTTCGTTTGATGAGGGAACGAATATTTTATTTGGTGACAATGCACAGGGAAAGACCAATATCTTAGAAGCTGCTTACTTGAGTGGAACCACAAAGTCTCACAAAGGAAGCAAGGATAAAGACATGATCCGGTTTGGAACAAATGAAGCACATCTTCGTACCATGGTTTTAAAAAAAGGCAAACAATACCAGATTGATATGCATTTAAAACATAACCGTTCCAAGGGAATTGCCGTAAATAAGATACCAATGAAAAAGGCAAGTGAACTTTTTGGCATTTTAAACATTGTATTTTTTTCGCCGGAAGATCTGAATATCATCAAGAACGGTCCATCGGAGCGCAGGCATTTTCTGGATGCAGAATTGTGTCAGCTGGATAAGATTTATCTGTCTGATCTGTCAAACTACAATAAAATCTTAAATCAGCGCAATAAACTGTTAAAAGATATGGTTTACCGTCCGGAATTATCGGATACACTTCCGGTATGGGACATGCAGCTGGCGGCTACCGGAAAAAAAATTATCAGACGGAGAGAACAGTTTGTAAAAGAACTGAATGAGATTGTTCATGAAATACACTATCGGATATCCGGTGGGAAGGAAGAACTTTTTCTTTCTTATGAGCCGAGTGTTTCTTTGGGGATGTTGGAACAGGAGTTAGAACGGGTGAAACCGCGTGACCTCAAAATGTGTCAGACATCGGTAGGGCCACATCGTGACGATCTGCTTTTTTCCATTGGGGGCGTTGATATCCGTAAATTTGGTTCACAGGGACAGCAGAGGACATCTGCACTCTCTTTAAAATTATCCGAGATAGAGCTGGTAAGAAAATCAATCCATGATACTCCGGTACTTTTACTGGATGATGTCTTATCCGAGTTAGATAGTAATCGTCAGAATTATTTGTTAAACAGTATATGTGACACCCAGACAATTATTACCTGTACCGGTTTGGATGAGTTTATCCGTAACCGCTTCGAGATCAATAAAGTTTTTGAAGTGATAAGTGGTCAGGTATTTGAAAAAGGTCAGGTTATAGAAAGGCAAGGTTAGCAGAATGGCAACAGAGAAAATTGAAAATCCAAATGAATACGGAGCTGACCAGATCCAGATTCTGGAAGGACTTGAAGCAGTTCGTAAAAGACCAGGTATGTATATCGGCAGTACATCAGCGAGAGGACTTCATCATTTGGTCTATGAGATTGTAGACAATGCCGTGGATGAGGCACTTGCCGGATATTGTAAAAACATAGAAGTTACCATCAACCCGGATAACTCCATTACAGTTGAAGATGACGGACGTGGTATCCCGGTCGGAATGAATCATAAAGCTGGAAAGTCAGCACTTGAGGTTGTATATACAGTTCTTCATGCCGGTGGAAAATTTGGCGGTGGTGGATATAAAGTATCCGGTGGTCTGCACGGAGTAGGTGCATCCGTTGTAAATGCACTTTCCACCAAACTTTGTGTTGAAGTATACAAAGAGGGACAGGTTTATTTCCAGAGTTATCATATCGGAAAACCGGATGAACCGGTCAAAGTAATTGGAACCTGTGATCCGGAAAAACACGGCACAAAAGTTACGTTCCATCCGGATCCTGAGATTTTTGAGGAGACTGTTTATGATTACGATACTTTAAAACAGCGTCTCCGCGAGACTGCATTTTTGACAAAGGGACTTCGTATCGTACTTACCGATACCAGGGAGGAATCCCATCATTGTCATGAGTTTCACTATGCCGGTGGTATCAAGGAATTTGTCACATATTTAAACCGCAGCAAAGAAGCATTGTATCCGGATGTCATTTACTGTGAGGGAACCAGGGATGGTGTGTATGTCGAAGTTGCCATGCAGCACAATGACTCTTACAACGATGCAACATACAGTTTTGTAAATAATATCATTACACCGGAAGGTGGTACGCACCTTGCCGGATTCCGTAATGCACTGACAAAAACATTTAACTCTTATGCGAGAGCTAATAAAATTTTAAAAGATTCGGAACCAGCACTGACAGGTGACGATATTCGTGAAGGTCTGACGGCAATCATCAGTATCAAGATCGAGGAGCCGCAGTTTGAGGGACAGACAAAACAGAAACTCGGAAACAGCGAGGCGCGTGGAGCTGTCGATTCTGTGGTAAGTGAGCAGCTCACATATTTCTTAGAGCAGAATCCTGCAGTTGCAAAGAGTATCTGTGAAAAATCTCTGCTTGCGCAGCGCGCGAGAGAGGCAGCGAGAAAAGCGCGTGACCTGACCAGAAGAAAAACAGCTTTAGAGGGCACTTCCTTACCTGGAAAACTTGCAGACTGTTCGGACAAAGATCCGAAAAACTGTGAGATCTTTATCGTCGAGGGAGATTCCGCGGGTGGTTCTGCAAAGACGGCAAGAAGCCGTGCAACCCAGGCAATCCTTCCGCTGCGTGGTAAAATCCTGAACGTGGAAAAAGCGAGACTGGATAAGATTTATGGCAATGCCGAGATCAAAGCGATGATCACTGCATTTGGTACTGGAATCCATGAAGATTTTGATATTTCCAAGCTGCGCTATGACAAGATCATTATTATGACAGATGCCGATGTCGACGGTGCACATATTGCGACACTGATGCTGACATTTTTATACCGTTTTATGCCGGAGCTTATCAAGCAGGGACATGTATATCTTGCAACGCCGCCACTTTACAAAATCGAAAAAAATAAAAATATCTGGTATGCGTATGATGATACGGAATTAAATAATATTTTAGTTGAGATCGGACGTGACGGAAATAACAAGATCCAGCGATACAAAGGACTTGGAGAGATGGATGCCGAGCAGCTTTGGGAGACGACTATGGATCCGGAAAAACGTATTTTAAAACGTGTTATGATCGATGAGGAAAATTCCTCGGAAATCGATGTGACATTTACGACCTTGATGGGTGATAAGGTAGAACCGAGACGTGAGTTCATTGAGGAAAATGCGAAGTATGTGCAGAATTTAGATATTTAGTTTGCGGAATGGAGAAAAGTGAGAAAAATAAATGTGATCATTTATTTTTCTCACAGCTATTTGTGTCGCAGGCGTCACAAAGTAGCTTTTGATCGCAGATACAAATTTGAAATTTGTATCGCGATTCCTTCGACGCAAAAGCGTCTGCGGAATGGAGAAGAAATCAGATGGATGATAAAATTTTTGATCAGATTCATGACGTCGATTTGAAAAAAACGATGGAAACATCCTATATCGATTATGCCATGAGTGTTATCGCACAGCGTGCGCTCCCGGATGTCAGGGATGGTTTAAAACCGGTACAGCGTCGTGTGCTTTACTCAATGATAGAGCTGAACAATGGTCCGGATAAGCCACATCGTAAATGTGCGCGTATCGTTGGTGATACGATGGGTAAATACCATCCACACGGAGACAGCTCTATTTATGGAGCACTTGTAAATATGGCACAGGAGTGGTCGACCAGATATCCGTTAGTGGACGGTCATGGAAACTTTGGTTCCGTGGATGGTGATGGCGCGGCTGCCATGCGATATACGGAGGCACGTCTCAGTAAGATTTCCATGGAAATGCTTGCTGATATCGGAAAAGACACCGTTGATTTTGTGCCAAACTTTGATGAGACGGAGAAGGAACCTACCGTTCTGCCGTCCCGTTATCCGAACCTTTTAGTAAACGGAACTACCGGTATTGCCGTTGGTATGGCAACAAATATTCCGCCGCACAACCTGCGCGAAGTCATCAATGCCGTGGTAAAGATCATTGACAACAAAGTCGAGGAGGA
The DNA here is from genome assembly GCA_003483745.1 of Roseburia sp. Classification (GTDB taxonomy): domain Bacteria; phylum Bacillota; class Clostridia; order Lachnospirales; family Lachnospiraceae; genus Roseburia. The sequence continues at coordinate 22,670 of DMYD01000038.1, read as the reverse complement.
CCGCGATACCGACATTGAAGAATTACTCTCCATCGTAAAGGGACCGGACTTTCCTACCGGAGGCATGATCCTTGGAACAGCCGGGATCAATGAGGCTTACCGTACCGGACGTGGAAAAGTCCGTGTGCGTGCAATTACAGATATCGAACCAATGCAAAACGGCAAAAACCGTATCGTGGTAACCGAACTTCCGTACATGGTCAACAAAGCGAGACTGATCGAGAAGATTGCCGAGTTAGTCCGTGATAAAAAAGTGGATGGAATCACAGATCTGCGTGATGAGTCCGATCGCCAGGGTATGCGTATCTGTATCGAACTCCGCCGTGACGTCAATCCGAATGTCGTATTGAATTTACTTTACAAACATACACAGCTTCAGGATACGTTTGGCGTGATCATGTTAGCACTGGTAAATAACGAGCCGAAAGTTTTAAACCTCTACGACATGTTAAAGTATTACCTGATTCATCAGGAAGAGGTCGTTACCAGAAGAACCAAATACGAATTAAACAAAGCGGAAGAACGTGCCCATATTTTAGAGGGCTTGCTGATCGCACTTGACAATATCGATGAAGTCATCAGTATCATAAGGAGCAGCCAGAATACACAGGAAGCAAAATCACGTTTGATGGAGCGTTTCTCCTTAAGTGATGCACAGTCACAGGCAATTGTAGATATGCGTCTGCGTGCACTGACAGGTCTGGAACGCGAAAAACTTGAGGCAGAGTATGCAGAGCTGATGGACCGCATTGCAGAATTGCGTGCTATTTTGGCAGATAAGAAAAAACTGCTCGGCGTGATCCGTACGGAGATCCTGCTGATTGCTGATAAATACGGCGATGACAGAAGAACATCCATCGGATTTGACGAGTACGACATTTCCATGGAGGATCTGATCCCGGTAACAAACACCGTCATTACCATGACAAAGTTAGGTTACATCAAGCGCATGAGCCTTGACAATTTCCGTGCACAGAACCGTGGCGGTAAGGGAATCAAGGGAATGGAGACGATCGATGACGATTACATCGAAGAACTTTTGATGACGACATCCCATCACTACATGATGTTCTTCACAAACACCGGACGTGTATACCGTATCAAGGCTTACGAGATCCCGGAGGCAAGCCGTACCGCGAGGGGGACTGCGATCGTGAACCTGCTCCAGCTCCAGCCGGGCGAGAAAATTACGGCAGTTATCCCGATCCGTGAATACACGGAAGGACATTTCCTGTTCATGGCGACAAAGAAAGGCATTGTGAAGAAAACACCGATCACCGACTATGCAAATGTCAGAAAGACAGGACTTGCTGCAATCAGTTTAAGGGAAGATGATGAGCTGATCGAGGTGAAAAAGACTGACAATAATCAGGATGTTTTCTTAGTGACCAAATACGGTCAGTGTATCCGGTTTAAAGAGACAGATGTAAGAAAAACAGGTCGTACTTCCATGGGAGTCATCGGTATGAATCTTACGGATGGGGATGAAGTGATCGGTATGCAGATGCAGTCCCAGGGGGATGCACTCATGATCGTATCGGAAAAAGGTCTTGGAAAATGTACACTGATCTCCGAATTTACCACGCAGAACCGTGGCGGTAAGGGTGTAAAATGTTATAAGATCACCGAAAAGACAGGAAATATTGTCGGTGTGAAAGCGGTAAATCAGGACAATGAACTGATGCTGATCACCACTGAGGGAATTATTATCCGTATCAAAGTCAGTGATACAACATTGCTCGGAAGAATTACTTCCGGTGTCAAACTCATCAACTTAGATGAGAATGTCACTGTGGCAAGTATCGCAAAAGTGCGTGAGGATAAGAGTCTGATCGACAATGCAGACACATCCGAACTGCTCAGTGAGGAGGAAGAAAAGGAAAGTGCAGCCATCGCTGCGGAAAATGCAAAAAAGGCATCGGTAGAAAATACAGAGACAGACGACGAGCTGATGAAAGAACTGTTAGAGCGCGCAGAGGCTGATGGTTCCGAGGATGAGGAAGAATAGATAACCGTATAGTGAAGAAAGGGCAGAAGCTGAATGGAAAAAACAGTGTATGAACTAATGCATGGCGAAAAGATAGTAGCAGACATTGGGACGAACGGAGTATGCACAGTTTTGGACAGGGCGTTTCTGCCCTTTTCAATTTATCTGGAGGATACAGCAGAAAACGATGATCTCGATATCCGCATGGATAACCTCACGAATTTTTATTACTGGTGTGCAACCCGTGTTCTGACACTTGACCGTGTCTATGCAAAGGAAATTTTAAACAGTATCGGAGCACTGCAGGCGCAGACCGACCGTGATCGTGCCAAAATAGCGCTGTCCTATCACTGTCTGTCACTGACTGATATTTTCTGGGTCAGGGAAAAAGGGGAGAATATCACATTTGCGCAGATCAATCTTTTTGAAAATCATCTGGATAATGCACTTGTAGATATTTCCCTGCGCGGAAAACAGATGACCGTAGAGAACAGTTACCTGATCGCGGACGATCTCTCAACCAACGGAGTGTTTCCAAAAGCGTGGATCAGGGAGAAAAATTCGTTTGCACTTTTGAAAGATGGAAACAGCAGGGCTGTGGAAAATGAAATCCTGTCAAGTAAGATCTGCCGCTGTTTTGACTGCAGACAGGTGCTTTATGAGGAAAGCATGTTTGACGGACAGAAAGTTTCAAAAAGCAGAATCATTACGTCGGTGGATTACAGCATGGTATCGATGGAGGCATTTGAGATCTATGCAGCAAATCATGACATTCATGTTATGGATTTCGTGTTAAAGCTGGATGCATATTCCTACTACATGATGAACCTCCTCGATTATCTGACCGGCAACACGGACCGCCACTGGGGAAACTGGGGATTTCTGGTGGACAACCTCACAAACCAGCCGGTACGCCTGTTTGACCTGATGGATTTCAACCAGACTTTTTTGGCATATGATACGCCAGATGGTGCAAACTGCATGACTACCGAAAAACGGAAAATGTCACAGCGTGAGGCTGCGGTGGAAGCGGTGAAAATAATCGGGTTAAATCAGAGGGATGAGATCAAAGATGAGTGGTTTGAAGGCAGGGATAAAGAGAGGCAGATGTTCTGGTGTAGATTTGGAATATTAAAGGAACAATGAAAAGCGTAAAAATCTGAAGTTGCAAAGAGCGTGGGTTATGGAACAATTTTAAGTGAACAAGATTACGAATTGTGGAAAATGAGGGAGCAGATTGAAAAATTTGTGGAAAACAATCAAAATGGGGTAATGTAGAAAGGTGGTACAAGCATATGAACTTGACAGCAATTCAAAGCAAAGTCACAAGAGGAAACTATGTCAATGTAAAAAAATCTGTAATTTTATCTGCCGAAAAGGAACAGCCGGCGGAAAATAAAGTGACAGGGCAGCAGTCTGAAGTTACGCGTCCGGTACATACGACTGTTTCCGATTCATCCGCTGCAAATCTGGTCCGGGATAAACTGCAGTCTGAGAGTGAACAGATTCAGGATGATGGAGTAAAAGATTTATTTCAGCAGATGGTAAATTCCTATAAAAATTTAAACCTGCATCTGGTTGAATCTGAGGAAGAATGTAAAGAGACCGAAGCAGCAAAAGACGGCGATCAGAATAAAAACAATATCATCAATGTAGATAGAAAAGTCATTTTGTCTATGAAACAAAGCCAGGAATATGCAGAACGGGTCGATCATATTTTGCAGAATGCGAATGAAGTGACAAGCGGATTTATCGAAGACTGTATACAGCATGCAAAAGAACTTTCAGACGATGAGACAATCTGTACGGTAGGAAAAATTGAGACAAAGCTCATAGATGATGGTGGCAAACCGGCACTGGTCACATCCGTGCATTTTGAATATACATCGAAACATTCGGATGAAGTGAGGGAACACAGATGGGACGGAAATGTGGAAAACCTGAAAAAAGAATATATACAGAAAATAGCGGAAAAATTTGAGGACAGAGTGGAAGAATTGTTAAGAGACAGGGAAGAAATATGAAAACCGGAAGAAGCAGAAAATATTATCTGATGGAAGCAGTTTTGATTCTGTTTAACATCTTGATCAATCTGATCATTTTTGCAGTTCCGCTTGCGGTAAATCAGATCATCAATGGAAAACTTGCACTGACGGATCGTGTGATAGCATTTATCATAGGGTTTATGCTGCTTGAGATTTGTATCCAGTTTGTCTATCTATTGATCGAGCTGCACATGCAAAAAGAGTACAAGAAAAATTTGTCGAAGAAAATTTACCAGAAAATCTATTCCATGAAATACGCATCAATCATAAAGTATGGTGCAACGTACCTGACGGAGCGGGCAGACTCGACGGTGCTCACATTGGCGAATCTGTATATTATGTCGGTCCCGATACTGACTGCAAAATCACTGGTTATTTTGTTGATTCTGTTATACTCCCTGACCATCAATATTTTTATTTTTCTGGTGATGCTGTTTATCTTGATACTCAATGTGGCTGGATTTTATCTCCTGAATAAAAATTTACTGAAAAAATCAGCCGAGATGCAGCGGATTATTCCAAAGGAGCGAAAAGACATTTATCAGATCGCCAATCAGGTAGATTTTATCAAGCAGAATGAGGACAATACAAATCTGAATGACATACTTGAAAAACATTTAGAAATTATCGAACAGGAAAATAAAAGGGTAAATGTTTATGCGCGTGGGATGAGTGAAGTCATCGATTTTTTTAACATGTTCGCCCAAAACATTATTTTGATCGTGGTATTTTATTTGTATTTGCAGGGGAATACAAAATTAAACAGCATTTTTACGATTTCGATTCTCATGTCGTATCTTTTACCTGCCATCTCAAATATTGTAAAAGTAAACTTGAATTTAAGAGAGGTAAAGGCAAGCCGGGAATTTTTACAGCTTGTGGAGGATGAGCAGGAACAGAGTGGAGATATAAAGATCGATCATATTGATGATGTCGCGGTCGATATGGAAAAACTTCAGACGATGGACGGGATCTTACTGGCAAAAGATATTCATATCCAGGCAAAAAAGGGAGATATCATTGGAATCGTGGGGGAGTCCGGTTGTGGAAAAACGACACTGATGAAAAGTATTTTAAAATTCTGGGATCAGAATACCGGAATTAAGATCAATGGAATCCCGCTGGAGAATATTGAAAACCATTCACTTCGGAAACAAATGTCATTTTATTCGCAGAATGTGCCAATCATAACAGGTTCAATTTATGATAACTTAAACTTTGGGCGCAGGAAAATGGAACCGGAGGTATACCAGAACATTCGTTTTTTAGATAAATTTACAAAAGAACGTGATATCTTTACACCTTTTATTCTGGAAAATGGAAACAATCTGTCCGGCGGTGATAAACAAAGAATCGCACTGGCGAGAATGTATACCGAGGAGGCAGAGGTTCTGATTTTAGACGAACCGACAAGTTCACTGGATGAAACGACCGAAAAGTATATTTTAGATGGGATCAGCCACTACCCGGATAAGATTATCTTTCTGATCACACATCGAAAAGAGAATTTGAGGTACTGTAATAAAATTTACCGGATCCGTGACAAAAGAATGGTAAGCGTGAAAAACGTTGATGAGTTATCAAAATAAGTCAGAACAAAAAACAGGGTGGCAGCACCCTGTTTTTTTTCCATCCACCGACCCAAACCGACCACTTACCGCAAATCAGTAGAAAACGTCTAAGCCATTGCCTATAATGACATCAGAAAGGAGGAAGTGAGAAAATGCAAATAGAAATAAAACTCGATGAATCCTGCAAAGAACCCAAGATTATCATCCATACAGACAAGATGACCGAAGAAGTATCGCAGATCGTGAAGCTGCTGTCGGAAGAAAAACCGGAAGTCTTTGCAGCGATTCGCGAGAATGGCGAAATCGTTTTGTTAGAACAGACGGAAATAATACGGATCTATGCAGAAAATGACCGGGTATATGCAAAGACAAAAGACGGCAGCTACCGGTTAAAGGCAAGGCTGTATGAGTTGGAGGAGAGACTGAACAAAAAAATGTTTATCCGCATCTCCAATTCGGAGATCATTAACCTGAAAGAAGTAAAAAAATTTGACTTAAGTTTTTCCGGGACGATCTGTGTTTCGATGTCAGACAAAACAGCAACGTATGTTTCAAGGCGTTACGTCAGAAAAATTAAACAGGTATTGGGATTATAGAAATGGTGGTGTGTGTGAAAAATATATTTTTCACACACAGGAATGGAGGTTATCATGAAAAAAAGAATTTTATGCAGAGCGCTTATAGGTGCGCCAATCGGTCTGGCAATCAGTACCGCAATTACAATTTTCTCTTCACTCATATACGGTGACGGAAATTATTATCCGGTCGTCCCAGCATTGGTGGAGCAGTGTGGAAATGAAATTAATGCGGTCGTGGCGCAGATGATCGCATCTTTGATGTACGGTGCAGTCTGGGCAGGCGCGTCCGTGATATGGGAGATGGATGACTGGAGCCTGCTGCGGCAGACAGTGACTCATCTGCTGGCAGGTTCGATTGCAACATTTCCGGTTGCATATCTGATGTATTGGATGAAACATAGCATTGCAGGGGTCGTTGTATATTTTGCAATATTTATCGGAATCTATGTTGGAATCTGGATCACATTATACAGCAGGGCAAAGAGAGAGGTCACAAAGCTGAATGAAAAAGTAAGTTTACAAAACCGGTAAGAGATCTGTTTTTTATTGCAAAACACCGCTCCATTTGCAGGTATTTTTCTAAAAAAAGAAATGATACATTGAAGAAAATGAGAAACTTGCAGGAGGGGGACTGCTGTACGGAACACAGGTTCTTACGGCAGCAAGGCAGAAAATGGAAAAAAATATAAAATTTGAACAGAATACACCGCTGTGGGATAACAGTCTTTCGATAGAAGAACGTCTTGACTATCTGACAGGGGCAATGACGCTTGAAGAAAAAATACACTGTCTGACAACCGGATGCTCTGACATTCCGAGGCTTGGAATCCGGGCAACTTATATGGGCGGTGAGGCTGCACACGGGATTGAGGCGAGACATGACCAGGCATTTAATAAAGGGGTGCCGGAGCCGACCACAGCTTTCACTCAGCCGATCGGTATGAGTGCGAGTTTTGACAGGGAGTTGATCAGAGAATGTGGTCGCGCTGTCGGCGAGGAAGCCAGGGCTTTGTATACAAGAAATGGTGGAGGCGGGCTCTGCCGCTGGGCGCCAACGATTGATATGGAGCGCGATCCGAGATGGGGAAGGACGGAAGAGTCATACGGCGAAGATCCGTATCTGACCGGAGAGATGGCGGGCGCATATATCCGCGGTATGAGGGGCGAGGATCCTTTTTATATCCGCTGCGGGGCAACGCTGAAACATTTTTACGCAAACAATGTGGAGAAAGACCGCATTAAGATTTCATCTTCCGTAGACAGGAGAAATAAAAACGAATATTATTTAAAACCGTTCAAAAAGGCGATCATGGAGGGCGGCGCGGAGGCAGTCATGACCTCCTACAATGAGATCAACGGGATTCCGGCGATCGTCAATGACGAGGTACGCCATGTTTTAAAAGGCAACTATGGACTGCCCGGGCATGTTGTCTGTGACGGAGGCGATTTTTCACAGACGGTGAATGACCATCATTTTTATCAGACGCATGGAGAGACACTGGCAAATGGATTAAAGGCTGGTGTTGACTGTTTCACGGATGATGGCGAACTCGTTTATGCTGCAGCAAGGGAGGCATTGGATAACGGCTGGATCACAGAGAAAGATATTGATGAATCAGTGCGCAATTCGTTCCGGACAAGGATAAGGCTTGGCATGTTTGATAAAGAGGGCGACTGCCCGTATCAGAACATGGGCGAAGAATATATCAACAATGAGGAACATCAGGAGCTTGCCCGTAAAATGGCGGATGAGGCGGTTGTCCTTTTGAAAAATGAAAATGAAATTCTTCCGTTGGATGAAAATGCAGTAAAAAATGTGGCAGTAGTAGGTCCACTCTCTGATGTGTGGTATAAGGACTGGTATTGTGGCATCCCGCCTTATGCGGTTACTGTTTTAGATGGAATCGAAGAAGCATTTCCAAATGCAAAGATCAGTCATGAAACCGGTTTGTCTGAAATCCGTATCCGCCTGGCGGATCAAACCGGTGATAACTGCTATGTGGGGCTGGATGAGAATACCCGGTTAAAACTGGTAATAAAAGAGCAGGCAGAAACATTTATTTTGAATGACTGGGGCTGTGGCAGCATGACACTGGTAGCAAAAAGCAACGGCAGATTTGTCACTTTAGAGGAGGATACAGATATCATCAAGGCAGACAAAAAAGAGGCGTTTGGCTGGTTTGTCCGTGAGTTGTGGAATTTGAAGCAGGAAAAAAACGGTTCTACACTGGAAAGCTGGAATAACAGGCAGGTGCTTGTGGATAAAAATGGCTATTTTTCGATCTGCGTGGATAATCCGCCGGCAAGATTTGAGATAGAGATCGTAAAAGACGGGAAAACTGCTGCGGAGAAAACAGCAAAAGAAGCTGATTATGTGGTTGCAGTCATTGGCTGCAATCCGGTCATCAACAGCAAAGAAGAGGTAGACCGCACCACGATCGCACTTCCACCAGAACAGGAAGAACTGGTAAAACAAGTCGCAGCAGCAAATCATAACACAATTGTGGCTTTGATCAGCAATTATCCATATGCGATCGGCGAATTGCAGAAAAAAGTTCCGGCAATCCTGCTGTCGGCTTCGGGCAGTCAGGAACTTGGGCACGGAATCGCAGATGTGCTGACCGGAAAAGCAGCAGCTGCGGGACGATTAAATATGACATGGTATCATTCGGATAAAGATCTGCCGGATATGAATGACTATGATATTATTCAGGGAAAACGCACTTACCAGTATTTTGACAGAGAAGTGCTCTATCCGTTTGGATATGGTCTGACTTATGCAGCATTTTCCTACGAAAAAATGCAGATCAAAAAAGAACGCGGCTGTATCAAAGTGAGCTGTTTTATCAAAAATACCAGGGAAAGAAGTGCCGATGAAGTAGTACAGCTTTATGTGCATAAAAAGGGTTCCCGTGTGCAGCGTCCGATCCGGCAGCTTGTTGGGTTTGAGCGCATTCATGATATTCAGCCCAAAGAAACCAGAAAGGTCACATTTATGGTACAGTTGTGGGAGTTAGAATACTATGATGTGATCTCAGAGCGCATGATCTTAGAAGACGGAACATATCAATTTATGGCAGGCGCGTCATCACAGGATATCCGCTTAGAACAGAGTATTGAAATTGATGGAACGCATGCCGGAAAAAGAAATCCATTCCAGACAACGGATGCCGATTGTTATGATACATATGACCACATGTTTTTACATCGGGGAATCAATGGTTCCTGCTGTGTAATCCCGGGGTGTGCAGGGGATGATCCGGATGAAGTGAAAAAATATCCGGTAAAAGGAACATTGATTTATCACGATTTTGTATTTGGCAAAAAGCCACTCAAGTTAAATCTTACGTTAAAAGTATTAGAAACGGTTACGGTGACAGTGACCGGAAAAACTGTCACTAAAATCACGGCAGAGCCGGTAGACTGCTACCGGATGTTAGAAATAGATCTGCCGGAAGATTTTATAGAGACAGGAAAACCTGAAACGATTCAGCTCCAGGTGGAAGGAAAATGTAAGATCTGTAAATTTGTATTTGCTTAGCTGTTTCTTAGAAGAGTCGAAACTGATGGAAAAGTTTCGACTCTTTTTGTATGGGATTGGAATGATAGATCTAAGACGTTATTTTTTATGGAAAATTGTGAAATTCACTTTGATGTAAAAAAACAGGTCATAAGTACAGTTGCGTAACTTTATAAGTTCTTGTAAACTAATCAGTGTTAGAAAAGACTAATCTATGACAGAAAGGAAATGTAATGAGACAGAAGAAGTGGAACACAAAAAGGGCATTGACGGGAGTATTGACCACTGCGATAGTGCTATCCGGCATGCCAGTTACAGGAATTGCGCAGACGGTAGATCAGACATATCGCACCGGAACTTATACCGGGGAGGCAGCTGGGTACAAAAACGGAACAGTGACAGTCACGATCAAACTGGAGAAAGATGCGGATTCCTTAAAAATCACAGATATTTCTGCAGATGGATCAAGTCAGACACAAAGTGTCTGGAATAAGGCAAAAGTATTGCTTACGCAGATCAAGGAAAAAAATGGTACAGATGGAATAGATGTTGTATCGGGGGCAACTTACAGCAGCAAGGCAATTTTGGAGGCCACGGATGCAGCACTTTTGAAAGCTGCAGGAGAAAATATATTTGACGGTGGTATGGGAACGAAGACATCACCGTATCAGATTTCAAGTAAAGAGACACTGCTAAAACTGGATGATGCAGTGGCATCCGGTTACAGTTATGAGGGAAAATATATCACGTTAACACAGCCGGTTGATCTTGCCGGGGTGGAATGGGTTCCGGTTGGAACGAAGGATAAACCGTTTAGTGGAAATTTTGATGGAAACGGATATGAAATTTCGAATCTGACGATCGGAAGTGAAAGCACACCGTCAAAAGAAGCGTATGCGGGATTATTTGGATATGTTACAGATACTGCAAAATTTTCTAATATGACATTAAAAGATATTGGAATTTATACGACTCCGGAAGCAATCGCATATGCCGGAGGGATTGTGGCATTTGCGAAGGTAAATGGTAAAGCGTCCACTGCAACAGTATTGCAGAACTGCCATGTGAGTGGAACCATTACAGTAGATACTTCCTCTGTAAATAAAACAGTCATGGCAGGTGGTATCATTGGTTTCGGAAATCAATGTATGACAGTCGCAAACTGTGGCTCGAAGGTTGATCTTACGGTAAAAGCGGGAACAGGAATTGCAGATGTTGGCGGAATCCTGGGATTTGCAAGTGCAAAGGCAGCAGTTTTAAATAGCTATTATATGGGGCAGCTTCATGTTTCCTCAAAACATGCAAATACGGTAGTCGGAGGAATCTTGGGCGGCTCCACAGGAATGCTTTACAATAACTATGCTTCCGCAGTGATCACAACTGATGCGGAAAATATCAGTACAAAAACAGGAGCTATCATTGGGAACGAGCTGGCAAACACAGCAGCAAAATACTGTTATTATGATTCTTCTAAAACATCACTTCCGGCAGCCGGGGCAGCAGCATCAAAAGTCACTGTTTATACTGCAAAGACAACGGAAGAATTAAATTCTGATGCCATGAAAGAAGAACTGAATGCGCATTTTACAACAGCAGAATTAAATGCATTTTCAGAAACCGTTAAAAATGCCGGAATGACAGACTATGATTTTGATGCACGACTTTCGGACATTGACTCACAGTTTTATGGATGGACAAATGAAAGCGGTGTACAGGTACAAGAGGGTACAGTTTGGACTCCATCAGAGATTGATGCCTCTATTTTTGCAGGTGGAGATGGAACTTTAGAAAATCCTTACCAGATCGCAAACGAAGAACAGCTTCGGAATTTTGCAGTCTCCCTGACAGCAAAACGCGATTATAAGGGAATTTACCTGAAACTTATCAATGATATTGATGTCAGCAGTGCAGAATGGACGCCGGCGGGAGAAGGTGAATATGCATTTAACGGAAATCTGGACGGGGACGGTCATACAATTTCAGGTATCACAATCGGAACTTCCGAAAATCCATATAAGGATGATGGAACAAGAACATATTTTGGATTGTTTGGCGTATTAGAAAAAAATGCGGAGATAAAAAATCTTTCTTTAACCGGAACAAATATATATGTGAACAGCACGGTATCGGATTATGTTGGAGGTCTGGCAGGATTTGCGGATGGATGTCTGATCGATAACGTTTCCGTTTCCGGTACAATTTCAGGTAAGACAACGCATCAAAAAGCAAATAATTTTATCGGTGGAATCACAGGCGCAATGCTGCGCACAAAAATTATAAACAGCCATTCGGACGCAAGTGTACGCTCCGAGGCAGTAGGTGGAGTTGCCGAGGCAGGTGGTATCAGTGGAATGAATAACCGCGGACTGATCGCAAACTGTTATGTGGCAGGAACCATTTCCGGTAACGCTGACCGTGTGGCAGAGGGGGCACCTTCACTTGGCGGAATTGCAGGTGTACATGCGGGAACCATTGTAAACAGTTATTCCGTGGCAGATGTTGTTGCAGACTGTTATTCCGGCTATATCGGAAGTGTTGCCGGATGGGCAACCGGAATTGCCGATACATTTCAGACTTATTATGCAAAAGACGCAAAACAGGTAACCGATGATAAGACGGAAAATCGTTTGGAGATCTCTCCGGCGGTTGCTATTGGCTGGCAGGTGGGACCTGGAGTCAATGATGAGGGAGAAAAATATACAGGAAGCGTTTCAATAGATGTAACTGGTTTTACCACGGAAGATATGATATCTGATTTCATGGCAGCAGTTCTCAACCAGAATTTTGGCAAATTAAAAATCAATCTTGCAAATGGCGGAAGGCAGACCGGACACTGGACGGGAAGTGAGGCTTTAAGCAGATCTCTGTGCAGCTGGAAGGTGGATGAAAATACACTTTTATTAGATACACACGGCGCGCGTGTAATAGCTGTTTATGATACAAATACGCCAAACGAGATCGCAGCACTGCTGCCAGCAGATGAGGAAGAGTTTACGATCGAGCCAGCATCCGGGATGGCATCGAATGAAATGTTTGCATCCGGGGACGGAACAAAAGAAAATCCGTGGACGATCGAGACGGAAGATCAGCTCATCGCATTTGCAACGCATGTAAACAAAGAGGAAAGTTACACAGGAAAATATATCTGTCTGATGAAAGATATTACGCTCACAAAAGAATGGATTCCGGCCGGAGCAACAGCACCGTATGTATTTTCCGGTACATTTGATGGAAACGGGCATACGATTTCAGGCATGACGATCGGTTCAGTGGAAACACCATATAAGGGAAAATTTGCAGGTTTATTTGCTTATGTAAAAGGTGGAAAAATCAGTAACCTGTCTGTGAAAAATGCAAAGATCTATCAGAAAAATACAGGAAACAGTAGAATTTATACAGGAATTGTTGCAGCAGCAGTCGAGCAGGATGCAGGCAAAACAGCTACTGTTATTGACCGTATTAGTGCTGATGGACAAATTGGCATTCATTCTAATTCCGGGGCAGCCTACGCAGGTGGAATCAGCGGTCAGTTAAATCGGGGAAATATTACCAACTGCGAAACCAATGTATCTATTAATGCGGTATCAGATGCACAGTGGGTATATGCAGGTGGAATCAGCGGAATGATCGCAAGGGCAGGTGCCATTAATAACTATGCACAGGGAAGTGTCACGGCGACGGCTCCACTCAATAAGTCAGCGATAGGCGGTATCTGTGGTTTTCAGTCGGGTGTCTGCTATAACGATATTAGTGAGGTTACTTTAAAAGCTGTAAATGCAACTGGAGATATCGGTGGACTTGCAGGACGAAATACCGGCATTGGTATGATGTTAAACAGCTATTTCTCCACTGCAGAAAAACAGATCAATGGTGATACGGAAGTTACAGACAAAAAAGCAGTTGGAACAGTGGTTGCAGGAGAAAATGATGGTAAGGGAGAAATCTCAGATCTTACAGGAACAGACAGTCTTGCAGGAAATGAAATGATTACAGTACTGAACAATAACTTAAACGACAATGCCGCAATGAAAAAAGCGCAGAATCTATTGAATGATAACTGGGAAAATCCATTGTCAAAAGATATTTCATTGCTGACATGGGAAAATGCAGGTCAGAAACCGGAATTAAAAGGACTGCTTAATACTGCATATACCGGTGATTCTGGTATAAAAGAACCGGAAAAAAATACGGAAGATACAAAAAATCCATCTGACAAAAACAGTGATACAGATACAAAAGATACGGAGACAAAAGATACAAATACAAAGGATACAGAGACAAAGGATACAGAGACAGAAAATAATACTGTAAAAACAAAGGTTCCAAAAAAAGGAAAGATCCTGAAGGACAAAACCGGTACAAAATATAAAGTAACAAAATCTTCTGCAAAAAATGGAACGGTATCTTATGTGTCTCCGAAAAATGGAGTCAAAGGAACTGTAACCATACCGGCAACAATCAAAATCAGCGGAATAACTTATAAAGTAACTTCTATTAAGGCCGATGCATTTAAGGGAAACAAAAAGATTACCAAAGTTACGATTGGAAAAAATGTGACAGAAATTGGGAAAAATGCATTTTCAGGTTGCACTAAGTTAAAGACCGTGATAATTGGAAATAATGTTAAGAGTATCGGAGCAAATGCATTTTCAGGCTGTAAAAAGTTAAAGGATATTACCGTAAAGACAACGAAACTCACAAAGAAGAATGTAGGAAACAAAGCATTCGCGGGAACGGCAAAAAATGCAGTTGTTAAGGTTCCTTCTAAGAAGTTAAAATTATATAAGAGTCTGTTCCAGTCAAAAGGAATTGACAAAAAAGCAAAAATTAAAAAGATGTAAAACAGGCACATAATCCATTGTTGAACCGCGGACAGTGAAGTGCTATAGTATGTTCTGGATGATATTCCGTATACAGGAAATCATACCAGAACATATTTTTTATCAGAAAAAGAGAATAAAACCAGGAAAACCGCTTGTATCCGTCAGTTGACGGAATGAGACAGTCGCATGCTGCTCCACAAAAAGGAAAGTTGGGGAATGCATGCAGATCAGTTTTATTGGCGCCGGGAAAGTCGGCGTGTCACTTGGAAAATATTTTATCAGTAAGGGCAGGAAAGTAGGAGGTTATTATAGTCTAAGCCCAAAGTCTGCCGCATGGGCAGCAAATTTTACAAACACAAAGCAATATCAAAGTATCGAAGAAATCATTAGCAGCAGCGACATGATCTTTTTTACCGTACCCGATGATAAGATCAGGGAAGTCTGGGAGGCGGCAAAACCGTATACCCACGGTAAAATCATTGCACACTGCAGCGGGATTCACAGTTCAAACATCTTTTCTGATATAGATCGTACTGGTAGTATGGCCTATTCTATCCATCCACTCTGTGCCATCAGTGACAGGAAAACATCCTGGCAGGCACTTGGTGACGTACTGTTTACCATTGAGGGGGATGAGCGAAATATCTCCAATATCCAAAATATGTTTGCGCAGATGGGAAACCGGACGTGTTTTATTTCTGCGGAAAACAAAATTAAATATCATGCAGCGGCGTCTTTGGCATCGAACCACATGACAGCAGTATTTTTTATGGCAGAAAAATTGTTTTTAGAGTGTGGCTTTTCAATGCAGCAGGCAGACGAGGAATTGTACCGGCTTGCAAAAGGCAATCTGGAAAATATCCATGTACAGGGATGTATTGACTCCCTGACCGGACCTGTGGAGCGCGGGGACAAAAATACCGTACAGAAACATATGGATGCATTGCGTGCTGACATGAAAAATGCCTATCTGGAGAATGCAAAGCAGCTTTTAGAGATCGCAGAGCAGAAAAATCCGGATAGAGATTATGCGGCAATGAGAGAACTTTTCATGCCGACAGAGAATGAAGCGTGTGAAAAATAAGATTTTCATACGCAGGATAGGAGAGAACAGTGTGAAAAATAAGATTTTTCACACGCAAGATTTGTGCTTACGCACAAACTTGACATGCGCAGAAAACAGCGCAGGATAGGAGAATGACGATGAAAAACACAGTAGTAACTTTGCAGAAGCAAAAAGACGAGCACGACAAGATCACGATGGTGACGGCTTACGATTACACGACCGCGAAGATTATGGATGAATCCGGCGTGAACACGATCTTAGTCGGGGATTCACTTGGCATGGTCATGCTTGGCTATGAGGACACACTGTCCGTGACCATGGAAGATATGATCCATCACACGGCAGCAGTCACCAGAGGTGCAAAAAATGCATTTGTGGTTGCGGATATGCCGTTTATGTCCTATCAGACTTCCGTCTATGATGCGGTGGTCAATGCGGGACGCCTGATGAAAGAGGGCAGGGCAAACGCAGTCAAATTAGAGGGCGGCGTGGAATTTGCCCCGCATATCAAGGCAATCGCACAGGCATCGATCCCGGTCGTTGCGCATCTTGGACTGACACCGCAGTCAGTCAATGCGTTTGGCGGATTTAAAGTGCAGGGAAAAGACATCGAAGCAGCACAGAAACTGATCGAGGATGCGAAGGCGGTCGAGGCAGCAGGTGCATGCATGGTTGTTTTAGAATGTGTACCGGCAAAACTCGCAAAGAAAATCACGGAGATGCTGAAAGTTCCGACAATCGGCATCGGTGCAGGTGCAGACTGTGACGGACAGGTACTTGTTTATCAGGATCTGCTTGCCATGTACGGTGATTTCCGTCCAAAATTCGTAAAAGTATTTGCAAATGTCGGCGATGCAATGCGTGAAGGAATGGCAGCATACATCAAAGAGACAAAAGAAGGAACATTTCCTTCGGCAGAACATTGTTTTAAAATAGACGATTCCGTGATCGAAAAATTATATTAGGGAGGAACATTACACATGAAAATCGTATCAACCATAAACGAAGTAAGAGAACAGGTCAAAGAATGGAAAAAAGAAGGGAATACGATCGGCTTTGTTCCTACCATGGGATATTTACATGAAGGTCATGCGAGTCTTATCGATGCGGCACGCCAAAATAACGGCAAAGTAGTTGTCAGCATTTTTGTAAATCCGATCCAGTTTGGTCCGAATGAGGATTTAGACAGTTATCCGAGAGATTTAGAGCATGATGCAAAACTCTGTGAGGAACATGGCGTGGATCTGATCTTCCACCCGACACCGGAAGAGATGTATGGGGATAACTTCTATACCTTTGTGGATATGGATGTGCTTACAAAAGAACTCTGTGGATTAAGCAGACCGGTTCATTTTCGTGGGGTATGTACAGTTGTATCCAAGTTATTTAACATCGTGACTCCGGACAATGCATACTTTGGCCAGAAGGATGCGCAGCAGTTAGCAATCATCAAACGTATGGTCAAAGATTTAAATATGCCGCTTTCCATCCATGGCTGTCCGATTATCCGTGAAGCAGACGGGCTTGCAAAAAGTTCCAGAAATACATATCTTTCCTCAGAGGAGAGAAAAGCAGCGCTTGTGCTGAGCCGTTCTGTTTTCCTTGGCGAAAAAATGGTAAAAGAAGGAGAGCGCGACTGTAAAAAAGTTATTGCTGCAATGACCGCAGAGATCCAAAAAGAGCCGCTTGCAAAAATTGATTATGTCAAAATCGTAGACTTATCCACAATGCAGCAGATCAATACCATAGAGCACGGTATACTTGCAGCAATGGCAGTATACATCGGAAAAACCAGACTGATCGACAACTTTATGATCGAGGACTAGAAAAGAGGAAAAAAATGACTATTTCAATGTTGAAAGGAAAAATCCACCGCGCGACCGTAACGCAGGCGGAACTTGATTATGTGGGGAGCATCACTGTAGATATCCAGCTTTTAGAGGATGCGGGTATTTTTGAATATGAAAAAGTACAGATCGTGGATGTGAATAACGGTGCACGTTTTGAGACATATACGATCGCAGGAGAGCGCGGCAGCGGAGTCATCTGCTTAAACGGTGCGGCAGCCCGCATGGTACAGACAAATGACAAAGTGATCATCATGGCATATGCCGATGTGACGCCGGAGGAGGCAAAACAGCAGAAACCGGTTGTTGTGTTTGTGGATGAAAATAACCACACCACGGAGATCACAAATTATGAACGTCATGGGGAGATATCAGCGATCCGTTAGAAACGGTAACAGTTGAATCATAAAAAGCAATAAGTTATAATCATTTATAACTTATTGCTTTTTTAGTTGTGCCAATTTGTGCTTGTAGAACAGAAATTATTTTTGGTAAAATATTTTGGATCACATGGAGGAAAAATATGCCGCAGAACTTTTATGAACTCGTATGGATATTTATCATTTATGCCTTTATCGGCTGGTGCACGGAAGTCTCCTACGCAGCTTTAGACCGCGGGATTTTCGTAAACCGCGGATTTTTAAACGGACCATACTGTCCAATCTATGGATGCGGTGTTGTGATCGTCGTTGCAGTCCTCACTCCATTGAAAGAAAATTTACTGATATTGTTTATAGGATCGTTTTTATTGACATCTATTCTGGAATATATCACAGGATATTTACTTGAAAAAGTATTTCATAATCAGTGGTGGGATTATTCTGACAAACCGTTTAATATCCACGGTTATGTTTGTCTGAAATTTTCTATTTACTGGGGACTTGCATGTACCTTCATCATGGATGTGCTGCATCCGATTATTTACAAAGGGATTACATTGATGCCGCATATTCTCGGAGTGATATTACTTTGCATTATCATGACGGTATTTTTTGTGGACTGTGGCATTACCGTTGCAACAATCCTGAAATTTAATAAACGGCTCAAAGTTATGGATGAGATGGCAGAACGGATTCATAAACTATCGGATGAGATTGGAGAAAATATTTACGAGAATGTGACGGACATCGTGGAAAAATCAGAAGAGTTCCAGGAAACACATGCGGAACTTTTAGATAAATTAGCGGAAACCAAGGATAATCTGAGGGAGATCCCGGGCAGCGCAAAGGAAAAGATTACGGATACGACTGAGGCAGCAAAAGATAAGATTGCGGAGACAACCGGAGCAGCGCGGGATAAGATTGTTGAAACAACCGGGACAGCAAAAGATAAGATTGTTGAGACGACCGGAACGGCGAAAACTAAAATTACTGATACAACAGAATCAGCCAGAGAGAAGATCACAGATACAGCCGCAAATGCCAAACTTGCAATTTCAGAAAATATTATGGAAGCAAAGAGCAGTTTTGAGGCAAAGAAAAATGCCTGGACTGAAAAATCGGAAGAGTGGAAGAAAAACCGTGAAAAACAGAAGGAAGAGCTTTCTGAGCTTTCTGAACTTTCTGAGAAATACGAACATCTTTTTGAAGAAAAGAATTTTGGCTTTAAGCGATTGATGAAAGCATTCCCGGATATGAAATCAAGAGAAAATGATAAGACACTGGAAGAATTTAAGAAACATTTTCATTTAGATAAGCCAAAACAAAAATAAAACAAGTGCGCGGCGGGCAGCAGTGGGCACAGAAATGGAGAAAACATGATCAGAACAGTTGATACAAAAATAATTACGGAAAATATCAAAGAGATGTGTATTGAAGCGAACCATTATCTTTCAAAAGATATGGATACTGCGATGAAAAATGCGGTTACGACGGAAAAATCCGAACTTGGAAAGAAAATCTTAAACCAGCTTCAGGATAACTTAAAAATCGCAGATGAGGAGATGATACCAATCTGTCAGGATACCGGAATGGCAGTCATCTTTTTAGAAGTGGGACAGGATGTTCATTTTGAGGGAGACGCGATCGAGGATGCCATAAATGAGGGCGTGCGTCAGGGATACACAGAAGGATTTTTGCGGAAATCAGTTGTGAAGGATCCACTGATCCGTGAGAATACCAAAGATAATACGCCGGCGGTCATCCATTATTCCATCGTACCGGGAGATAGGGTAAAGATCACCATTGCACCAAAAGGGTTTGGAAGTGAAAATATGAGCCGTGTGTTCATGTTAAAGCCGGCAGACGGCATTGAGGGTGTGAAAGATGCCATATTGACAGCTGTAAAAGATGCAGGACCAAATGCATGTCCGCCTATGGTTGTGGGAGTCGGAATCGGTGGAACGTTTGAAAAATGTGCAATACTTGCCAAAAAAGCACTGACACGACCGGTTGGAGAACATTCTGACATTCCTTATGTAAAAGATATGGAAGAGGAACTCTTAGGAAAGATTAACAAACTTGGTATTGGACCGGGAGGACTCGGCGGTACGACAACAGCGCTTGCAGTCAACATCAATACTTATCCGACACACATTGCGGGACTGCCGGTGGCAGTTAATATCTGCTGTCATGTAAATCGTCATGTGGTAAGGGAAGTTTAAAGGAAAATAGTGTGAAAAATAAGATTTTTCATACGCAAGGTTTGTGATGACACATAAACTTAAAATGCAAATGAAAACATGGTTTTCATTGAGAAGAAGCGCAAAAATGGAGGATTATCATGGATAAACATATCACGACGCCGATCACGGAAGAAGTGACGAAAGATTTAAAATCAGGCGATTACGTTTATATTACAGGAACGATCTATGTGGCAAGAGATGCCGCACACAAAAGAATGATCGAAGCATTGCAGCGCGGTGAAGAACTGCCAATCGATATTAAGGATAGTACGATCTACTATATGGGACCGTCCCCGGCGCGCGAAGGCAGACCAATCGGCTCTGCAGGACCGACCACCGCCACCCGCATGGATAAATACGCACCGACACTGCTTGATTTAGGGGAAAAGGCGATGATTGGAAAAGGAAAACGCTCCAAGGAAGTTATGGATGCCATTGTGCGCAACCATGCAGTTTACTTTGCAGCAGTCGGCGGTGCAGGGGCACTTTTGTCAAAATGTATCACAAAATCGGAAATCGTATGTTATGAGGATCTTGGGGCAGAAGCAATCCGTAAGATCGAAATAAAAGATTTTCCAGTGATCGTTGTGATTGACAGCTGGGGAAATAATCTTTATGAAACAGCAATCAAAGAATTTGCAACTATTTAAAATAAGATTGTAGATAGATTTCATAAAAGAAAGTCCAGACTCATGTTATGAGGAACGTGGATTGAAAATGAGGTATTTATGGAAAGAAATTTAAACTGGGCGGTTTTAGGAACCGGTGTGATTGCAAACGAGATGGCGCAGGCATTAAAAGTTATGGGTAAAAAACTCTATGCTGTGGGTAACCGTACCCATGAAAAGGCAGTCACATTTGCAGAAAAATACCAGATCACAAAGGTATATGATGATTTTCATGAGATGTTTACAGACCCGCAGGTGGATGTGATTTATATCACGACACCGCATAATACCCATATCGAATTTGTCAGGGAAGCACTGAAAAATAAAAAGCACGTGTTATGTGAAAAGTCGATCACCTTAAACAGTCTTGAACTGGAGGAAGCATTAGCACTTGCAAAAGAAAATAATGTTATTTTTGCGGAGGCAATGACAATCTGGCATATGCCGCTCTATAAAAAGTTATGGGAACTGATCGATGCCGGAAAAACAGGAACATACATGCCGGATGTAAAAGAGAAACATGCAGAGATTGCAGACTGGCTGACGGAAGGAATACCTGCACTTGGAAAAGTTCAGATGATACAGCTTAATTTTGGAAGCTACAAAGAATATAATATGAAAAATCGTTTCTTTAATATGGATCTTGCAGGTGGTGCATTGCTCGACATTGGTGTTTATGCACTCAGTATTGCATGCAGTTTTATGGATAGCAAACCAGATCAGATTTTAAGTCAGGTTAAATTTGCACCAACCGGAGCAGATGAGCAGGCGGGGATACTTCTGATGAATAAAGAAGCACAAATGGCAACACTTGCATTATCTCTACATTCAAAACAGCCGAAGCGGGCAGTTATCAGCTGTGAAAATGGTTATATTGAAATTATGGAATACCCACGTGCCAACCAGGCAGTGATCGTGGAAGCTGAATCCGGGGTGCGACATAACGTAGCAGCAGGCGATACCGGAAAAGCCTTACAATATGAGATGGAAGATATGGAGCAGGCAATAAAGACAGGGAATGTCCAGAAATTAAGAATCCAGGACACCAAGGATGTCATGGATATTATGACAGGTCTGAGAAAAGAGTGGAATATGAAATATCCGGGTGAAGTCTGGTAGTTATAGAAATTGTATTCTTATTGAGATTTGGGTGTCAAAAGGTGGTTCACAACTTAGTGGCTGTTAAATCGCACAAAGCCGGGACTTGTTTTGTGACTTTGGGAGAAAATTAGAAAATCTTAGTATGCCTGTTCATTTATAGTGTTTTGCTGCCATGGACGGCAGCAAAAGTCTTAATGCCCCATGGACGGGGTATTTAAGACGTACACGTCACTCTGTGAAAATCCAAATCAGGCATACTTTAGTTTTTCTTATTTTTGGACAACGGAACGAAACGAACCCGGCTTTGTGCAATTTAACGGTCAAAAAACTGGAACCCACCTTTTGACAACCGAATCTTATTGAATAAAAAAATGAAATGTGAAAATAATAGTTGACAAATCAGTAAAGATTTAGTATAGTTATTCATGCGTTACGGCGCATGAACAATATTATATTGGTAAATAATGACTTTGGAGAAGTACTCAAGTGGCCGAAGAGGTGCCCCTGCTAAGGGTATAGGTCGGGTAACCGGCGCGAGGGTTCAAATCCCTCCTTCTCCGCTTTTTATTTTCAATATGAGTTGTTCAAATTTTTTTTGAAATAGTTGTTGACAAATTGCACGACTTATTGTATTATAAATGAGTTGTGAAAATAAAGAATTGCAAATTGTTTAAAAAAACATAACAATTCGAAAAGTTACAACAAAACAAAAAAGTTCTTGACAAACAGAACAACACATGATAAGATATCAGAGTTGTCGCGTTTGAGACGATGAACAGATCGGACAAAACCGATTGAAAAAACTTTCAAAAAAAATGAAAAAAAGTTCTTGACAAAACAG
>DMYD01000029.1:10846-43419 GCA_003483745.1 Roseburia sp. | reverse complement strand
TCACTAACTAAATGACATTGAATGAGTATCTGTAACATCCAGATTATCCATCTGCTGTTCAAGGCGGGTTTTTATTGTCTCTGCCCGATGAAGACTCGCATTTAGCACGGATAACTGTTTTTCCAGATCCGTTGTATCAACTGTATCTCCAATCTTATCCTGAATGGCATCCTTAAATTTTCCTTCTTTTGTCATTGCTGTAATCAGTTTTGCAAGCATATCATAATCTGTGTCTACTCGATATTACGTCGGAACGTACACTTGTGCCCGGTAGCATTCACGGTATTCTTGCAATAATAGTAATATCTGGTCTTGTTATCTTTTCGCCCTGCTTTGGCAATATTTCCATACATTTCTTTTCCACAGCAAGGACATTTTAATATTCCAGACAAAATATGTGCATGTTCCGGATCATGAATTTTTTCACGCTTGTAATTATTTTTTGAACGTTTTTCTTGTGCAAGGTCCCAGCAGCATGTAGATAATTCGATCAAGACTGTCGCCACGTTTAGGCGTAGCAGAAACACCATACACGTATTTTGCATTTATTAAACGGCTTTGTAATTTGCCTTAGACATATTCAATTTTCATTCTCTTGGTCGGTGCATTTATGACCTTAAAAATAAGCTCGTCAATACAGTCCGTATATCTGCCTTGCTGAATAAGTTGATTTTTTAACTCTACAAGGCTATGTATTAAAAGTTTTCTTTCGTGGCTATCCAAATACAGATGATTAAATTTCTCTCTCATAAGCACACCTCCATTTCTTTAGCTTCATTATATTTGAAAGCGGGTGAAAGGACAAATCTGCAAAAAGGGGCAAAAAATAAGCGTACCACTATTTCTAATGATACGCTTATCGTATTAACTGCTAATCAAGGTCTATGAATACTCTTACATTGGTATCTCTCCACTGATTTTTTCTTACATACTGTCCGTTAACCTTTCGATAGGCTGCTGCCTGCTCGAAACTAAGCGGCAATTCAAAGGAAAGAGAACTCCTACCTATTTGCGATAGCAGCCTGGACTGGCTTTAAGAACTGCTACAAAATCAGCTTACGCTCCCATTTTTTAACTGTATCAAATCAACATCTATTTACAATTCTCATTATACCAATCATTCATATTGGTATTTATAATATCTCCTTCATACCTAGTCACCCATCCATCGGAATAGCTTGAAAATAAACTTTGATGATGCTCATTTAAATTATTATAAACAACGTCTGAAATCACAATTACTTTTCTATAATCTCTACCTGCCTTATTGCATAAATGGCACGCTGAATTTACAACATCCCCCATCCAAATAACATCGTTAATTCCGCTACCTGAATATCCAGCTTTAACCATCAATGCTCTGCCATAATCGATACCTATCCCAACTGAAATTTGCGAATATTTCTTCTTCCTTAATTTATAATTGAGTATTTTAATCATACTATTTAGTCTAGCTGCCACCGCAATAACATTGTCAACATCAGATTTATAAGGGGTATCAAAAACTCCCCATACACAATCTCCATTAATATTTATTTCTTTACAATCAGTTTCTGCATTCATAATAGCAACACACTCTGATAAAAATGCTCTATACATTTTTGCCAATGTTGGTCTTTTATGCTCGTCTGTCATATCAGATGACCCTACAATATCAATAAAAATTGCAGTAACATTTACATAATATCCATTTTTAAATGTCAAATCACTTCTCGCAGGAATGCTGTCTTTATCACAGTAATCATTGTCACTTGCATTTAAAATTTCATCCATTCTTTCCGAACTTTTATCTACGTCATAAGACATTGTATGATTTGATTCCATAATTTTCCTCCTTCTATATTAACTGAAATATCATACACACAAACCACAGAATAACTGTTGCTAATAAAAATTTTATTCCCTTGTTATACCATTTTGCTTTTAGACTACATATTTTCGAATTTGTATGTATCTGTTCTTCTAAATCATCTATCATTTCTTTTTCGTCCATATCTTTTACGGCACTCTTATAATTCTCCAATGTCATATTTCCAATAGAGCCAAAGAAAAAAATAGATGGTGCATTATTAAGATTTTTCACTCTTGCAATAATAGATAACATAAAACATAAAATAGAAATAAAGCTTGATAAATATAGCAGTGCAACCAGAATGGCTGCAATAATTTCTCCTCCAGATAATTCTGCCAGTTTTGATACCTCTGTTATTCTTTCAAATGCACTGGGCATGCCCTTTTCAAATATAACACCTATTAAAACTCCTGCTAATGCTAATGCAAATGAAACCTTGGTATCCATATTTCCTATCCATGTATTTATGATACCCAGTGTTTCATAAGCATCTTCTTTTTTAAACGCTCTATTTTCTTGCTGTTGATTGTCATTCTGTGCCATAATTTAAAATCCCCTTATTTTCTTCAATTTACTAATTTTTTCTTCATAATCTTTTATATGTTCATATCGTATTTTATTATTTTTAAGGCTATTCTCCATTGCATCAATAACTTGCCAACCTAGATTCTGTTCACATGCCCATTTAAAAGTCGATTCATTTATATATACCCATGTATCATTTTCCTTTGCCATACTAACCATATATCTATATGACGCACGATATCGCCCAAAGTAAGCATATATCTCAATAAATTCAAAAACACTATTATTTATTATATCTTCATTATTTCCTTGCTTCTTTCCTAATTCATGATAAAATTCGTCTATATCTAACCATCTATTAATACCAATATTATCGATATATTCAAGTTGTCTACAAAATGACCCACTTATTATTTTTTTGACAAAAGAATATGTAGTCTCAATTTCCGTTTGTAGCTGCTCTTCCGCTTTTTCCCTTTCATTTATCGCCTTTATTTTTTCGTTATTTTCATTCGAAAACCTTCTCTTTAATTCATCATTTTCTTTCTTCAATCTTTCTTCTAAAATAGCTAATTCCCGTTCTCGTTGAACCAGACTATTTTTTAATCTATCGATTTCTCTAATGCCATCTGCCAATCCTGCAAATGTATCCGACTCTACTGTTGTATCTTCATCTATTTTGATTGATTTTCCTAAATCCTCTGAAAACTCCAAATAGTAATCCTTTGTCACATAGCCTTGGAATAACTTTGTTCCTTTATATTTTGCTGATTTTACAAAAACTCCCCTATACTCATCTGACATTTGCTTGAAAACATTATCTGAAATAAATATTTCTCCGCCAGATGCTATATCTGAATATTTGCTTGCATAATTTGTTGTATTACCAACCCATACACAATCCACTTCGTTCTCTCTATTTTCATCACTTTCCAGACCATACATACCAACCTGAGTTACAAGAACCTTTCCATAATCAATTCCAATACCACATTCAATAACTTTCCCATTAACATTAGTTTTCAAATATTTATTCAAGCTATAATCAATCACAGTCTGTAAACTTCTTGCCGCATTAATTGCTTTATCTGCTGCACTGTCCACGATATTCCCGTTTTTATCAGCAGAGTCAATAAATACGCCCATAATTCTGTCACCCAGAAATTGTCTTGTAACTCCTCCATTTTTTCTAACACAATCAACTGCCATTCTCATAAATGAGCGATATATTTTAACCATACTTTTTGCTTGGCTATTTTCTGTTAAGTATGTTGACTTACGAATATCAATAAATAGTATGGCTGCCATGATGGAGTAGGTTCTATTATTATCTTCCAATTGCTCTATTGTTGGAGGTAATTCTGAATCTATTTCTATTTGCTCAACAGTCTGTTCTGTTATTTTTTTAATCCGCAAATCTACTTTTTCAAAATCATTTTTTGAAAATCCCATATTTACTCTACATTCTCCTCTATAATATAAAGATAGCTTTTTTACACATTTTCACTTGCTCCACATATATTATACAATCTTTTCTTCTTTTTCGATAGTTCTAAAAATCCAAATAGCCGCCTACTCAAAAACTGAACAAACGGCTATAAAATGGTATCCGATATTTATATTTAGATTATTTTAAAATGCTTCAATGCATCCTTTATCGCTTCCACTTTCTCCGCTGTCGGATGCTTCCTCGGCTGTTTCAATTCTTCTACCGCATTAGGAGCATCATACATCGGCAATCCTAAATCTCTCTTTACCTCTGCGATATATGCGGTATGTACTTTGAAGCCGTATTTAGCTTCTATGTACTCCTTTATCATTTTGTAGGTCACTCGTTCCTTGGGCTTGTACTCTTCGGCTCTTTTAGCGATATTATCAAGCGGAACTTTTCCCTCACCTTCGCCAAACTCAACTTTTACGTTGATATGTCCGTCTGGCTTTTTGTGGGAAAGCAGAACTACCGTCTCCACATTTCCCGTCGAAGGAAACATATCCACGCACTGCACTTTTTTCACCTTATATCCTCTCGCCTGCAGCACCTCAAGATCTCTCGCTAAACTGGTCGGTTTACAGGAGATATAAACCATCTGCGGCACATTGTAGCGGATAATCTTCTCAAGTGCTTTCGGGTGAATTCCGTCTCTTGGCGGATCGAGTACAATATAATCCGGTTTTTCCTCAATCGTGTCAATGACTTTTAATACATCTCCCGCGATAAATTTACAGTTGGTAAGTCCGTTTAAGGCAGCATTTTCCCTTGCAGCCACAACAGCTTCTTCCACGATCTCCACACCGATTACTTTCTTTGCAACCGGAGATAAGATCTGTGAGATCGTTCCGGTTCCGGAATACAGGTCAAATACCGTCTGGCTCGCCTCATCGTCGAGCGCATCCCCGATAAATTCGCGCGCCGTCTGATAAAGCACCTCCGCGCCAAGAGAGTTGGTCTGGAAAAAGGAAAACGGTGTAATCTTAAATTTCAGTCCAAGCAGCTCTTCATAGAAGAAATCCTGTCCAGATAAAATATCAGTTCCCTCATTTTTGATCGTGTCGGCAACACTGTCATTTTTTGTGTGAAGGATTCCTTTTAACACACCGTCATAGGTTTCTGCACAGAGTACCTTTACCCATCCGTCTAATAACGTGCTTTCGGTTTCCGCACCAAGTCCATCCGTCTGCGTTGTTGTTACCAGATCAACTAAAATCTCTCCTGTTTTTACCGCTTTTCTCACAAGAAAATGGCGCAGATATCCGGTATGGCGGAGTTTGTGATAAAATGAAATCTGTTTTTCCTTAAAATATTCCAATGTAGTATTAAGAACACGACGGAAATCTTCATCTACGATCTGACACTCTCCCACATTTACGATATCATAAAAGCTTCCCCTCCTGTGCATGCCAAGCGCTAACGGTCCGTCCTTGTATTCATCTCCAAATGAAAACTCCATCTTATTACGGTACGCCTTTGATCTCGGACTTGCTTTGATCGGCAAAAACTCATAGTCCTTATTTTCTTCAGTGATGACTGCATCAATCAGATCTTTCACCTGCTGCTCTTTCATCGAAAGCTGTTCTTCATACGGAAGGCTCTGGAATGTACAACCACCACACACACCATAATGGACACATCCCGGCTCCGGCAATTCAAGTGCTGACTTTTCCAACACCTCAAGCAATCGTCCCTCGCATTTTCCTTTTCTTACCTTATTGACAGCTGCTGATACTTTCTGTCCCATGATCGCATTTTTTACAATGACACGCGTGCCATCTTCCGCTCTTAAAATTCCTTTGTTCGGGAAATCCACCCGTTCAATGACTCCCTCTACGATCTGTCCTTTTTTCATAACCAGTTCCTTTCTCTTTTCCTATAAATTTAAAAAGGGCTGCAACACTGCAGCCCCTTAAAGATATTTCTTACTCTTCTGTTTTGTCCTCTGCCGGCTCTTCTGCTTTGTCGTCATCTTCTTCGTCCTCGAAGAAATCGTCATCAAAATCATCCTCAAAGTCGTCTTCGAAATCCTCTAAATAATCCGGTGCAAAGAAACGATAGATTCCATAAACTGCTGCTGCCACTGCGGCAATAATTCCAATAATTGCGAATACCCAGACAACTTTAGAAGTTTTCTTCTCTTCCTCTGCATCTTTTTTGTTCAGCAGTTCATTTAATCTTGAAATGTTAACTAAATCTTTTAAATCATCCATCTTGTTCATGGGGCTCCCCTCCTTCTATTTTCAGACTGTGACATCTTACAGTCATATGATACATATTATTCCTGTATTACAGTACTTGTTCAGAAAAAATCCGCACTGTTTATTACATATATTAATTATACCATATGTTTCCCATTTCGCCTATAAAAAATTTATAAATTAAACGATTTTATATCTTTTTTAATTTTGCAAATGAAGCAAACATTTTTTTGATTCCCACCGTGTCAAACTGGACTGTAACCTCATAATCTCTCCCGCCTTCCACAATGGCAACCACCGTTCCTTCTCCAAACCGTGTATGCAAAACACGGTCTGCAATATCATATGGCAGTTTTTCCTCCTTCGTATGGACTGAAGCAAATGCACGCGCCTGCATGCTCTGTCCGGAAGGCTGCTGCCTCATTGTCGTGTGCTTTGGTTTGGTGTTCCATGTTTTTCCGATTGAAGAATCTGATTCTTTTCTCGTGGCGGCCGGTTCTTTTCCCCCTAAAAGTTCTGGCGGAATTTCTTTAACAAAACGTGAAACTTTATTGTACTGTGTCTCTCCACGGATCATTCTCTGCTTTGCACAGGTGATCGTCAATTCTTTCATAGCACGGGTAATACCCACATAGGCAAGCCGGCGTTCTTCCTCTAACTGCTCACTCGAATCATCCGATGTAATCGACATATAACTAGGAAACAGTCCATCCTCCATACCTGCTAAATATACTTTCGGAAACTCCAGTCCCTTTGCACTGTGCAGAGTCATCAAAACAACATAATCGCTGTCATCTTCCAGACTGTCAATGTCTGCCACCAGTGCAACTTCCTCTAAAAAGCCGCTCAGCGTCGGATGTTCTTCACCTTCCTCATAACTTACAACTTTGCTTAAAAGTTCATCGATATTCTCGATCCTCGCCTCCGCTTCATCCGTACCTTCCGCTTCAAGTTCTTTCACATATCCGGTTTCTTCGATCACTTCCCGGAGAAGATCGGAAATACTGATAAATTCAAGCTTGCTGCGGAATACCTGGATCAGATTTACAAACGGTCTTACCTTCGCTGCCGCTTTCCCAATCGATGGGATCTCATCAGCGCGTTTTAAGGCATCATAAAAACTGATATCATATGCCTCCGCATAATCAGTCACACGGTTTACGGTCGTTGCACCGATGCCACGCTTTGGAACATTTAAAATACGGCGCACTGCCAGATCATCGCGCGCATTATCGATTGTCTTTAAATAAGCGAGAAGATCTTTCACTTCTTTTCTGGCATAGAAGTTTACACCACCAACGATCTTATAAGGAATATTTGATACAATAAACCGCTCCTCGAACAAACGTGACTGTGCATTCGTCCGGTACAAAACAGCATAATCCCCATAATGGTAATCCCCATTTCTTACCCCGCCGGCAATATCACGCGCAATAAAATCAGCTTCCTCATAGCCGGTATTGAACTGTTCAAAATCAATCTTCTTTCCCTCATCATTTGCAGTCCAGAGTGTCTTTGATTTTCTGCCGACATTGTTTGCGATCACACTGTTTGCAGCATTCAAAATATTCTGCGTAGAACGGTAATTCTGCTCTAACTTAATTGTTTTTGCATCCGGAAAATGTTTTTCAAAATTTAAAATATTATAAATGTTTGCGCCACGGAATTTATAAATGGACTGGTCATCATCACCCACAACGCAAAGGTTCTGATATTTGCCTGCCAAAAGACGGATCAGTTCAAACTGTGCTGTGTTTGTGTCCTGATACTCGTCCACCATAATATAATGAAAACGCTCCTGATAATAATCTCTTACCTCCGGATCTGACTGTAAAAGCTCCACCGTTTTCATGATCAGATCATCAAAATCCAGTGCATTATTCTTATGTAATGCCTCCTGATATTCCCGGTATACCTCCGCCTGTCTGCGCTTTGCAAAGTCAGAAGATGTCAATGCACGCTGCATCAGCTCTGTCGGTGTGATCAGTTCATCCTTTGCCGATGAAATTGCTGCCAAAAAACTTTTTTCTTTATAAATCTTAGTATCAATCTCTAAACGCTTGCAGATATCCTTCATCAGAGATTTCGAATCATCTGCGTCATAAATCGTAAAATTGGTATCGAATCCAATCCGGTCAATATGACGGCGCAGGATTCTCACACAACTTGAGTGGAAGGTTGATACCCAGATACTCTCCGAGCCAAATCCGACAATTTTATCAATTCGCTCCCGCATCTCCCCTGCCGCTTTATTGGTAAAAGTAATCGCCATGATATGGTAAGGATTGACGCCTTTTTCTTCTATTAAATAAGCAGTGCGGTGTGTCAGCACACGCGTTTTTCCGGAACCTGCTCCTGCTAAGATCAATACTGGTCCCTCCGTCTGATATACCGCTTCTCTCTGCTGTTCGTTCAATGTATCATATATACTCATGGTTGTTATTTTCCTTTTCTTTCATTGCTTGTTATTATACTATAACACAAATATTTCACGCAATAAAACCTATATTGAATTATTTTTTCTTCATTTATATCTTGTCATCTAGTTTTCAATACTATATAATGTGATAAGAGGTGACACAAATATGGATACAAAACAATTTTTACGTTCAATTTTAGATTCCTTACAACAGATTGATTATGTTAAGCCGGAAGATGTTCCGAATATTGATTTATATATGGATCAGGTAACCACATTTATGGATTCGCAGCTTGCTGCATCCAAACGTCATGATAATGATAAAATCCTGACTAAGACAATGATCAACAATTATGCCAAAAACAATCTTCTTCCCCCACCGGAGAAAAAGAAGTATACCAAAGAACATGTTCTAGTCCTGATCTTTATTTATTATCTGAAAAGTATTTTAAGCATCAGCGACATACAGGGTATTTTAAATCCAATCACAGAAAAATATTTCGGCAATGATGAGAACTACAGTCTCGAAGATATCTACAAAGAAGTTTTCAGTTTAGAACATCCGGAAACGCAGAACCTGATGAAAGATCTTGCAAAAAAATTCAACACTTCTATGAATACATTCCCGGATGCATCGGCGGATGAGGCAGATCTTTTGCATACATTCAGTTTTATCTGTATGCTCAGTTATGATGTGTACATCAAAAAAACTCTGATTGAAAAAATGATTGATCAGATGGCTTCAAATGATCCGGACGCGAAACCATCAAAAAAATAATCCCAACTAATAACAGAAGAACCGCTATTTTCATAATCAAAAATAGCGGTTCTTTTTATTTCTATTCTTTATCCATGTCCTGAAGTCTCGAGAAAACCATATCATATCCGTCATTTCCATAATTTAATGAACGGTTTACACGGCTGATCGTTGCTGTGGAAGCACCTGTTTTTTCCGCAATATCGAGATATGTTTTCTGATCTCTAAGCATCTTTGCAACTTCAAATCTCTGTGATAAAGAAAGCAGCTCATTCACAGTACATACATCTTCAAAAAATGTATAACATTCTTCCTTGTTCTGGAGGCTTAAGATAGCATCAAAAAGATGATCAACTGCCTCTGTCCTAAGTTTCTTGCTCATATTCCTTTCTCCTTTTTTATTGATTACACGCTATATGCGCTATACATCTATATTGCATTTTAGCATATTAAAGTTTTAAAGTAAATACATATTTTATGTAATTTTATTTTTTTCGCAGACCGCCATTATATCATCTTTCAGGGACGATTGCAACGATATAAATCTCTACGCAGAAGTAGAACATTTGTTCTGTTTTTAATTCTTTTCTATTGATTTTCAAACATATGTTTGCTATAATATTTTTATCATCAACATTTATTTTACCCTGTAAAGGAGTATTCATATGAAAAAAATCGGTTCTTTTTTCTTTACCTTTATACCATTTTTACTTGCACTTGCATTTCAGTATCTTGCCATGTTTTTCGTAATGGGAGTTGCACTGCTTTATAAACATATCCATTATATTTTTTCTTCGAATCATATTTATGCAGATCTTTGGAACAATATTTTAGATTTATGGTCCTCGACGCGTGTAAATACCATAATCATGATCGTATTTTCCCTGCTATGCATTGGTGCATTTGGTTTTTGGTATCATGCCGGATATCATGGCGTTTATCTGATCCATCCGCGAAAAATTTTTCATCCACTTTCCGTTATCGGAATCATCCTTTTAGTGCCAGGTACCCAGTGTCTGTCGACCTATCTGGTCTCTTTCACTGCCTCGCTGTTTCCACAGTGGATGAAGGCATACGAAAAACTGATGGAAACCGCCGGAATCAGCAGCGGATTAACTGTTTCCATGTTTTTTTACTCCATCCTGCTTGCCCCGATCGGCGAAGAACTCCTCTTTCGCGGTGTCACAATGCATCAGGCAAAAAAAGT
This sequence comes from Roseburia sp., assembly GCA_003483745.1. GTDB lineage: Bacteria > Bacillota > Clostridia > Lachnospirales > Lachnospiraceae > Roseburia. The sequence goes on along the minus strand of DMYD01000029.1, from coordinate 32,969 downwards.
ATTCCCATTCTGGGGTGCAAATATCATGCAGGCCCTTTTATTTGGCATTTTCCATATGAATATGATCCAGGGAATCTATGCTTTTTTCCTCGGCATGGTTTTAGGATACATCTGTGAAAAAGGCGGCAGTATCTATCAATCCATCCTGTTTCATATGATGTTTAACTTCTGGGGAACCATTATAAGCGGTCTTTTACCGACCGGTAAAAGTACACTCTTTTTCATCTTGTATTTTGCCATCGGAATAATCTGTACTTTTGGCGGTCTTATTCTCTTTCGTTTTGGAGCAGACCGTCTGCATCAAAAGCAGACGGCTCCTCTATACGTTGAACATACCGGTTATGATACTTTTTCTTCACACAGTTAACACACTGCCTTCTCACTGCAGATAATTTTTCAGAAAACGGATCAGTTCTTCCATCTCCTCCCTCGTTCCAATACTGATTCTGAGATAATTGCTGATTCGTTCTTTTGAAAAGTACCGCACAAAAATATGTTCTTTTTTCAACGCCTCAAACAATTCTTTCGCTGGCACACGCTCATGCGCCGCAAAAATAAAATTGCTCATAGAATCCCCAAATAAAAAACCCAGTTTTGTAAGTTCCTGTTTGGTCCACTCACGTGTTTCTATTACGCGCTGTCTGGTCTTCTCAAAGTAGTCTTTATCCTTAATTGCTTCCACACCAAGTGCTAATGCCGTCTGATTCATGGTATAGGAATTAAATGAATATTTTACATCATTGATATATTTAATGAGTTTCTCATTTCCCATCACATAACCAATACGCATGCCCGCTAAGGAACGTGATTTTGAAAATGTCTGTACTACCAGCAGATTGTCATATTTCTCAATCAGCGGAAGTGCACTCTCCCCGCCAAAATCAATATATGCCTCATCCACAACCACAATAACATCCCGGTTGTGCTGTATGATATCCTCAATTTCAGACAATGGTATTAAGATTCCAGTTGGTGCATTCGGGTTTGGAAAGATCACCCCACCATTTTCGTCATAATAATCTTCTTTTATGATCTGAAAATTTTCATCCAGCGGCTTTGTCTCATATGGAATCCGAAGCATATCTGCCCATACATCATAAAAAGAATAAGTAATGTCCGGAAAACAGATTGGCGTTTTCGAATTAAAGAACGTCATAAAGATCATTGCCAGTACATCATCCGATCCCACTCCGACAAACACCTGACTGCTTTTCAAACCATAATACTCCGCAATCGCATCCACTAAAACTTTACAGGTTGGTTCCGGATATAATCTCAGCCGGTCTGTATCAAATTCTTTCAATGCCCGTATTACCCCCGGAGCCGGCGGATAAGGATTTTCATTTGTATTTAATTTAATCATGCGCTGTTCCTGCGGCTGCTCCCCCGGAACATAAGGCACTACTTTTCTTACATAAGATTCCCAGTTGCTCATTCTACTCCTCCATTATTTCAGTCCATAAACCTCAGCTAATTTTGCAAATGCAGGTAACGAATTTTGGATTGTCTCATGAGAGACACAATAGGCGAGACGTACAAATCCGCCACATCCGAATGCACTTCCTTTTACCATCAGAAGATGGAGTTTTTTACCTTCTTCTACAAATTCTTCTTCATTGTCGACCGGGGATTTTACCCAAAGATAAAATGCTCCTTCCGGCTTGATACAGGTAAAACCAAGTTTCGTCAGGCCATCATATAACATTTTTCTGTTTTCATCATAAAAAGACACATCTGTTTTTTCATCTAAACATCTTGCAACCGCTTTCTGCATCAGGGATGGGGCATTGACAAATCCAAGCGTACGGTTTGAAATCTCAATACCTCGGATCAGATCCTCAGCGTCTGATGCTTCGTTTGGAACGACTACATAACCGATACGTTCTCCCGGAAGTGATAACGATTTGCTAAACGAATATCCAACGATCGTATTTTTATAATATTTTGTCAGAAAATCTTCCTTGTTTCCATCATAAACAAGCTCACGATAAGGCTCATCTGAAATCAGATAAATATCATGACCAAATTCTTTCTGCTTCTTTTCTAAGATCCCAGCGATTGCTTCCATTGTCTCAGGTTTATAGATAACACCCGTTGGATTGTTTGGTGTATTGACGATCAATGCTTTCGTCTTTTCTGAAATCTTCGCCTCAAAATCAGCTAAATCCGGCTGAAATGTTTTTAAATCCGGATTTACCGTTACAATCCGGGCATCAAAATTGGCTGCATACTGGCGATATTCACCAAAAAATGGGGCAAACACAATCACTTCATCGTCAGGATCTAAAATCGTCTTAAAAATAATATTAAGACCTCCTGCTGCACCAACTGTCATCACGATATTATGACCATCAAATGCTGTGCCAAAACGCTTGTTTAAATTTGCAGCAACTGCCTCACGCACATCTTTATACCCTGCATTTTCCATATATCCGTGTAATTCCAAAGACCCCGCTGCACCTTTTTTATCTGCTTCATCCAATAAGTCCCTTATACTATTGTTCAATGCTGCCGGAGCCGGTGTTGCCGGATTACCTAAAGAAAAATCATAGACATTCTCTGCGCCATATTTTTCCGCCATTGCTTTTCCTTCCACAAACATCGCACGGATTGCGGAATTTCCGAGCAGTGCTTTTTGTATTCTTTTTGAAACCATAGTTCTATCTCCATTCCTGTACACTTCATCTGTTACAGACCACACAGATCTTACCAGAAACAATATATTTTCTGTAACATTATCTTTAAATACTTTACCACAGCACCACAAAGAAGTAAATGCTGTTTTCAAAGAATCGGGTACAAATCTTATGACTCACAAAATCTCCAACAAATGTGAAGTAATACCTGCATATAAAATCAATTTTCATGAATGCAAAATGTCAGCATCCCTCCTTTGGACGCTGACACCTGCATATAACCTGTTTACTATTTTATTTGAAATTCATATTGCTTATTTGGGGCAAAGAAGTGTTTCACTTTAGTCCCCGTCTTTGTCCTAATCATTCACTTTATCTACAAAGCGCATGAAAGCCGTTCTGCCTTCTTCCGTGCATTTATAAACACCGGCATCTTTCAATACTTCCATAAATACCAGACCAATCTCTGTCTGCACGATCTCATGCAATTTTTCCGGAGTTACTTCGCCCTCTAAACCAGAGCCAAATGTATATCCGTATTTCGGAAGGAACTCTTCTACCCAGTCTGCATGTTTTTCAAGAACCTCATCCTCACGGATGGATGTTCCATCAAGCAATGCCTGCTCTAAATCTGCCATCTCTTTTTTCAGACGTGCCGGAAGTACTGCAAGCCCCATAACCTCGATCAGACCGATGTTTTCTTTCTTGATATGATGTAATTTGGCATGCGGGTGATAAACACCGAGCGGGTGCTCCTCTGTTGTGATATTGTTGCGGAGTACCAGATCGAGTTCATATAAATCTCCACGTCTTCTTGCGATCGGAGTAATCGTGTTGTGCGGTTCCCCATCTGTCTCAGCAAAAATGAATGCTGCCTCGTCCGTATAACCTCTCCATGCAAGTAAAATCTTATCTGCCAGTTCAATCAAACGCTCTTTTTTCTCTGCACTGATACGGATTACGGACATCGGCCATTTTACGATGCCTGCTTTTACATCCTCAAATCCCTTGAATGAGATTTCTTTTTCTACCGGGGCCTTCGCCATGGCAAATTCGTAATGACCACCCTGAAAATGATCATGACTCAAAATAGAACCGCCAACGATCGGGAGATCTGCGTTTGATCCTACAAAGTAATGTGGGAACTGCTCTACAAAATCAAGCAGTTTGCCAAAAGTAGCACGTTCAATCTTCATCGGTGTATGCTGTCCATTGAAGATAATGCAGTGTTCATTGTAATAAACATATGGAGAATACTGGAAGAACCAGTCACTGCCATTGATCGTTACCGGTATTATCCTGTGGTTCTGTCTTGCCGGATGGTTGACACGTCCTGCATAACCCTCATTTTCCTTACAGAGTAAACATTTCGGATAACCGCTCTGTTTTGCAAGTTTTGCTGCTGCGATCGCTTTCGGATCTTTTTCCGGTTTCGATAAATTGATCGTGATATCTAATGTACCAAACTCGGTATCCGCAGTCCATTTCAGATCTTTTTTGATGCGATATCTGCGGATATAGTTTGAATCACAGCTTAATTTGTAAAAATAATCGGTTGCTGCCTGCGGGGACTGATGATTGTATAGTCCGCGGAATTTTGTGATGACCTCACTCGGTCTTGGCATCAGCATGCTCATGATCTTCGTGTCAAACAGATCACGGTATGTGATCGTATCTTCGGGCATGAGCCCCTGCTCTGCGGCATAGTCAAGCATCTCTGTGAGAATGCCCTCTAATGCTTCCTCAGCAGTCTCCTGTGTCATCGGTTCTCTCTTTTCATAAGCTGCTACAACTTCATCTTCCAACTCGTCTAATTTAAAAAGTTCTAACAGGCGATTGATGGTAAATCTCTTATCTTCCGGTGCAACAAGTCCCGTCACCAGACCATATTCTGTTAACTCTAAAATCTTTTCCTGAATCATAATATTCTCCATTCCCTTGTATGAACTGTCTTACTTTTCATACAATCTCCAAGTCACTAGGCTAATTTCACCGGGCCATCACCAATCTCAACAACATAGAAATCTGCAGCATATCCGATTTTTTTCTCATAAGCTGCGCCGACTTCTTTGATAAAAGTATCTACAGCCTCATCTTTTACAATGCTGACCGTACATCCACCAAAGCCTGCACCTGTCATTCTTGATCCGATCACGCCATCGATTTTCCATGCTTCCTCAACTAAAGTATCCAGTTCGATACCGGTTACTTCATAATCGTCACGAAGGGACACATGGGATTCGTTCATCAATTTTCCGAATAAAGCAACATCATTATTTTTCAGTGCCTCAACTGCCTTGATTGTTCTCTGGTTCTCATAGACTGCATGTTTTGCACGTCTTACACATACTTCCTCTTTGATGGCATCTTTGTGTTCCTCAAACTGTGCTTCTGTAAGATCTCCAAGTGCATCAATAGAGACAACTTTCTGTAACTCAGCCAGTGCTTTTTCACATTCACTGCGGCGCTCATTGTATTTTGAATCACCAAGTCCACGTTTCTTATTGCTGCAGGAAATAACGATCTTTGCATTCTCCAGTTTGATCGGTGCATACTCATATTTTAAAGTTGCGGTGTCAAGGAAAATTGCATGTCCTGCTTTGCCCATGGCAATGGCAAACTGATCCATGATACCACAGTTTACACCATTGAATTTATTCTCAGAATACTGACCGATCAGTGCAAGATCCTGATTTGTCACATCAAATCCAAACATATCACGTAAGATAAATCCTGTTAAGACCTCTACAGATGCGGAAGAAGAAAGTCCGGAACCATTCGGGATATTTCCGAATAAAACAAGATCCATGCCCTGTTCTACTTTCATGCCCTTTTCTCCAAAAGCCCACATAACGCCCTTCGGATAGTTCGTCCAGTCAGCTTCTTTCTCCGGTTTCAAATTCTCTACAGATGACTCTAACACACCAAGCTGCTCGAAATTCATAGAATAAAAACGCAGCTTCTTATCTTCTCTTTTTCTTGCAACACCATATGTACCGATCGTCAGCGCACATGGGAATACATGACCCCCATTATAATCGGTATGCTCTCCGATCATATTCACACGTCCCGGTGCAAAATAGACACCGATCTCGCCTTCCCCACCAAATAATTCCTTAAACTTTGCTAATACGTTCTCCCAGACCATTTTAAATCCTCCTTTAATTTTGCCACTTTAATTTTACTCTTTTTACAATACATCATTTGTTCTTATTTTGTTACACGTCATCCCAGCTTTTTTTCTTTCCAGAAGCAGCCGGATATATCTGTTTCGTTTTCTCTGATAATCTTATTATAGCGTATCCGACTTCCTTTGCAATGGTTAAGGTCGAAACTGCAACAAAGTGCAGAAATCCTGCAACATTTTTACATAAATATTGCAGGATTCCCAATTATTTTCCATATTGTAATTTTCTTATCTGCCAGTTCATAAATTTATGCCTTAAAATCACGGATCAGTTTCAATGCCGGCAGCGTATTTCCCTTATAATCAAACAATGCCTGATTTGCCCACTCGTTGCCACATGGTCCCGGATCCTGAATATATTTTAAGGATGCAGGTGTTGCCCAACCGGAACCCGGAACCGGGATCCATGCCGGCTCCCAGTAGAAAAAGCCCTTGCCTTTTCCACCATCGATATGGCTGATTCTGTTTAAGAAATCTTCCATAAAATCATACTGTCCCTGTACTGTCATCGGATATTCGATCTTCTCAACCAGCGCCGGTTTTGTTGCATAGCCTTTGCGATCTTCATCAGAGAGTTTCTCGTAGTCTTTGTAATCTTCCATCGTATATCCCATGGAAACCTCTGCCACGATCAGATCTTTGCCATAACGCTTAGCAATATCATTCATATTGTCATTTAACATCTGAAGAGATCCATGCCAGAACGGATAGTAAGACAATCCGATCATTTCAAAATCCTCACCACGTTTCGTAAAATTATCAAACCATTCACGGTAAAGTGCATTGTTGCCGCCATTGTCAAGATGGATCATAACCGGAATCTTTGACAATTCTTTCAACTGCGGACATACCCCTTTGATAGAACCGGCAAGACGTTCTTCATCTGCTTTACGGACAGCGCGGATACCCGCATTGACAAATGTTGCAATGTTATCGTAATTTGGCACTTTCCCTTCCGGCCAGAGTAAACCATTCGAAAGCTCATTTCCGACCTGCACCATTGTAATATTAACACCATTTTCCAAATAAAGATGCATCATCTCCAACGTAAAATCATAGACAGCCTGCTCTAACTCTTTGACACTATAATTTTCCCATGCCTTTGGTTTGAACTGTTTACCTGGATCTGCCCAGAAATCACTGTAATGCAGATTTAAAAGCACACCGAAGCCAGCATCGGTCACACGTTTTGCTATCTCAAGAGATGTCTTCGGGTCATTTTCTCCGGCACCGTAAGACTCCCCCGTCTCTGACCACGGATCATTCCAGACACGGATACGGATCGTATCCACATCATAGGATTTCATGATCTCTAAGATATCCTTTTCCTCTCCGTTGTCATAATATTTTGCACCACACTTCTCTAACTCTGCAAGCGTGGATAAATCCATTCCTTTTACAAAATTCATAGTCATTCCCTTCCTTTTCATAAGCTGTAATATTTGTGCCAAAACATAAATAAATCAGGCAGCCGGGCTTATTTCTTACACTTTATTACTTATACTATATTCCTTTAAAGCGGAACGTAAATTCCAGCGGTTTTGTCACATCAATATGATATTCCGGATGTACCCATGAACCCCAGCTGTCATCGCCGCCGACTCCCATCTGTGCGAATGCCACACGGACGATCGTGTGATGTACCTGCGGTAATTCATAAGCATGGGCTGCATTTTCCAGTTCATGCGGTGTATACGGAAGTGCTGAAAAACTTAATTCATCTCCCTCAAACAGAATCCCTCTGCCTTTTGCATCTACAAGACGTGCATACCGCACACCAACTTTATTACCACATTCCTGTGGGACTAAGTATTTTGCCATATTATCCGCCACTTTATTGCTGTAGATTCCAAGCTTTGCTCCATGTCTCCGGTCTGCATAGGTCTCATCCGGTCCCATGCCGTACCAGGTAAGATTGTCATAATCTGCATTAAACCAGAACATCATGCCAAACTCCGGCATATCCGGAAGTCCCTCGACCGGATCATACATCAATTTCGTCTCGATTGTTCCATCACCGAAAACCGTGTAGGCAACCTGACATTTACTTGCCGGTGTTGTCGGCATAAAATAAGTATACGTGACTGTCACGGTATTGTCTTTTTCTTCCACTTTCGTTGGGACATTATCAAACATGCCGCCATTTCTGTGGCTGATATACATGCTCGCGATCTTCCACTGTGCATAGCGCGCCGGTGCCATGCTTCCGTTATCATTGTCAACCGGTGCCCGCCAGAAATTCGGCATCGGGATCTTTTCAATCATTTCTTTTCCGGCATAACGGTAGGAAACAAGTCCTCCGCTCAACATCGAAAACAGGCAGTCAAAATCTTCGCCTTTTACCCCGATATTTACCTTTCCATGAACCACGCGGATCGGTTTCCCGGATACAGCAAACGCGGGCGTCTTTTTGTAGATCTTCTGTCCAAATGCAACTTCATGTCCTGCATCTGCCCAGCTTGTATCCTCCTTTAAAAGGAATGAAACGGTAAGCGTATATTCTGCATCCAGTTCTTCTGCTTTCTGTTTTCGGCTATCTGTATGCAAAATAGAAAACGGAATCTCATAGTCCTTCGAACTAAGCGGGGGCACTGCTGTCTCTATCTCCTGTTTTTTCACAACAACCCCGTTTTTCTGTAAAACTGCCATACAGCGGAACCGGTCGGTATTTGCAAACAGATTTTTATTTACAATGGTAAACTTCCCGTCCTTTTCAAACAGAATGCTGATATTCTGGTAATTGAATTTCACTTCCTGCATCTTCGGGGACGGATCTCGGTCTCCGCCATAGCAGATTCCATTTCCACTGAAATTATAGTCGCTCGGACGCTCTAAGAAATCTCCGCCGTATGCCTGAAAATCTTTTCCATAACGGTCTTTTTTCAAGATGGACTGGTCGATGTAATCCCAGATAAAACCGCCCTGATATCTCGGTTCCGTATCCGTCAGATCCGTGTATTTGTGCATGGCACCGCAGGAATTTCCCATCGCATGTGTATATTCACACATAATAAACGGTTTATCCTTATGCTCGGCGAGGAATTTTTTTACATTTTCCACGCTGGTATACATCTGGCTTTCCATATCGCTGGTCGCCTCATATCTGCGGTCATTGAAAATTCCTTCATAATGAACCAGACGGTATGGATCTAAGGCACGGAATTTTTCGGACATGTCAAAAATTACTTTTCCACCGTAAGATTCATTTCCGACTGACCAGATCAGAACTGCCGGATGGTTTTTATCTCTCTGGTAACAGGAATTGACGCGGTCAAGCATCATCGGCTCCCAGTCCATATTGTCTCCCGGAACGATCGTATCTTTCGGCGCGGATCCATGCATCGCAGCATCCCATGAACCGTGTGATTCGAGATTATTTTCCGCGATCATATAGAGTCCATACTCATCGCAGAGATCATATATAATGGAAGCATCCGGGTAGTGGCAGGTGCGGATCGCATTGATGTTGTTCTGTTTCATCGTAACGATGTCTTTTAAAACCTCTTCCCTTGTCACGACACGTCCTGTTTTGGAACTGAACTCATGACGGTTGACACCCTTAAATACGATACGCTTTCCATTTAATGTCATAATCCCGTCTTTCATCTCAAAACGACGGAATCCGATTCTTTGGCTGACAAGCTCGCTTCTCTCCCCGTTTTGATCCAAGCATTCGATCGTAAGCGTGTATAAATTCGGGATCTCCGCGCTCCACAGATCCGGTTTGTCTACCTCTTTTTCAAAATGAACTTCCCCATCAAAAACCGGTAACTCCTCCGAGAAAAGAATCTGTTCTTCTTTTTCTTCCAAAACGGAATAATTTCTGCTGCCGGTCAGTGTCAGTCTTGCTTTTCCCTCACCACGCATCTGCATTGTGACAAGAAGATCTGCATTTAAAACTGCCTCATCCACAACCGGTTCCACCTTTAAATCATACACATGCACCTTGGGCATGGTATACAGATAAACCGAACGGAAAATACCGGAGAACCGGTAGAAATCCTGATCCTCGCACCAGCTTGAAGAAGTCCACTTAAACACCTGGACTGCCAGCTTATTTTCGCCCTCTTTTACATACGGGGTAAGATCAAAATCTGACGGGGTGAAACTGTCCTCGCTGTAACCGACATACTGACCGTTTAACCACAGTGCAAAACCACTCTCAACGCCCTGAAAGGAAACATAAAGACCATTTTTCATAAACCCTTCCGGCAGTGTAAAGTATTTTACATAGCTTGCCACCGGGTTAAACTCACTCGGCACTGCGTCGCGCCAGACATCTTCCCTGCCATCCCACGGATACTGGATGTTTACATACTGCGGGATATCATAGCCCTCCATCTGGATATGTGCCGGCACCCGGATATCCTCCCAGCATTTACAATCAAAATCTTCTGCCTCAAACCCACTGACGGTCTGCGCATAATTTCTCGCATAATGAAATTTCCAGATGCCATCTAAAGGCAGCCGGAAGCTGCTTTTTCTCTCTTCTGCCTCCTTTTCATCTGCATATGCCACATGATCAGAGTGCGCTGCCATACAGTTTTCCTTAAAAAATTTTGGATCATGAATCTTTTTTATTTCGAATGACATGTGATGTCCTCCTTATCTTTTTCTTATCTCCATTTTAACGAAAAAATGCGCATTTTGCATCTGTATCTCAACACAAAACGCGCATTTTTGACCATTTATTTACCAGCCCTTCAAAGCGGAAATATTATAATTAAGCAGCTTTCTCTCATAATTTTCCGGACTGATCTTCCACTGATATGGAGATGTATTCAGATATTTTTTGAAGTTCCGGTTAAATGTAGATGTTGTGGTAAATCCAACTTTCTGGGCGACCACATCCATCGGGTCATTTGTCTTTTTCATGATATCACAGGCTTTCTGCACCCGCATCAGATTGATGTAATCCATCGGTGACATATTCATATAAGATTCAAAGACTCTTCTGAAATGTGTCTCACTCATATGGCTTGCCTTTGCAAGTTCCTCGACACGAATATTGTTCGCATACTCTAACCTTACATAATCAAGTGCCGCCGTGATCTGGGAAACACCTGTCTTTTTCTTTACTTCATTCTCCGATATATCACTTTCACACATACGGAGCAATTCCGTGAAAAATGCAATCAAAAGACCTCTGACACAGTCATTAAAATGATTTTTTTTCTGTCTCATTTCATCCATGAGCATCTTCACAAGAACGGAAATCCCGCGGTTTTCCCATTCATGGAAAAATAAAGCCTTACGATTGATCATCTGCAATACTTTTTTTTGCATGACAGCATTATCCGGGTACAATTCCTGGATCATGACCATCGGATCAAAAAATAAATACTCCCAATAGCTTGGTCCCTCCGCAATGTCACTGATCGTCACGTGCGGGTAATTCTGCGGAATAATACTGACCATTGCCGGTTCATAACGTTTTGTCTCTTCATTTAAGATCAACTCGCCGGTACCGTTTTTACAATATCCGATTTCCATGAGATTATGAAAATGAAGATTACTTTCATCATGTCCGTAATCACGAATCCAGTTGTCTCCTAAAAGTGCCAGAACATATTCACCCTGCGGAACTTCGTAAAACCTCAATTCCATCGTGTCTTTTTTCTTTTTCCCCATGGTTATTACCTCTTTTTAAAACTGCCGTACAATATTTCAGTACGGCAGTCGATTTGTTTCTGATATCAGAATTTAATCAAAATCAAATTTTGTAATTCTATCATGCATTGCTTTATAGCGGAAACGGATCATTTCGTTTTTCTCTAATACATCCTCTTCCGTTCCACGATACTGGCAGCGGATACAGCTGTAAATACCGGTTTCTTTATTGTAGAACATATCGATGTCGAGATCTCTTAAAAAACAGGATGGGCATCTATAATTTAATTTGCCTTTGCCAAGTTGAGCCATGTTGCAAATACCTCCTTATCTGAGATTGTTTTTCTGTATCCCAATGTGAACATTGGTGAGAATGCATATCCTTCTTTTACATATCCTTCTGCATCTGCATCGGATGCTGTCATGGATACTCTTGTCTCGATTTCAGGAATAACTGCAGAAACTTCTGTAGCTCCTACGACACCTTCCTCACGGCATTTGTATTCATAATTGATCGTTTTCTCTTCCGGTCCGTCAATCTTTAATGTGATATGACTCATATCCTCGGAATACTCGGTCGTACCATAGCATGCAACCATGTATTCATTTAATGTTACTTCTGCAGTCGGATCACTCATCTCTAAGATATTACGTTCGATCTTAATGTTCGAAGAACCTTCCTCAAAGTACTCTTTTGTCTGAAGTTTTACAGTCAGATCCCTAAACTCGACCGTAACCGGATCTAATGTAAGGATTCTTGTCTTTCCTTCCTGGGAGAAGTGTGCGTGTGTCGGGCAGAGGCAAAGATCCACTTCCTCTCCTTTATAAGAAAGTTTCGCACTTCTTACAGTTCCCTCTCCTGCATAGTGTGTAAAGTAACCTGCACGGTATTTCTCCTGAATTAAGAATGGGTAGGATGCATCCTGAACATGTTTTGTTCCGATGCCGACCGGCCACTCTAATTTTGCTGCATAAGGGCGAAGATCAACGATTGCACCGCCCTGATCCATGTTAACACATGCTCTCATGTACGGATCGCAGTACCAGAATAACTGTTTGTCTGAACCATATAAGATATCCCTCCAGAGAGCACATTCCGGCTCGTTGTAATTGTTCTGGTTGACACCTTTTTTCTCGCGGTAATAATCAGCAAACTCAGACATAGTCATATCGATCAACTGACCTTCTTTTTTCAGCTTGCCATAGTAAGCACATCCATCACTGTAGGATTTGTAAAGAAGTTCATATGGCTGCTCCCAGCGTCCCATCTTGTTCATCCAGCCCGGTCCAACGAACATCATATTGTAAGAATATCCGTTGTTATATTTCTCTAAGGAACGGTACTGATCGATCAGGTTATAAAGATATGGATACTCCCATGTCTTTGTATCATAAATCATACCACGGAGTACGTTCTGCGGATGTGTTCCGAAGTTTGAACCATTTCCATCGTAACATGCGATCAGGTCACGGGAAAGATGTGGGATTGCTACGATACCGCTATCCTCTTCTTTATTTGCTGCCGGTGCATGTGTATTCTGTTTAGACGGAATCCATGGTGCCCATGGGCCTCCATCAAATAATGTATACCAGGAGTTATTGCAGGTATGATAAGCTTTCGGACCTTCCTCCCAGCAGGTTGCAACTGCACATTTTACAGTCGGGTAAGTTGCTTTGATATAGTTTGTCAGGTCAGCATCCATGTAATAAGAACCTGTTGACTCCGGATAAAAACCGAATCTGTCATGGAATTTTTCAAACACATCATTTACGATGGCTTTCTTATCTTCCATAGAGAACATCCAGATACAGAAATCCTTGGTCTTATATTTTTCACGGAACTCCTCACACGGAAGTCCCAATAAAGATAATGCGATCTCATCGCCATATACTTCATGATCGTGTTTTGCGATCTCCACTGCCTCATCATTGAACAGTGAAGCATATGTCATCTGAATGGTAACTTTTAATCCATTCTCGTGAGCTAATCTCTGCTGTGTCTTAAAGATATCCAAAGACTCTGTCAGCAGTGCCTTATCTCCGATATCCTCTTCTTTTCCCTGTCCAGTCACAGTCGCAGAATACTCTGGAACCATCTCCGGACGATGAATAAGATTCAGTACAAATTTATCCATTTTTTTCTTTCTCCTCTAAAAATTTATCTAAAAGAGTTAATACTCTTCTTAATACTACACTTTCTCAGAAGAACGCCGCTCTTGCGTTCTTCCAATGCAAAGCTAGAAATACTTAGACAGTGCAGCCTCTGCTGCAGTGTCTATTTAGTATTTCTCTTTGCTATTTAGCCTTTTACAGCTCCACCGGTAACACCCTCTACATAGAACTTCTGCATCACTACGAAGAGAATGGAAATCGGGATCGCGATCATTACACCGCCGGCACAGAAGATTGCGAAGTAATCTCCGATCAGAGTCTTCTGTAACAGGTTATAAAGACCGATCGCAACTGTCCAGTCTGCTGAATCTTTCGACTTGATCATGATCCGTGCCAGAACAAAATCCATCCATGGATTCAGGAAAGCGTTGATGATCGTATATACTATCATCGGTTTTGACAATGGAATAATGATTTTTCCAAAAATTGTTGCCTCGGAAGCACCCTCTAAGCGGGCAGCCTCTCTCAGTGAAACCGGGATGGTATCAAAGAAACCTTTCAATACTAAAAACCCAAGTCCCGAACCTGCAGAATATACGATAACCAGACCTGCAAGTGAATCGGTAAGTCCGATCATTTTTAAAACAAAATAAACAGCGATCATGGAAAGTACACCTGGGAACATTCCAAGAATGATAGAAAAGCTCATCAGAGGTTTTCTCGCCTTGAATCTCATACAACTGAATGCATAAGAGACCATCAGTACAAAAGCGGATGAAATGATGCAGGTAAAAAATGCTACAATAAAGGTATTTTTAAACCATGCAGGGAAGTTTGCTGCTGTATCTGTCTTGAAGAACAGTTGATGATAGTTTGCCAGTGTCCAGTGTTCCGGGAAAAAGTGCTGGTAACTTACACCCTTTGTAGTGGAAAGGGATGTTGCAACCAGCCATACAATCGGAATCAGCCAGATGACTGCCAAAAGAGCAAGCACTAAATGTCTTACAATGATTTTCCATGTTTTCTTTTTCATTATTGGTACACCTCCTCTTTATCACCACTGATCATTCTTGTATAGCTAAGCAATGTAAGAAGCGCACAGATAACGAATGAAATAATACCAATTACCGATGCCATCTTGTAGTTCGAGTTATCGTTGGTCAATGTAAACAGCCATGTAATGAGAAGGTCTGTCTCTTTTGCATTAGAGTTTGCAAATGCCATGTTTGCTGTTGCATTGGAACTTGTCAGCAGATAAATAACGTTAAAGTTATTGATGTTTGCAATGATGCTCTGAATCAGGGATGGTCCACAGATAAATAATACATACGGCATTGTGATCTTCCAGAAGATCTGCCATTTATTTGCACCATCGATACGTGCACTCTCCAACTGATCTGTCGGAATATTCATCAGAATACCGGTAGCGGAAAGCATCTGATATGGAACACCGACCCAGATATTAATAAGAATGATCATTGCATGAGACCAGCCCGGTTTAGAGAGAAATGGAATATAGCTTCCTGAAACAAGTCCGATACTTTGTAACCATCCTGTCAGACCGATGTTGGAACATAATGTATTTACAATACCGTGGTCGCTGAACATTTTGCTTACAAGAAGCAATGTTACGAACTGTGGAATCGCGATTGTCACAACAAAAAGTGATCTCCACATTTTTTTAAAATGTGTATCTTCATGGTTGATCAGTTTTGCCAAAAGAATACCACCGATGAAAGTTGTAAATGTTGCCGATACTGCCCAGATCATTGTCCATGCAAGAATTCTTACGAATGCATAGGAGAATGTGATCGTGGTGCCGCCTGTAAACATATTCTTAAAGTTTCTAAGTCCAACCCATGTAAACAGGTAGTTTGGCGGCATATGATCCATATCATAATTGGTAAATGCCACACAGGACATAAAAATGATCGGTATAATGTTCATCATAATAACACCGATACTCGGCAGGGTAAGTAATGTAATATAAAACTTACCGTTGAAAAGAGATTTTATATCTTCTGCAAATGTATTGACATGTTCCCCCTCTTCTTTCATAAGCTGAAGCCGGTAAACAGCTTTCATATTGCTTATATATAAAAATATGAATGCTACGATTACGAGAATACCAATAATACCATATAGCAGGATCAGCAATGAGTTATCGTAATCATTAACAGTATTTTTCAAGGTCAGCGGATCAAATATGGACTCATACTGAACGGTACCAAGTGTATTTAAATCCTTAATATAATTGATAGAGAACATTCCTGTAAACAGGATCACTACCACTTCAAGGGCTGTTATTAAGACACCTTTGACGATCTGTTTCCGTCCCCAGTATCCTGCACCCATAACAAGCAGCGAAAGCTTGCACCAGATATCTCCCTTTGCCACGGCTGTTCCAAAATCGGCAAAGTATTTTTTGATTGTGTTTAAAAATGTTTTCATAGATTCACTCCCTATGCGCGTGAATGAGAATTTTCGGCTGAGTCGCAAAAACTTTTCTCTTTTTAAAAATTTCCACATAGCTTTTTACAAGGAAGACATTGGTTTCCAGCAGGAAAATATCCGTCTCTGCTGGAAAGCAATATCCTGTCTGGCAGGAGATAATGCCCTCCTCATAAAAGTTATTCCAAAGCCATGTGGAAATCTGAGTTTTACAGGTATTTGATTATTCAGCTACCGGCTGTGTAATACCAGCTACTGCATCATCAAGTACAGCCTGAAGATCTGTTGCACCGTCAACCAGGTTCTGTCCAAGTGCCTTTGCCGGATCCCAGTAATTATTGCCTACAACCTGCTGATCTGCAAACTCTGACTGTGCTGCAAGTGCTGCAAGTGCCGGGGAATCAATCTGAGCTGCTGCTACTTTATTAGCCGGTCCCTCTGATGTAGCGTTACCAATTGCTAACTGGCTCTCCTCATTTGTGAGATACTCAGCAAGGAGCATTGACCAGCCAATATTTTTAGCATGGGAGTTAACACCTACGAATTTATATCCTGCATAAGATCCCATCTGTGTAGCTGTTCCATTTACATCGAAAGTAGGTAATTTGCATGCTGCATATCCGTCACCGTATTTTGCTTCAAAAGACCCGGTGTTCCATGTACCGGAAACATATGCACTAAGTGTACCGTCATTTAACATGGTAATTGCATCCTGATCAGCTACGCTAACAAACGCCGGAGAAGAAGTGATATTCTCAATACTCTGTGCTACTGCAAGACCGGTCTCAGAGTTCCAGTCACAATTGTTTGAGTTATCTTCATTCATGGAAAGTTCACATCCTGCACCAGAGAAGAATCCATACAGATACCATCCATCTGCTACATTCATGCCAACTTTTGTTCCTGCTTCTTCCGCTTTTGCTGTAAGGTTTTCCCAGGAAGCCACATCCTCTTCAGAGAAGATGTTTGAATCATAGTATAAGAAGTAACCGTTCGATGCTGTTAACGGATAAGCGTAAAGTTTTCCGTCTTTGGTAGCTGCTGCTACAGTTGCCTCTGAGTTTGTTTCTTTCGGATCATATGTATAAGTAGCTGCCACTTCCTGAAGCGCACCTGCATTTACAAGATCGTTTACCTGATCATCTGCAAATACGAATACATCTGCTGCTGCATCGATATCCTCAAGGACCTTATCTTTTGCATCTGCCTCAGATACAGCACCGATTGTGATATTGAAATCTACATCTGAATACTGCTCTTTGAATTTGTCTGTCAGCTCTTTCATAACGTTCTGATAAGCTTCAAGTTCTGAACACCACAGCTGGATATCTACGGTTCCGTCTGTAGATGCGATCAGATTTGCGATTGCATCATCGGAAGCTGTTCCAGCATCTTCTGCTGTTGCATCGCCAGCTTCTGTTGTAGCTGCTGCATCATTTGTGCTCTCTGCTGCGTTATTGTCTGCTGCTGCGCTGCTGTTGTCAGCTGCTTTGTTTCCACATCCTGCAAACATGGATGCTACCATTGCTGCACATAATACTGTGCTGATGACTTTTTTCTTCATTTGAAAATTCCTCCCTTTTCCTTGATAGAAAAAATTGTTCTTTTAGAACACTTTTTCGTGTTGCGCTATGCGCAATCGGTTGTTCTATGATTAGAGTATATCTCCGATACATCCTTATGTCAATGTCCATAATTTATAATAAATCCGACCATTTTTTAGCAATTTTGCATAATATATTCTTTCTTCCATGCTTTTATTTTTTTCATATTCGACTTTTGCGCAACCGCTAACCATTTATTTTTCGCGCATTTTCAATTCTTAAACTGCCTTTTTATGTGTGTTTTGGCTTGTTTTTTGGATTTTTCGAGTTGCTGTTTTTCCTATTTGATTTGGTAACGTTTTCAAAGATTTTATTTGGATATATTTGAGAATATCAATGCCTTTCACACAAAAAAAGACGAAACACCGCTTTTTTACGTGTTTCGCCTTTTCATATTCAATGACGTCTAATTTTCAATTTATTTTCTATCTGTGCTCACTTGGTTGATTCCTTCAGCACTACCTCATATGGAAGCAGCGTGCGCTCTTTCACCTCAAGTCCTTCCGTCAGATCGAGCAATGTCCGGCATGCCACCATGCCAAGTTCCTTTGCATCAAATGAAAGTGATGTGATCGACGGAACATTGTTTTCAAGTACCATGCTGTTATAAAATGATGCCACCCGGACATCTTCCGGCACTTTGACATGCTGCTGGCGCAGTGTCTTTAAAACACGGCTGCAGACAGCGTCATCCATACAGAGGATGCAGTCTGCCTGTCTGTTTAATGCTTCCTTGACTGCCTTTTCCACCAGAACCTGGTTATCCTGGCTTAAAAACATCAGATCCTCATCTAACGTTTTCCCCATCTTCGCATATGCCTCTCGAAATCCCCGCAGACGGCTCTGTGTAACCACATGCTCTTCATTGCCGCCGATCAGTGCAATTTTGTCCATCTGCTTCATCAAAATGATCGACGTAAGCTCTTTGCATGCACTCTTGTGATTGTGATCGATCTGAATCACTCCTTTATAATTGGCACTGGTACTTCCGATCGTGACAAACGGTACATTTTTTGTCTGTAAAAAATCGATCTGTTCATCTTCCACAAAAGTGCGCATCAGGATCACACCGTCCACTTTATGGTTTGCTATGATGCGCTCTAAAGAAGATATATCATTTGTCCTACAGATGGAAAGCAGAATATCGTATTCCATGCTGCCCGCAATCTCCTGTATCCCAAACAGACATTCCTGAAAAAATGTAAGATCCACAACATCATACTCCCCCGGCATGACCACACAGATATTATAAGTTTTAGACTGCGCAAGCCCTTTCGCAATGACATTCGGCTTATAATCATGTTCTTCTATGTAGGCGAGCACGCGCTCTCTTGTCTCCCTGCCAATACGTCCTTTACCGGAAATTGCACGTGACACGGTTGTCTTCGATACCCCAAGCGCCTCCGCCACGTCCGCAATCGTAATATTCTTTTCTAACCCCTTATCCATAAACTCTCGTCCCTCGCTTTTTTTGCGCTTAGTTGCGCAACTAAGTTTATTATTGTACAAACAGGGGCAAAAATCAATCCTATTTTTTTCCTATTTTTCTTTCATATCAATCCAGAGAAATCCCTGATTATTTTCATAACATCAGACTTTTCACTATTTTTCCGGTGAGTTTCTCACTGCGTGAATCCGGCTGCATGCCTCCGACAAAAATCTCGAAGTGTCCGGACGGCAGGATCTTTTCACCGTTTTCATCATACAGCATAAACACCTCTGATTCCAGCCGGATATTGATTTCTTTTTCTTCCCCGGCACAGAGTGGAAGTTTTACAATCTTTTTTAACTGGCCATGCGGCATCTTTGAATGTTCTGCCTTCACGTAGACCTGCACTGTCTCAGTCCCATCCATTTTTCCGGTATTTTTTACAGACAGACCGATCGTCACTCCTTCCGACACCAATGGTTTCTGCTCTAAAAATCTCACATTTTGATATGCATACTCTGTGTAAGAAAGCCCATAGCCAAACGGATACAATGCTTCCTGTTCCATATACCGGTAAGTTCTTCCCTGCATGGAATAATCCTCGAAATCCGGCAGTTCTTCCGTGGTACGGTAAAATGTGACCGGCAATTTTCCTTCCGGGTTTGCTTCCCCAAATAAAATATCCGCAATGGCAGCTCCGCCTCTTGCCCCCGGATACCAGCCCTGTACGATCGCATCTACATGCTCATCCGCCCAGTTCACCGCAAGTGCACTTCCCGATAGCAGAACTAAAATAACAGGCTTGCCACAGGATACAGCAGCCTCTAAGATCTCCTCCTGCAGTCCCGGCAGGTTCAGATCCGGTTTGTCACCACTGCCGTACTCATTGCCGGCATCTCCCTCTTCTCCCTCAATGCCCGCATCAAGTCCCAGCACTGCGACAACCACATCACTCTCCTTGCATACGCCAAGTACTTCTGACATGCGGTCATTTTCCTGTGCCAGATTGCTGGTGCGGTCCTTATAAAGATGGCAGCCCTCCGAATAGAGCACCCTCACATCGTCGCCGGCATAATCTTCAATTCCCTCTAACACAGTAATATAACGTGATGCTGTTCCCTCATAATTGCCGACTAACGCGCGTCTGCTGTCTGCATTTGGTCCGATCACGCCAATCGTTTTTATTTTATTTTTATCAAGCGGTAATATATGCTCCTTATTTTTTAGCAGGACAACGGTTCGTCTTGCCACCGCCTCATTTAATTTTTTCATCTCTCTGCTGTCTGCGGCAAGATAAGGGATTTTATCGTATGGGTTTTCTTCTTTTTTATCGAACACACCAAGTTTCATCCTCGCCATAAACAGATTTGTGACAGCCTCATCTAAGCGTTCTTCTTTGACCAGTCCCTGTCTCACCGCCTGGACTAAAAATCCAAACAGAGTACCACAGTTTAAGTCACATCCGTTATTCATTGCCATCGCAACAGACTCGATCGCAGTGCCAGTCACATGATGTCCCTCATGGAAATCACGGATTGCCCAGCAGTCTGACGTCACATGCCCCGAAAATCCCCATTCTTTTCTCAGTATATCGATCAGCAGACGTTTGTTTCCACAACACGGCACTCCGTTCGTCCGGTTGTATGCCCCCATCACTGCCTCCACTTTTCCTTCTTTTACACACGCCTCAAATGCCGGAAGATATGTTTCCCTTAAATCCTGCTCCGTCACCTCTGCATCAAATTCATGGCGCACCGCTTCCGGTCCGCTGTGTACGGCAAAATGTTTTGCACATGCAGCCGCCTTTAAATAATTTTCATCATGTCCCTGCAGGCCCTCAATATAACGGACTCCAAGACGGCTGGTCAGATATGGGTCTTCCCCGAATGTCTCATGGCCCCTTCCCCATCTTGGATCACGGAAAATATTTACATTCGGTGCCCAGAAGGTCAGTCCCTTATAGATATCCGTATCCTTTCCCTCCTGCTGCATATTAAACTTTGCCCGTGCCTCCGTCGACACTGCATCCCCGACCTGCTCTAACAGATCCTCATCAAATGTTGCCGCCAGACCGATCGCCTGTGGAAATACCGTCGCCGTGCCGGCTCGCGCCACACCGTGCAGTGCCTCATTCCACCAGTTATAAGCCTTTATATTTAACCGTTCCACCGCCGGTGCCTGATACAGAGTCTGTGCCACTTTTTCTTCCAGTGTCATTTTCCCGACCAGCTCTGCCGCGCGTTTTCTATAAACATCTAATTTTTCCTTATTTTGATTTAATTCCATCTATTTGATCCTCCCTGCAATACACACTTCCTGTATTGATTTTATGTTAGCGAATGCACGTCTCCCTGTCTACACTATTTTTTATAGAACATATCCGGGTAAATCATAGATTCTTTCATATAAAACAAAAGACTGCGGCACTCTTCATACCGCAGTCTCCCGGACCTATTTCCTGATTTTAATTTTTATGGTTGCTTTTTTACCGCTTCCGTCTGTTGCCTTTGCCGTAATCGTAACCGTTTTTCCAATTCCGGCTTTCTTTGCCGTCACAACACCTTTGCTGTTTACTGTTGCATATTTCGTGTTCGAAGATGTCCATTCGATCTTTTTATTGGCTTTGCTTCCGTTTGTTTTCACTCTTGCATACACCGTGATCTTCTTACCAGCTTTTACTGTTTTTGACTTTGCCTGTAAGGTGATCTTTGTAACCGTATGCTTCATGATCCTGATCTTGACTTTAGCGCAAACACCACTTCCATCCGCTGCTTTCGCCGTGATCGTGACCGTTTTTCCTGCTCCGCCTTTCTTTGCTGTCACAACACCTTTATTGTTTACCGTTGCGTATTTTGTATTCGAAGATGACCATATAATTTTTTTATTTGCCGCTTTCTTTGGACCAACGGTTGCCTTTAATGTCAGTTTTTTTCCAGCTGCAAGTGAGTATTTTCCCGGCGTAATCGTAATTTTCTGTACGTTTACTTTTCTCGTTGTATCATCTGTTTTTTCAGTATCTTCAGATGCATCTGTATCGTCCTGTGTCTCCGTATCACCCGGTGTTTCTGTACTTCCCGGTATCTCCGTATTACCC
>DMYD01000029.1:1447-10543 GCA_003483745.1 Roseburia sp. | reverse complement strand
CCGGTGTTTCTGTATTTCCCGGTGTCTCCGTATCCTTCGGTTTTTCCACCAGTGCACTGATTGCCACATTCAGGTTTTCGGTTGCTGCATCAATCTCATCCTGTGTTGCATTCTCATCCGCTGCTACCTCTTTCGCCGCAGCAAGTACCCCTGCTAAATTCTTATAGCTTTCTTCTGTGTAGTCTTTTGCATTTACTTTTTCAGCTTTTTCTATCTGCTCATTCAATGCTGTTTTATCGACCGGAGCAACAGCCGGTGTCTTATCTTTTACCATTACTTCACATACAACATTGTAATTTACACCATTGATCTGCGTGGTACCGTAAATCTGATATGTTCCCGCTTCATCCGCTTTTATCAATTTATTTAAAGAAGCATCCTCCCACTCTACAGCTTCCTGTGTCACAGTATCATCTGCCAATGTCACAGAAACTGTCTGTGGCAGAGTATCTTTTGATAATTCAGAAACATTTTCTACAGCTACCGGTTCACAGGATATCGATTTGACAGCTGCTGCATCCGATACATAGATACCATTTACCTGCAATACTGTGATACCAATCCATCCTGTACCGCCATTTGCAAGCACATTGATCCGCATATGACGTGCCTCGGTATTTTCCGGGAATGAATCCACATATGGTTCTTTTGCTGTTGCGTCAACACCTACTGCTTCTTCAGAATGATCAATGACTGTCGTCCAGTTTTCACCATCCTCTGAAATATCCAGTGTATATTTTAATTTTGACCAGAATCCTGTCTTTACATTTTCAATGTTTACATCTGAACCAAAATCAATAGCGATTGCTCCCGCTTTTGTAGACGAACCTGTTGTCCACGCATTATTGCCCGGATTTAAATTCATGGTACGTGCATTGATCAATGCATTTTTTGCCGGTCTTACAGAATTTGTTTCTGTCACTTTAATTCCATTCGTATCATAAGCCGAGGTCAGATCTTTTGTAACTGTAATCTTTTTCTGTGCAGATATACCACGGCTTTCGCTTAATGCAGTGATCGTAGCTGTTCCTTCTCCCACTGCCGTCACTACACCGCTGTTTTTATCCACAACCGCAACAGAAAAGTCATCGGAAGTCCACACAACTTTTTCTTCTGCCGTGGCTGGTGTGATTTCTGCCGTAAGTGTTGTCTGTTTGTTGACATTTAGCGCATTGTCACCACCAGAAATATGAATTCCGGTAATGAATGTATTCTTTTCTAAACCTTTCACTGCATTATTAAGATTTTCTGCCGTTTTATCAAGCGTATTCTGTTTTGCAGAATCCCATTTTTCTTCTTCGGATTTCTTTAAAACAGATTCTGCCTGCTCTAATGCTTCATAATATGCAGCAAGGCTCTCTGCAGTATAATAATCATCTGTCTGGTCTTTTGCTGCTTTTGCATCTGAAATCGCACGCTCAAGTACAGTTGTATCCGCAAGTACCTCTCCTTCGACTTTTACCGTAAAGATTCCCGTCAATGGATTACCCGCATACATTGTGACTGTCAGTGTGATTTCTGCTGTACCTGCTCCTTTTGCAGTCAGTTTGCCGCTCTCACTGTCGATCACTGCCACTTTGGTATTATCAGATGTCCATGTCACACCTGCATAATCGCTCTCACCGTCACCACCTGTCAGTACCGGGAAGAACTGTTTCTTATCACCTGTATCAAGACTTACTGTCTGACCGCCGGTTCCCATCTCATAAACAGCATCTCCATTTTCATCTTTGATCGAGAAAAACTCTGATGCATTCGGATTGTTGCTGATCGTCACTGCGATTTCTTTGTAAATGGACGGATCTTTTACCGAAGAAACTTTAACTGTGCATTTTCCGGTAACAATATCCTCTAATTTTTCATATGTCTGTACCGCCTCGATCGTTCCATCCTGCGTCACCGTCACAAGTCCCGTATCCGTTGACTCCCATAACAGATCCTGACTTGTGGATGCCGGTGCAACAGAAGCTTCTACGTTTGCGCTGACACCGCGTGTTCCTGTTACCGGAATCAGTTTTACAGAATCTTTATCCGTTTTCACCTCAACCGGTGCAACTGCTGCCGGATAAATGTTAAAATTATCCACTGCCGGATTCCAGGAAAGAGAACCACCATTTCTTCTTCCATAAAAATGAACTGCCGCAACATCTTTTGCATAAGAAATTCCTGACACAAAAGCGATTTCTTTTGTCGCAGTCACACTCTCATCTGCCTTTGATGTAAGAGTCAATGTCGTTTTCTCATCTGCCATATCGATGACCGCATATACATGATACCATGTATTTGTCTTGTTAAATGCAGTTCCAAATGCCTGCGTATCGGAAAGTTCTCCTCCCGTCTCCATTGTTCCTCTGCTGCCATAAGAGAGAACTCCCTTACTGTTAGCCTGCAGTCCAAAATAACAATGATTACTGCTGTCTGTCACGGTCAGATAAGCCGGACCACTGCTCACCTTGCCCACGTTCCAGTCAAAATCTACGATCACTTTATCGCTCTTTACCGCTTTCTGGAATTTTTTCATCAGCGCACGGTCACCGGAGCCTCCTCCTGATATCTGCAAGAACTCATTTCCGTCGGAATCCTCTGCAACTGCTGCCGTCAGTGTTCCAGGTATAACACTCTTTCCCATATTCCAGGAATCACCTGCTTCACGATTGTCAAAACTTTCGCTCACCGCCGGAACATAAACTTTTGCAGCTGCCACATAACCACCATCTGCGGTTTTTGCCGTGATCGTTGTAACACCTGCTGCCACCGCTGTGACCTGTCCATAAGCATCCACAGTTGCAACACCCGGTGTATCAGATTCCCATGTTACATCCGTATTGGTTGCAGTGTCCGGAAGAACGGTTGCTTCTAACCGGACCACCGGCGCATTTTCGGATGCATTTTTATCCGAGAAATAATCCGATGTGAAATAATAATTCTCCTGATCTAATGTCACACCACTGACCGGGATTGCATCTTTTTGTACTGTTACCTTGCAGCTTGCCTGATAACCGCCATTCTTTGTGGTTGCTGTGATAGTGACAGGACCACCCTCTGCCACGCCGGTAACATTTCCGTTTTCATCTACTTTTGCGATAGAATCATCAGAACTCTCCCATGTTACCTCTTTGTTATCCGCATTTGACGGGGTAATGATCGTATCAATCTTTTTACTTGATCCTGTCTGTAATGTAAGTGATGTCTTACTTAACGCGATACCTTCCACCTGTACCGGTAAAACATGTACCGTACAGCTTCCATAAATTTCTTCATTATCATCTGATATTGCCCGAATCACCGCATCGCCGACTCCGACCGTGCTTACCAGACCATTTTCATCCACAGTTGCAACTGAAGTATCTTCAGATTTCCAGTGTAATTTATATTTTGTTGTATTATCCGGTTTTACAGTAGCTTTTAACTGCAGTGTACGTCCAAACCCGATTTCGGCCTCTGTTTTGTCAAGTGTGACGGACGTCACATCCACCTTGCTGACATTTAAAGTAAAACTTACTTTCTTTGCTCCATCTGTGGTCTGTGCCGTAATAACCGTACTTCCCACGGCTTTTACATTTAATTGCACAGCGGTATCTGTTTTTTCTGTCTCCTGACGCATACTTCCTTTTTGTTCCTGCTGCCAGGTTTCACCTAAGAAGGAAGCAACATCTGTATTTGAAGATGTATAAATGACTGTCTGATTCGTCACATTGCTGCCTGATAAAACAGAAGTAAGCTGTATCTTATCTAAAACAACTGCACTCTTTGTACTGTTATCATTTACCTCTTTGCCATCCACTTTTAAAGTAAGTCCATCTGCTTTTCCTGCCTCTGTTACCTTTACATCCACAGTTGCTTTATGACCACCTTTTACGGACGCCGTAATCTTTGCATCTCCTGCAGATACTCCATATACAAAACCATCCTGTGTCACTTTAGCGACAGAAGGTGCTGATGATGTGTATGTAATATTGCTGTCGGAAAGCACTTTATCTACCGGCGTAACTGTCGGCTGCAGCCGTTCCTGCTCACCAGCAGCAAGTGTGATGCTGTCTTTAGATATTGTAATGCCAGCAGGATCTGTCACATTAACAGAATAGGTTCCTGCATCTTTTAACGGTGTAAGCATATCCTCCGATTTGTTTTTCGGACATCCACGCATCAGATAAGCATACATGCTGTCCATCATATCACCGACTTTTCCGTCTTTTGTACTTCCCATCTCGTGGATGTTCACATCACCGTTGTTAAACATAATACGACAGCTGATATCTCCGGAAGCTCCGGCAGAAGAACCGATTCCCGGAGTTGGAAGTTCATCTACTTCCCAGTAATAAAAACCTCTGGTCTGTCCATATGCATTTGGTGTGTCAAGTGCCGCCTGCATATAATCAAGCAGCCAGTTATACTGACCATTTGCCGATGTTGCATAGTATGCCGGCTGTCCCATTGATGTAGTTGCTGTATCCATCGTCGGCTGATATTTTGTAAAGGAAAATGCAGTCTCAACATTGACATAGTCCATATAGCGCAATGTCTGATCTGCCGAAATGGCATTTGCCATGGATATAATATTGCCGGATGATCTTCCTCCATACAGAGAAAATGACATACTGTCAAATTCTGCTCCACTATTTAACAATCCTTTAAAGAACGTCTTCATCTGACCGGAATCATATCCATTATTCGTATGAACGTAAGCAGCAACGCCCGGCATCGCATCTTCTGCTGCCGCATAAGATGCCGCGATCAGTTTTGCATGTCCCTGTGACGTTGCCCCTTTTCCGACCGGCCATACAATACCACCATTCTGCTCATTTCCGTGCTTTACACCACATACATTGACGTTGTTATCCTTCAATGATTTCATAAAATCGTAAACATAATTGTATACGATTGCCTGCATATGTGAGAGATCGGTATTTTTATAAGTATTTTCATAGTCAGTATCCAACCACTCTTCCGGGGTATATGCCTTCGCATTACTCATCCAGGTATCACTGTAATGAAAGCTTGGAAGATAGCTCATGCCGAGTGCCGTTGCACGTTTTCCAAGTTCTAAAGAATGTTCCTTGTCAAACCATGCCGTAGCTTCATCCTCCGGCGCGATCATCTTAAGTTCTAACGGATTTCCCTGCTCATCGAACCATAATCCGCCCCATGCCTCATTTAAATATACTGTTGCCAGCGAATCTGTATAATGTGCACTTTTTCCTGCATGTACAAACAACATATTTGTAATGGAATTTACACCATGATTTGATAAGATTCTGAGGCAGTCCTGCTGTACACCGTTCGCAAAATATTTTCCATCCAGATCCTCGACCGCCGGCAGAAACGATACATCCGCACCACGCAGATAATTTTCATCCTGAATACGGAACACATCAAAATTATCTACATACGCATAATCGGAACCATTTCCCTGCCAGTCATCTGCCAGTTTTTCTCCTGCAGAAGTATAAATCGTCACAGAATCCTTATATGCCTGATCATATTTTGTATTCGCATATACTTCTACTTCCGTCTGGTCATCTCCAGTCTCAAAAGTGATTGTCACAAGACCATACCCTTCTGTTCCGGATGGTGCCTGTCTTAGTACCGTACCATCTGTACTTCTGACACCAAGATTTACGCGGTCGCCCAATTCCATCCGCGTTTCATTTTCACCAATAGTACCGAAATTACCGGAAGAATCTTTGCGGTAATTACTTTTTACCTTTTCGGTCTGAAATGTATCCTGTTTATCTACTTTTGCACGCATCGTTACAGAATATCTCGTATTCGGCTCCACGGAAATCTTCTGTGAAATTTCGCTGTCTGCGCCAAGACGCAGTGCCTTATCGCCTGTATCTGCATTATTTCCGGATGCCGTCTCCACACTTCCGCTTATCGTCCACCCGGACTCACCTTCTTCAAAATCCCAGTTGGAAAGTGTATTTTCATCTGCAGCATCCATGACCAGTTCCATGGTATCTAAATCGAGTGCCTTATCTCCAGCTTCAATCGTGACCGTCATCTGTCCATTATATACCAGAACATTCCGGTGTCCCATTTCCGTCCACGCATCTGCTTTTTTGTAAGTATCCAGCAATGCAACAGAATCCGGCCCGCCGGTTGCTGACACCGTAAGCTTTGCATTTTTTCCGGCTGTTCCTCTGACCCATGCCGAAAGTGTATAACTTCCCTGACTGATATTTTTAATGGTCGTCGTAATTGAAGCACCTGCTTCCAGATGCACATATTTACCGCCTCCCTGTGCACCTGAAGTTTCTTCGGTAACTGTTCCGGTTGTCTCCCATCCGGTAATGCCCTCCTCAAAATCAAAGTTAACATTTTCCAGCCCGGAAACCGTTTCTGCCGACACTTTTACCGGTTCCGGCAGTCCCGCAAGAAGCGAAACCGTCATCATGCCGGCAAGCAGTCCGCTTATAAACCTTCGTTTCATTCTCTTTCCCCCTTCTCCTTTTTACGCAAATATCTTAATTCATAAATATTCTCTAATCTGCGCAACCGATTATTCAATTATAAATTGTTTATGTTTTATTTACAATTGACACATTTAAACAATATTTTCGTCTAATTTTTAGGTATTTTCGACATTCTATTTTGTCGTTTATTTGTCATTTTAACCAATTTTTATCATTTCTTTTTTAGCGTTTTCACGTTTTTCATTTCATTTTTTTGCAACCAAACTACATTGTTGCGCACTTGTTTTTACATTTTTTTGAATAAATATGCCTTTATTTTTCTATTTTTCCGCCTTTTATGCCTTTTTTCAGGCATTTACACTCATTGTAAAATTTTCATCCACCGCATTCCTGTATTATGGTTTACATACAAATTTTTGAATGATATACTATATTTGCGCAAACGGTTGTTTCGCGTATAATACTTACAAACATCATAAAAAGAAAGGGTAATATGAAAACAGATAAATTATATTTTGGAGCTGCATACTATTCCGAATATCTGCCATACGACCGTGTGGAAAAAGATA
This sequence comes from Roseburia sp., assembly GCA_003483745.1. Classification (GTDB taxonomy): domain Bacteria; phylum Bacillota; class Clostridia; order Lachnospirales; family Lachnospiraceae; genus Roseburia. The sequence continues at coordinate 3,558 of DMYD01000029.1, read as the reverse complement.
TGGAAATGATGGAAAAAGCAGGGATGAATATCATCCGTATCGCAGAATCCACATGGAGTACTTTAGAGCCACAGGAAGGCGTATATGATTTTACACATATTGACAGAATGTTAAACGCTGCTGCACGCCATCATATTTCCGTGATCGTTGGAACACCGACCTACGCCGTACCGACATGGCTGGTAAAAAAATATCCGGACATTTTAGCGATCACCCAAAACGGCCGCGAACGCTACGGTCACCGCCAAAATATGGACATCACAAATCCGGATTATCTCTCCCATGCCGAGCGCATAATCCGCGTTCTGATGGAGCATGTAAAGGATGTGCCACACGTGATCGGCTATCAGCTTGACAATGAGACCAAAAGTTATGGAACTGCCGGTCCCCGTGTTCAGGCAATGTTTATGGATTACTTAAAAGAGAAATTTCCGGATATCAATGACTTTAATCATGAGTTCGGTCTTGACTACTGGAGCAACCGCGTAAATGACTGGGATGACTTCCCGGATGTCAGAGGTACGATCAATCAGAGTCTTGCAGCCGAATTTTGTAAATTCCAGCGTTCGCTTGTCACAAAATTTTTGAGCTGGCAGGCTGACATTGTCCGTGAATATAAACGTGAGGACCAGTTCATCACGCAAAATTTTGATTTTGACTGGACCACACACTCGGTCGGTTATCAGTCACAGGTCGATCAGTATGACGCCGCCCGCTGTATGACAGTGGCTGGTGCCGATATTTATCATCCTTCCAATGAGGAACTGACCGGTGCTGAGATCACCGTATGTGGGAATATCTCACGCAGCCTGAGAAAGGATAATTATCTGATTTTAGAGACTGAGGCACAGGGGCTGACTCCATGGCTTCCTTATCCGGGACAGCTTCGTCTGCAGGCATACAGCCATATCGCAAACGGCTCAAACAGTGTGATGTACTGGCACTGGCATTCGATCCACAATGCGATTGAAAGCTACTGGAAAGGTGTGCTCTCCCACGACTTTTCTGAAAATGAGACTTACCGTGAAGCTGTCATGATTGGAAGCGAATGGAATAAGATCGGTTCTCATTTAAAGAACCTGAAAAAAGAAAGCAAGATCGCCATTATGCTTGATAATGCATCCTTAACCGGATTCTCCCAGTTTCCGCTGGAAAATGCCGGAGCAAACGGCTACAACACTGTAATGCGCTGGTTTTCAGATGCCCTCTACAGGTTAAATATTGAATACGATATGATTTCTTCTAAGGAACGGGATTTTTCCGGCTATGAATGTCTGATCGTACCGGCACTTTACAGTGCGCCGGAATCTCTGCTTCTGGCATTAGATTCCTATGTCAAAAACGGCGGACATCTGATCACCACCTTTCGGAGCGGTTTTTCCGACGAATATTTAAAGATTTATCCAGATATGCAGCCACATATCCTGCATGAATGTTTAGGTCTTCACTACGACCAGTTTACACACCCGCATCATGTAGATGTCGTGCCGGTTCAAAACGATATCGCAACAACTTCACAGGAGCATTTTTCACACTCAGATAACTCTGCTGTTTTCTTAAATTCCTCCGCCCGTGAATGGATGGAACTTATCACCTGTGATACTGCCACACCGGTATTAAAATACAGCCATCCGGCATATGAACGCTATGCGGCGGCTGCAAAAAATCGATATGGAAATGGTTCCTCACTTTATTTTGGAACAATGTTTGAAAATAATGAACTGTTAGAATCCGTGCTTTTATCTTTCCTGCACGAAGCCGGTTTTTCCGGTGGAGATCTTTCTTCAGATGCACCTCATTATCCGCTCATTGTAAAAAGAGGCGTCAATGATCTCGGCAAAGAATTGTGTTACTATCTGAACTATTCAAAAGATCCGGTTTCTGTCACACACCGCGGAAAAGACGGCATAGAACTGATTTCAGAAACATCCATTGTCTGTGGAGATAAAATTGACTTAGGCGGATGGGGTGTTGCTGTAGTTGAAATGTAACATTTCTTTTATTGATTTTGCCCAAACGCTGTTTCCATTGATTTATCATGGATTCAGCGTTTTTTTGCAATGTCAGTGTAAATTCAATTACACCGTTCTTTTCCCATACATCTCAAAATA
>DMYD01000029.1:897-1250 GCA_003483745.1 Roseburia sp. | reverse complement strand
TCCTCTTTGGAAAAACTCATATCAAGGCAGATTTCTATCATGCCCTTTACTTCTCCTTCTGCTCTGCCACGCGCTTCACTCTCCGCGATCAGATCTTCGATTGCCTTACACATCTCTATCTCCTCCTCTTCTTCTGATACTTCAATCGGTGTATTCGTGATCGTCTTTATCACTCTTACCGCATTCATTTCTATACTTCTATGGGTATCTGTCTGCAAAAATTTCAACAGCTGTTCCTTATTTTTTGAGTACTTGATATATCCCATGACTTCTTTCAGGCTCGTGGAAAATTGATCCAGCTGTTCTTCCGTCAGTTTTGCCGGATCGATTAGGTGAATGCGGTAATTCTCCAC
>DMYD01000029.1:476-613 GCA_003483745.1 Roseburia sp. | reverse complement strand
ATATGATCTTCCTTTAAATATCCAGACAGATACTCACCATTATTTTTTCCCGAAAAATCCTTTTTGTTCCGGCGGTGTTCAGCAGCTATATCCGCCACCTGTCTGCCATATTGCAGTGCATCATAAATGGCATTTCT
>DMYD01000029.1:0-131 GCA_003483745.1 Roseburia sp. | reverse complement strand
AAAGATCCCGGTATCTCTGCACCGCATCTGTTTTTTTTCCTGACCTGCCGGCAGTTTTCTTTCTCACCGGTTCATTTTTCAAAGAACTCCACTCTGTTGTTCCCTGCGCTTTCCTTTTCTTATCTTCACCA
>DMYD01000027.1 GCA_003483745.1 Roseburia sp. | reverse complement strand
ACAGTGATGTTCTGCCACGGATGGCAGAACAAGGCAGCATCGAGTCATGGATGACTCGTTGTTGCCGTTCACGTCACTCTGAGAAAATCTGACTCAGGCAGGCTTAGATTTTCTTATTTTCGTACAACGGAACAAAACAGACACGGCTTTGTGCAATTTGTCAATCAAGATGTTTAAATGCACTATCTGACCCCAACATCATATGATTCGATTATCCAAAAATGAAATCCACCTTTTGATAATCGAATCCCATAAATGAAGAAACCCCGGTAACATCTCTGTTCCGGGGTTTCTCCGAGGAGTTTAGTTATGAAAATGTTAATCTATATAAAGGAAATTGCGTCGAAAGAATTGTCGGGATGTATAGCCTTTATTCTATACAACCTTGTTTAACAACCCGCCTGGGTAAGCGTTGTTAACTTCTTTCGATGGTTACAGTATACGGAAAAAATATGTCTTAAGTGTGACGATTTTCGAAAAGATTTATAAAAAACAGGATTTTTGTTTTTATATTTTATTAATAAATACAATTCTTTCCATATCACTATTTATGATATAATAAGATATAATAAGATTTAATATAAAAAACAGGAGGAATCTTATATGACCGAAACACCTTTATTTGACAACCGAAAATACTGCAAAGAATGTCATTGTCTTCTTCCTACATCTTATGAAGGAACATTATGTCCGCGTTGTCTGGAAACGCAGCTTTTTCATGAAGTAAAAGACTACATTCAGGCAAACAATGCCACTGCATATGATGTTGCAACACATTTTCATCTGCCACTTGCCCGCATCAAAGAGTGGATTGATGAAGGAATGATCGAATACAAAGATGCTCCCGGCCACAGACTTTAACTGATTATTTTAAAAATCCGTTAATAATCTGCTCTTCTGCTTCTTTTTCTGTAAGTCCCAGTGTCATCAGCTTGATCAGCTGTTCACCTGCTATTTTTCCGATGGCTGCCTCATGGATCAGGTTTGCATCAATATTATTGGCAGTCAGCTGTGGACTTGCCGTCACACAGGCATTATCCATAATGATAGCGTCGCATTCACTATGTCCTGCACATGCAGCATTTCCATTCATAACAGAGAAAAATTCCTGTTTGGATTCTCCTTTTGCAACAGAACGTGACACAAGATTCACACTGGAATTATCCCCGTTAATATCCACATGAAAATCTGTCTTAGCGTACTGTTTTCCGTGTGTCATGATCTTCTCATGGATCTCTAAAGACGCATTCTCTGCAAGATCCCCTCTCGTCACACGGACGGTAGAATCGATCCCTTTAATCTGGGTTGTCTCCATCTCCATATGCGCGCCCTCTTTTAAGTGAACGATGGTCTCCGGATTCATGATATTCTCCCCGTTACCATCTCCCTCTCCATAATGGCGTTCAATATAACGTACCTTTGCATTTTTTTCCAGATAAAAGGTATGCACACCGTCATGTTTGGAAGTATCCACACCACAGTTATGAATTCCACATCCCGCCACGATCGTGACATCCGCACCCTCACCGATATAGAAATCATTATAAACACATTCCTGCATTCCGCTCTCACTTAAAAGCACCGGAATATGCACGCTCTCATTAACGGTTCCCGGTTTGATAATGATGTCAATTCCATCCTTATCCGTCTTGGTTACGATATCAATATTGGCAGTTGTATTTCTTCCAAGTTTGGTTCCGTTGGCCCGAATGTTATAGGCACCCTCCGGGATCTCATGCAGGCCTGCCACCTGCTCTAATAAATTTTTCTGTATTAAATCCATTTTTACCCTCACTTCCTCATACAATAGAATGCATGCTGTGCAAACATTCTATTCTGATATATCATAGAACGCATGCTCTGCAAACATTCTATTCTCATGAACTACAGCTTACTGGTCAGCGTCTCACAGGCTCCTGCCGTATGAAGCAGTTCCGGAAGTACTTCTTCTTTGGTTCCGATCGTCTTAACCTGTCCGTTTGCGATCACTACGATCTTGTCTGCAATATCTAAAATACGCTCCTGATGTGAAATGATAAGGATTGTTCCCTGTATCTCATCCCGCATTTTTTCAAACACCTTGATCAGGCTGTTAAAACTCCAGAGATCGATTCCCGCCTCAGGCTCATCAAAAATGGAAAGCTTTGTTCCGCGTGCCGTGATCATCGCGATCTCAATACGCTTTAACTCACCGCCGGAAAGACTGCCATTGATCTCACGGTCAATATACTCGCGCGCGCATAAACCAACTTCTGACAAAATCTCACAGATCTCTGTCACAGTCATCGGTCTGCCGGCTGCAATCGTAATCAGATCTTTTACCGTCAGTCCCTTAAAATGTACCGGTTGCTGGAATGCATAACTGATACCGTGTTTCGCGCGTTCCGTAATGTCAAGTCCCGTAATGTCCTCTCCATCTAAAAGGATCTGTCCTGACGTTGGTTTAATGATTCCGGCAATAATCTTTGCAAGTGTAGACTTTCCTCCACCGTTCGGTCCGGTGATCGCTACAAAGTGCTCATCGATCGTAAGGCTGACATCCTTTAATATATCTTTGTTGTCTTGATTGTCCTCTACCTCATAAGTGATATTTCTTAACTCTAACATTTCTTCCTCCGTCTGCGTTTCGCCGCTTATCTTACCACGGAACGCGGATATTTTACCATAACTTCATCGAGCATCTCATCATCCGGCTCAAACTCATAGCGCACGAGTCCTTTTTCACCCTTTGTGATCAGCTCATACACCTTTGCCTCCGGGTCGCCGGAAGTCAGATTTTTATATGCCAGATTCTTGTCATTTTCGTATTTGTATACGCTTCTGTCACCTCTTGGAGCAAATCCAAGTACATCATCCATCTGCACGCTGCCGATGGCTTTACGTCTGCTTTTTGCCTTGATCCGTGCAAAGCGGAACTCTCCATCATAATAGGTATATTCGTACTCTATATCCGAACGAAATGCCTGAAAATACCATACCAGTGCAAATGCAATTCCCGGGATCAGAAAAATAACCGGATTCACAAATGTAGCCAGCAAAAACATCAGGCAGGCAAGGATAAACCATGCTGTAGTTAACATTTTTTTGGAACCTGTTTTCTTTTTCGGAACGATCACTAATTTCTCATGCATATAATCTTCTCCTGTTTTCTTATATTTACCTGTTTCCCGGCTTGCTCTCCGAGCAGACTGCCGTTTCCATCATCGTAGATTTGACGCTCTTTCACATCCACCAACAATTCTTGTGTAAAGCCGTCACAGGTCATACTTCCTATTTTATCATGTAAAAACTTGTCAGGCAAGGGCTGTCCTCTTATTCTCTGTATAAATGCAGGAAATTTTATACATTTTTTATTTTTCTGTACATCGTACCTGTTATCGTGTAAAATAAAAAGAAATAGTATTTTCGTAATTTTTCGCAGTTTTGCAACACATTTTTTACAAACAATAACTTTTTATCATGGAGAACAAAAAAATGATCAATTATCAATATGAAAAAGAAGCATTTTCCACATTTAAAAATGGAATCCGCCGTGAATGGGCGCTGACCAACGGCATCGGTGGTTACGCCGGAAGTTCCCTCATCGGTGCTCACAACCGGACTCATCAGGGTTATCTGATCGCGAGTCTCCACCCGCCGATCGAGCGCTATCTTGTTTTTTCCAAGATCAATGAATCTCTGTCCGTATTTGCACCAGAAAGCACTGGCAGTTCTGACGAAAAATTTCATCCCATTACGGACACATTAAAAAAAGGATTTGTTCCAGCTGTATCTGCAGTGTATAACCTTGAGACTTCACAGCATAAGAAAAATGGCGAAACCTGTTACACACAGGGGCAGGAATATCTCGTCTCTTTTTCTTATGACGGAAGTGTTCACTACACATACCAGGCGGGCGATATCACGCTGAAAAAACATATCTGCTTAAAACATGGTGCCAATGTGTGTGCCATTGCCTATGAAATCGAAAATAATGGTCCGGATGCTTCTCTCACGCTGGTTCCGCTTTTTAATTTCCGTGAACACAGCGCATCCAGCCGCCCGGAAGATTTTCATTTTCGTACTTCCCTGATTGACAACTCACTCTGCCTGATCCCGGAAAGCCATCCTGATACTGCCATTTTGTTCCAGACCAGTGAAGGTATTTTTTCCGACCATACGCCTATGTTCGATATTGACATGCAGCTTCAGACCGAGGTCGATCTTGAGACGGACGGACTCGACTGTCATTATTGTCCACATGAAGTCACTGTTTTTCTTCCGGCGAAAAGCCACAAACAGATTTCCGTGCTCTGTTCCATGATCGCTGCCGATGAAACATTTACAGATATCACGGCAGATACCGCTTTTGACATTTTAAAAGAACGGGAAAAGTATACAAAATCTCTCTACGAAATGGCAGGTATCCACGATGATTTTGCAGATCGCCTGGTTCTCGCCGCGGATCAGTTTCTCTGTGACCGTGCTTCTACCGGCTATAAAACCGTGCTTGCCGGGCTTCCATGGTTTACGGATTGGGGCCGTGACACGATGATCGCATTTACCGGACTGACGCTCTGCACCGGGCGCAGAAAAGATGCAGAGGAAATCCTTTTAACTTTTTCCAAATACATCCGTCACGGGATCGTGCCAAACATGTTCCCGGATGACAATGCCGCTCCGCTTTATAATACAGCGGACGCTTCCCTGTGGTATTTTTATGCGGTATGGCAGTATCTGCAGTATTATCCGGATACCGCTGCAAATGCTTTCGTACAGGAAAATATTTATCCTCATTTGAAGGAAATCATTTCCGCTTACAAAAACGGCACAGATTTCAGTATTTATATGGAGGAGGACGGTCTCATCCATGCCGGAAGCGGTCTTGACCAGATCACCTGGATGGACGTACGCGTCGGTGACTGGGTTGCCACCCCGCGCCACGGGAAACCGGTGGAGATCAATGCGCTGTGGTATAATGCGCTGAAGGTCATGGAGGAACTTGCCCGGCGGTATGAGGGAGACGATGTTTTGGTTACTGGCGGTTATGCCACAAGTTCCGGCAATGAGGTTTCTGTTGCTGGTGCTGCCACGGGGTTGGACAGTCATGTTACAACCTCTCACGACTACGCCGCACTTGCGGAACTTGTAAAAGCATCGTTCTGCAGGAAGTTCTGGTGGGAAGAAAAGGGCTGTCTTTACGATGTCGTGGACGGGGATGAGCCGGATGACCATCTTCGCCCAAACCAGATCTATGCTGTGTCACTGCCTTTTACCATGTTATCGAAGGAGCAGGAAGCAAAAATCGTCGCATTTGTCAAAAAATATCTTTATATAGGCTGCGGACTTCGCTCTCTCACCAGTGACCATGCGGACTACCACGGCATTTACTGTGGTTCCCTGCCAAAACGTGATGCAGCTTACCACCAGGGTACGGCATGGGGATTTCTGCTCGGCGGTTTTCTGTCCGCTTACGCAAAAGTCCACGACCATTCGCCGGAATGCACCAAAGAGCTGCTTTCCCTGCTCGGACCGGTGCGTCATCATCTGACCAACAATGGCTGCATCGGCTCGATCTCCGAGATTTTCGACGGGGATGCACCTCACAATCCAAGAGGCTGCTATGCGCAGGCATGGAGCGTCGGTGAGACACTGCGGGCTTATATGCAGGATGTGCTGCCGTATATGTAACTTCCGTCCTGCTATCCTGCTATACGCATGATATACAAATGTACTGACATGCGTTACCGTATAACATAATCTCTCGACAGCAAGGTCAAAAAATATTTTTGTGCGCTGCGCTGGCAATGTGGCATATGCTTGCTCTAAAATGACCCGTCTATGTTTTCCTAATTATTGCGAAAATTCATATTATTAAAAAAATTTGCATTTTCTGCTTGACAGCAAAGCCATTTTCCTTTAAAATAAGTTTTGTTGTGAGACGCCCAGTTAGCTCAGTTGGTAGAGCAGAGGACTGAAAATCCTCGTGTCTCTGGTTCGATTCCGGAACTGGGCATTCGAGCAGAAATAACAGTTTCTGCTCGACAGTATTCAATTTCATACATCTTATGCGGGTGTAGTTCAATGGTAGAACACCAGCCTTCCAAGCTGGATACGTGGGTTCGATTCCCATCACCCGCTCTCTGTTACAGGTACTAAAACTGAGTTTCCAATGGAACTCAGTTTTTTAGTACCTGTTATGAGGCGGGGGATTGCATCCGCTTTTTTGTTGCAAAGATATAAAAAACGGGCTTCTGATAAAGCCCGTTTTTTGCATTTAGCGGAATATTCCAAGCAGTTTTTCCCAGAATGTTTCTTTTTTCTCTTCCGTTACAGTTTCTTCCTTTGCTTCCTCTTTCTGGATTGCCGGTGTTTTAATGACAAACAATACTGATTCAATATTCGTATTTTTGTCTGATACGAAAGAAACCGTCTCTACATCTTTTCCTGTCATTTCATCGATCGTGTCTGAAATCTTATCCGAAATCTTCGTATCAAGATCTGATGTCTCAGAAGAAAACTCATCTGTTCCGTCAAGCATATCTTTGGTTCCATCTGACAGTTTTTTAGTTCCATCTTTCATACTCTCTGTTCCGTCTTTTAATGCGGCTGCACCTTCTGCCAGGGAATTTGTTCCATTTTTCAACGTCAGGGTACTGTCTGATAATTTTCCTGTTCCTTCCTGTAAAGACAATGCACCATTTAATAAACTCTCTGTTCCGGTTTTTAATGTTCCAGCCCCAGTCTTTAAACTCTCGCTTCCTTTTACAAGTTCCTGCGTTCCTTTATATAAAGAAGCTGTGCCATCTGCAAGATCTTTTGCTCCACCGGTAATTCCTGAATACCCTTTCGTGATCTTTTTTACTGCACCGGTATAATCACTGATTCCGGTATCTAACGTATTGTAATTAGCAACAAGTGTATCAATTCCTTTTTTCATTGTAGTCAGATTGCCGGAGAGATCTGAAAGTGTCGTTACCAGCCCTGAAATTGCCGTATTAAAATCAGCATAATTGCTCTGTAATGTAAGAGCCCCTTTCATCAGTTCTCCATTTGTGCTATCCAGACTTCCATCGATTCCGGCGATCAGCGCATCACTTCCACTGATATACGATGCGTCTGCATTCAACAGACTTTCCAGATTGATCAGTTTTCCTGCCATCGTCACATAATTGCTGATCACTTCTGTATTTCCCGTTGCAGCACACTGATACAGCATCACAGCTTCCGCATCCCCATTAGATGCAAGCTCACCGAGTTTTGATGTGAGTGCTGCCTCACCGCCTGAAACATATGCTTCATATAATGCACGCTGCGTATCTGTAATCTGCAGTGCCGCAACTGCCTGTGTATTTTTCTGTGCCATATCTGTTGCGCCTGCTGCCTCAAGTGATTGTTGATATGCCGTAATTGCTTCATCCAGTGAGTTCAATCCGCCAACCAGTGCATCAATTCCACCCTGGATCTGCGTGGAAGAATCTGCCAATTTCTGCAATTCCTCTGTATTCATGGAAACACCATCCAATCCTTTTTTTATCTGTGATAGTGCTTTTTTCACTTCCGCTGAACCATCGGTCAGATTCTGAGACTGCTTATCAAGCTGTGTCAATGCACTTTCCACATCTTTAATTCCCTTGTTGAGGCTGGCCATGCCTCCATCCACCTGTTTTGCACCATCATTTACTTTTACCGTCCCGTCATAAGCGTCGGCTGCTCCACTTGCAAGTGCAGATGCACCGGTTTTTAATTCACCAGCTCCGGTGCCTAACGTGTCAACTCCCGTCTTTAAACTTGAAACGCCATCGTTCAGTGCACTTGCTCCATCATTTAACTTGTCTGCCCCATCTTTCAGGTCGGCTGCTCCATCATCTAATTCAGATGCTCCATCGTTCAGATCTGATGCTCCATCGTTTAAATCTGCTGCCCCGTCATTTAATTCCGTAATTGCATCCTGAATCTCTTTTACCGGATCTGTCAATTCACTGTCATCCACATCCATATCCATGTTCAGTTTCACACCATTGATACTGATCGCATCCATTTCAAAATCCATCGCATCTGCTTTTACGGTCAGATCTGCACCTTTTCCCGGCAAAATAATATAAGAAAGCTGTTTATCCGAACCAACATTGGCGATCGTTGCCTGATCTGCTACAATATTTTTGCATTTTGTTGCATCGAGTGTCAGCGTTCCCTGAAGGGCATAACCACTCCAGAAAGATTCATCACAATTTTTATTCTGTGTGATACTTATATTTATTTCCAGACTTCCGCTTTTTCCTGCAAGTTCTTCGGCTTTATATTCTTTTCCATCCAGCTTGTAGGTAATTGCTATATTCCATGGAATCTCTTTCGTATCCAGATCTCCCTGATAGTAAACTTTGTCTGCATCCGTATGAATCGTGATCCTATCACCATCCACATTGATCTTATCTTCTGTTGTCAGATTTTTCACACTGGTATATTTTCCATAATCTGTGATATCTGATCCCTGTACGCTGTTGACCACATATACTCCGGTAACATCTCCCGCTTCATCCAGATTTGCATATACAACTTCTTCTTTTTTTGCACTGTCTGCTGCAAATGCTGTTACACCTGTACTGCCAAGAAGCATAGCTGCAGACAGAGTAAATGCTGTTGCTTTTTTTATATTTCCCGTTCTTTTTGCTCTATTTCTATTCATAAGAATCTCCTTTTTTTCCTACTGGATTTTTAACAGTTTCATCATTTGTAAATAACCTGATATAAACAGGCAAACTACTTGATTTTGCGTTTTTTTCCAATTTTTTTCATCAGGCAGTCCTCTAAATACAGGCAGCCCGGCAATGCTAAAAATACAAAAAACAATGAACAGATCGTTCCTCTTCCAAGCAGATATCCAAGCTGTGAGAGCAGTCCATGTGTGGAAATGATTCCAAGCAGAAATCCAACGATCGTGAGAACTGTTCCTGATGTCAGTATGGATGCTGTTACATTTGATATGGTCTCAACTATCGCTTCTTTTCCCGCCATATTTTCCCTGTTTTCGCGGAAACGTGACGTAAGCAGGATCGCATAATCGACGGTTGCACCAAGCTGTACAGAGCTGATGATCAGATATGCGATATAGAACACCGTCTTTCCCATATAATAAGGTATAGAAAGATTTACCCATACTGCTGTTTCAATCACAAGTACTAAAATCACAGACAACGACAGTGATCTTAAACTAAACAGCAGTACTACAAAAACCGCTCCGATCGCAACCAGATTTACCTTTTCCATATCCGCTGTAACCGTATCCATCAGATCGTAGGTGCTCACACCCTGACCGGCGAGATAATATTCATCCGGATAATATTTTGAAGCCGTATCGCGAAGCGTTTTTACCAGATCAAATGTCTCTGATCCCTCATAATCCACATCCACGGATAACACCATCCTGCTGTAATGTTCCGATTCGAGTCTGCTTAACGTATCTTCATCCAGATACTCATATGGCACCTGTGCTCCTGCAAGATCTACAAAGGAAATAATATCATCTACCTGTGGAATCTCCTTTAGGGCATTGGAAAGCTCTGTCTCTTTTGCAGTATCTCCTCTTGGAATTAGCAGCACATAGGTATCACTCTTTCCAAAAACATCCTCGATCGCTTCTGTGTCTTTTCCAAGCTGTGTCGCTGATCCAAAAATATGTGAAGAACCATAGTAATAATCATTATGATTGCTCGATAAGTATGCCGGTGCGATCAGTATGACAAAAATGCAGACACACGGTATCATAATTTTGCAGATAAAGCCTCCAAATTTATGGAAAGATGGCAAAAAGGAACGGTGGTGTGTTTTATCCATCCATTTATAGCTTGCTAAAATAAGTCCCGGCATAAATATAAATACTGTGATCAGGCTGATCGCAATTCCTTTTGCAAGCGCAAGTCCAAGATCCGGTCCGATCTGAAAACGCATCAGCGCCAATGCCAGGAATCCGATTACCGTCGTCAGTCCACTCGACAAGATGGACGAAGTTGACTTACACAGTGCATCATTCATCGCAGCTTCCGCATCTTTTTCTTTTCGGCATTCTTCAAATCTGTGAATCAGGAATACGGAATAATCTAACGATACTGCAAGCTGCAAAATATTTCCTGCCGCATTTGTCACAAATGAGATTTCACCAAATATCAGGTTTGAACCTGCATTTAAAATAATCGCTATCCCAAGTCCTATCATAACCACAACTGGTTCTACCCATGAACTTGTTGTCAGCATAAGTACGAAAAATACAAACAATACACCAACCACTGTGATCTTTTGTATCTCGGATGTCGTACTCTCTGTCGCCTGTGCCGTGCTGACCGCCGAACCGGTCATTGCATTATCATCACCGATCAATGTTCTTATATCAGAAACTGCTGATATGGTTTTATCTTCATCGATCGTGACAGAAAATAATGCATTTTTATCTTTATAATAAATTTCAACCGCATCCTGATCTAAAGTTTCGACCGGCTGTTTTAAATCCAACGAATCATCCAGCCATGTAACATCTGTTACTCCGTCAATTTCCTTTAGCTTTTCTTTGTAATTAAGTGCTTCCGGAATTGTGACATCATAGATCAGCACCCTGGCATTTGGAATACCTCCGTCAAATTCATCATTCATGACATCCAGTGCGACCGTAGACGGCGAATCTTCCGGCAGATAGGAATTCATATCATAATTGACTGACACAAACTCTTTTGCAAACGCCAGGATAACCGCCGCTATCACAAACACAACAAGAATCAATTTTCTGCAACGAATTACTACATTATAAAACTTTTCCACATGTTTCCTCCTTATTCTCTGACATCCCTACATCATTTTTGTTTTGCCATTGTTATCTGCTGTCTGTCAGTATAATAACAGTTGTTTTTTAATTGACAACCGTTCATTTTTTCGTATAATATAATAAAAAGAATCATACTACAACGTACATTTAATGTTGTTTTGGTAATTATTTAACATAACTATGTGGTATGTCTCTTTATAGCAATATAAAATCGACTTTGTCACATATTTTTGTGTAATCCTTTTCAAAATATGATTCATATGGATAAGAAATGGAGATCACTATGGAAGAAAAGACAGATTTAAGAATCAGAAAAACCTATAAGGCTCTCTGTGATGCCTTTGTAACAATTTTGGAAAAGAAACGTTTTGATGACCTGACGGTCAACGAACTCTGTGATGAAGCAATGATCCGGCGTGCAACCTTTTATAAACATTTTGCAGACAAGTACGACTTCTTTTCTTTTTTTATAAGACAGGAGCGTGACCGTTTCATTCAGCAGATTGCCGATCCAGAAAGTGACAGTATTTATGCACATAACCTTTATCTTACACAGAAAACATTACAATTTTTTCAGGAACATGATACTTTGATCCAGAATGTTTTAAAAAGCAACATGGCTTCTGCCCTGCTTAATATTTTTTCAGAAGAAATTTATACGGATATTTTTCTAAATTTAAAAGAATATGAAAAAAATGGCATAACCTTCTCTGTCAGCCCGGAACTGCTTGCTTCCTTCCTCTCCGGCGGCATATTTCAGACAATTCTGGCTTTTGTACATCACCCGCAGCACTTTTCTGATGATCAGATCGTCACTGATATTTCAAAAATCCTTGGATGCTTAGAGACAATGACTAGCTGATCACGTCTGCAATATTTTAGAAAAACTTCACGAATTGGTACTTTTTTCATTTTTTCATGTATGTTATTCTAGTGAAATGAGGTCAATATGTACCAGTGCCTCATTATGTGATGTGAAATCACGATAAGACTGTTAGAAATGAGGATTACCATGGAAAAAAAGACAGATTTTAAGGCACTCTCAAGCAAAGCAAAAGTCCAGTACATCTGGGACTATTACAGACTGCACATTTTATCAGTGATCGTGATCGGTGGAATCGTGATCGGGCTTACCTATCATTTTGTTTCTTACCGCAAACCGATCTTAAGTGTAATTATGATCAATGTACAAACGACCAGCGAAAATGCCGATGCTGCTTTTGACGAATTTTCAGATACTGCCGGCTATGATAAAAAACAGCAGCCCATCGACGTTTCAGCAAACCTTCAGTTTCCGGAAAGTTCAGATGCAGCTTCCGCTTCCAGTTATGAAGATTATATGGTGCTCTCCACAATGGTCGGAGCCGGTGGACAGGATCTGTTTTTGGGAACAGGGGATACCTTTTTAGATTATGCAAACGAAGGTGCCTGCCTAGATCTGCGCACCTATATTTCCGATGATGTATTAGAAAAGTATAAAGATCATCTGATCTATTCCACAGATGATGGTGAATCCGAATCTTACCCATGTGCGATCGAGCTTACTGACAACGCATGGATCAAAAAATACGGTATTTATGACGGAACATGCTATTTTGGCGTGTTCAGCCGTTCCGAGCAGAAAGATTACTATACACGGTTTGCGGATTTCCTGCTGAACTACTAATATGAGTTACCAAACAAATGATGGTTTGTGGGTGACATGAGATTCCCTGTGTAGGGTGGTTCTGGGGGTTACGATTGGCAAATTGCATCAAGCCTGGACTGTTTTGTTTCCGTTGTCCGAAAATAAGTCAATCTAAGGCTGCCTGATATAGGTTGTGGCGGAGTGACGTGTGCGTCTTAAACGCCCCGTCCAGGGGCATTAAGACTTGTGCTGCCGTCCGTGGCAGCACAACACTGTGTTACGGACAGGCAGACTAAGATTGCCTAATTTTCTCCCAAAGTCACAAAACGAGTCCCGGCTTGATGCGATTTGCCAGGCACTAAGTTGTGAACCACCCTTCGCCGGGGAACTCATTTTACAACCTTGGGGGTGCGTAAATTTTGGTGGCGTTCATTTCAAAAATGTCGAAAAATCTCGACGCAATCTGTTATACCTATGTTCTTAACCATACATACTTGGAATAATAATCTGCATTATTAGTCTGGTAATTTACGAAATGATTAATGTAATGCAACATAGCAGATGAAACTTCAGACAAGTCATTAGCCTGACATATCAATGATACAGCACATTAGGATTTTAAGCATATTTCCATTCGTGCAAATATCAAAAATTCGCACCCGCGCCCCCAGTTTTGAGATGAACC
>DMYD01000045.1 GCA_003483745.1 Roseburia sp. | reverse complement strand
CATATCCAGATATGCCTGTTTTACGGTCTGGACTTCATCCAGATCGGAAATATCATCAAACAGATCTGCATCTAAAAAGTTGGAATAGTTGCTGTCTCCTCCGATTGCGATGATATCCGGATAATCCTCCCGGATAAAACGTGTCTTTAAAATGGTCATTGCTTCGTTTGGAGATGAAATCGTCAGATGGATGTCATCATGTGTTTCATTGAACCGCTTTTCAATCTTTTCAAATGCCTTAACTGCTTCCGGTTTGTAGGAAACCACTTCGATTTCTGTTTTCCCGTCTGCCCTTTTTTCACTTCCGCATCCGGCAAGACCCGTCATACACATGCCAAGTGCAAGCACCGCCGCAACACTGCGGAAAATACTTCTTTTTGCCATATTCTTCTCTCCTTTTTTTCAATATATCCGCTTACTCTTTTGATATTCTGATTATAACATACCTTTATGAGTCCTCAAATATCATCATTTTTTTAATTTTATATCAAAATGCGATATTTTATGTTATAATAGACATTGATATAGCATTTTGGTATATAAGGAGTATTTTATGGGCAATATATTATTTAATATTTTTCCAAATGAAAATTTTATTGATCTGTGTATGTATCAGTTTGGATATGAACAGTGTGATCCCGGCCATTCATTCGGGCCTGCAACACGCAACCACTACCTGTTTCACTATATTCTTTCCGGAACCGGAACCCTTATGGCTGACAATGCAAAAGGTGAAACACAGACCTATTCCATAAAAAGCGGGCAGGGATTTATTATTTTTCCCGGTCAGATCAACACCTACATTGCCGATAAACAGCTTCCCTGGGAATATATGTGGATTGAATTTGATGGCTTGCGTATAAAAGAAGCTTTAAGTGTCACAGATTTGTGTAAAGATGCGCCCATTTATCATTCACACTCCAAAGAATTGCGTGAAAAACTTGCTGATGAAATGCTTTATATTGTAAATCATTCTCATGAATCTTCTTTTCATCTCATTGGCCATCTGTATTTATTTATGGATTATCTGCTGCAGTCAGCAAAATCTACTAAGCTGGTTTCCAGTGGGCGCATGAGTGATTATTATATAAAAGAAGCAATCAATTATATTGAACAGAATTTTCAGAATAATATCTCGATCGAAGATATCGCTACAGTATGTGGCATCAACCGGAGTTATTTGGGGAAAATCTTCCGCAACTCAATTGGCCGCTCTCCGCAGGAATTTCTTATGAACTACCGCATGGTAAAGGCTACCGAATTGTTAAAGCTGACATCCTTATCTATTGCGGACATCAGTTCCGCTGTCGGATACGAAAATCAGCTTCATTTTTCCCGTGCATTTAAAAATATTTATGGTGTTTCTCCGCGGGAATGGAGAAACCAGAACAAGTAACAATAGATAAGATAGATATCATTCCTATCAGTCTTAATACTTCAGTATCATTACCTTGTCCCTTGAACACTTCCATATCAGTAAAAAGGACATCCCCTTACCTGTAAAATCTACAGTTCCGGAATGTCCTTTTTCCCATACTTTACTATATTTTTAACACATGATGCTGCTTATCCACAATCTATAAGATGCCAAAATGCCTAAACGCCTGCATAATTGCATCTTCCTTCTCCGGTGTACACTGTGGCTGTCTTGCATTCTCAGATTTAGGCAAATTAAAATTCTCACCGACATCCAATCCACACTTCTTCTTAATCTGTGCGATATACAGTGATGAAACCTTAAGTCCCATCTGCTCCAGTACATATGCCTTTATCTGCTCATATGTCGCTTTTCCCTTAAATTCAGATAAATCCATATCCTCCAGGGAGAAGTCAACCTTCACTTTTCTGCTGTCGACCATTCTCCGTTCCACTTCGGTCCGCGCTGAGCAAAGGTCCACCGGACCTTTAGCGCCCTTGGAAAGTAAGACTACAGTCTCCACATGTGTAGTATTCCCAAACTGATCCACCGCCCTTACCTTGCAAAGCTCATATCCGCCCTCACAAAGCACCTTAAGATCCCTCGCTAACGTTGCCGAATCACAGCTTACATACACGATCCGCTCCGGCTGCATCTTAAGCATCGTCTCAAGACATACACCATCGCACCCCTTTCGCGGCGGATCGACCACGATCACATCCGGGTGCAGCATATCTGCATCTGTGTCTTTCTTTTTTTCATAAAATGCCGGCAGCACTTCCTCTGCTTTTCCTACAAAAAACTCAGCATTATTGATACCGTTGAGCGCCGCATTATTCTTCGCATCCTCGATTGCCTGTGGGACGATCTCCACCCCATAAACTTTTCCCGCTTTCTGTGCAAGAAAAAGTGAAATCGTGCCGATGCCGCAATATAGATCCCACACGGTCTCTTTTCCGGTCAGTCCCGCATAGTCGAGCGCAAGGCTGTAGAGTTTTTCCGTCTGGACAGGATTGACCTGATAAAATGACTGCGGTGAAATATGGTATGCGACCGCTGTATCAGTCAGTGAAAAATCCTTCGTATCGCGTAGATGGATCATATCGGTAATGTATGGAGCGCCCCAGATACATTTCGTCACATCCCCGAGGATCACATTTGTTTTCTTCGTATTCTGATTGATGGAAATGCTCTTCATTCCCTCGATGGCTGTCAATCTGTCGATCAGTTTTTCCACCTTAGGAAGCGTATTTCCGTTGATAATCACACAGACCATGATCTCTTTTGTGGAAAACCCATAACGAATCAGCACATGACGAATCAGTCCCTTAGCTGTATTCTCATCGTAAGGTGTCACATGATATTCTTTCATATAAGAAAGGATTTCTCTTAAAATGACCTGGTTTTCTTCCACCCCCAGTTTACAGTCACTGACCGGAATAATACTGTGGGTGCGCGTTGCATAAAAGCCGGCCACCGGATTCCCATCTTTATCCGCACCGATCGGAAACTGTGCCTTGTTCCGGTAACGATACGGCTCTTTCATCCCCACGACAGGAAGCATGATTCGGTCGATCAATTCCGGCGCAAAACCGCCGATACGAATCAGATTTCCGCGCACTTTGTTCTGCTTAAATTCCAGCTGCTTTTCATAATCCAACGCCTGTATCTGACATCCGCCGCATCTCCTGTGAAGTTCACACTGTGGTGTCACACGAAATTTAGACGGCGATAAAATCTGCTCCACTCTCGCATAACCATAATTTTTCTTCATCTTTGTGATGCGGGCTTCAATCTCGTCTCCAAGCACCGCATCTTTGATGAAAAAGGTCATACCTTCGTATTTTCCGATTCCTTCGCCGTCCACACCCATATCTTCGATTTTCAGTTTTATGATATCATTTTTCTGCATAATTATAATTTCCCGGAGCGTCTGATATTGCTCTCAAGCAGACGGTTGTACCCCTGCCATTCCTGATTATTTTCCGGCACATTGCTAAAAATCTCACGCACCGTCTCCATTTTTGCATCGATATTATCTGCAAAGCTGAGTGCCAGTGCCTCCGGCAGTGCCGGTTTTTTCGGTGAACCAAACTCCAGCTCGCCGTGATGCGCCAAAATACAGTGTTTTAATTCGCTTGCCAATCCTTTTGGGAAATCCGGGATCGTGTGGATTCTGTCACCAACCATCTCAGTTCCGATAATAATATGTCCTAAAAGCTGTCCATCATCCGTATAATCATTTTCCGGAAATGTAGAAAGCTCCTCTAATTTTCCAATATCATGGAAAATGGCTGCTGTAACTAAAAGATCCCGGTTTAACATCGGATAACAACCGGCAAAATAATCGCAGTGCTTTGCAACACTTAAGCTGTGCTCAAGCAGACCTCCGACAAACCCGTGATGCACGGTTTTTGCAGCAGAATGGAATTTAAAGCGTTTTTCAAAATCAGCATCGTCGACAAAAAAACTCTCTAACAGCTTCTTTAAATGTACTTCCTTGATGCTTGTGATCAGACCTTTTAACTCCTCATACATCTGGTCGATGTCCTTATCGCTGACCGGAAGATAATCTTTTGGATCATACTCGCCTTCCTGTACCTTGCGGACACGTTTTACATTCAGCTGTAACTTACCCTGAAAACTGGTAATATCCCCCATGACCGCTATGTAATCCAAGGAATCAAACTCATCGATTCCAACAGACCCCGGCTCCCAGATCTTTGCATCAAGTGTGCCTGTTTTGTCCTGTAAGATCAATGTATCATAAGGTTTTCCTGCCTTTGTCAGCGCAGACTGTTTTACCTTGCAAAGATAAATTTCATTAATTCGCTCGCCCTCTCTGAGGCTTTCAATATACTTCATACTACTCCTTTTATTTCAACTTTTATTTTCTAAAATACCGTGCCTGCATTCAGATCATACTCCTATGGAAGCACACTGACTTCCACTGTACATGTAATTTCAGCATATCCATCCGGTCCCTGCCGTTCGATTTTTACCTCAACCGTGTCTTCCGGCTTTAACGAAAGCAGTTTGTTTTCATAATTTTCTGCGGTAAGAATCTCATCTCCATCAATCTCTGTGATGACATCCCCGCTCTGAAGTCCTGCTGCCATTGCCGGTGAATCCATATAGACATCCTTGATATATGCACCTTTCGGTATCTCATATTCACGTTCGATTGCTGCCGTAACCGTTGTCACTTCGAGTCCAATGTACGGAATATCCTGTCCGTTTGACAACATCTCGATCAATGCCTTTAACTCAGAAATAGAAATCGCCGTCAGCGTATTTTCATCTCCCTCACTGCTGTATCCCTGCATCACAATCCCGATGATCTCACCGTCCACATTGACAAGTGCACCACTTCCGTTACTGCTTCCAACAATATCTGTTGTAAACACACTGTAATTATGATCTATCGTAGAAATACTGTTCGTGGTAGATGTAATATTTCCAGTCAGAATGGAATAATTTGTTCCAAGCGGACTTCCGACAGCAATCGCGATCGTCCCCTGCGTAACAGTCAGTGAGTTGCCAAGGACTGCAACTGCAATTGCATTCTTTGTACTTTCTGTAAGTTCCGAAGCCTTTACGCTTAACACGGCAATCCCTGTATTACCATCATATTTTTTCATCTCGGCTTTCACGGAAATATCATTAATAAATGTAACATAGATTTCCTGTGCATCTGCAACTGCCTTGCGCTCTGTTAAAACCAGCAGTTCTCTGCCGTTTTCAGCCACAATAATACCGGAAGCCTGACCTTTACTCTCATACGGATTGTTAAACCAGTCCGTATCACTCTTCACGCCCGTCACTGTCACAATCGACTTATTGGCTTCTTTTCCAACTGCATATAATTTATTCTGCAGCTTCTGAAAATCTGCAAGTTCCAGTTCCTGTAACTCACTCTTTGTGGCAGCTTCTGTGGTCTGTTCCGTCTCTGGTTCACCTGTCTGCCCCTGTTGGCTGTTTCCTGCCTCTCCAGCCTCCTGCTGCCCGTTCTCTGCTTCTTCGTTTTCTCCCTGCTGTCCGTCGTTTTTTGTATCCTGTGTATCTTTTTGCTCCGCCGATTCCTGTGTATTGTTCCGCCCGGATTCTTCCGTTTCCGTGACATCATCTCTTGGAATCGTAACAACCGGATTCTCCTCAGGATAAAACCAATTCGAAAACTCAGGCTGCAATAAACTAAACACCAACGCTGCCACCGCGCCAAAAAGCACAGCAAGTGCTACGGTAAACAATGCTTTTTTTATAAGACGTTTTTTATTCAACGGCTTCTCCTTGATCTGTTCATTAATAAAAGAAAAGCCACCCTTCTCTTTCTCCTGCATGATTTTCCCTTCCTTAACAAAAATGAAAACCGTACCCCATTTATTATAGTTTGAAACACATACGCTTGCAACACTATTTTTTGCATTTCCGGCTTTCATTCGCCCAGTTAATGGGATATAATGTGAATAAGCAATGAGCAGTGCCAAAAATCAACCACAAGGAATTATAAATCATATGAATGAAAAAGTTTTAAAAACATTAGAATATAACAAAATCATCACCCGCCTCGCGGAGCATGCCTCCAGTGAGGACGCAAAAAAACGTTGTCTTTCCCTCACACCGGGCACAGACATAAACGAAATCAACCTTTTACAGTTACAGACCAAAGATGCCCTAAACCGTCTCTTTAAAGGCGGCCGCATCTCTTTTTCCGGTGTTCACGACATCCGCGACTCCTTAAAGCGTTTAGAGATCGGTGCATCTTTAAGCATCACGGAACTGTTGCGCGTATGCTCTCTCTTAGAAGCTGCAAAACGTGCAAAGGCATTTTCCCGCACCAGCATTGGTCACACCGGACCGGATCGTCCTGCGCAGCCAGATGAAATGGAGGAACTTCCAGTCGACTCACTGACCGGATTTTTCGATCAGATTGAACCGCTTACACCGTTATGTGACGAGATCCGCCGCTGTATTTTATCCGAGGATGAAATCGCAGACGATGCCAGCAGTACACTCCGTTCCATCCGCAAATCCATGCGCGGTATGAACGATAAGATCCGTGCCCAGATGAATTCAATGATCAACAACACAACCACCCGCAGCTATTTGCAGGATGCTGTCATTACGATGCGTGACGGCCGCTACTGCCTGCCGGTCAAAGCAGAGGCAAAATCACAGGTTCCCGGTATGGTGCACGATCAGTCCTCCTCCGGTTCCACACTTTTTATCGAACCGCTTGCCGTCGTAAACTTAAACAACGAATACAAAGCATTGCTGATCAAAGAAAAAGAAGAAATCGAAGTTATTCTTGCTAACTTAAGCAACTTAACGGCAGGATACTCCATGCAGCTTCATACCGATTACAATGTACTTACAGAACTTGATTTTATTTTTGCCAAAGCGGCTTTTGCCCAGACTTACAACGGTGTCGCTCCAACTTTCAACACAGACGGTCGGATCAATATCAAAAAAGGACGTCATCCACTCCTTGATGCAAAAAAGGTAGTTCCGATCGATGTACGTCTTGGAGAAGATTTTACCCTGCTTATCATTACCGGTCCAAATACCGGTGGTAAAACCGTCTCATTAAAGACAGTCGGTCTTTTGACATTAATGGGGCAGGCCGGACTTCACATTCCGGCTTCCGAGCGCTCGGAACTTGGAATTTTTGAGGAAGTATTTGCAGATATCGGAGATGAGCAGAGTATTGAGCAGTCTTTAAGTACTTTCTCCTCCCACATGACAAACATTACCCGCATTTTAAGCCAGGTAAACGACCGCTCCCTCGTACTCTTTGATGAGCTCTGCGCCGGAACTGACCCGACAGAAGGTGCCGCACTTGCGATTTCCATTTTATCGAAATTAAAACTGTACGGTGCACGTGTCATGGCAACCACACATTACAGCGAGTTAAAAGTATTTGCCTTACAGACTTCCGGTGTGGAAAACGCATGCTGTGAATTTGACGTGGAATCCTTAAGTCCGACTTACCGCCTTTTAATCGGTATTCCGGGAAAAAGTAACGCATTTGCAATCTCCACCAAACTTGGACTCAGTGAAGATATCATCGAGGATGCCAAAGGACGGATCAGTGAAAATGACATGAACTTCGAAGATCTCTTAGCTGATCTTGAAAAAAGCCGTACCACGATTGAAAAAGAACAGCTTGAGATCAACCAGTACAAAGAAGAAATCCAGAAATTAAAAGAGCAGCTTGAGCAGAAGCAGGAACGCTTAGATGCAAGCCGCGATAAGATTCTTCGCGAGGCAAATGAGCAGGCTTACAATATCATGAAAGAAGCAAAAGATCTCGCCGATGAAACAATCCGCAATTTCAACAAATACGGCTCTGCACATGCTCCGGTCAGCGAAATGGAAAAAGAACGTACCAAACTGCGCGATAAGATGAACAATGCACAGAAAAAAATGTCTGACCAGAAAAAGAACGCTGTGCCAAACCATAAAGTACCAAAGAAACTCCGTGTCGGTGACCGCGTCAAAGTCATCAGCATGAACTTAAACGGAACCGTTCACTCCCTGCCAAATGCAAAAGGCGACCTCTATGTCCAGATGGGTATTTTGCGCTCTCTTGTCAACATTAACGACCTGATCCTGTTAGAGGAAGAAACTTCCCCGACCAGCAAAAAATATAGCCGCACCGGTGCCGGCAAGATCAAGATGAGCAAATCAGCATCCGTCTCCACAGAAATCAATCTGATCGGCAAGACCACAGATGAAGCGATTGCTCTTTTGGATAAATATTTAGATGATGCCTACCTTGCACATATTCCATCTGTGCGTATTGTTCACGGAAAAGGAACCGGTGCTCTGCGCAATGCTGTACAGGCACATTTAAAACGGTTAAAATATGTAAAATCTTTCCATCTCGGTGAGTATGGTGAAGGTGATGCCGGTGTTACCATTGCAGAATTTAAAGACTGATTTACAAATAGAATAATAACGAACCAGGAGGTAATTTTATGGCGGCAAAGCAAAAAATACTGATTGTCGATGATGATAATAATATCGCAGAACTTATTTCTCTTTATCTTACGAAAGAGTGTTTTGATACCAAAATTGTAAATGACGGTGAAGAAGCCTTAAAGGCATTTGAACAGTACAACCCGAATCTGATCCTGCTTGATCTGATGCTGCCTGGCATCGATGGCTATCAGGTATGCCGTGAGGTTCGTGCAAAAGCAAACGTACCGATCATCATGCTCTCCGCAAAAGGTGAGATTTTTGATAAAGTGCTCGGTCTTGAACTTGGAGCCGATGATTATATCATGAAGCCTTTTGATTCCAAGGAGCTTGTAGCCCGCGTCAAAGCAGTTTTGCGCCGTTACCAGCCAATCAAAGTTGAAGAACCTGCACCTGAATTAAAATGCGTAAAATACCCGGATCTGATCGTAAATTTATCCAATTACTCCGTTATCTATAAGGATAATCCGATCGATATGCCACCAAAAGAATTAGAACTTTTATATTTCCTTGCATCCTCGCCAAACCAGGTATTTACCAGAGAGCAGCTTCTTGATCATATCTGGGGCTACGAATACATCGGAGACACACGTACCGTAGATGTTCATGTAAAACGTCTCCGTGAAAAAATAAAGGACAATGACAGCTGGAGTCTCTCTACAGTCTGGGGAATTGGTTATAAGTTCGAGGTTAAAAATATATGAAACGAACACTCTATCCCAAACTGCTTAGCGGCTATTTAATCTATGGCCTGATCTGCTTTATTATTATTTCAACTTTTGGTTACCACATTACGTTCCGTTTTTTAGAGCGCAGGGATGCCTCGACGCTCTACCGGGAGTCTGCACTGATCTCTTCTAATTATGCAGAGAACTACTTCAAGCGTTCCACAACACTAGAAGAAATGAAGACGCAGCTTTCTACCTTAAGCACCTATCTCTCCAGTGAAATCTGGATTATCGATAAACAGGGACAAATTCTATTGAATACCGCTTCTGCCACATCTCCAATAGGAAATGCAGAACCGGAAGTGATTCCTGATTTTGACGTGACTGATTTTGGAAATAAGTATTACCGCACAGGAAATTTTTACGGTCATTTTGACACGGAAACTTTAAGTGTTTTTTCACCGATCACCGTGAACTATAAAGTTCGCGGTTATGTTATCATACATAAACCGGTCGGTTCCATCGTCAATCTGTCCAACCAGCTTACAAATCTTTCCTACCAGACATTTGCCCTTTTATTTCTGGCAGCATTTGTTGTTTTAGCGCTTTTTACCTGGATCGTCTACATCCCAATCCGTAAAATTGCCCAGGGTGCCAATGAATATGCATCAGGAAATTTTGAGGCTAAGATTGATGTCCATTCTAACGATGAGATTGGTTATCTTGCTGCCTCCCTCAACTATATGGCAAATGAGCTGAACACGCTTGAAGATGATCAGCGAAAATTTGTGTCAAATGTCTCACACGATTTCCGTTCTCCGCTGACCTCGATCAAAGGTTATGTAGAGGCAATGCTTGATGGAACGATTCCTGTGGAAATGCAGGATAAATATTTAAATATCATCCTGTTTGAGACAGAACGCTTAAACAAACTGACCAAGAGTCTTCTGGAATTAAACAAATTTGGCTCACACGGTGTCATGCTCGATATCACAAACTTCGATATTAACCATACGATCCGCACGACTGTCCAGACCTTTGAGGGAACCTGTATGGAAAAACACATTAGTTTCAATCTGATCTTAAGCGGTGAAACACTGTTTGTCTCTGCTGATTTCAGCAAAATCCAGCAGGTACTTTATAACCTGATTGACAACGCGCTCAAATTCAGCCATGCCAACTCGGCGATCACGATTGAGACAACCGAAAAAAATGAAAAGGTTTTCGTCTCCGTCAAAGACACCGGAATCGGCATCCCAAAAGACAGCATCAAAAAGATCTGGGATCGTTTTTACAAGACAGATCTCTCACGCGGAAAAGACAAGAAAGGTACCGGACTTGGACTTTCCATTGTAAAGGAGATCATCCAGGCGCATGGAGAAAATATCAACTGTATCAGCACGGAAGGCGTTGGCACGGAATTTATCTTTACACTGCCGTTGGCGAAAGAGCAGGAGGAGCATGCCTAGTGGCATGCTCCCTCATACGGCAATTCATACAAAGCCTCCGGCATATAGGAAATCGCCGCTCTTACCGGCTTTACCAATAACCGTTCAACATAGATGCCATTACACTACTGCTCCTTCCAGAAACCACCCTTATGAAAATTTTCATTTCCTAACGGTGTTGCCGTCAGCCGGAACATCACACATCCGTCTGGACACACAATATCTTTTACATATCTGCTGCTTCCTCCAAGATTCTCAAGATCACCACCACTTCTGACCGCCTCCATAAGAGGATAAAGCATCATCATTGTTTTTGAGCAGATTCCCTGACCATCTTTATTGACCGGACATCCATAAGTACAGGTGTATTTATCTCCAATCTCTTCTCCGTTTCTGCAGTAATGTTCTGTGTGATCCCCTCGTAAAAATCCGGTAACTTCTATTTCAAATTCATATTCTTCGTCATACCATTTTTTCATAGCTGGTCTCCTCCATATTTTTCTTATATAGATTTGGATATCAAAAGGTGGTTCACAACTTATCAATTGGAAAATTGCACCAAGCCGAGACTCGTTTTGTAACTTTGGGAAAAAATTAGAAAATCTTAGTTTGCCTGTCAATTTACAGTGATGTTCTGCCATGGATGGCAGAACAAGGCAGCATCGAGTCACGGATGACTCGTTGTTGCCGTTCACGTCACTCTGAGAAACTTCAAATCAGGCAGACTTAGATTTTCTTATTTTCGTACAACGGCACAAAACAGCCTCGGCTTGGTGCAATTTTCCACTCAAAAAACTGAAAACCACCATTTGATATACAAATCCACATGCCTCACACAAAAAAGCCAGTCCAGTCTGCATCATCTGCAGCCTGAACTGACTTTCTTCACGTTCTCATATTTTGGATAGTGATTATACTAACTCAAGTAATACCTCTAAAGCGCCATCACCTTTACGCTGACCAATCTTTACGATTCTTGTGTAACCACCGTTACGGTCTGCATATTTCGGAGCGATCTCATCAAATAATTTTGCAACAAGATCAACTTCTTTAGTGTTTTTCTTTCTTCCAGCAGCTTCAGTCGGAACTTCTTTTACGGTGTAGAGAACTTTTAACATCTCTCTACGAGCATGAAGACGAGATGGTTTATCTTTCTTGATAGTCTTCTCAACTTCATCGTATACAGTAACTTTCTTACCGTCTACAACTTCTTTTACTCTCTTACCGTCTTTATCTTTGCGGGCAACTTTTGCTTTTACAGTAACTTCTTCGTAGTTATCTTTCTCTTTTACTGCTAAAGCAATGATTCCCTCAGCGATTTTGCGAACTTCTTTTGCCTTTGCTTCTGTGGTAACGATCTTACCATTGTTTAATAATGCTGTTACCTGACCTCTTAATAAAGCTTTTCTCTGGCTAGAGGTTCTGCTTAATTTACGATACTTTGCCATTTTTAATATCCTCCATTTTGTGGAACATCCGGCCACGCGCTTTGGACTTACTTACCGGACGCCATATTCTTGTTTCGGAGTGGCTCCGTGATACCGCACAGTGCCATTCCAAGTGCCACTCATGATCCGTATGTCAGAATCTCGTCTGCCTCATCCCTCTGACTGTCTCTGACGCATTTCCTCGTCAGGCATATCAGAGCAACGAATGCATACACTCTGCACACCAGACATACTCCATGCCACATGGTCTTACTGTTTCTGCCTGTATCGGGGAAGGTAAAGCGCTCGCTTTACTCCTCTCCCTGATTTAACTGAAGTCCTAACTCTTTTAATTTAGCAAGAACTTCCTCTAATGATTTACGTCCTAAGTTACGAACCTTCATCATATCTTCCGGTGTTCTGTTTGTCAGTTCTTCGACTGTATTAATGCCGGCTCTCTTCAAACAGTTATAAGAACGAACGGAAAGTTCAAGTTCATCGATATTCATCTCAAGAACTTTCTCTTTTGCATTATCCTCTTTCTCGATCATGACATCAGCCTGCTGAGCAGCTTCGGAAAGATCGATGAAAAGGCTTAAATGCTCACTTAAAACCTTAGCAGCTAAGCTGACTGCCTCATCTGGCTCTAAGGTACCGTTTGTATAAACGTCCAAAGTAAGCTTATCATAGTCTGTAATCTGACCAACACGGGTATTTTCAATCAAAAGATTTACTCTTTCTACCGGTGTATAGATAGAGTCGATGGCAATAACGCCGATCGGAATATCCTCTGTCTTATTCTTGTCTGCACTTACATAGCCTCTGCCATTAGTAATGGTAAGTTCCATGTAAAGCTTGCAGTCAGGTCCGCCATTTAAATTGGCAATTACCAGATCCGGATTTAAAATCTGAATATCAGAATCAACCTGGATATCTGCTGCTGTGACTACACCTTCGCCCTCGAATTCAATGTAAGCAACTTTAGGTTCATTTGTAGAGCTGTTATTTCTGATGGCAAGATTTTTGATATTCATAATAATCTCAGTTACGTCTTCCTTAACGCCAGGAATGGAACTGAATTCATGTAAAACACCGTCGATCTTAACCTGGCTGACAGCTGCACCCGGTAAAGAAGAAAGCATGATTCTTCTTAAAGAATTACCAAGTGTCGTACCATAGCCTCTTTCCAAAGGTTCTACAACAAACTTTCCGTACTTCTTGTCTTCTGAAATTTCTGCGATTTCAATTTTTGGTTTTTGAAAATCGAACACTACAAAGTCCCTCCTTCTCGGGTAATTTGCTTAACTATTACTTAGAATATAACTCGACGATAAGCATCTCATCAACAGGAACGTCGATCTGCTCTCTGGAAGGTAATTCTTTTACAGTTCCCTGTAATTTCTCAGCGTCAACATCTAACCACTCCGGAACTAATCTTCCGCCGGTAACTTCAACGATGTCTTTCATTCTCTGAAGACCTTTGTTTTTCTCTTTGATCTCGATAACATCGCCAGCTTTTACTAAGTAAGAAGGAATGTTAACCTGTTTGCCATTTACTAAAACGAACTTGTGATCAACAATCTGTCTTGCTTCTTTTCTTGTTCTAGCGAATCCCATACGGAATACAACGTTATCTAATCTGGACTCTAACATGGTCATTAAGTTTGTACCAGTCATGCCCTTCATTTTATCAGCTTTCTCATAGTAGTTGTGGAAAGGTTTTTCCAGAACACCATAGATGAATTTTGCTTTCTGTTTTTCTCTTAACTGAAGTCCGTACTCGGAAACTTTCTTGTTTGCTCTTTTTAACTCTCTGTTGGATTTTTTATCATATCCAAGGTAACTTGGCTCTAAACCAAGTGATCTACATCTTTTCAGAACAGGAACTTTATTTACTGCCATCTTTGTCTTTCCCTCCTAATTAAACTCTTCTGCGTTTTGGTGGACGACATCCATTGTGAGGTACTGGAGTTACGTCTTTGATGCTGGTAACCTCAAGACCACATGCAGAAAGTGCACGGATCGCTGCTTCTCTTCCTGAACCCGGTCCCTTAACCATAACATCTACGGTCTTTAATCCGTGGATTAAAGCTGCTTTTGTAGCTGTCTCAGCTGCCATCTGTGCAGCATATGGAGTAGATTTCTTTGAACCTCTAAATCCAAGACCACCGGCACTTGCCCATGATAAAGCATTACCCTCAGCATCTGTGATAGTTACGATTGTATTGTTAAAAGATGACTGAATATGTGCCTGTCCGCGTTCAACGTTTTTCTTTACACGCTTTTTTGTCACTTTTTTTGTAACTTTAGCCATATCTAAACTAACCTACTTTCTCTAAAATATAAAATATCGACTGATACGAATGATTTCTTCACGCAATGCGTACCTTAAGAAACTTTATTTCTTCTTGTTTGCTACAGTACGCAAAGAGAACTGACTTTTAAACTATCTTATTTCTTTTTATTAGCAACAGTTCTCTTCGGACCCTTACGAGTTCTTGCGTTGGTCTTTGTCTTCTGTCCACGAACCGGAAGACCTTTTCTGTGACGGATTCCACGATAGCATCCGATCTCCTGAAGTCTCTTGATGTTGAAAGCGATCTCTCTTCTTAAATCACCTTCTACTAACTGAGTCTCATCGATTACTGCGCTGATTCTCTTTACTTCATCGTCTGTTAAATCTCTGACACGAGTATCAGGATTTACGTTTGCTGCTGCAAGGATACGGCTAGAGCTTGTTCTACCAATTCCGTAGATGTATGTCAAACCGATCTCGATGCGTTTTTCTCTTGGTAAATCTACACCTGCAATACGAGCCATGTGCTTTTTAACCTCCATTAATTCATCCGATGCATTTTGCACCTGTTATATTGTTTCATTTTCAAATCACTTGACATCGTGACTTTATTTCCGAAATCATCAGAGACAGCTCCGTTGTCACCGGCCTGAAATGTGTGTCCCATCTGTCTTTCTTCTTATTTGGATATGTCTCTTTCATGTCCTCGGTATGTAGACATAAAAAAGCAGCTATCCCGGCTGTTTGATTATGATAACAGTGTGAACAACCCTACCAGGCGTTCCACTGCAGCCGCACATAATTTGGCGGGTTACAGCTCATTAAAAATGCGCATATTACCCCATTTGCACAAATAAGACAAGAACCAAATCAGCCCTGTCTCTGTTTGTGTTTCGGATTCTCACAGATAATTCTGATGCTTCCTTTTCTTTTGATGACTTTGCATTTTTCGCAAATAGGTTTAACTGATGATCTTACCTTCACAGCAAATCCTCCTTTCTTAACAAGGCTCTTTTCTGTACTGTTGCACCAAAATGTGCACGCACAAAAAGGCACTATCCAAAAGTGTCCGTTTAGCATTATAGCACGGACACTGTTTAGAAGTCAACTATTTTTTTGAATAAGATTTTTGATAAAACCTTATTTGTCTCTCCAGATGATTCTTCCCTTAGTCAGATCATACGGAGACATTTCGATAGTAACTTTATCACCCGGTAAAATACGAATAAAGTTCATGCGAAGTTTTCCGCTGATGGTTGCTAAAATCTGATGTCCATTCTCTAACTCCACTTTAAAAAAAGCGTTCGGGAGTTTTTCAACAACGGTTCCTTCTACTTCAATTACGTCTGCTTTTGACATTAAATAAATCCTCCTGTTTTATGATTCCTGTCTGCCAGCATTCATACGGCAGTACTGTTTGATTGCTCTTTTTATTGTAAGATCTGATAATGTTTCTTTCAAAATCTCCGTAACTTCTATCGGTAGATGTTTGATAATCTGAATATGCTTTACATTTTTTTTCTTAGGCATATCCAAAGTATGACTTGTTCCATTTACCAGATATACAAATTTTTCATCTTTTTCTTTGATAAGATAAATCTGATTTTTGTCGTGTCCCGACTTGGATTTTGCAAATTCCATTTCTGAAATATCCTCCGGCTCTTTTCTATATGCTTTACAGAATTGGATCATTACTCCAGATTCCCTCGGCGATCTCAGAATCCGTAAGTGATAATATTTCCGGTTTTCCCTCCCGGATCAGTATGGTATTTTCATAATGAGCTGACAGATCCATATCCTCTGTCACGACCGTCCAGTCATCATCCATCCATACGACTCTTTCTGTTCCCAGATTTATCATCGGTTCCACCGCTAATGTCATACCTGCTTTCAACTTAATGCCTCTGCGGAATTTCCGGTAATTCGGGATTTCCGGATCCTCATGCATATGTGTACCGATTCCATGTCCACACAAATCACGTACCACACCATAGCCAAAACTTTCAGCATAGTCACCGATCGCACCTGAAATATCATGCAGATGATTTCCTGCAACCGCATATTTCATTCCCTCAAAAAAGCTCTGTCTGGTACGTTCGATCAGAAGTCTTGCATCCTCAGTGATCTCACCTACACCATGTGTTCTTGCAGCATCTGACTGATACCCTTTATAAATCACACCGGTATCAAGACTCACAATATCTCCCTCTTCAATGATTCTGTCTTTGCGCGGAATTCCGTGTACAACTTCTTCATTGATGGAGACACAGACGGATGCCGGATATCCCTGATAATTCTTAAAAGATGGTTCGCATCCAAAACTCCGAATCATTTCCTCCCCGATCCTGTCAATATCAAGTGTTGACATTCCGGGTTTCAATTCTTTTTTTAATCCCTCATGCACCTTTGCAAGAATCTTTCCTGCCTGGCGCATCAGTTCTATTTCCTGGGAAGATTTTATTGTTACAGCCATTACTCCGGTTCCTCTACTCGCCTAAAATCGCAACGATATCTGCAAATACCTTTTCCATCGGCTGCGTACCGTCAACTGTTTTTAAGATACTCTGTTTTTTGTAATAATCGATCAATGGCTGGGTCTGCTCATGATATACAGTAAGTCTCTTCTGAACGGTCTCCGGTTTGTCGTCATCTCTTAAGACAACCGGCTGTCCGCATCTGTCACAGATTCCCTCTACCTTTGTTGGAATGGAAACAATGTGGTATGTCGCACCACAGTTTAAACATGCACGTCTTCCGCTCATACGGTTTACGATGTTCTCATCCGGTACATCTACATCAATCGCATAGTCCATTTTTTCATTGATCTTCTCAAGTGCAGCTGTAAGTGCTTCTGCCTGTGGAATAGTTCTTGGAAAACCATCGAGTACAAATCCATTCTCACAGTCATCCTGTTTAATTCTATCCATAACAAGATCGCAGGTCAGCTCATCCGGCACTAATAAACCCTGATCCATATACTGTTTTGCTTTGTTTCCAAGCTCGGTTCCATTTTTGATGTTTGCCCGGAAAATATCTCCTGTCGAGATATGCGGAATATGATATTTATCTGCAATCTGTTTTGCCTGTGTTCCTTTTCCTGCTCCCGGAGCTCCTAACATGATTATCTTCATAAAATTCTTCCTTCCTGCGTTGCTTTTTACGCATCTCAAGATTTGTGCGTAAGCACTAATCTTGCGTGTGAAAAATCTTATTTTTCACACGCATGCCTCCATTTTAAAAATACCTTCATCATACAAATATTGCTTATATAGGAAAGTAACGCTGAACTTAAAAAGCCCAGCGTTGCTCCTTTGCCAATCTGACATCCACTGCCAGATTAATCATTTAAAAATCCTTTATAGTAACGAACACGCATCTGTGATTCGATCTGTTTTAATGTCTCAATGACAACACCTACAATAATGATGATAGATGTTCCACCGAATGATACATCTGCACCGAATACTCCGTTAAAGAAAATCGGAACAAATGCGATAAATGCAAGTGCTACTGCTCCTATAAATACGATGTAATTCAACATCCGGTTCAGATAATCACTGGTTGGTTTACCAGGTCTGATACCCGGAATAAATCCGCCGGCTTTCTTCATATTATTAGCAATCTCTAATGGATTGAATGTAATTGAAGTATAGAAGTAAGCGAAAGCAATGATAAGTATAATATATACCACCAAACCGATAGAATAAATCGGTTCTTTCGGATTGCACCAGTTTGACTGGGACATTCCTTTTAAGATTTTGCTTCCGATACCAGTTCCGTTTCCTTTTCCAAGAAGACTTGCAATGATAACTGGTGTCTGCAACAGAGACTGTGCAAAGATAACCGGGATAACACCGCCGGTATTAACCTTTAACGGGATATATGTTGACTGACCGCCAACCTGTTTTCTTCCCTGAATCTTTTTGGAATACTGAACCGGGATTCTTCTCTCGCCGCCCTGTAAGAATACGACAAATACGACCATTGCAACAATGATTGCAATAATGATTACTGCCGCAAGAATTCCCTTAGGTATGGATTTTCCTGTGATGAACTGCTGATACAGTGTACCCATATCATTTGGAATACGGGAGATGATGTTAATGGTAAGTACGATAGAAATACCATTTCCAACACCTTTTTCTGTAATACGCTCACCAATCCACATTAATACTGCTGATCCTGCAGTTAATGTGAAAATAATCATAATAATTGTAAGAATACCATCACTCTGTAACATCTGACCTCTCTTAAAGCTGATTGCCATTGCGATCGCTTCAATTAAAGCAAGAGCTACGGTAAGATATCTGGTAATCTCTGCAATCTTTTTACGTCCTTCTTCTCCGTCGCGCTGCATCTCTTCCAGTTTTGGAATTGCGATAGTGAGAAGCTGCATAATAATGGATGAAGTAATATACGGTGTAATGTTCAATGCAAAGATTGACATGTTATAGAATGATCCACCGGTAATTGCATCAAAAAATCCCATTCCATCTGCGGTCTGACTTGCAAACCAGTTTGAAAACAGTTCATTGTTAACACCAGGAATCGGAAGCTGGCTTCCGATCCTGATTACAACTAACATGAGAAATGTAAAAATAATTCTGTTTCGAATATCTTTAATCTTGAATGCATTACGGAGTGTTTCCAGCATTAGATCACCTCTGCTTTTCCACCAAGAGCCTCAATTTTTTCTTTTGCAGCTGCGCTGAATGCATTTGCCTGAACGGTGAGTTTCTTAGTAAGTTCGCCATTACCCAGAATCTTAACTCCATCTCTAGGATTTTTAACGATACCAGCCTCGATTAATGTCTCTACTGAAACAACGGAATCGTTCTCAAATGCCTCAAGGGCGGAAAGGTTGATTCCGATGATTGTCTTAGAGTTTCTGCATTTGAAACCTCTCTTTGGCAATCTTCTGTATAACGGCATCTGACCACCTTCAAAACCTGGTCTCGGAGCTCCGGAACGAGCTTTCTGTCCCTTGTGTCCCTTACCAGCAGTCTTACCGTTTCCTGAACCGTGTCCACGTCCTCTTCTGAAATTATCGCTATGTGCAGAACCTGCTGCTGCCTGTAAATTGGATAAGTCCATTACTGACACCTCCTTATCTTATTATTAGATCTCTTCTACCTTTACATAAGGTGCTACTTTACGAAGTGCACCTGCTGTTGCTGCGTTATCCGGCAGCTCAACAGTTTTATATAACTTATTCAGTCCAAGTGCTTCGATTGTTTTTTTGTTCTTCGGAACAGCACCGATTGTAGATTTTACAAGTGTTACTTTTAATTTCTTATCTGCCATCTTAAAACTCCTCCTTAACCTACAATCTCTTCAACTGATTTTCCACGAAGTTTTGCAACTTCTTCCGGGGATTTTAACTGACTTAAAGCATTGATTGTTGCAAGAACAACATTCTGCTTGTTGTTAGATCCCAGAGATTTTGTACGGATATTTTTAATACCAGCCAGCTCACATACGTTACGAGCAGGACCACCGGCGATGATACCAGTACCTTCTGGAGATTTCTTTAATAATACAGATGCACCTGTATGTTTTCCGGTAACATCATGTGTAACACTGCCAACCTCATCTAATTTTACAGTGATGAGTTTCTTCATAGCATCTTCTTTTCCTTTACGGATTGCTTCCGGAATCTCGGATGCTTTTCCTAAGCCAGCACCAACATGGCCATTGCCGTCGCCGACAACAACTAAAGCTGTAAAACGGAAGTTACGTCCACCTTTAACAACTTTTGTTACACGTTTAATTGATACCACTTTTTCGTTTAATTCTAATTGACTAGCATCAATGATTTCACGTTTCATGTTTTGCGTTTCCTCCTATTAAAAGTCTAAACCAGCTTCTCTTGCTGCTTCGGCTAATGCCTTTACTTTACCTGCATATATAAAGCCGCCTCTATCAAAGACAACCGTTGAAATACCCTTGTCTAAAGCTTTCTTTGCAATAACAGTACCAAGCTTAGCTGCTGCTTCGACGTTATTGGTCTTCTCTAACTCTGCTTTTACATCCTTATCAAGTGTAGATGCAGAAACAAGTGTATTTCCAACTGTATCGTCAATAATCTGAGCGTACATATGATTATTACTTCTGAAAACAGCCAGACGTGGTCTCATCGCTGTACCTGCAAGATGATGACGCATTCTTCTATGTTTGTTTTCGCGAACTGCTGTTCTTGATTTCTTACTAACCATTTTTCGTCACTCCTTTAATTATTTCTTACCAGTCTTACCAACTTTACGTCTAATAACTTCATCAGCATATTTGATACCTTTTCCTTTGTAAGGCTCAGGTCTTCTCTTATCTCTGATTTCAGCTGCGTATTGGCCAACTTTTTCTTTATCGATACCAGATACAATGATTTTATTTCCATCAACTTTGGACTCAAGTCCTTCAGGATCTTCCATCTCAACCGGATGAGAATATCCTAAGTTCAGTGTGAGCACTTTACCAGCTTTAGAAGCTCTGTAACCAACACCGTTAACCTCGAGTTCCTTGGTATATCCATTGGTAACACCAACAACCATGTTGTTGATCAGTGTTCTTGTCAATCCGTGTAAGGATTTCATTTTCTTCAAATCGTTAGGTCTTGTAACGATGATCTCGTCACCCTCTAATTTGATGTCCATCTCAGATGGAAGGGTTCTTTCCAGAGTTCCCTTAGGACCTTTTACAGTCACATGATTATTTTCTGCAATATCCACTGTAACACCAGCCGGAACTGCGATTGGCATTCTTCCTATACGTGACATGCCCGTACCTCCTAAAATTTTTTTTGACAACAGATTCTTGACCTGTCATCGTGAATGTATAATTGCGGCTTGCGCCGTAGTTACCTGATTCTTTAAGAACCTTCTCTCCCAGGTTGCAATAACCCGGAAGAAATGAAAGTTTTAAATAACATTGTATGAAAGGCTTAAAATATACCGAAAGAACCGAAGGTTCTTTCAATTTTGTCCGTCCAATGGCGGGCAAAATTTACCATACGAATGCTAATACTTCGCCGCCAACCTGAAGCTTTCTAGCCTCTTTATCTGTTACGATACCCTGGTTGGTAGAAAGGATTGCGATACCTAAACCGCCAAGTACTCTAGGAAGCTCATCCTTGCCTGCGTATACACGAAGACCTGGTTTAGAGATTCTCTTAAGTCCTGTGATGATTTTCTCATTCTTATCTGCACCATATTTTAATGTGATGCGGATTGTTTTGAAATTACCATCTTCAACGATATCATATTTTGCGATATATCCTTCATCTACAAGAATATCTGCGATTGCGATTTTCATTTTAGATGCCGGAACATCAACTGTATCATGTTTAGCAGTATTTGCATTACGGATTCTTGTAAGCATATCTGCGATTGGATCACTTGTTGTCATGATGTATATTTCCTCCTTTATTAAGTTACTGCGCCACATATAATGGGCACAGCCGTCTGATTACCAGCTTGCTTTTTTAACGCCTGGTATCTGGCCTTTGTATGCTAATTCACGGAAACATACTCTGCAGATTCCGTATTTTCTTAAAACAGAATGTGGACGTCCACAAATTTTGCAACGTGTGTAAGCTCTGGTAGAGAACTTTGGTTTACGCTGCTGTTTTACTTTCATAGATGTTTTAGCCATTAAAATTCCCTCCTATTATTTGGCGAACGGCATATTGAACAATGTCAATAACTCACGAGCTTCTTCGTCTGTTTTTGCAGTGGTAACGAAAATGATATCCATACCACGAACTTTATCAACTTTATCATACTCGATTTCCGGGAAGATTAACTGCTCTTTAATACCAAGGGCATAGTTTCCACGACCGTCAAATGCATTCGGGTTAACACCTCTGAAGTCACGTACACGCGGTAATGCAAGGTTGATTAAACGATCCATAAACTCGTACATCTTCTCGCCACGCAGTGTTGTCTTACATCCGATTGCCATTCCTTCTCTGATTTTGAAGTTTGCAATCGCATTTTTAGCTTTTGTAGGAACTGCTTTCTGACCTGTGATGGTCTCCATATCTTTGATTGCAGCTTCTAATAATTTTGCGTTCTCTTTTGCTTCGCCAACGCCCATGTTTACAACAATCTTATCGAGCTTCGGCACTTCCATGATATTTTTATATCCAAATTTTTTGATCATAGCATCTACGATCTCATTCTGGTACTGTTCTTTAAGTCTGCTCAACTGTTTTGCCTCCTCTCTTCAATTAATCGATAACTTCGCCTGTTTTCTTTGCGAAACGTACTTTTTTATCTCCATCCATCTTGAAACCTACGCGGGTAGCTGTTCCTTTGTGAAGATACATTACGTTGGAAATATCAACAGGTCCTTCCTGATGGATGATACCACCCTGCTGATTAGCCATGCTTGGTTTTGCATGCTTTGTCACCATGTTGATACCCTCTACCAGAACGGTATTGTTCTTTGTATTTACAGCAATAACTTTGCCTTCTTTGTCTTTATCTTTACCAGCGATCACTTTGACCATATCGCCTTTTTTAATTTTCATGGTTGCCATATCCTGGTCCTCCTACAATACTTCCGGAGCTAAGGAAACAATTTTCATAAACTGTTTCTCACGAAGCTCTCTTGCTACTGGTCCAAAAATACGTGTTCCTCTTGGAGTTTTGTCATCTTTAATAATAACTGCTGCGTTTTCATCAAATTTGATATAAGAACCGTCTTTACGACGTGCACCTTTTACTGAACGAACAACTACAGCTTTTACGACATCACCTTTTTTAACAACACCGCCTGGTGTTGCCTCTTTGACCGTAGCAACTACTACATCACCAATATTCGCATATCTTCTAGTAGATCCACCCATAACACGAATAACGAGTAACTCTCTTGCTCCTGTGTTATCGGCTACCTTAAGTCTACTTTCCTGTTGTACCATGCTTGTAGCCTCCTTTAATTATTTTGCTCTTTCCATGATTTCTACAAGTCTCCATCTCTTATCTTTCGATAATGGTCTTGTCTCCATAACTTTTACTTTATCACCGATCTTACATTCGTTATTCTCGTCATGAGCTTTTAATTTGTATGTTTTCTTAACGATCTTGTTGTAAAGAGGATGTCTTACGTTATCCTGAATTGCAACAGTGATTGTTTTGTCCATCTTGTCGCTTACAACAATACCAACACGTGTTTTTCTAAGATTTCTTTCTTCCACGACCGATTAATCTCCTTTCTGGAATCCTACTGCGCAACTTTTTCTTTCTCAGTAATGATTGTCTGAATTCTTGCAATATTCTTTCTTACTTCTTTGATTCTGCTTGTGTTGTCCAGCTGATTCGTTGCGTTCTGGAATCTCAAATTGAAAAGTTCTTTTTTAGCTTCTACTAACTGCGCATTTAAGTCTGTTACAGACTGGCCTTTTAATTCTTCTAAATATTTACTAGTTTTCATTTGATACACCGCCTTCTAAATCTGCACGTGAAACTACTTTACATTTGCAAGGTAATTTGTGTGTAGCAAGACGTAACGCTTCTTTCGCAACGTCTTCCGGAACACCGGAGATTTCAAATAATACACGACCTGGTTTCACAACGGCTACCCAGTACTCTGGAGCACCCTTTCCTTTACCCATACGAACACCCATAGGTTTATGAGTAATTGGTTTCTCTGGGAAAATTTTGATCCAAACTTTACCACCACGTTTGATATATCTTGTCATCGCAACACGGGCTGCCTCGATCTGATTTGCTTTGATCCAGCATGGCTCAGTTGAAATAATACCATACTCACCATAAGTGATTGTATTACCTCTTGTAGCCTTTCCGCTCATAGAACCACGGAACTGTTTACGATGTTTTACTCTCTTTGGCATTAACATTACTGTACTCCTCCTTCCTTATTAGCTCTTGTCGGAAGTACCTCGCCTTTGTAGATCCAAACCTTAACACCAACTTTACCGTAGGTTGTATCTGCCTCAGCGAATCCATAATCAATATCAGCTCTTAATGTCTGAAGCGGAATAGTTCCCTCTGAATAGAACTCTGTACGAGCCATATCAGCACCGCCAAGACGTCCGGAACAGGATGTTTTGATTCCCTTTGCTCCTGATTTCATGGTTCTTCCCATGCAGGATTTCATTGCTCTACGGAAAGAAACACGGTTCTCTAACTGTAATGCAATGTTCTCAGCTACTAACTGAGCATCACGATCCGGTCTTTTAACTTCTTTAATATCAACAACTAATTTCTTATCTGTGAACTTCTGAACTTCGCCTTTGATCTTCTCGATCTCAGCTCCGCCTTTTCCGATTACTACACCTGGTTTAGCTGTGTAGATGATAACTTTCACACGGTCAGATGCTCTTTCGATCTCGATCTTAGAAACACCTGCTGCATATAATTTCTTTTTCAGATATGTTCTGATATTGTAATCTTCTACTAAGAAATCTGCAAAATCTGCTTCCGCATACCATTTAGAGTCCCAGTCTTTGATAACACCGACTCTTAAGCCATGTGGATTAACTTTCTGTCCCATATTTGACCTCCTTATTTCTCGTCAAGCACGATTGTGATGTGGCTCATTCTCTTCTCGATTCTGTAAGCTCTACCCTGTGCTCTCGGTCTGATTCTCTTCATTGTCGGTCCTTTATTTGCGTAGCACTCTGCAACATAAAGGTTTTCTGCTTTCATTCCATTGTTGTTCTCAGCGTTTGCAATTGCTGACTCTAATAATTTCTTTACTAAGCTTGAAGCATATCTTGGATTGTATGTTACGATAGCTAATGCTGTCTGAACATCCTTTCCACGGATTGCATCTAATACGAAACAAGCTTTCTGAACAGACACTCTTGCGTAAGATAACTTAGCGGAAGGTCTGGTATCTTTTACTTCATTTCTCTCTCTTTTAATCTGACTTCTATGTCCCTTAGCCATGGATGAAACCTCCTTTCAAAATATCTTATCTAACGCCTGATTTCTTTTCGTCTTTTCCATGTCCTCTGTAAGTTCTTGTTGCAACGAACTCACCAAGTTTATGTCCAACCATATCCTCTGTTACATATACAGGTACATGCTTTCTTCCGTCATGAACAGCGATGGTATGACCAACGAACTGAGGGAAGATTGTAGAACGACGTGACCATGTCTTAATAACAGATTTGTCGCCAGATGCGTTCATAGCATCTACTTTTTTCAGTAGGCTGGCATCAGCGAATGGTCCTTTTTTTAATGAACGAGCCATAATTTACCTCCTATTTTGTCAGTCCCCTTTACACACTGCCGTGTGTTTCCTCGGACTCCGAACATCTTGTTTATTATATCAGAGATTACCGGAAGAAGCAAGCAAAACTTCTCCCGGTTTTTCAATTTTTTATATTTTTTTCAAAGACCGGAAGAAGCCGCTTCTGCTCCTCATCCAGTCACCGTTGCAATTTCAAAAAACATATCTGTTTTTATCAGTCATTGCCACGAACCGGAAGAAGCGCTTTCTGCTTCTTCCAAGCCTTAAAATAATAAGCCCCAGCTTATTATTTTAAGGCTTTTCCGTCTCTACGTCTTACGATCAGCTTATTAGAAGATTTGTTCTTCTTTCTAGTCTTAAGACCAAGAGCAGGTTTACCCCAAGGAGTACATGGGCCTGGACGTCCGATCGGAGCACGTCCTTCACCACCTCCGTGTGGATGGTCATTCGGGTTCATAACAGAACCACGAACTGTCGGGCGAACACCCATGTGACGTTTACGTCCTGCTTTACCGATGTTAACCAGGTTGTGATCACCGTTTCCGATTACACCGATTGTTGCGCGGCATTTTAAAGGTACCATACGCATCTCGCCTGAAGGAAGACGAAGTGTTGCATATTTTCCTTCTTTTGCCATTAACTGAGCGCTCATACCAGCGGAACGAACTAACTGTCCACCCTTGCCCGGATATAACTCAATGTTGTGTACCTGAGTACCGACTGGGATATTCTCAAGTGGTAAGCAGTTACCAACACGAACTTCTGCTGTTGCACCACTCATAACAGTCATTCCGTCTGTTAATCCCTGTGGAGCAAGGATATAAGCTTTCTCGCCATCCGCATAGCAGATCAAAGCGATGTTAGCTGTTCTGTTCGGATCGTACTCGATTCCGACTACTTTAGCCGGGATTCCGTCTTTACCGTTTCTCTTGAAATCGATAACTCTGTATTTTCTTCTGTTTCCACCGCCATGGTGTCTTACAGTGATTTTACCCTGATTGTTACGACCAGCATTCTTCTTTAAAGAAGTTACCAGAGATTTTTCCGGAGTTGTTTTTGTGATCTCGGAGAAATCAGAGCCAGTCATATTTCTTCTGGAAGGTGTATATGGGTTATATGTCTTAATTCCCATTGTTGTTCTCCTTTCGATGTTTGTTATCGCGCATCGCGGCGCTTAGTGTTGCTATCTGATGTTTTATCTTACAGACCAGCGAAGATCTCGATGTCTTTGCTGTCTTCTGTTAACTGTACGATAGCTTTCTTTGTCTTAGCAGTTTTTCCGTAAACCATTCCACGTCTTTTATTTTTTCCATCCATGTTCATGGTATTAACGCTGGCAACTTTTGCGCCTTCGAACATTTTCTCAACTGCTTCTTTAATCATGGTCTTATTTGCTTCTGGATGAACTAAGAAAGTATATTTCTTCTCAGCCATAGCTGCCATGGATTTCTCGGTGATAACCGGTTTGAGGATTACATCATAATACTGTACGTTTGCCATTATGCATACACCTCCTCGATAGCCTTAACAGCGTCTTTTGTTACAACAACTGTGTCATATTTTAATACATCAAATACGTTTAACTCGTTTGTCTGAGCAGTTTTAACAGTTGGAACATTGCTTGCAGATTTGATCACGTTTGTATCCATATCGTTTAATACAACTAATGCTTTCTCAACTTTCAAGTTGTTCAGAACCTGAACGAAGTTCTTTGTTTTGATGGAGTCAAGTTTTAACTCATCAACAACGATGAACTTACTCTCATTTACTCTGGATGTGAGTACAGATTTTAATGCTGCTCTCTTCTCTTTTTTGTTTAATTTGAAAGAGTAGTCTCTTGGTACCGGAGCAAATACAACTCCACCATGAGTCCACTGTGGAGCTCTTGTTGAACCCTGTCTTGCATGACCGGTTCCTTTCTGTCTCCATGGTTTTCTACCACCACCGCGAACTTCAGAACGTGTTTTTGCTTTCTGAGTTCCCTGACGGTTATTTGCAAGCTGCTGAAGTACTGCCATGTGTACAAGATGCTCGTTAACTTCTACTCCGAAAACAGCATCGTTTAACTCCAGGCTTCCTACTTCTTTGCCTTCCATATTATAAACAGCTACGTTAGCCATTGTTGTTTCCTCCTTTCCTATCTAAGCACTATTTACCTGCTTTTACAGTTTCTTTGATTGTTACCATGCATTTCTTAGCGCCTGGTACAGCACCTTTTACTAAGAGCAGGTTGTTCTCAGCGTCAACTCTTACAACTTCAAGATTCTGTGTTGTAACTTTTACGCTTCCCATATGTCCAGGCATTCCTTTTCCCTTAAATACACGGCTTGGTGAAGAACATGCACCGTTAGAACCCTGATGACGATGGAATTTAGAACCATGAGCCATAGGACCTCTATGCTGTCCTAATCTCTTGATAGCGCCCTGGAAACCTTTACCTTTAGAAATTGCAGTAGCGTCGATCTTGTCGCCCTCTGCAAAGATGTCAGCTTTGATAACATCTCCAAGTTTGTACTCGTCTGCGTTCTCAAATTTGAATTCTCTGACATATCTCTTTCCGGATACACCAGCTTTTGCAAAGTGTCCCATCTGAGCTTTGTTTACGCCATGTCTGTTTCTGATTTCTTTCTTACCATTTGCATCTTTGCTGACAACTTTTTCTTTCTTGTCTGCAAATGCAACCTGAACTGCGCTGTATCCGTCGTTCTCTACAGTTTTGATCTGTGTTACGGAGCAAGGACCAGCTTCCAATACAGTAACCGGCACTAATACGCCGTCTGCGTTGAAGATTTGAGTCATTCCGACTTTTGTTGCTAAAATCGCTTTCTTCATTCTTTTACCTCCTGTTTACTCTACAGCGGAACGCTTCATGCCCATCGATGTGGGGTAGCGGAACCGTTCATCCTAGAAAGTCCATATAAGTGGATGTGGAAAACCACATAGAATGGAGGCTGATGCCGAACATTCTTTGCTTCTATATAAAACCCTTCAGGATATTAACTAATTTGTTTTGAAGAATTATTTGTTCTTCATTTTGATATCGATGTATACACCAGCCGGCATCTCTAAACGAGATAAAGCATCAACTGTTTTCTGAGTTGGTGTTACGATATCGATCAGTCTTTTATGAGTTCTCTGCTCGAACTGTTCACGGGAATCCTTATATTTGTGAGTAGCTCTTAAGATAGTAACTACTTCCTTCTTAGTAGGAAGAGGTACCGGTCCGCTCACCTGTGATCCGTTCTTCTTTACAGTCTCGATGATTTTTTTTGCTGATGAATCTACTAATTCGTGATCATAAGCTTTTAATGTGATTCTCATTA
Source organism: Roseburia sp. (assembly GCA_003483745.1). Taxonomy (GTDB): domain Bacteria; phylum Bacillota; class Clostridia; order Lachnospirales; family Lachnospiraceae; genus Roseburia. The sequence goes on along the minus strand of DMYD01000045.1, from coordinate 21,218 downwards.
CTTGACTTGCCATAAAAAAAGTCGCCTCCTTTTCGCACTTTTGCAAGCGATAAACTCGCTTTGGTACGACAAGCGGTGACTGCACACATTCCCGTGCGTATCATGAGCTTTTACTCATAAAAAGGAACTTCTTCGCACCATCGAATGCTAGGAGTTCTTCTGACAGCCTTCCGGTCTGCCCGCACGTTGTTTCTACTTTGTAGATGTTACTCGTATACAGTGACTTGTCGCCAGTTTCCTAACTTGACATTCGCTCCACGGAAAACCTGCCATATTGGCAGCAACCTCACGCTTCTACGCTATCAATGTCACAGCAATGCTTAGTATACACGATATGTTTAGGAAATGCAAGTATTTTTTTAATTTTTGTGGCTTTTCTGCGTGTATATGATATAATGTGCGTAAGTAACGAACAGTGCCAAATGAGTTAAAAACAAAAAATGACTGCTTGCAGGCACTTTTTTGTTTTTTGCTCATTTGATAGGGCGGTGCTAGGTGCCGGTGGCACCTGTTTAGCACGGACCGAAGTGGAACGTAGATGCCCGTCAGACCAGGAAATCTCTGATTTTCTGGTCTGACACTGCGGATGAAAGAACATCCAAATCAGAATATTATCATTTGAGGAGTTACCATATCATGAAAATCATTATCGTAGGCTGTGGCAAAGTGGGCTACACGCTCGTAGAACAACTTGGCAGCGAAGATCACGATATCATAGTGATCGACGAAAAACCGGAAAAGGTTTCCGCCATCACAAACAATCTCGATGCCATGGGTATCGTAGGCAACGGAATTAACCATCAGACACTGATTGACGCAGGCATCACAACTGCCGACCTTTTGATTGCCGTAACCGGTGATGATGAGAAGAATCTTCTCTGCTGTGTCATCGCCAGAAAAACAGGTCACTGCCAGACGATCGCCCGTGTGCGCAATCCGATATATAATAAGGAAATAGAATTTTTAAAAAAGGAATTCGGACTGGCAATGATCATCAACCCGGAGCTTGCCGCTGCCAATGAGATTGCACGTATTTTCCAATTTCCATCCGCAATCCGCGTAGACACCTTTGCAAAAGGACATGTAGAACTGCTTCATTTTAAAGTTGGCAAAGGTTCTCCTCTGATCGCCTTAAAATTATTTAACCTGCATCAGACCTTACATAGCAATGTCTTAGTCTGTACCGTTGTCCGGGGAGATCAGGTTATTATTCCAAACGGTGATTTTGAATTTCAGGAAAACGACGTGGTTGCAATCGCGTCGGAGCGCCGCAATGCGATTGACTTTTTCCGTAAAATCGGCATCGTAAAGAACCGCGTCGGGAATGCAATTCTTGCCGGTGGCGGAAAAGTATCCTTTTATCTTGCCAAAAGTCTGCTTGCTTCCGGCATCCGTGTGACGATCATTGAGGTGAACCGTGAGCGATGCGATGTATTAAGTGAACTGCTGCCACACGCTACGATCATCTGTGGAGATGCAACAGATCAGAATCTCCTTCTTCAGGAAGGATTAGAACATGCACAGGGTTTTGCTGCCCTGACAGGATTAGATGAAGAGAACATTCTTCTCTCTCTTTACGCAAATGATGTTTCAAATGCCAAGACTGTAACAAAGATCAACCGGATCAATTTCCATTCCGTCATCAATGAACTGAATCTTGGAAGTATTATTTATCCACGTATCATTACCTCGGATTATATATTAAAATATGTACGTTCCACTTATAATTCGAAGGACAGCAATGTAGAGACTCTCTACAAACTGGCAAACGGCAAAGCGGAAGCTCTGGAATTTATTATAAAAGCTGACTCCGCCGTCGCAGGAATCCCGCTTGCAGATCTGCATTTCCGCAAGAATACACTGATCTGCTGTATCTACCGCAATGGAAAAGTCATTATCCCAAGTGGTCAGGATATCATGATGGCAGGTGACTCCGTACTAGTCGTGCTTTCCGGATACCGCATTTCCGATATCAAAGAGATTCTGGAGGACTAAGCGGCAATGAATTATTCGATCGTTTTATATATTTTAGGCTGTGTTTTAAAATTTGAAAGTGCCTTTTTGGTTCTTCCGGGGCTGGTCGGACTTATGTATCAGGAAACTGCTTCTATCTCTTATCTGGCAGTTGCAGTTTCATGTCTGATATTCGGTGTACTTCTGACTTATAAAAAACCGCGTTCCACGAGCCTCTACACCCGGGAAGGATTTGTTACCGTTGCACTCAGCTGGATCATTATGAGTATCTTTGGTGCCATTCCTTTTGTGCTCACCGGAGATATCCCATTTTATGTAGATGCACTTTTTGAGACTATTTCCGGTTTTACCACAACCGGTTCAAGTATTCTTCCAGATGTAGAAAGTCTCTCAAAAGCCAGCCTTTTCTGGCGAAGTTTTACGCACTGGATTGGAGGCATGGGAGTATTTGTTTTTATCATGGCGGTGCTCCCTCTGATGGGTGGTTCCACAATGAACCTCATGAAGGCAGAGAGCCCCGGACCTTCCGTGAGCAAACTGGTTCCACATGTTAAGGATACTGCAAAGATCCTTTACGGTATTTATATCGCTATTACCGTCTGTGAAGCAGTAATCCTGCGTGCACTTGGCATGCCTCTGTTTGATTCGCTGACAACCACTTTTGGTACCGTTGGAACCGGTGGATTCGGTATAAAAAATGACAGTATCGCCGGCTACTCACCTGCCATGCAGATTACGATCACCGTGTTTATGATTTTAAGCGGTATCAACTACACTGCATATTTTTATATCATTACCGGAAAAATAAAAGAATTTTTCAAAATCGAAGAAGTACGCTGGTATCTCGCAATTATCGCTGTGTCTGTCGGTATCATTACCTGGAATATACAGTCACTTTATTCCACGTTCGGTGAAACTCTGCGTCATGCTTTTTTCCAGGTTGGTTCCATTATCACAACAACCGGATATGCAACCACCGATTTTGATCTCTGGCCTGCTCTCTCTAAAACTTTACTGGTCACACTGATGTTTATCGGTGCATGCGCAGGAAGTACAAGTGGCGGCATAAAAGTTTCCCGTATTCTGATCTTATTAAAAACGATCCGCAAGGAACTCTCACTGATCATTCATCCCCGTCAGGTGAAAAAAATCCGTATGGACGGACATCCGGTCGATCACGAGACCTTGCGTTCCTCAAACGTATTTCTGGTCGTTTATTTTGTACTGCTGCTGACATCTATGCTCCTGATCAGTGTGGATGAATTCGATTTTACAACGAATTTTACTTCTGTTGTCACAATGTTAAATAATATCGGACCCGGTCTAAATCTCGTCGGACCGACACAGAATTTTTCAATTTTTTCTCCATTTTCCAAGTTTGTCCTGATGTTTGACATGCTTGCCGGAAGACTTGAACTGTTTCCGATGATGATTCTTTTAATGCCATCAACCTGGAAACGTAAATAACAAACTGTTTTTTGAATAGCAAATGATTATGAAAGGATTTATTTTATGTGGATTGCAAATAACTGGAAAGATTATGAAGTAATAGACTGTTCCTGCGGTGAAAAATTAGAACGCTGGGGCAATTATACGCTTGTGCGCCCGGATCCGCAGGTCATCTGGGACACACCGAAAAAAGAAAAAGGATGGAAGCATATGAATGCTCACTATCACCGCAGCAAAAAAGGCGGTGGCGAATGGGAATTTTTCGATTTGCCGGAACAGTGGAGCATCCATTACGGTTCCCTGACATTTCAGCTGAAACCTTTCAGTTTTAAACACACCGGGCTGTTTCCGGAACAGGCAGTAAACTGGGACTGGTTCTCTGATAAAATACGCTCTGCAAAACGCCCGGTCAAAGTATTAAATCTGTTCGCCTATACTGGCGGTGCGACACTTGCTGCCGCTGCTGCCGGAGCCTCTGTCACACACGTGGATGCCTCAAAAGGAATGGTTACCTGGGCAAAAGAAAATGCTGCATCCTCCGGTCTCTCAGATGCACCGATCCGCTGGATCGTAGACGACTGTGTAAAATTCGTAGAACGTGAGATCCGCCGTGGCAATCACTATGATGCAATCATCATGGATCCTCCTTCCTACGGCAGAGGACCGAAAGGTGAGATCTGGAAGATCGAAGAATCCGTTTATCCGCTGATCAAACTCTGCGCACAGCTGTTGACCGACAAGCCTCTGTTTTTCCTTGTAAATTCTTACACAACCGGACTTCAGCCTGCAGTGCTGCGCTATATGATCGCAACTGCATTAGAAAAATACGACGGAACCGTCACTGCAGATGAAATTGGTCTGCCGGTGTCCTCCAATGGGCTGGTACTGCCTTGCGGGGCAAGCGGACGATTTGAAAGGAAATAAAGACTACATGGATTTTTTCCTTAACATAATGTTCTCGCAAAAAGGAGTTCTACATCAACAAAAATTGCTGATGCAGAACTCCTTTTATCTTGTTATTTTTCTAATAATCAGTATATGTTATTCAGAAACATTTTACAGCATCTTCTTCTTCCGTAGCACAAACATCGTCACAATGCAGATCAGCAGTGTCAGAACACAGATGATCAGAAATCCGTGTGGCGTATTTGCAAATGGCATCCATTTTTCATTGACATTCATTCCATAGATACCGGAAATAACGGTCGGAATCGCCATGACGATCGTAATGGATGTCAGGTATTTCATGACGTTGTTCAGCCGGTTGTCAATGACAGATGACATCAGCTCTCTGGTACCATTGATGATATCACGATAGATGGATGTCATTTCGATTGCCTGCCTGTTCTCGACAATGACATCACCGAGCAGTTCCTTATCCTCCGGGTACTGCTCTAAACGTTTATATCTGGTCAGGCGGTCTAATACAACACCGTTGGCACGCAGGGATGTTGCAAAGTAAACCAGTGTGGACTCTAATTCGTGAAGGTCGATCAGATCGATATCCTCTGTATGTTTGCCGATCCGCTCCTCAATCTCCGTTCTCTTTTTGTCGATGACACGCAGATTCATCTGATAATTTGTCGCTGTGCGGAACAAGATCTGATACACAAAACGCATTTTTTTCTTCGTGCTGAACTCCTTCACACGGTTGTTTACAAAGTTCTGCAATACCGGTGTATCATCTGTACAGACAGTCACGATCACATCCTGCGTCAAAATAATACCAAGCGGGATTGTCGTGTAACTCTGTTTCTCGTGACGTATCTCAACGGTTGGGATATCAACTAAAATCAGGGTATATCCATCCTGAAGCTCAATACGGGAGCTCTCCTCCTCATCGAGTGCGGCCTGAATATCTTCGATATCTACATTTAATACTTCTGCAATCTCGGCACATTCCTGATGCGTCGGCTGGAGCATCTGCACCCATACGCCGTCCCCAATCTTCTCCTCCTCCTGGATCCGCTGGTTATCCGTCTTAAAATATCTTATCATGGCATTTTCCTCAATTTCCCGGGATACTGCCATGTATCATGCCAGATTTTTGCACATTACATTTTTCCGGGAATCTTTCTATTCAATTTCTCTGTCATAAACGATTTGATATGCGTTTAAGCCCATTTTTTTTCCAAACTTAACGCCTGCCTGTCTGATCTGACCACAGTAAGAAAACCCAAAGCGCTCATGCAGACGGATACTGACTTCGTTTTCACTGGTGATCAATGAAACGACCGTTCCAATCTGCGGACACTCTTTGGCATATTGCAATGTTCTCTCCATGAGACTGCAGCCAATGCCACGCCCTCGATAACCCGCATGAATATAAATAGAAATCTCAACTGCAGGGTCAAAAGCCTTTCTTTCCCTGTAACGCGAAAGAGAGGCATAACCCGCGACTGTTCCTGCCTCTTCATATACAAAGATCACATACTGTCCTGTGTGCGCCTGAAACCACGCCAGACGGTCTTCGTAATCCTTGATTTCCGTATCAAATGTTGCTGTTGTATGTAAAATGGCATCGTTGTATATATCCATCAATGCCGGAATGTCTTTTAACTCTGCTCTGCGAATCATAATAATACCTCAATATTATTTATCATAGCACAGTTTTTTAGACGACGCCATGATAAATTTGTAAATTCCATGTAAATGAGACTTTTTGTTATTGTTCTGCCATTTGATATTTTCACACAAACTCTGCAGCTTGCGCAAACTCTTCCAGATAAATATCTGCCTGCTCCCTGATCTTCTCCTGCTCCTTCTCACTTGCCGCATCATAAACCCCAACCGTCAAAAATCCGGCATTTTTTGCTGTCTCAATCGCATAAAGTGCATCCTCGAACACCAGCGTGTGTTCCGGTTTTGTTCCAAGGAAATCAGAAGCCGCATGATAAATGTCCGGCTCCACCTTTCCCTTGCCGATTTCTGTGCAGGTAAAGATCCGTTCAAAATAAGAAAGCAGACCTGTGCGCTTTAATGCTGCCTCCACCATAGGGCGGTCTGTCGATGTTGCCACAACCATTTTTATTCCTTCTGCCTGCAGCTTATCCAAAAACTCCCTCACGCCCTCTTTGGGCTGCACTTCCTTTTCATACGCAGTATAGACGATATTATTTACACCTGCCACGATCTCATCGGTCGACTCCGTGAGATGATAATTTACTTTCACATATTCCGCACCCTTTTGCATACTCATGGAAAACAAAATCTCTGAAAGTTTTTCCTGCACCTTGATTCCTTTGTTCTGCAGATACCGCTCGCTGGCATGTTCCCAGACCGGCATGGAATCAAGCAGTGTTCCATCCATATCAAAAATCGCGCCCTGTATCAGGTCTGTTTTCATCTTCATTCCCATTCTTGCTTTCATAAATTTACTTTTCCTCAATACCAGGTTCATGCATCTCAAAAACCTGTTTATCATTCCCCCGGCTCATGCATTTTGGCTTACTTACACACTTCCGCGGATAACTTCCTCATTTCCTGCGCAGCTGCCCGGATATCTTTCTGCGCAAAGATAGCACTGATCACAGCCACGCCATCAATCCCCGTACCTTTTAACTGTAAAATATTATCCCGGCTGATACCACCGATTGCAACCACAGGAATCTGCACCGATGCACAGATTTCTTTTAACACTTCATGATCTAAGGTTCCGACATCTTTTTTCGTGCCACTTCCAAATACAGCACCGGAGCCAAGGTAAGTCGCCCCGCATTTTTCGGCGCGCAGCGCCTCCTCCACCGAGTGTGCCGAGACACCGATAATCTTATCCGCTCCAAGTCTTCTTCGCACTTCTCCTGCCTCCATATCATCCTGTCCGACATGCACGCCGTCCGCATCAATCTCTAATGCAAGATCCACATTATCATTGATGATAAATGGTACTTTGTACTCCCTGCACAGTTTTTGTATCCCTTTTGCTTCCTCTAAAAATGCCTGTTCTGACAGATTTTTCTCACGAAGCTGTAAAAAAGAAACGCCACCCTCTAATACCTGTCTAACCTGCTCATATAATGTCTGACCATTTAACCAGCTCCTGTCTGTTACCCCATATAATAATAACTGTTTTCTATCGAATCTCATAGCGTGCTCCTCTCTCTAACATATCTCCATCCATACATGATATGGCATCCATCAGGCTCACCCGGTAAGTCCCGCTGCCAGACTGACCACTGTTTTCTGCGGCAATCTCTCCTGCATACCCCATCATACACACTGCCGCTGCCGCCGCCTGTAACTTATTATCCCGATTTGCTGCGAGAAATGCCGTTAAAATGCCGGACAACTGACACCCGGCTCCGGTCACATGACGCATCTGCGGATTGCCATTTTTTATTACATAACAACTGCTGCCGTCCGTCACAAGATCAATGGCTCCGGTAATAGCAACGATTGTTTCCAGTTTGTTTGACAACATTTTTGCATTTCTAATATGCTGCGCTAAATTGTCCTCTGTCACTGTATCTGTATTGTCTGCATCCACACCTTTTCCCGAACTGTTTAAAGATGCCAATGTCTTGATCTCAGAAATATTTCCCCGGATTGCATCAAACTGAACCTCTTTTAAAAGCTGTTCTACCGTCTGTTTACGAAAGCTGCTCGCCCCGACTCCAACCGGATCTAACACCACCACATGACCAAGGTTATTTGCCATCTTCCCAGCCTTTACCATAGCAGGGATTTTCTTTTGATGCAATGTTCCAAGGTTCAGATTTAACCCCTGACAGTGTGCCGTGATTTCCTCTACCTCTGCCTCCTCATCCGCCATGATCGGGCTTGCCCCACACGCCAGAAGAACATTTGCAACATCATTCGCCGTTACATAATTTGTTATATTGTGGATCAGCGGTGCCATACACCGCACATTTTCCAGACAGGTTTTCATAGACTCCCTCTTTTCCTACATGATCAACTCCACTGATTATACCTCATTTCCCTCTTCCCGCCTATGCGACTTTATGAATTTCTTATCTGTTTTTAAGATTTCCTTCATTTTCCAGTCAAGAAATGGTCACAATTGTCCCGTATCATTAATAACATCAAAAGGAGCTGTTGAGTTTCGACTCGGTGGTTGGGGTTCTGTCAGTTCCGTCAAAAAACAATCCTGCCAGATTTTTCCGGCAGGTTTACATATAAAAAGGACTTTCGAAAACACCCCCTCCGTTTTCGAAAGTCCTTTTCTAAATTCACTATATTGCCGACACGGCTCCATATCCCATTTTATATACGATCAGATACAGGATGAGCAGGTGCACAGGATAAAATGCGTAAAAGAAATATTTCATGCCAAAGCCACGTTTTCCATTGTAAAAGAAAATTGGAATAAATGCAAACACTGCAGCCCATTCCCACCATACAAAAGCCAGACATCCAAACACGACCTGCTGTAATCTGCTTCTTCGAAACAGGTAAAATACCATAATGCAAAGCACTCCAAGTGCGCCATAATCTGTCGATAAAAATTCAGCAGCAAACATTCCTACAAGGATTGCAATCGTAGACAGACCGGTTCTCTTCCAGACACTCCACCGACTCTGATTCATCACAGCATCATATGCCATCATGGTAAGCAGACCAAGCAACAGTGTAAAAAATACATTCTGGTATCCGACTTCCAAAACTTTTCCGTTAAATGCAAGATCAAACGGTATTTCAGATATTGCCGCAAAACATCCAAGACGAAGCGCATACTTTTCCCGATCCCTTGTATGCATAAATCCTTCCACTAAGAGAAAACAAAAAATTGGGAAAGCAATCCTTCCAATATTCCGCATAACATGATAAATCTGATACAGGCTGTCATTATAGCCTCCGAATTTTAATATACGAATGATCACGGTTGCTGCGATATGATCGATCAACATGGTAACGATTGCAATCATCTTTAACGCACTTCCGCTGAGTCCTTTTCTTTCCATGAAATCCCCTATCTGTCTTAACGTTCTCTTTTAACCGAAAAAAGAGAAAGACACATTCATCTTTCTCCTTTTCCTGTTTTCATCTAACCTACAAATTCTTCTACACATCTGCGGTATGCCGCTACCGGATCATCTGCCTGTGTGATCGGTCTTCCAACTACGATGTAGTCAGAACCAAGTTCTTTTGCCTTTGCCGGTGTTGTCACACGTTTCTGATCGCCGACATCGCCATCTGCAAAACGTACCCCTGGTGTGATGGTGAGGAATTTGTCTCCACATACCTCATGTACTTTTCCAGCTTCGAGTGGAGAACATACAACGCCGTCTAATCCGGCTTCCATGGTATTTTTTGCATAATGCATAACGGTCTGGTCGATTGGTTTATCGATCCACAGCTCCTGCTGCATTACCTCCTCACTAGTAGAAGTAAGCTGTGTGACTGCAATCAGGAGTGGTCTTGTACCATCCTCTCTCGTAAGGCCCTCGATAGCAGCCTGCATCATCGCCTTGGTACCTGCTGCATGTACATTACACATATCAACATCTAATCCTGATAATACTGACATTGCTTTTTTAACAGTATTTGGAATATCATGTAATTTTAAATCAAGGAAAATTTTGTGTCCCATCTGTTTAATTGTACGGACAATCTCCGGTCCCTCTGCATAAAACAGTTCCATACCAATCTTTACGAAAGGTTTTTCTTCTTTAAATTTTCCAAGAAAATTGATCACTTCTTCTTTGCTGTTAAAATCGCATGCAATAATAACGTCTCTTCCCATATCTTCCTCCTGCTTCATCCTATCTGGTTTATTTTCTATTGTTAAATGCAATAAATCCATTGTCATGAATTATACCTGTATAACAGATGTTTTGCAAGTCATTTTCCACGACCTGAAAAAGATGAATTATACAAAAACCGCCAACCCCTGATCTCTCAAGGATTGACGGCTTCCCATCTCATAGTCGGCGCGACAGGATTCGAACCTGCGACCTCTGCGTCCCGAACGCAGCGCTCTACCAAGCTGAGCCACGCGCCGTAATCAAGTTGTCTTGAATCGTGCTTGATTATATTATCACATCTCTATAAAAATGTCCATACCTAATTTTTACTTTTTTCGATTTTTTGCATAAGACTTGTATAAGTTTTCACAGAAATTGTTTCATTATTTTATTCATGATATAATAAGACTGCCGAGCGAAGCTCGTGTAGATCACAATCATGAAGCTGTGCTTCATGATATAATGAACGCAAACCAAAATTTGATATGCGCAAAAAACAGCGCAGAAATGAGGATTTTTATGAATAGAGCTGTACTTATCACCGGCGCCTCCCGTGGAATCGGACGTGCGATTGCATCTGCGTTTGCCGCAGAAGGTGACCGGCTGATCATCACCTGTTCCAGATCAGAACAGGAACTTTTAAATTTCAAAACAGAACTGGAAGATACCTTTCACGCCGAGGTGCTCGCCAGTGTAGGAGATATTTCTTCCTTTGAATATGTCGAACAATTATTTGCACAAATCACAGAACGCTTTGGCGGCGTAGATGTCCTGATCAACAATGCCGGTATTTCCTATATCGGACTGCTGACGGATATGTCGATCGATGACTGGAACCGCATCGTTTCCACAAATCTCACATCCGTCTTTTCTACCAGCCGGCTCGCAATCCCATATATGGTACATGAAAAAAAAGGAAAAATCATCAATATTTCTTCCGTCTGGGGCATCGCCGGTGCATCCTGTGAAGTCGCCTATTCCGCTTGCAAAGGTGGTATCAATTCCTTTACTAAAGCGCTTGCAAAAGAACTTGCCCCGAGCAATATCCAGGTCAATGCCATCGCCTGCGGTGTCATTGATACACAGATGAATGCCTGTTTCTCCGAGGAAGAACGACAAGAACTTGCCGATGAGATTCCAGCAGGAAGATTTGGAACACCGGAAGAAGTTGCCTATCTTGCAGTGCAGCTTGCCACCGGAAATGAATACCTGACAGGGCAGATCATTACATTAGATGGTGGATGGCTGTAACCTGGCTGATTTTTCACACTATTCTGCCACTAAAATAACCACACTTCTCGGTGGAACTTTCAATGTCTTTTTATAATAAAACTCCGTCTGCGCTTCCACGTCTTTTCCATCCTCATACTCTACATTTGTATTAACGCAGACTTTCCACTGCAGATTATTTGGCAGTTCCGGGAGCTGCATAACAAGTGTTTCCCAGTACGCGTTCATTCCATAAAAAATGATATCATCTCTGGTATCCGCATCATCCCTGCCGGCATACATGATACCGATCAGTTTACTTGTATAATCTGTTCCCCCGTTCCATGGAAAACCATTGTGGATACTGATCTCAGGAAGACCGCAGAGTGCTTTCTTCGTAGAGCGGCGCAAAATCGGATATTTTTTGCGGAATGCAATCATATACCGGAAGAAATCATGAATTTCCTGATATTTTTCCAACCTGGTCCAGTCAAGCCAGGAAATGATATTATCCTGACAGTAAGCATTATTATTACCAAACTGCGTATTACAAAATTCATCTCCCGCATAAAACATGGCAGGTCCCCTGCTGCACATTAATGTTGCAAATGCATTTTTGACCATTCTAAGACGCAGTCCTTCGATCTGCGGATCCTCTGTCTCTCCCTCTGCTCCGCAATTCCAGCTGTTTCCGTTGTTATCACCATCCGAATTATTCCAGCCATTTTTCTCATTGTGTTTTGAATTATAGGCATATAAATCATACAATGTAAATCCGTCATGACAGGTGATAAAATTAACAGATGCACTGTCCCCACGGTGTTCCGGGTAAAGATCTTTTGAACCTGTGATACGCGTAATCGCTGTTCCTGCCATTCCATCCATACCTTTTAAAAACTGACGGATATCATCACGATATCTTCCGTTCCATTCTGCCCAACGGTTCCATGACGGGAAACTTCCGACCTGATAAAGTCCACCTGCATCCCATGCCTCCGCGATCAGTTTGACTTTTCCAAGAATCGCATCACATGCAATTGCCTGCAGTAATGGTGGATCTGCCATCGGTGCTCCTTTTTCATCGCGGGTTAAAATAGATGCCAGATCAAAACGGAAACCGTCAACACGGTATTCTGTTACCCAGTAACGCAGACAGTCAATAATAAAACGTCTTACCGCCGGATGATTACAGTTCATAACATTGCCGCAGCCGCTGAAATTATAATAGTATCCGTCCGGTGTCAGGATATAGTAAATATCATTGTCAATTCCTTTAAAAGAAAAACATGGTCCATGTTCATTTCCCTCAGCTGTATGATTAAACACAACATCCAGGATAACTTCAATACCATTTTCCTTTAACTCGTAGATCAGTTCTTTTAACTCATCCCCCTCATGGTTATGTTCCACCACCGAGGTATAACTGGTATTTGGCGCAAAAAAGCAGACTGTATTGTAGCCCCAGTAGTTATACAGCCGTTCTCCGTCCACCTCTCTAGTGCTTTCCATCTCGTCAAATTCAAAGATTGGCATCAGTTCGACCGCATTCACTCCCAAATCTTTTAAATATGGGATTTTCTGGTGCAGTCCCTCATAAGTACCCTCTGCCCCCGGCGTAACACCGGATGACGCATCTTTGGTAAATCCTCTTACATGCATCTCATAAATGACAAGATCCTCAAACGGGTGCTCTGTCGGACGGATATCACCCCAGTCAAAATTGTTCTCCACAACTCTGGCATGGTAAACAAAATCTGCCCCGCCTTCCGGGCGCTCTCCCCAGTTTCTCTGTCCTGTCACCGCCCTCGCATATGGATCAAGCAGAATATTTTCTTTTTTAAATAATAAGCCCTTCTTCTCATCATAAGGTCCATCCAGCTGAAACGCATATTCAAATTCTTCAATCTTTAACCCAAAAACGAACATGGAATACGTGTTTCCAATATGATAAGCCTCCGGATATTTTAAAGTTACATACGGCTCTTTTTCCTGTGGACGGAACAACAAAAGATAACATGCTGTCGCCCCAAAAGAATGAATAGTAAAGCTTACGCCTCTTGTCGTTGCCGTTGCACCGTCCCTGTTATAAAACCCCGGCCGTACCTGATATCCATTAATTTCATCCAATGGCTGCAACCCAACGCCACGATCCTGTTTATGTCTGCCTGTACTCATTTGCGATCCTCCTTGTTTTGCGGAGCAAAATGCGACTCATCACTATATTTCTTATATCCCGGATGTTTTCCACTCATTTTGTAATAATTGTTTCTAAGATCCACAAGTTTGTCGATATTTTCCCGGTCGATTTCTTTTGCACCACCAAGTAAATGTGCCGTCAGCGTTATTTTCGCAAACTGCTCTAATGTCTCCATTCGGTAATATGCTGTATAGACATCAGCTCCAACGGTCACTGCTCCATGATTTTTTAACAGGATCGCGTCGTGTTCCGGCAGATACGGAGTAATGGCATTCGGCACCTCATCCGTGGAAGGTGTCGCATAAGGTGCGATCGGCACCGAACCCAGTGCGAGCACAGTCTCAATCATGGAATACTCATCAAGTGGAATATCTGCCACAGCAAACCCTGTCGCAACCGGAGGATGCGCATGTAATACCGCTCCCACATCTTCACGTTCCTCATAGCATCTGAAATGCATCCGCATTTCGGATGACGGCCGATATCCACTCACTGCTTCAATAATCTCTCCTGCTTTATCTATATGCACGATCATTTCCGGTGTTACCATACTTTTTGACACACCGGTCGGTGTCGCCAAAAATGTACCGTCCGAAAGTTTCACCGACACATTTCCATCATTCGATGCAACCCACCCAAGCTGCCACATCTTATGACATACATCACAGATCTGTGCTCTGATTTCCTGATAACTGAGCTCCATAATTTCCTCCCATCGTACCTTTTTCCTATTTTACTTTCCATTATAAACATCCTTCTGCCCAATTTCAACCAGACAATATCTGTGTTATACTATCCTTAGAAAATATTAAGAAACAAAGAAAGGCTTTTCCTATGCAAAAATACTTCATGTTTCCGACAACCCGGAACATTTTTCCTCAATTGGCTCTGCCCTTGCACAAATTCCTACCAATAACACAACACCGGTTATCATTGAAATCGCACCGGGCATTTACCATGAAAAACTAACCATAAATAAACCATATATCACACTTCGCGGAATGAGCGAAAGCAGTTCTGACACTGTCATCAGCTATGATGATTATGCCCTGGATCTGATGGAAGATGGCAGTAAGCGCGGTACATTCCGTACTTATACCCTCTTTATCGATACACATGATGTAACGCTCCAGCATCTCACTATCGAAAATGCCTCTGGGGATTCCGCCACACACGGACAGGCGATCGCTCTCTATGCCGACGGAGACCGTCTTATGATCGATTCCTGCCGCCTTCTCGGCCATCAGGACACACTTTTTACCGGGCCACTTCCCGAAAAAGAACGACAGCCTGGCGGTTTCATCGGTTCAAAACAGTTTGCCCCGCGCATCAATGGCAGACAATATTATAAAAACTGCTATATCTGCGGCGATATTGATTTTATTTTTGGAAGTGCCACCGCATATTTTGAACACTGTACCTTAGAATCCCTGCTGCGCACAAAAACATCCGAACAATCGGATTCTGTTTCCGATACATCTGCATTTCCTCCTATCCAGGGCTATGTAACTGCCGTCCACTTTCTGACCAGGCTGATTTTGTTCAAAATCTGGATGAACAACAGGCCGGACATTTTTCAAGAAAACTGGTTCTCGGTGACTGGACACCCGATGAACTGTAATTTTTAGATATTTTTTAATCTGGGTTTGTATATTCATGAGAATAATGATAGAATAATATACATTAAGAATGTGAGAAATCCAAACAAAGGGGGCATATAAGATGGACGAGAAAATTTATAAGACAATGGGTTCTGCCGGAGCTTCCACATTAGCAGTTGGTATCTGTGTCCTTGCAGGTGGAATCACCGCTGGGATTCTTCTGATTGTAAATGGTGCAAGACTGCTAAAGAATAAATCCAAAATTATGTTTTAAAATAGAATTCACGCTCTGCAGGCTTTCTATTGTCATGAACCCAAAGCGCATATGCAGTAAAATCATCTTTCTGACGATCTTTTTTTACTGTACATGCGCTTTTTCATATGACACCATATGCTTTTTACAGGAAATTTTTCTTCAAATTAATCCTCTTTTTGAATTTCTTTCTTTTTGAACACATCTGCGAGCAGGAAAAATCCAAAGCACAATCCGTTTAACACCAGTGCAACCGGAATATCTTTCCAGCTTACCGTCTGATTTTCCAGAACATCTGCGGAAAGTATTCCCGAGATGATCGGTATCAGGTTATTATTCAGATAGTGCAGGCAGACCGGTACCCAGATATTCTGCGTTTTCATATAGGCATATGCAAAAAAGATTCCAAGTGAAATACATGTGATCTGCTGCGCAAAAATCATCTGGATTCCTGATGTCTGTGTATAATAAAACAGATCATCCGGGATATGCCATAATCCCCATACAACACCAAGTACGATCACACCTGCACGAAGTCCGAACCGTTTCTGCAAAACCGGCTGCAGATAATATCTCCATCCATATTCTTCACCGAAAAATGCAATAAATACAAAGAAATAGTTAATAGGAAGCGCAACAATATTGATCCACATCACAGGATTTTGAAACATTGCAATCCATTCTTTTACATACTGCATTCCACTGCCATCAGTCACGCCCTGTACCGCTACAGACACCACAGTTCTTACTATATAAATACCAACAAACACAAGTACAATAAGTACAGCACTTTTCCAGTTCTGTCTGGTCAGTCCCGCTGCTGCCCGCTTTTCATTTCCTGCTACCGCAAGAAAAACAAGTGCCACAATACTTCCGATGATAAGTATATACTGCGAAATCAGATTATAAACAGACATCGTCATCCCTGCAATATTCAGATCATCCACCGGCAAAAATACAGATAAAAGCGCCAATACGATCAAAACTCCCGTTGTTGCCAGAATCGTAATAAAAAAGCCTGTCGGCAGGATTTTCTCTCCTTTGTGTGCCAGAAAAAGTCCAATGATCACGCCCGCTGCCGGATACATCATCTGTGCTGTCGGAAATACCGCGAGATCATACCCCTTTGTATTGCCATACCACATCAGAATTCCCATCAGACAGGTCAGTCCGTAAGCCATCAGCACATAAATAATCAGCCTCATTTTCGCCATTTCTTTTTGTTCCATTTTCAAACTCCTCCCATTAAATCATGAATGATACTTGTTTATTAATCCAATTCGATTGAATCCGATATATAATAGTGAAACTTATTTTTTCTGCAATACTGTTTAATTTGTCTGATCAGTTTTTTATCTTTCGTGTATTCTAAAAGATAGACTTCCATTCTATCTTTTTTACATTTTTGAACATAATCGGAAAAATATTTGCGTACATCTTCTGGCTGTTTTCCAAACGTGCCCGTTTCAAACCGAATACTGCTCCACACAGATTCCTGATTGACGGCAGTCATGATATCTTTCGCCGATCCGTATGTTTTTCTGTACTTTGTCACAAAAACATCTCCGCCATTGATCATGACACCTTTTCCAAGACGTTTGATATTTTTCAGTATTTTGGCCAGTCCTTTAAAATTTTTCTTTGTCTTTGCATAATCGTAGACATCGCAGTTGTCAATAAAAAAACCATCCACCCCTTTTTTCAGCAGCTTCTTCGACAGTTTTCCCATAAACTTCTGCCAGTCCTTATTCGAAACATCTACCCACTTTTCTTCTTCCCAGTTCTCATAATTTCCGATCGTAAGATATTCATATTTCTTATAATAATAGCGAAAATTCTCGATGGAACCGACATTTAAGTAGGTATATACTTTTACACCTTTTTTGTGCAGGGTACGGATATCTTTTGCAGAAAAATACTGTGCATCAATGACCACCAGCCTATATCCGTATAACTTTTTTATCTGAGACGAATCAATGCTTAAAAATACGCCATAATCCTTTTTCTCTTTTTGGTTCTTTGCGTCTACCGCACATGGTCCTGCCAGTATGCTAAGAAATAAACTGAACATCCATGTTAAAATCAAAATCTTTTTCCAAAAATATTTCGATTTTTTACTCACTCCTGTTCTCCCCATGACTTTCATCTGCAAATTTTGCTTTTCGCTGTACCGGAAGCTGCGCTAAAATGATTGCTGCAAAAATCAGGCAGCAGCCCAGCATCTCCTTTGCACTCAGCTTCTGTCCAAGAATCAGCCACCCAAATACTGCTGAAAATACAGCTTCTAAACTCATAATTAAGGATGCCACGGTAGGATTAAGTCCATTTTGTCCAATGATCTGTAATGTATATCCTACACCACAGGACATAATTCCTGCATACAAAATCGGAACCCACGCCGACCATGATAAAAAGGCCAGTGCCCATGCCTTAATGCCTGAGATGGAATGCTGCATATCCACTGCAAACATCGGAACCGCAGTCAGCACACCAGTTACCAGAAACTGAATCATGGAGAGACGTACTCCATCAACCTTCGGTGAAAAGTAATCCACAAATAAAATCTGTATGGAAAATCCAAGCGCACAGCAAAGGAGCAGCAGATCCGCCGGCTGAAAGCCATTCTTATCCTGCATACACAAAAAATACAGCCCTACGAGTGCCAATACAACAGCAAACCAGATATTTATCCCACATTTCTTATGTAAAAATAGTCCGAGAATCGGCACCAGTAATATATACACTGCTGTCAGGAAACCTGCTTTTCCCGCACTTGCCCCCATCAAAATTCCAACCTGCTGCAAGTTTGTAGATAAACAAAGTGCCACTCCACAACAAATTCCACCTTTTATCAGCAATTTATAATCTTCTTTCGTCTGTGGTTTTCTTGGCGACAGATCTTTTTTATCTAAAAATTTCATGACAGGTATCAATACCAGTACCCCGATAATACACCGGACACAATTAAACGAATATGCTCCGATTGTCTGTCCACCAACTGTCTGAGCCACAAATGCGGCCCCCCAGACGGCTGCCGTTACCAATAACAGGAAACTGTTTCTTGTTGTTTTATTGTTCATCTTCTGCCTCTTTCTAAATCAATCATATTACTGTAAGTCCTGCCTATTACCTCTTTATTTCCTGCAGGCTCATTAGATAATAGTTTACCATTCTTTTGGAATAAATGCATCAGCAAAAACTGTTTTAGATAAAAAAAACCGCAACCCCTGATTTCTCAAGGATTGCGGAATACAATCTAAAACATAAAATTTTAAATTATAAATTACTCGATAACTGTAGCAACACGGCCTGAACCTACTGTACTACCACCCTCACGGTATCAGACTGGTGTATTGCGGTGTGCAAATAGTGATTTTTCGTGTGATTTGTGGGGAAAAATCCGTATTTTCCGTTGTGTTCGTGTGGTTTTTGGAGATTTTGTTATCGTAGTGTTATCACATTTTTTCTTTTACTTGAATTTTTTCACATTCTTCACCAAATACAACCAAGTGTCAATGTTTACAACCAATCCACTATTCTAAACCAAACGATTTTACCTACACCCTTTTATTAATATACATTTTAATCATCATAAATCTCTAATCAAACCAAATATTATAAAAATATTTTATTTAGTTTAACACAAAAAAGCTACCTAACACGGTAGCCTTTTTGATATAGGGTTCGTTGCCGATTGTACTTTTCTCCATACTTAGCTTTTGGCTAATCCAACGATTGTCTCTTGTGCAAGCACAAAACGTAGTTGGCATCTCCCAATCCCTATATGTATTTTATTATATGCAGCTCTCCTTGTCAATATACAATTTTCTTTTTATGGCATATATTTTATTCCAAACCGCTCTTTGTTCCCCATATTTCCATCATATAAATTGTAACGGAGTGTTCCAAAAATATTGGGATTAGGCTGTTTAATACCGGCATGATCTCTAGCAAATGAATTTGGTATAAAATCAGCTATTTGAAGTCCAGCTTCATTTTCTGCCTTGTCAATAAAATCAATTCCTAAAAGCCGTTTCTCCGCTGCTTCCTTAGTCATATACATTGACCCCATAAGTTTCATGTGATAATACTTATCTCTAAGTTTTTCATTTCCTATTAATTCTCTATGCTCATACACAATATTTCCCATTGCATTATTTGTGCACAAAAAATGACAATAATTTTCTAATAGCAACTGCATTGCTACTAAATATTCGTCTTGCTTATTTTTCCCTGTAACCCAATAGTACTGCTTTAAATTATCCTCATTAATACTACTCCCTACTATCGTTAACTTATTATCCGCAAAAACCTTTTTAAGTTCACCATATAATTTTTTACGTTCTGCACGTCGATTAAATTTCGCATACTCCGGATACTTACCGATATCCAATCGTCCTTTTTCAGCTTCCAACACTCGTATTTGATGTAAAATCACCTCTTCAGGATTACTTAATTCCGGCCATATATTACGTTTCAACTGATTAACACTTCTTTTCAATTGACCATATTCATCTTCTGCAACAACAACTCCAGCCATACAGAAATAATAATCACTATCCTTATGTGTTATTCCATTATGCTTATGTGTTTCACTTTCATCTAAAAATAATGTATATCTTTTTATCACTGATATTCTCCCTACTTAAATTTATCACTTAGCTTTAACAATGCATCAGCAGCATTAGGATTTCTTATAAGTTCTGGCATTAATATCTTCATCATTTCCGTTTCAAGAGACTCTGGTTCTGACTTCTGTGCATTAAAAGTTTCAATTACTGTTTTTATAGTTTCATTCTCTTTCTTCTTTATTTCTTCCGTCAAAACATCAATTTTATATTGAATATCATTTAAAGAAGCAACAATCATATTATTTTCGAAATTATTACTACTTTTTTTAGATTCTTTAATTTCATCATATTTAAAATTTTTTATTACTTGCTCCAATCTGTCTTTTGTTGCGGTTACCATATCCAGATCCGTCAAGTCATATTCAAATGTACGAATCGCCGACACATCAAATGGGATAATTTCATCTTTGCGTTTTAAATGAATTATAGGTTTTTGGCTTTTTGTCCGATAGCCAATTTCAAAAAATACATTCGGATTATGTCCCGTCAAATCTGCAATAACTAATTCATAATCATTTAATGCATCTAGTATCTCTTGTGTAATAGATTCTGATGTGTTAAACTCATCTACTCGTTGTGCTATAAACCCGCATTTTTCACATACTGGTTTTATTATATGCTGATATAACTGATCAGCATTTTTTCTAATATCTGTACCTGCATCACCTATAGGAGAAACAACAAAACATTTTTTCATGAATGCTCCATTCCTTTCTTGGGTAAAACTCTTTTCCACATTTGCAATTTTGTATACCCCTCTATCTACCTTTTCTATCTTTTTATTTTTCAGCAAATTATCAATAGAACCCGAAAACTGACCTTCAGAGTAGTCATTAAAATCTTTTTGAATCAAATAATTTTTCATCTGTGAAACTGTATGCGGACTTTCATCAGACAATAATTGCATTATCAATTCTTTTATCATTGCACTTTTAGTCATTTTTCTCATCTCCTTTATATATATAGTATCTCATTTGCTAAAAATTGTCAAGTTTATCATTCACATTCTTGTTTTCTTGTTTTGTTTTGCTGTTTTCTTGTCTGTATTATCTATTTTTATTCATTTTTCGGTTTATTTCTTGTCAATTTATTTTTCTCTTAATCTTCACTATCAATACTTGAATTTTTTACCGACATCACTTATATTTATACTATAGCCACAAGCATTAAATTCTATAAAATCATAACCACCGGCTTAGC
>DMYD01000032.1:73695-101261 GCA_003483745.1 Roseburia sp. | reverse complement strand
TGTAATTGCTGCTGTCACTTCTCCTTTATTCTGTAACATTCCATTCCGGGAAATTATAGATGTATTATTTCCATATCCGATCAATCCGCCTGCTCCTCTAGATGTATTGCTTACCATACTAGATATCTTACCCGTATTGATGATATCCGCATCCGCTTGAATAGATGCAGGATCTGCATATCCGATCAATCCTCCGACATATCCACTTGATTTAGCAGTTATAGCTCCAGAATTGAGAATACCCTCATGGGCGATCACCTTCATTCCACCACTAGCCTGACCGACAAGTCCACCTACATTCGCTGTCCCTGTAACTGCACCTGTATTACTGATCGAGGTATCGGATTCGATCTGTGCACTGCTTGCATATCCAACCAAACCTCCTGCCTGACCTCCTTGTGCGGTTATATCTGCCTTATTGTTACAGTTTACAATTTTTGCACCACTACATGCCTGACCACAGATACCTCCTACACTATCCCAGCCTTTAGAACTTCCTGCAGTGGTGACATTTCTTATCTCTCCACCACTGCCTAGTATGCCAAACAAACCGGCATTATTGTTAATTTTTCTGTCCACATGGATCGTGATCTCTGCTCCGTTACCATCGAAGACTCCTTTATAGGAAACAGAGAAATCTCCGATCGGACTCCATGTTAAGTCTGTCTTTTCTCCTCGTACCGTTGTATCGATCTCTGTTACACCATCTGCGACTTTCGCACATTCATTTCTATCCGGGGATGCTTTTACGATCTCTGCAAACTTCCACAGATCCTCCGAACCGGTGATCACATACGGATCTTCTGCTGTTCCACTTCCCTGTAATTCCTCTGCCGCATAAACCGTCACACTTCCCTGACTGCCTGTCACAATGCCTGCCACAGCCAGAAAGCCCAATAATATGCCGCCTGCCATTTTCCTGCTTATCCTTTTTGTCACTTTCAAATTCAGCGCTTCCTTTTTTATTTCATCTCCCTTTTTTCATGTACTCCTAGAATTCTTCATTTAGAAAATTCTAAGCGTACATATTTGCATACAAAAATATTATATCATTTTTTATACTGCGTGTCATCACTTTATCAAAATAAAGGGTTATCAAAGTAAAGTGATGCTAACTAAACTGACAACCCACATTTCTGAAAAAAGCAGGGATCGTCAAATCATTCTGACGTTCCCTGCTTTCTCCTGAAAATATTCTATTAAAAATTCTTAAACCCATACCCCGCAGCTCTCACGGCATCAATAAAATCTCCCAGCACTGC
The DNA here is from genome assembly GCA_003483745.1 of Roseburia sp. Classification (GTDB taxonomy): domain Bacteria; phylum Bacillota; class Clostridia; order Lachnospirales; family Lachnospiraceae; genus Roseburia. The sequence continues at coordinate 99,999 of DMYD01000032.1, read as the reverse complement.
TGCATTTGTCTCTGACTCCGCATGGAGCAGATAAATTGCACCCGGATGAAGTTTATCTTTCATCTTCTGCAGACTCGATGCATGATCCGGCTGATTATTGACATCATAATCCAGATATGCAAAACTCCAGAAAATACTCTTGTAATTACAGTTATTTAACAGGGCAAGTGACTGCTCGCTGAATCTTCCGGTCGGATAACGGAACAGATACATGTCATATCCGAAATTTTCCTTGATATAGGCATGGTTCTCTGTCACCTCATTTTCCTGTTTATCCAATGATAAGGAAGGCATACCCGCGGAAGGATGTGTCACGCTGTGGTTTCCTAACACATGTCCCTCATCGATCATACGTCTCACCAGATCCGGGTTATCTTTCGCATACGGCTCTGTCACGAAAAATGTGGCGGACACCCCTTTTTCCTTTAGGGTATTTAAAATGCTCTCAGTCTGTCCGTATTCATAACCTTCATCAAAGGTCAGATAAATATCCTTCGTGTCATCACCAATAAAGTACGCATTGTATTTTCCATATGTCTCCTGTGCATTAACGGCATCTAACGGACGGTTTTCATCATCGGTATGGCTGCCAAGTCCCCAGTCATGACTGGTGGCATCCAATGAAGAAACATTTTCAATCTGTGTATTCTGCAACACCTGTCCGGTCGTACCTGCGCCAGTTTCCGTACTTATCTGTTCTTCCGTGCCCGGGACATCCTCGACGGATTCTGTAGCATCTGCTCCGTCTTTTCCATAAGCCTCATATGTTTTTAATACTGCATCCCCAATCGCTTTTGCATAATTTTCAACGTTCGCATCAAACAGCTGATTGTCCGTCGGACTGTTCATAAAACCAAGTTCGACAATACATGCCGGCATGTTCGTGTGCAGATTTACATAGTAATCTTTGCTCTCACTCTTTTGTGTTCCTTTTTTCACACCGCGGTTTCTTGAAATTCCTGCAGCATCCAGGTTGTCCATAATATTTTTTGCAAGCGCCTGTGTCTTGTCATCCGCGTCACTGCGGATCCAGGTCTCCACACCATTTCCTTCACCCGTATTGCGATGCAGTGACACAAAATAATCGGCATTATTCTGATTTGCAAAAGATGTCCGTTCCTCCAATGATAAAAATGTATCATCGGAACGTGTCATAATGACCTGAATATTTTCTTTGTCAGCAAGATATGCCGCCACTGCCTGTGTGATTTTTAAATTATCATTTTTCTCATAACGAAGCCTGTAATCAGACCCGTTATCCTTTCCGCCATGTCCGGCATCTAAGCATACGATCAGTTTATTCTCATCTAACTTATCCTTATTCTCCTGCTCGTCGTCAACAGCCACGATCTTCCCCTCAATCTGTGAAAGGTCAATACCTGCCGGGACCAGCTTATGCAGCAAACTCCCCATCCCCTGAAATAACGCAAGAACGATCAAAAGCTGCAGTGAACAATATACTATGCACACCAGATTTCTCAGTCGTTTTTTTCTTCGCTTCTCTGCATTCAAATCCGTTCACTCTCTATCTTATCTATTTTACTTTAATTTACTTTTAACTTTCGTCCGCAGTGCCACTGGACTGACGGGCATCTACGTTCCACTTCGGTCCGTGCTAAACAGGTGCCACCGGCACCTAGCACCGCCCTATCAAATAAGAAAAACACAAAAAAGTGCCTGCAAGCAGTCATTTTTTGCATTTCTCTTATTTGGCACTGCTCATTGCCTACGCACATTATATCTTATCCGACTGCAAAAGACCATAAAACATTTTCTTAATATTTTATGATGTTTCATCAAACAGGAACTGTGCGAGTGCATAATTGCTGACATCCTGTCCTTTCGGTGTCAGATATATCCTTCCTGCACGGCGCTCTAAAAGTTCCTCCTCCTGCAGATGATTTAATACTTCCTGATAGACCGCCTCGATCGGCATACCAAAGCTTTGAAAGAAATCATCTCTTGAAATTCCATCGATCATGCGAAGTCCCAGGTACATAAATTCCTCCATCTGCGCATACTTGCCTACCAGTTCTGCCGAGGCATGAAGATTGGTTGCCGGGAGCTGTTCTATCGTACCGTCACTCCGTTTATTTTCCCAGATGCCTTCCCGGATGACGTCAACCTGTTCCAGATAAGTATATAAATCACTGGTGTTGGTGTATCGTATATTTTCCATCAAAGATGACGCACCGAGTCCCATGCCAAGATAATTGACACGCGTCCAATAACCTATGTTATGTCTGCACGCATATCCCGGCTGTGCAAAGTTTGAGACCTCATAATGCACATAACCGTTTTCCTTAAGCATTTCCTCTGTTAATTTTGTCATCTCATAGACTTCATCCTCTGTCGGCAATGCATCCGTTACCATTCCCGCACGCTGTTTAACCACGTCAAACTTATAAAGATCGTAAAATGGAGTCCCTTTTTCAATAATCAGCGAATAGGCAGAAATATGTTCCGGTTTCAGACGACAGACCTTCTGCAGGGAATCCGCATAAGTTTCTATGTGCTGTCCCGGAAGTGAACTCATAAGATCCACATTAATATTGGAAAATCCTCCTGATCTCGCAAGCTCATAAGTTTTTAAAAACTGTTCCCAGGTATGAATACGCCCTAACATCTTCAGTTCAACATTCTGCGCAGACTGCAGCCCTAAACTGATCCGGTTGATCCCGGACTGTCTGTACACCGCAAACTTCTGCGCCGTAACGGTTCCCGGATTGCACTCAATGGAAACTTCTGCCTCCGGCAATAGTGAAAAACTTTTCTGTATGGCATCCAGGATCGCCGCCATATCTGACTCCCACAGCCACGAAGGTGTACCGCCACCGATATAGACCGTTGAGACCACATAATCCCTGCAATGTGCTCCGTAGTAGGAAATCTCTTTGCAGAGTGCCTTCACATACTGTCTCTGTGTATCTTCATCCGCCGGAAAAGAAAGAAAATCACAATAATTACATTTCCGGACACAGAACGGGATATGGATATATAATTCCAGTTCCTTTTTTCCCATATTTAATCCTCATCCAGTTTTAAAACACTCATAAATGCTTCCTGCGGAATCTCGACATTTCCGACCTGACGCATACGTTTCTTTCCTTCTTTCTGTTTCTCTAACAGCTTCTTCTTTCGGGAAATATCACCACCGTAACATTTGGCAAGAACATCCTTGCGCATCGCTTTGACGGTCTCTCTCGCGATGACTTTACCGCCGACAGCCGCCTGGATTGGGATTTCAAATAAATGTCTTGGGATCTCTTCCTTTAACTTCTCACACATCTTTCTTCCACGCTCATACGCACTGTCTTTAAATACGATAAAGGAAAGGGCATCCACCTGTTCCTTGTTGATCAGAATATCAAGTTTTACCAGCTCGGAACGCTCATATCCTTTTAATTCATAATCGAAGGACGCATAACCTCTCGAACGCGACTTTAACGCATCAAAGAAATCGTAAATGATCTCATTTAACGGCAGATCATATTTGATCAGTGCACGTGTTTCCTCTAAATATTCCATGCTTAAATAAACACCACGGCGCTCCTGACACAATTTCATGATCGCACCGACATACTCGCTGGTCACCATGATCTCTGCCGATACGACAGGCTCCTCCATGTATTCAATCTCGGATGGATCAGGAAGGTTCGACGGGTTTGTCAGATCCATGACCTCTCCGTTTGTCTTGTGCACTTTATAAATAACACCCGGAGCCGTTGTCACAAGATCCAGATTGAACTCACGCTCTAACCGCTCCTGAATGATCTCTAAATGAAGCAATCCTAAAAATCCACAACGGAAACCAAATCCAAGTGCTAATGATGTTTCCGGTTCATACTGCAGGGATGCATCGTTGATCTGTAACTTTTCCAATGCATCTCTAAGATCCGGATATTTTGCGCTGTCAGCCGGATACATACCGCAGTACACCATCGGATTAACTTTCTTGTAACCCGGAAGCGGCTCGCTGCACGGACGGTCTGCATTTGTCACCGTATCACCGACACGGGTATCGCGGACATTTTTGATACTTGCACAGATATACCCTACCATTCCCGCTGCAAGCTCATCACACGGAATAAACTGTCCGGCACCAAAATATCCGATCTCTGTGACCTCTGACTGCGCACCGGTCGCCATCATGCGGATGGTATCTCCCACTTTTACCGTTCCCTCTTTGATACGGCAGAAAACGATAACTCCCTTATAGGAATCGTAAAGTGCATCAAAAATCAGTGCCTGAAGCGGTGCATCCTTATCTCCGGTCGGCGCCGGAATCTTTGTCACGATCTGCTCTAAGACCTGATCGATATTTAATCCGGTCTTAGCAGAAATACGCGGTGCATCCTCCGCCTCAATCCCGATCACATCCTCAATCTCTTTTACCACTTCATCCGGCTGCGCACTCGGGAGATCGATCTTATTGATGACCGGCATTACGTCAAGGTCATGATCCAACGCAAGATATACATTTGCTAATGTCTGCGCCTCCACTCCCTGTGCGGCATCTACAACCAGGATTGCACCGTCGCAGGCTGCAAGACTTCGTGATACCTCATAGTTAAAATCGACGTGCCCTGGTGTGTCGATCAGGTTAAAAATATACTCTTCTCCATCATTTGCCTTATAAATGATACGAACCGCCTGTGACTTGATCGTAATACCACGCTCACGCTCTAAGTCCATATTATCAAGAACCTGCGCCTGCATCTCGCGGCTGGTCAAAGTTCCTGTACGTTCTATGATACGATCGGCAAGTGTTGATTTACCGTGATCGATATGTGCTATAATACAAAAATTTCTGATTTTGCTCTGATCTATTGACATGTTCTTCTCCATTTCTGTATAAAAAAATCTGCCGGGCATATGCCCACACTCTTTTATTATACGGGAAAAATAAAGGAATCGTCAAGTCATCCGCAATCCACTTTCATGGTTCTCTTACATTTATTAACAATAAAAATACAAAAATTCACAATATGTTCACTGGATTTTTAGTACTTTTGGGTGCATAATGAATTTGCTGTTAAATATTTAACAGTTGGGTTACTATCGTCAATATGACAAAACCCCCTTCTTAATATGAAAATCCCCATGCAGTGGCTGCAAACACTGCATGGGGGATTTTTTTAATTCATAGGAATTTTATTCATAGATCGCGTAAGAGGTTCCTTCTCTCATAAATACCGGAATCACATCGATCGGTGCCGGTACTGTCACATAATTTCCGCCCTCATATACCTTTTTCGTATAGGCATCCGTCCATTTCGTTCCTGACGGCAGACAAACTCTGCGCTCTGTTGCCCCTGCTTCCATAACAGGCGCCACTAAAAGATCCGGGCCAAACATATATGCATCTTCCACGTTCCAGCTTTCCTTATCTTCCGGGAAATCAAAGAACAGTGGACGCATCACCGGTGCTCCTGTCTTGCTTGCCTGTTCCATACAACTGCGGATGTATGGGCGCAGACGTTCACGGATAAACAGATATTTTTTCAGGATCTCATAATTATCCTCTCCAAAGCTCCACACTTCATTATCCTGACCGGATGTCAGCTGACGCACCCCATCGATAAACTCCTGCTCTCTTTCATACCACGGAGAACGCTCTCCATGCATACGGAATACCGGACAGAATGCCCCCCAGGCAAACCAACGCACCAAAAGCTCCTTAAATGCCGGATCTTTGATATCCCCGCCAAGGAATCCTCCAATATCCGAAGTCCACCACGGAATACCAGCCACGCACATATTAAGCCCTGCCTGCAGCTGCTCTCTCATAGAGCGGAAAGATGAATACACATCACCGGACCAGGTAAGTACACCATATTTCTGGCTGCCCGCCCATGCACAGCGCACCAGACTCATGATATCTTTTTCTCCCTCCGCTTTCAGTCCATCATAAAATCCTTTTGCATAGCCAACCGGATAAACGTTGCTGCACTGCAGTGCCGGTCCCTCATAATAACGGTAATTGTCAAAATCATACGGTCCATACTCCGGTTCCGCCTCATCTAACCAGAAACAGCGGATTCCGTTTTTATAGTAATTTTCCTTACACTTTTCCCATACAAACTTCTGCGCACCCGGATTGGTTGCATCGTAAAATACCGTATTCCCCATCCAGCTCATATGATAGGAAAGTCCACGGTCCGGGGTGACAAGATATCCCCGGTCATTCATCTCGCCGTAATTTTCACTGCGCTCGTCCACCGTCGGCCAGACAGAGACAACCGTCTCGATTCCCATGCTCTTTAATTCATCCACCATCGCTTTCGGATCTGGCCAGTCTCTCGGCTCAAATTTAAATTCCCCCTGCATTGTCCAGTGGAAAAAGTCGATGACGATCGCATCCATTGGAAGTCCACGCTTTTTATGTTCCCTTGCAACTGCAAGGATTTCATTCTGGTTGCGGTAACGCAGCTTGCACTGCCAGTATCCCATACCATATTCCGGCATCATCGGTGTTCTTCCGGTTGCCGCTGAATACTGTTCCTCGATTTCAAACGGAGTGTCTCCTGCCGTGATGAAATAGTCCAGTTTCTTCGTGCTTTTTGCGTACCACTCTGTCTTGTTGGCACCAAAAACTGCTGTTCCGATTGCCGGGTTGTTCCAGAAAAATCCATAGCCTCTGCTTGAAACCATAAACGGTACGCTTGCCTGACTGTTTCTGTGCGCCAATTCTAACATCGCACCTTTTTTATTCAGATTTTTCTCCTGATACTGTCCCATACCAAATATTTTTTCATCATCAAATGCCTCAAAGCGCATGGTCAGTTCGTAATCTGTACTGCCCGGAATCGGTTTTAACTCTCTCGCGTCAATACGCAGCGGCACACAGTAACGGTTGATCCGGTTTCTGTTTCTCCAGTACTCTTCGGTCAGAAGTTCTCCTTTCTGATTATAATAGCTGATCCATCCCTCCGGGGAGATCACCGCCGTGATTTTTCCATTTTTAACGGTGTAAACTTTTCCGGTCTGATGATATTTTGCAAACTCCTCGCCTTTGTACCACGGATCTGTCGTATCTATTTCCTTACACGTAACCTGAAGCGGACATTTTTTTACCTCCTCAGTCAGTGCCCAGTCCTGCGCATCCATCCGTGCCTCTTTTGTCATGCGCACACGGAAAGAATTTTCTCCCCATGGCTCTAACCATAATGTCGATGTTCCATCTGCAATTACAAGCCTGTTATTTTCTTCGTAAACTCTCATCTGCTTTTTCCTTTCTTATATGAATATTTTCTTTCATTTGCCTTGAATCCTGAAAACCCCGGTAAACAAATTGTTCTCTCCAGCAATTTATTTTTCTTCCTGCTATATTTTCCAGTTCTAACGTTTCATCTCGCCGTACAAAACACCGCGTGATCCGGTCGCAAGGAAAAATCTGCCAAACTTTCTTTTATCTCCATCCATACTGTTGATTTCGCCGTACATCTGGTTATTCTGATTCAGCCGTTCGTATGACTTTCCTTCGTCGAGCGTGCGGTAAAAACCATATTCCCCATCAAGACGGCCACAGAAATAAATTGCTTTTTCCTCTGTCAGATAATCACTGTCCTCACCGATCACACCGAGTCCCATGCGGTAACATGCATCCCCCTCGTCTGTCAGGCGTTTCACATGAGTTTCTTCTGTTTTGGTGTCATAGCAGAATTTATAGAGTCCTGCATCACCCAGTGCCAGATAAAATATGCCGGTCTTTCCTCCCTCACCGCGCACTTCTGTCTTGTTTGCAGTATCAATATAGCCAAAATCACAAATTGGAAATGTTTCTTGCGGCTGTTTCTGATAAAAGTTTCTTCCTCCATCCCTGCTCACATACATTTCGGAAGTTCCACCAAAACCGTAAAATAAATCTTTACTGCTGCGGTCGGAAAATACTTTCAGATATCCTGTTTCAACAGACCGTCCTTTCAGATCAAATACCCTTGCTTTTTGAAAATTGTCCCCACCGTCGTTGCTGACAAGTACCAGTTCCACCGGAAGCCTTATCCCATCCGCTACCGACCAGACGATATTAACGCCGTCCGGTGACATTGCCACCCATCCGGCATTGACATTCGGATTTTCGATCTCGTGTAATTTTTTGTCAACCTCTGCATTGATGCCAAACGGCATGCCGATCCGTTCAAATGTTTTAAAATTATCACAGGTGCGCACCAGACCGCCTTTGGTTTTTCCTTTCCAGTTTCCCCTTGCTGTCACAATGCCGAGGTTACTGTCTGTATCGGAAATATCTGCGTTGATACAGGTAATGTAACGGTTGCCGTCGCTGTCATCAAAAGAATTTTTACATGGTTCATCAAGATTCCGGAAAGCAAATCCACCGAGGTCTCCGACGATATCCACAAGCTGTACTTCCCCATCAACCGGTGCATATACATTCAGATGTACCGTCTCCTCAATCCCTGTACATGCATCATGATAGCGCGGATGCTCACTGAGCAGTGCATCCGTCATAAAAACGCCGGTTCCCGAATTAAACCATAACTCATTTGGATCAAACGGATTGACCTTAATATCACTCATCCAGTGCAGCAGACAATGATTTCCGTTATATTCCGGTTTCATGTAGGAGGTATTGAAATATAAATCCCCCTTTTCCAGTCCGCAGAGACTCACACTCCAACTGCTGCCATAATCTTTGGAAAGATATACGATCTCATCACTCTCTTTTTCCCGGCAAAGCGTCGCACACACCAGAAGTCCAGACATCATTCTGCAGGAGGAAATCCCGCCAAAACCATAATTTAAAAATTCTCTTGTCAGAGCGCCGTTCACATCCGGCGTGATATCATCATACCCTGCAATTTTTCCATCTGAAAAATAATATCGTAATACCTTTCCACCGATCACATCTCCGGAATCGCAGCTGTATCCAAGATCAACCACATAGTTCCATCTTCCGGTTACATTCATCGTCACATAAAGGTAAGTTCCATCATAATCGTAGCGTGATGCGACAAGACCGTTCATTTTGCTGTCACTGATCATGACATTTTCCGGCTGCATCAGTTTTTCAAATGTCTGCCCTGCATCATAAGAAACATACAGGCTGTGGCCGCGCAGCGTATCACTTTCCCTTGTCGTATATCCTGCGGTTCCTGCAACGATCGTCTTTGAATCGTCTGACACCCAGACACAGGTCATATAATTTTCCTCCAAAGGAAATCTCTCCCAGGTATCTCCCCTGTCTGTGGTTTTCCATAACCCATCTAACTGACTGGCAAAATAAAGTATATTTTCATCATTCTTATCTACCACCAGACGGTATCCGGTTCCTCTTCCACACAGATTGCCATGAACGGTCACCGGAATTCTTTTATGGATAAATGTCTCTCCATAATCCTCTGAAATTGAAAATTTTCCATAGCCCTGTCCGTTAATACCACTCATAATGTACAGGCGTTCCGGTTTCTTTTCATCCAGTGCGCATGCGATCGGAAATGTTTCTGAAATGTCCTCCATGCTTACACTGTCAATAAGGCTTTTCCAACGTTTTTTTTCGTATTCATACCGGTAAACACCGCCAATATCCGTTCTGGCGTAGAGGATGCCGGGCTGTTTTGGATGGTACAACAGACCGGTAACGTACCCGCCGCCTGGGATTGGGGCGTTTTTGTATTCGTAGGTGATTGTTTTATGGGCTTTCATTGTGTATGTGAACTCCTTTCGTGGGTGGTTTTCGGTGTAATGGGATTCATTTGTGTGGGGTAGGTGAACTTTTTTGGGGAAATGGCGAGCCTGGGGGCCGTGGGTAGGCTGTGCAAAGCTCTGACGCTTTTTGTTCCGTTGTTCGGGAATAAGTAATTCTAAGTGTGTCTGACGGGGTGAGTTGGATGCCGGACGTGGGCGTTCTGAATGAGCCATCCATGGCTCATCAGAACTTGCTCTGCCTTCCGTGGCAGAGCACCACTGCGGTTCGACAGACACACTAAGAATTGCTAATTCCCTGCCAGAGTCTCAAAAAGGTCAGCTCTTTGCACAGCCCGCCCGCGGCATCGAGGGGCGCCACTTTGTGGAACAAAGTGTGCCAATCTTTTGTAGCCAACAAAAGAACCCGCAGTGCACCGGCGCGCCACAGTGTAGCGTCTGTCAGGGGGCGGCAGGGGGCTTGCCGGGTTTGTGACTTTGGAAGAGGATTAGAATATCTTAGTATGCCTGTCTCCGATCCACAGTGATGTTCTGCCACGGATGGCAGAACAAGTGATCAATCGAGCCATGGACGGCTCGTTGATCACGGTCACGTCCGGCTCCCAACCCACCCCGCAGGCATACTTAGATATTCTTATCCTCGCACAACGGAACAACCCGGCAAGCCCCCTGCCGCACCCTGACAGCCACACACCCCACTCCTCGCACCGCTTCACGAAAAAAGGAACCCCGCAACCCAGGATTCCTTTCTCAACACCAAACGAATCCCTACTTTAAAAGTAAGGAATTTCGCCTCAATTTTCTACCATATTTATTCGCCCATTTATACACGAAAAATCCGCTTTTACCTGGCATCGTAATCATCCAGGAAATTGTGGTACTCTCCATCTTTTTTATAACCAATGATCGTCTTTAAATTCACATTGCTGACACTGTTAAAAATATTGCTGTCGATAAACTCACTTTTTTTGCGAAGTTCCGTAACAAGATCTTTCATCTCCTCGCGTTTCGAACCTTTTGCACCACCACAGCTTGTACAGTTTTCGGTAAAACGGCAGGCACACTGGATAAACTGCAGGCGGTTGTAATCGCGCCATGCCTTGATGTCTTCTTCCTTCACCAGATATAGTGGGCGGATCAGTTCCATGCCCTCAAAATTCTGGCTGTGAAGCTTTGGCATCATGGTCTCCACTTTGCCGCTGTATAACATTCCCATAAGAATCGTCTCGATCACATCGTCAAAATGATGTCCCAGTGCGATTTTATTACAGCCTAACTCTTTTGCCTTGGAATACAGATATCCTCTCCGCATTCTTGCACACAAATAACAAGGGTTCTTATCTACCTCCGCAACAGAATCGAAGATCTGCGTTTCAAATGTTGTAAGCGGAATATCCAGAAGTTTTGCATTTTCCTGAATAATGCGCCAGTTTTCCTCATTATAGCCCGGATTCATGCATAAGAAAACGAGTTCAAAATTGCGTTTGCCATGGCGGTATAATTCCTGAAACAGCTTTGCTAAAAGCATGGAATCTTTTCCACCGGAAATACATACCGCGATCTTATCGCCGTCTTTTATCATTTCATAATCATGCAGTGCTTTGGTAAACCGGCTCCAGATTGGTTTTCTGAATTTTTTGATCAGGCTTTTTTCGATCTGCTCGGTGCGCTCTTTTCTCGAATTGTCCTCCATTGTCACGCGCGTGAGCTGGTATCTTAACCATGCACGGTAGCCACCCTCTAAGTTGACGGTTGCAAAGCCTTCATCCTCCAATATTTCAGCGGCATCCCGGCTGTTCTCTCCAACATGGCAGTACAGATAAACAGGCGCATCTTTCTTTAATATATCTGTCTCACCCGCCTCAATCTTTTCCAACGGAAGATTTATGGCGCCATCGATTGCTCCGCGCAGGAAATCATTTTCCGGGCGGACATCGATAAGCTGCAATCCTTCTGTTCCATTCTGTGCCAGTTCTTCTACGGTAATTGTATTCAAAATATTTCCTCCAGTTTTGTGTGATTATTACACCGTGCGTGTACGCTTTCCTTCTTTGATCTCATCTAAGATCTCAGCAACTGCCTCTCTCTCATCAAAATGGTACTTCACGCCGCGGATCTCCTGATAATCTTCATGCCCTTTTCCAAGTAATACGATCATATCTCCCGGCTGGGCATTGACCATGCAGTAAGCAATCGCTTCTTTCCGGTCATCAATCTCAATATATTTTCCATTGCTCTTTGCAAGTCCGACTTTGATATCATTATTGATATCACGGATTTCTTCATCTCGTGGGTTATCACAGGTCAGTACGCAAAGATCTGCCATCTCACCCGTCACCTCGCCCATATCATAACGGCGCAGTTTTGAGCGGTTTCCACCACCACCATACACACAAATGAGACGCTTCGGATGATATTCCATCAATGTGGTAAGCACGCTTCTTGTGCTGACTTCGTTGTGTGCATAGTCAATGATCAGATAATAATCCTTCGAAACCGGAAGCATTTCCACACGACCTTTGACTTGTACCTTATTTAAACCGTCTAAGACCGCCTGATCCGAGATTCCTGCCAAATGACAGACTAACATTGTCACAAGCGAATTGTATACAGAAAATCTTCCCGGAATATGCACTCTTGCCTCACAGTCCATGCATCCTTTTACATGAAAATGCATCCCGAGTTTTCCATTTTCCTTGATAAATCCAAGGTCTGTTGCAACCAGATCAAGCGGTTTCCCAAGAAATATTTTTTCTTTGTCATCCTCCACTCCAAAACTGTGGATCTCACAGGTATGATTTGCTGCGACTGCCTCACTGTGTTCATCATCCGCATTTAAAATACCGACCTTACACTGACGGAATAACATACTCTTACATTCTAAATATTCTTCAAAAGATGCATGTTCATTCGGTCCGATATGATCCGGGGAAAGGTTTGTAAACACACCATAATCAAACAGAATTCCGGCTGTGCGGTCCATCTTAAGTCCCTGGGAAGACACCTCCATCACCGCATACTCACAGCCTGCCTCCACCATGGACGCGAACATGCGGTGCAGTTCATAAGATTCCGGTGTTGTGTTTTTTGACGGAATCTTTTCATCTCCGATCATTGCACCAATCGTTCCGATGAGTCCCACTTTTTTGCCTGCTGCCTCCAACACATTTTTGATCATATATGTGGTGGTCGTCTTTCCTTTTGTACCGGTCAGTCCAATCGTGATCAGTTTTTCTGCCGGATAATCAAACAACGCTGCGGACATCAATGCTAAGGCATAGCGTGTGGACTTCACCTTTAACACTGTGATCGTATCCGGAATCTGCACGGCTTCCCCGGCGCGCTCCACAACAATGACACCCGCTCCCTTTTCCACTGCATCCGGAATATATTTATGACCATCCGTCACTGCTCCCACCATGCAGACAAACATGGTTCCCTTTGCAATCTTTCTTGAATCATAGATAATGTCCCTGACCTCTGCATCCATGTTTCCCTGTAAACATTCATATTTTATTTTTTCACAGATCTTACTTAACTTCATTTTTCCTCCGATTCCGGGCGATTTAAAATACATGGACACCAGTTTTTTTATAATCGTCCTTATTCTTAATGTACAACTTCAAACCATGAAAAGCCGCCGTACATTCTGCACGGCAGCCCCAATATAAAATCTTATTATTTTTCTAAAATATGTGACGCATCAATCTCCGCTTCAAATACGGTGTGTGACGGTCCCGTCATAAACAGATGGTCGGTTTTTTCATCCCACTCAATCAAAAGCGGTCCACCAATCTGTTCCACCGTGACTTTGCGATCAGTCCGTCCGGTTAAAACACCTGCAACAACCGCTGTCGAGCAGCCTGTCCCGCATCCGATTGTCTCGCCGGTTCCACGTTCCCATTCACGGATTTTGATGTAATCACGTTTCACAAATTCTGCGAATGTAACATTTGTTTTATTCGGAAACAGGGATGTCATATATTCGATCGTCTTCCCATAGCGCTCCACATCCAAATCTGCAACGGAATCCACAAACATAGCGCAATGTGGATTTCCCCAGGATACTGCCGTAATATGGAATGTTTTATCTAATACTTCCACCGGCTGTTCTACGAACTGATCCAGATTTGTATTTACCGGAATTACTTTTGTATCCAGTCTAGGTTCTCCGATATCCGCCCGGATATTAGATACCAGTCCATCCGTCACGGTCAGGTTCAGATGCTGCATTCCGCCAAGTGTTTCGATCACAAGCTCTGTTTTATCCGTCAGCTTATGATCATAGACATATTTCCCGACAGAGCGAAGTGCGTTTCCACACATTTCGCCTTCCGTTCCATCCGGGTTAAACATGCGCATCCGGAAATCTCCTTTCTCAGACGGGCAGATCAGAACCATTCCGTCTGAACCAATGGCAAAATGCCTGTCACTGACAAATCTTGCTAACTCCGGTAAATTTGTAATATTCTGGTGAATGGCATCAATATATACATAATCATTTCCAAATGCCTGCATTTTTGTAAATTTCATCACATTCCTCATTTCTGCGCTGCATTCCTGTGCTTTTCGCTCCCGCGCACAATTCAAAATCGTCTCTGCTTTCTGTATATTTTCCTGTTCCATTTTTATGCATTCATCGCTCTGTCAAGATCTGCGATGATATCGTCTGCATTTTCAATTCCGACTGACATACGCAGGAAACAGTCTGTGATACCGAGTTTTTCTTTGATATCAAGTGGTGTATCTTCATGTGTCTGTGTCGTCGGATAAGTGATCAGTGTCTCTGTTCCTCCAAGGCTCTCTGCGAACATGATCATATCGACACCCTTTAAGATTTTCTTTACGGTTTCAAAACTGTCAACAGTAAACGAGATCATTCCACCAAAACCGGTCGTCTGCTTTTTAGTCACTGCATAGTCTTTATGATCTTCAAAACCTACATAGTAAACTTTCTGTACTTTCGGCTGTGTTCTGAGCCACTCTGCAACTTTCTTTGCGTTCTCATTATGTCTGTCCATGCGGACTGCCAGTGTCTTGATTCCTCTAAGGATCAGCCAGCTGTCAAGCGGTGCTAACTGACTGCCGTGGGATTTGATGTGGATATGGATCTTTTCTGCAATCTCCTCATCATCCTTTACAACTACGATACCGGAAATCGTATCATTGTGTCCTCCCAAATATTTCGTGGAACTGTGTGTCACGATATCTGCGCCAAGCTGCAACGGTTTCTGGAAATATGGTGTCAAAAATGTATTGTCAACAACCGTCAGAGCTCCGATGCCCTTTGCAATCTCAGAAAGTGCATGGATGTCTGCTACCTTCATCATTGGATTCGTCGGTGTTTCGATAAAAAACATTTTTGTATTTGGCTGGATTGCCGCCTTTACCTCGTCAAGTTCTGACATATCCACATAAGTATGCTCAATGCCATATTTTCCAAACACATCACCGATGATACGGAAAGTTCCGCCATAGATATCATCCGATAAGATCACATGATCTCCCGGGTTTAACAGGGAAAATACTGCCATATTGGCTGCCTGTCCACTGGAAAATGCAAAGCCTTTGATTCCACCCTCTAAGATTGCCATGGTACGCTCTAATTCCTGTCTGGTCGGGTTTTCCAGACGGCTGTATGCAAATCCTGTGGATTCTCCAAGTGCCGGATGACGGAATGTTGCTGTCTGGAAGATTGGCATGCTGACCGCTCCGGTAAGCGGCTCGGTTCCAAGTGCTCCGTGTACTGCTTTTGATTCAAAATGTAATTCTTCTTTTGTGCTGTAATCATTGTAATTGCTGAAATTTTTCATGCCATTCTCCTTCTTTTCTATCCTATTATTTTTAATTTTCAAAACATTTATTTTCTGTAATTGTTTTCTTTGATATGTTTCTATTATATAAAACACTTTTTAAAATATATACTCGTCTAGTGCTGTCTATATTGCAAATTATGCTTTTTTGTGTTAGGGTTGATTTGTACTAAGGAGGGAAATATGCCGGAATATAAAAAAATCGGTTATCTGACATCAAGTTTTAAATTATTTCATCTGAAAGATCAGAATAAAAGAGAATTTTCCTATCACTATCATGATTTTCACAAAATCCTGATTCTGTTAAACGGCGATATTACTTATTGTATCGAGGGACGTTCTTATCAGCTTGCACCAAATGATATTGTGTTGGTCCATGCGGGAGAGGTACACCGGCCGATCATTCAGTCGGAATCCCCTTATGAGCGTATTATCATCTATGTTTCGCCGGACTTTTTGAAAAAATATAGGGAACCGGACTGCGATCTTTCCCACTGTCTGAAGCAGGCTGCCGCAGAACAGTCCCATGTTCTGCGTTTTCGCGGTTCGCGTGCTGCAAAACTAAAGGCTGCGATACAGGCACTTGACCGTGCTAAAAATGATAAGGATTTCGCGGCTTCCCTGCATCAGGAAATTTTATTTCTGGAATTTATGATACAGTTAAACCGTGCCGCTATGCACGATGGCATTGAATTTATCAACGATTCCGCCTCTGATGAAAAAATTATTGCTGTGCTGAATTATCTTGGCGAGCATCTGACAGAAGACATCTCCATTGATACTTTGTCTTCGCGTTTCTTCTTGAGCCGTTCTTATCTGATGCATACATTCAAGGAACAGACCGGTTATACGATTGGCAGTTATCTCTCGACAAAACGTCTGCTTCTTGCGAAAGATCTGATTGCAGAGGGGACACCGATTACAGAAGTCTGCTATGCCTGTGGTTTTAAAAATTATTCCACTTTTTCGCGCGCATACAAAAAAAGTTTTGGAGAAGCCCCTCGAGACTCTCTCCAAAACCTGAAATCTTAATTTAGGATAATAGAATGTTCACAGGATGTGCATTCTATTATTTTCATCATATTTTTTACACTGCTTCTCACTGGCGCTCTGCCATCTCATTCATGAGCGTCGGTATGAACTGTTTCTTTCTGGAAACAATTCCATCTAATAAAATGCCGTCACTGCGCTCTTCTTTTCGGAACGCGTCTCCTAAAATTTTACCTGCATTCTCCCCGTCAAAAATAATCTTCGAAGATTCCTCTAAGATATCTGTCAGCATGACATAGACCATATCGATCTTCTTCTCTGCAAGCACCTGTACCATAAACGGACGTATCTGCTCTGCCACTTTGTCTAATTCCTCCCGGCTCATGGCACTGATCTGTGCTACGCCAAAATCACAGTCATCGGTATGGAAAATCTTAAAGTCCTGATAAAAGATCTCTTCTGTCGTTTTCCCGCTGAAATTACTGCCTGCCTGAAACATATTTTTCGCATAAGTCTCAATGTCCACTTCCGCAATCACTGCAAGTACCTCTGCAACAGATTTATCCAATGGTGTACATGTCGGCGAGCGGAACATCAGCGTATCTGAAATAATTGCAGACAATAAAAGTCCTGCAATCTGTTTCGGCACATCCACTCCCTTTTCCTGATACATCTGGTAGATAATTGTGGAGGTACAGCCGAGCGGCTGGTTTCTAAAATAAACGGGCGAAACTGTCTCAAGACTGCCAAGACGGTGATGATCAATGATCTCTAATATCTCTGCCTCATCAATTCCATCTACCGCCTGTGCTTTCTCATTATGATCAACAAGAATTACCTGTTTTTTCTGCATATTCATCAAATTACGGCGTGAAACCATTCCGGCATAATTACCATTTTCATTCAAAATCGGGAAGTCACGATGTCTGATCTTTGACATTGTCTCCCGCACTTCGTCCACATAATCCTCGATTCCGAACGTAATAATATTTTTTCGTGTCATAAACTGTTTGATCGGCATACTCTGATTGATAAGACGCGCTATCGAAAATGTATCAAACGGTGTTGTAATAATGATGCAGTCATGTTTTTCCGCAAGGGCGCGTACATCCTCGCTGACTTCAATTCCCCCACCGATGATCAGACAGCTTGCATTTGACTCGACAGCCTGTTTCTGCGCCTCTTCCCGGTCCCCTGAGATTACCATGTCATCATCTTCGATATAATCTGCCATATATTCCGGATTCGAGGTCGCTACCACTACCTTTCCTCTTACAAAATATGCATGCTCATTTCCAACGATGATCGTTCCATCCAACGTTTCCGCAATATTTTTATACTGTGTTCGTGCCTGGGATAACACATGATTATCAAAAACGTCCATGTAAGACGTTGCAATATCCTTTGTTACAATAATTCCTTCGAGTTTTCCAAACTGATTGGTTACCGGAAGCGTTACAACCTCTAATTTTTTCATTGTCTCCCATGCACGTTTCAGGGAAATCTGGCTGCTTACTCCCGCCGTTCTTCTGTAATTAATATCCTTAATCTGTGTTCCCGCATAGGTAACTAACTCTGGTTCCTGTGCTCCAAAATAATCGAGCACATAATGTGTCTCTGCATTTACTGCTCCGGCACGTTTTGCCACATAGGTTTTATCGTTTTCTGTCTGATTTTTTAAATATGCATAAGAGATAGCTGCACAAATAGAATCCGTATCCGGATTTTTATGCCCTACAACCCAAACTTTTCTCTTTTCTGCGCTCATGAAATTCCTCTCTTTACCTAAAAATTAGCAGCTATTTTTCTGATTTATTACTGCCGGACTCTTCTTTTTTATTTCTAAAAAAGAAAGAAACAGACGCTGGCAGCGCCGGCGTCATGTGTACTGTTAAAAGCGAAATACTCCCATAGAATATAATATAAATACGATCAATACCACAAAATTTAAAATTGAAAACCAGGATAGCAGCTTCACATATCCTTTCACCGAATCAACGCCGCCTTCCATCTCATCCATTTTTTCAATTTTAGAATCAAACTCATTGAACAGATCCTGTATGTTACGATAACATTTGACATTTTCCGTGTGTACTTTTTCAGAAAGATCCGTCTTAATAGACTCTAACTGTGACGTTGCATTCTCTAACAGCTCCTTGACCTCCGCAATCTGTCCTTCACTGAGCTTTTTGTTGGCAATTGCCTGTTCCTCTAAGAACTGCTTGTTCGCCGCAATCTGTTCCTCGTTTAATTTCCGGTTAGAAGCCGTCTGCTCCTCATTCATCTGACGATTTAAGGCAATCTGTTCCTCACTGGTTTTCCTGATATCAGCCACCTGTCCGGTAAGACCTGCCTCAATCTCTGTCATTTTCGTCGTCACTTTATCAGCAAGCGCATCTACTTTCCGTCCAAACTCGGTAACAATCTTGTCCGCCTCTTCCTGACGTTCTGTTAAAATATGTTCTAACTCCTGTGCCTTGTCCGCTCTCTCATCCACAAGTGACTGCAGTTCCGCCGCTTTACTTTCTTTTGCTGCCAGAAGCACCTGAAGTTGTTTTGCTTTTTCACGAAACTCATCGATCTGACTGATCAGTAAATCTTCATTTTCCACGTCCTTTTGTGTCCTTTCCTGTTCCTGTTTGTTCATTTGTCCGCTCTCTTCCGGCTTTTTCCGGTCCAAATGACGTACATTCTGCGGTACTGTACGCTTTTTCTGGGGTTGAAGCTGTCTGAATACCATCTGCCATAAACCTGCCATCTGTGTTCACTTCTTCCCCCTTTCTGGTTTTTTCGCAATATATCATGGTTATTCTATCATTATCGTTTTTCTTTGTAAACAATAAATTATTTTCCATTATGTTAAACATGTGGACTGTGAAACTTTATATTTTCATTAAGGATCACATAGATGACAAAGAAGCGATTCCAACCGGAACCGCCTCTGTCAAAAAAGGGATTATTTTTTCTTCAATATGATTTCATTTCACAAATATTATGTTTTTGATTATCTACATAATTTTTTGAACTCATCAGCTACGAACTGGACTTTTGTTCCAATGACAACCTGAACAGCTGTTTTACTTGGTCTGATAACACCAGCAGCCCCTGCTGATTTGATTTTCTTCTCATCTACTAAAGAACTGTCTTTTACTTCAAGCCGAAGTCTTGTAATACAGTTATCAATACTTTTAATATTTGCTGCACCACCAACGCCTTCTAAAATTGCTGCCGCTACAGTTGTATAATCACTGCTCCCAAGGTCGACATTTTTCTCTGCTTCCACATCATCGTCTTCTCTACCAGGAGTTTTCAGATCAAACTTTGTGATAGTGAAACGGAATACAACATAAAATACAATAAATGCTGCAATACCAAGTGGAATGATCATCCAGGTATTCTTCGCTGCCGGAAGGGTTGCAGAGAAAAGAAGGTCTGTTGCTCCAGCAGAGAAACTAAAACCTGCTCTAAATCCAACTAATACCGTGATCACTGTGAAGATACCATATAATAATGCGTATACAACATAAAGTGCCGGTGCAAGGAACATGAACCCAAACTCAAATGGCTCTGTAACACCACAAACAAATGCACAGACAGCTGCGGAGGCTACCAGACCGATTGCAACTTTCTTCTTATTACTCTTAGCAGTCTGAATCATAGCAAGAGCTGCACCCGGAATACCGAACATCATACATGGGAAGAATCCAGACATATACATACCTAAATCCCATGTTACATCTGCAGACGTCTCGCCTGCCCAGAAATGTTGTAAATCCCCAAGTCCGATCGTATCGAACCAGAATACATTGTTCAGTGCATGATGTAATCCGGTTGGAATCAGCAATCTGTTTAAGAATGCATAAATACCTGCACCAACAGGACCAAATCCAACAATTCCTTCACCGATTGAAACTAATGCTCCAAATAATAAAGGCCAGATGAATAATAAGATTGCGGATACAATGATAGAAACAACACCTGAAACGATTGCTACACAACGCTTACCACTGAAGAATGATAACCAGTCAGGTAATTTTGTACCTTTGAATTTGTTGTAACATGTTGCACCGATGATACCGGCAAGGATACCGATAAATGGGTTTTCAATCTTACTGAATGCAAGCACTTTTGTCTCATTCTCTGCAATTACCGGCATTAATGTTGTAACAACACCTGTGGAAAGAAGGTTTGTCATCATTAACCATGATGCCAAAGCTGCAAGAGCTGCTGTACCATCATTATCATCTGCCATACCAACGCCGACACCGATAACAAAAAGAATTGCCATGTGATCGATCAAAGCTCCTCCTGCTTTTACAAGGAAGAAACCGATCATCTGAACGATACCGGAAACATCGCCCCCCTGCATGGTAGATGGACATAGTGCATATCCAATACCCATTAAGATACCACAGATTGGAAGACACGCTACAGGAAGCATTAATGCTTTTCCCAATTTCTGTAAATACTTCATCATAATAAAAGCTCCTCCTTTTTTTAATCCCTTTTCGTTTTATTTTATGCCGTTATAAGTACGGCTAAAATACATTTTAATCTCCATTCTTGCGCTGTCTTTCAATGAAAACAACGTTTTCATTTGCATCTCAAGTTTGTGCGTAAGCACAAATCTTGCGTGTGAAAAATCTTATTTTTCACACTAACAACTGTATATTGCGCTTTATTTATTTAGAATCAATACTGTGTCGCCAGGTTCTACTTCCTGATCTGTCACTGTTTCCACTGTCTGATAATCTGATGTATTGCACACAACCACAGGCGTGATCACGTCATAACCGGCTTTTTTTACTGCGTCAAGATCAGCCTCTATCAACAGTTCTCCCTTTTTCACAGAATCACCATTGCCTTTATATGCAGTAAAATGTTCTCCCTTTAATGCAACCGTATCAAGTCCTATGTGTATGAGCAGTTCTACACCTTCTGAAGTCGTCATACTTACTGCATGCATCGTATCAAATAACATCTCAATCGTACCATCGGCCGGTGCATATATCCTGCCTTCCGCAGGAATAATTGCAACACCTTTTCCTAAAATCTCCTCTCCAAAAGTTGGATCACTTACATTACTGATTGCAACCGTTTTTCCTTTTACTGGTGAACCTATCTCAATCCCTTTTTCTTTTTTCTTAAAAAAATCAAACATTTCCATACCTCTTTTCTGCTGTATTATTGTCAGGTTTATCCTGCCATACACACGCGTTTTATATGTATCGCCAGAAACATGATTTCCTCGCTGGCAATTCCGCTGCCATATTCCTTTTCAATATATTCAGCAATATGTTTACTGCATTCATATTCCTTCGGATACTTATTTTCCATCATCCTTGCAAATTCAATCTCCTCATCTTTCAACAATTCATGCCGGTAAAGGCGCTGTACCAAAAACTTAAGATGAGTGATAAATCTCTCATAATGCAGGGATTCCTCATCAAACTCAATTCCCATTTCCAGCCTGACCAGTTCTAAAATCTTCTGAATCATATTCGTCATTTCAAATGTATCATTGATCGTCGTGTTGTATTCTGCATTCACAAAATGCAGGGCTATAAATCCTGCTTCATCTTCCGTAAACTCTGTACCCAGCTTCTCATTCAAAAGATCAACTGCATATTTTCCCATCAGATATTCCTGATGGTAAAACTTCTTAGTCTCCCAAAGTAATGCATTCTTCAATTGAATCCCCTGCGACTGTCTCTGGATTGCAAAATTAATATGATCTGTCAAAGTGATGTATATATTCTGATTCAGTTGTACATTCAGATTCTTTATTGCGTAGGATATAATATCACTGGTAAGCTGCATGTGCTCTAATGGAATATTTTCTAAAAGTTCCTGAAACTGTCTGGAAAGCTTCTCATTCTCAATACGAAAAACCTTCTCGATTTTGCTTTCATCAATCAGTTCTCCCGTATGCGCCTTAAACCCGATTCCCTTACCCATGATAACAATTTCCTGCTGATTCACATCATATGCTGATATTACATTGTTATTAATCACTTTCTGGATAACCATATTCCACTCCGTTTTTGTCCCTAAAAATTAAAAAACCAAATTTTACAAAATCCAAGCCAGATATGTAAAATTTGGTTTTGCCTGCGTACCAGTAACAATCCAATGTGCTCTGTTTCTATCTAAATAAATTGTAGCATTCATTGTTTATTATGTCAAGTTTTATTCTTATTATTTTTGTTTTTTTGTTAATATTAACCATGCTTTTTTCAAAAACCTGTACACAATAACTAATTATCTCACAAATTTGTTTCAAAGAAAGATTTTAATGCATCATATGCCGCATCTTCGTCAGCACCTTCCACTGTTACAGTCACAGTCTGGTCTTTTTTTACTCCCATACTCATAACTGCCATCAGACGGGCTGCATCAATTACTTTTCCGTCTTTTTCGAGAGTTACTTTACTTTTAAAATTTTTAACCTCTTTTACGAGCCTTCCCGCCGGTCTTGCATGAATACCCAATTCGTCCTTTACTGTGTAACTGAATGATTTCATTTTAATTTCCTCCTATGCTTAGATTATGCATTTATTATTTTATTTCTTACAGGCAGCACCATTGCAGGTGATACCGATAATTCATCAATGCCCATTTTCACAAATGTTTCTGTCAAAGTCAGATCTGCTCCAAGTTCTCCGCAAATTCCTGCCCAGATTCCTTCTTCATGGGCACTGTCAATGACCATCTGGATCATTTTGAGTACTGCCGGATGATGTGAATCATAGAAACGGTCAAGTTTTGCATTCTGCCTGTCAATAGCAAGCGTATACTGTGTCAGGTCATTGGTTCCAATACTAAAGAAATCCACCTCTTTTGCGAGATCATCTGCGATCATAACTGCTGCAGGAGTCTCGATCATAACTCCAAATTCAACTTCTTTATATGGCAATCCCTCTGTTGACAATTCCGTTTTCACTTCCTTCATGATTTCTTTTACTTTTTTCACTTCCCATACAGATGCGATCATAGGAACCATAATGGAAATATTGCCAAACATGCTTGCACGCAGCAACGCTCTTAACTGTGTTTTAAAAATTTCCGGCCGGTTCAGGCAGATTCTTACTGCACGATATCCCAATGCCGGATTATCCTCACGATCAAGTCCAAAATAATCTATCTGCTTGTCTGCTCCGATATCTAATGTGCGGATGATCACTTTTTTTCCAGCCATCACTTCTGCAACCGTTTTATAGGCCTGGAACTGTTCTTCCTCTGTTGGAAAATGATCACTCTGCAAATATAAAAACTCACTTCTGAAAAGTCCGATTCCGGCTGCATCATTCTGTAAAACAGCTCCTAAATCTTTTACCTCACCAATATTAGCATAGAGTTTGATCTCTTTTCCATCTTTTGTAACAGTCGGTTTTCCCTTTAACTGCTGTAATAATTCCTGACGTTTCTTCTCATTCTGCTGTTTTTTCTCGTATTCTTTTAATATTTCTTCCTCTGGATCAAGAATCAAAATACCCTTAAATCCATCTATAATTGCATACTTTCCATTCACTTCTTTTGGAATTGCCGCTGATACCAATGCCGGAATATTCATCGTTCTGGCAAGAATGGCTGTATGAGAATTGGTAGAACCTTGTCTTGTCACAAATGCAAGCACTCTCTCACGTTCTAACTGAATTGTCTCGCTTGGAGCAAGGTCGTCCGCTACTATAATATATTTTTCTTCATCGGCCGCATGCACAGTTTCTTCTTTCCGGGATAAAATACGGATCACACGTTCAGAAATATCTTTTACATCTGCTGCACGTTCTTTCATATAATCGTCATCCATATCCGCAAACATCCTTGCAAAATTATCTCCCGTCGTCGCTACAGCAAATTCTGCGTTCACAGACTGCGCTACTATGATATTACAAATAGAATCCAGATAATCTTCATCCTCTAACATCATCTGATGTACTTCAAAAATTGCTGCATTTGCTTCACCAACTTCTTTGACTGCCTTGTCATAAAGTGCCTTTAATTCTTCTGTTGCCTGATCTTTGGCTGCTCTAAAACGTGAAATTTCTGCCTGTGTGTCATCAATTTTCACACGCCTTACCACATTGTTTTCTTTAAAAACTTCTTTGATTTTTCCAATCGCAATTCCTCCGAATGCAATCTTTCCATTAATTTGCTGCATTTGTTTTCCCCCCTCTAAACAACAAATCACATTGCTCCACAGCATCTGCATTCAAAATCAAAAAAACCGAAAAAGCACACGCAATCATAAGCGTTTTACTTTTTCGGTTTAGTACATTTGCATGTGAACTACCCTCAATATGTACTTTTATTATACGTTTTTACCATTTTTTTGTCAATACACAATTTCATATTATGCTAATTATATACTTTGTATACAATTATGATATAATTTTCGACATATTTTCACAGATATATCTTATTCTTATTGGAACGCCTGCTATCTGTTCCATGCTCCAGTTATAATCCTGTATTCAAAAGTTTATCTTATCACCAGCTTCTGACTTACATTAGAACAAAGAGTCGCTTGCGACTCTTTCGCGCTCGAGCGGTGCTGTTTACAGCTAACTTCTTCTCCGCGAGATGCGCATCCCGCCCGGAGGGCTTTTTAATTCATAGGACGTAATTTCCTATGAATTAAAAAAACCCGAAAAGGCTTATACCTTTCCGGGCTTTGGAAATTTACATCAATTCAGATAAGATCTGCAGCTTATTTGTAAAGCTCAACCAGTCTCTGTAAGTGCTCATAACGAGCCTTTGCAGCTTCCTCAGATGCAGCAAAGAGTTTCTGTGCTCTCTCTGGGAAGGATCTTGTCAGACGGCTGTAACGTGTTTCGTTGTTCAGGAAATCCTGGTAAGAACCATCACCTGGCTTAGATGTCAATGTAAATGGGTTCTTTCCTTCTGCTTTGAGTGCAGGATTGAAGGAGAATAAGTTCCAGTAACCAGCAGCTACTGCTTTCTTCATCTCATCCTGGCAGTGGTTCATTCCGCCTTTAACACCGTGTAACTCACATGGAGCATAACCGATGATTAAAGAAGGTCCGTTGTAAGCTTCTGCTTCAGCTAAAACTTTAACAGCCTGAGCCATGTTTGCACCAAGAGCGATCTGTGCTACGTATACATAACCATAGCTCATAGCGATCTCTGCAAGGCTCTTCTTGCCGATATCTTTACCAGCAGCAGCGAACTGACAAACTTCACCGATGTTGGAAGCTTTAGAAGCCTGACCACCTGTATTGGAGTACATCTCAGTATCGAATACCATAACATTTACGTTATGTCCGGAAGCAAGAACATGATCTAATCCGCCGAATCCGATATCGTATGCCCAACCATCACCACCGAAGATCCATACGGACTTCTTAGCGAGGTAATCTTTCTTATCAAGAGCTGCCTTAGCGTCTGGGCATCCAGCTGCTGCAGCTTTCTCTAACTCTGCTACAAGAGCTTCTGTTGCAGGTGTATTTGCTTTTGTATCGTTCTTTGTCTCAACAAATTTATCAAATGCAGCCTTTAACTCAGCGCTTGCTTTGTCAGAAGTTGCACATTTCTCAGCGCTTGCGATAGCCTGATCACGTAATACTTCCTGACCAATCTGCATACCTAAACCATGCTCAGCGTTATCCTCGAATAAAGAGTTAGCCCAAGCCGGTCCTTTTTTACTGTCTTTGTTTACTGTATATGGTGATGTAGCAGCCGGACCACCCCAGATAGAGGAACATCCTGTTGCATTGGAGATATACATATGCTCACCAAATAACTGAGTAATCAAACGAGCGTATGATGTCTCTGCACATCCTGCACAAGAACCTGAGAACTCAAGTAATGGCTG
>DMYD01000032.1:64835-73573 GCA_003483745.1 Roseburia sp. | reverse complement strand
TACATATGCTCACCAAATAACTGAGTAATCAAACGAGCGTATGATGTCTCTGCACATCCTGCACAAGAACCTGAGAACTCAAGTAATGGCTGGTTGAACTGAGAACCTTTTACAGTGTTGTCTGCCGGCATACCAGGTTTCTTGCTTACGTTAGCAACTAAGTAATCGAATACTGGCTGCTCGTCTGCCTGAGATTCCTGTGGAACCATCTCGATAGCACCAACCGGACATACTGTGATACACTCGCCGCATCCCATACAGTCTAATGGAGATACGCTCATTGTGTATTTGTACTCGCTTGCCTTTGGTTTTGTATCAGCAACTTTGATATTGGAAGGAGCTGCTTTTACTTCATCCTCACTTAACATGAACGGACGGATTGTTGCATGAGAACATACAAATGCACACTGGTTACACTGGATACATTTCTCTGCATTCCATGTAGGAACTGTTACAGCGGTACCACGTTTCTCGTATGCTGCTGCACCATGCTCGAACTGTCCATCCGGGTTGCCCATGAATGCGGAAACCGGTAATGAATCACCATCCATTAAGGAGATCGGGTTCATTAAGTCTTCTACCATCTTAACTGTCTCTGGACGACCTGTTAATTTCTTAGGAGCCGGATCTGCTGCCGGGTTAGACCAGGAAGCCGGAACCTCTACTTTATGAACTGCATCAACGCCAGCGTCGATTGCTTTGTAGTTCATCTCTACGACTGCATCACCCTTCTTACCGTAGGATTTCTTAGCAGCCTGTTTCATGAAATCTACAGCCTCTTCGATTGGCATTACGTTTGCTAATTTGAAGAATGCAGACTGTAAAATTGTGTTTGTACGTTTACCCATACCGATCTCGATAGCTTTATCGATCGCGTTGATGGTATATAACTGAATGTTGTTATCAGCAATATATTTCTTAGCAGCAGCATTTAAATGATGCTCTAACTCTTCGTCTGACCACTGGCAGTTGATCATGAATACTCCGCCTGGTTTTACATCCTGTACCATCTTGAATCCTTTTGTTACATAAGATGGGTTGTGGCATGCTACGAAGTCAGCCTGGTTGATGTAATACGGGCTTCTGATCGGCTTATCACCAAATCTCAAGTGAGAAATTGTGATACCACCAGTTTTCTTGGAGTCATACTGGAAGTATGCCTGGATGTATTTGTCTGTGTGGTCACCGATGATCTTGGTAGAGTTCTTGTTAGCACCTACAGTACCATCTCCGCCGAGACCCCAGAATTTACACTCAACAGTACCTTCTGCTGCAGTGATAGGAGCCGGTTTTACTTCCGGTAAACTTAAGTTAGTAACATCATCAACGATACCGATGGTGAATCTGCTCTTTGGAGCATCTTTCTCTAACTCTTTGTATACTGCAAATAAGCTTGAAGGTGGTGTATCTTTAGAACCTAATCCGTAACGGCCGCCTGTTAATACGATTGTATCAAGACCTGCCTCACGAAGTGTGGTTGCTACGTCTAAGTATAACGGATCACCAAGTGCACCTGGCTCTTTTGTTCTGTCAAGAACAGCAACTTTCTTAGCTGTCTTAGGAAGAACTTTTAAGAATGCCTCAGATACCCATGGACGATATAAACGAACTTTGACAAGACCGACTTTCTCGCCCTTAGCTGTTAAGTAATCAATTACCTCTTCAGCTACGTCGTTTACAGAACCCATAGCTACGATAACACGGTCAGCATCTTCTGCTCCGTAGTAGTTGAATAAATCGTAGTTTGTTCCTAATTTCTCGTTGATCTTAGCCATGTATTTCTCAACGATTGCCGGCAACTCATTGTAAGCTGTGTTACAAGCCTCACGATGCTGGAAGAAAACATCTCCATTCTCATGAGAACCACGCATAGCTGGATGCTCCGGATTTAATGCATGTGCACGGAATGCTTCAACTGCGTCCATGTTGCACATTTCTTTTAAGTCAGCGTAATCCCATTTCTCGATCTTCTGGATCTCGTGGGATGTACGGAAACCATCAAAGAAGTTGATGAATGGAACTTTTCCCTCGATTGTTGCAAGATGAGCAACCGGGCTTAAGTCCATAACTTCCTGCGGGTTGGTCTCACATAACATAGCGAAACCTGTCTGACGGCAGGCATATACATCACTGTGATCACCAAAAATATTTAAAGACTGTGTAGCAACTGTACGTGCGGATACATCAAATACGCATGGAAGCTGCTCACCTGCGATTTTGTACATGTTCGGGATCATTAATAAAAGACCCTGAGAAGCTGTAAAGGTAGTTGTTAAAGCACCTGCTGCAAGAGAACCGTGAACGGCACCTGCTGCACCTGCCTCAGATTCCATCTCTACAACCTTTACCTGATTACCGAAAATATTCTCCTGTCCTGCTGCAGACCACTGATCTACGGTATCTGCCATCGGGCTGGATGGTGTAATTGGGTAAATAGCTGCAACATCTGTAAACGCATAAGCTACATGAGCTGCGGCGGTATTACCGTCCATTGACTGTTTTGCTCTGGACATTACTTATTCCTCCTTATTTTAAAAAAATAAAATGTCATACTGTATCTCTCTTATGCTCCTGTGTGAAAAGCACAAAATGATACAATTTATCGACTTAAGTCATATTTTAGCATAGAATTTATCAAAAGAAAAGGGCTTTGACTGTACAAAAACAAGTGCAATCTCACATATATTTTCTTTCAAATTCTTTCAATGGAATCGGTCTGTCAAATAAATATCCCTGTCCATACAAAAAACCACAACTGCTCAGGAACCGGAGCTGTTCTTCGGTCTCAATTCCTTCAAATATTACCTCTTCCTTCGCGGAGTGGATGAAGCTTCCCATCTGTGAGACAAAATTTCTCTGTTCTTTTATATTAATGCGGTCTGTAAAACTTTTATCGATTTTTACCACATCTGCAGGTATCTCAAGCAGCACACCTAAAGAAGAATATCCCGTTCCAAAATCATCGATTGCAATGCGGAATCCAAATTCTTCAAGTTCGGCTAACACCTTTCTTAATTCATCCACATTTTCTACCACAACACTCTCCGTGACTTCCACTTCGATGTATTTAGGATCAATTTCATAATGATCTGCCATGCGTTTTAAACGTCCGGCAAAATTTTTTCCTCCATTTTCAAAATTGCGTCTTGAGAAATTCGTAGATATCGTAAACAGCTCTTTTCCTGCTTTTTTCCATCTTCTCATTGCACGTAAAAGCTGCTCGTAAATATAAAAATCAAGATCCACCACATATCCGATATTCTCCAGCGGAGGTACAAACCTGCCCGGCATGATCATTTCCCCTGATTTTGTCCTCCATCTTGCCAATGCCTCTGCTCCATATATTTTACGTTCTTTTAAATAAAACTTAGGCTGCAGATAAATTTCGAGTTCTCCCTGCTGCATTGCCCCATAAAAACGTCCTGTAATCTGAATTTCATCATCACGTTTTGCACGCATTGCTTCCTTATATACGCAGATTCCGGCACCCCCCTGTTCTTTTACCAGTTTGCGTGCCATATTTGCACTCTCTAATATCGTGTCAAACTTTTCATTCGGATTCTCAATATGGCAGATTCCCACAGAAAGCCTCAATGTCCCGGACGGATAACGTTTTTTTAATTTTTCTTCGTAATGCTCTGTACTCCACGCCACCATTTTTTCTATTTCATCCTGGGATTTTCCCTTTAAAAGGAGAATAAAATAATCTGAATACATCCGGCATGCCAAAAGTACTCTATCATTTTTTTGCATCCCCGCTGCAAAATCTTTTAAGATGGCATCACCAGTCTGCTGTCCGTAATTTTCGTTCACATATGAAAACTTATCAATATCCACATGAATGAGCGCATAATGATCCCGGTCCTTTTGTGCCTCACTTAAAATTTTTTTCAATCTGTATTTAAACGCCTCTAAATTATATAGTCCGGTAAGCTGATCCCGATCCTGCAGATGGCGGATCTCTTTCTGGTCATCTCTCAACTTATTGCGCAGTGACACAAACACAGATGTCACCCTTGCAAGTTCACAAAACGTTGTCCGGTCTGCACTTTCAAAATAATTCTGTCTGTTTTGCACACCAAAATATAATCCTCCGGTTTTACTGCCGGAATATTCAAATTTCGCTACCGCGATCTGTGTAATGCGGTTCTCACCGGTATTCCAGTTTTCAAGTGAAAGCCTTTTATCATGTGTTTCATCCGTATCATTCAGTATTACAAAATCTCCACTGCCTGCCTCTGCAACCTCATCCCGGATCAGCTTTATGACATTTTTTTCATAAATCTGCCCAAAAGTGCTCCAGTAATTGGTCAGCGTCATCTGTGAAATTTCTTCATCATATTCAAAAACTGCCACCATATCCAGATGATACCGTCTGCCAATTCTTTCTAACAGCACATTTAAGGAACCGTTTATATCCCTTGCATGTGACAAAAGCAGAAATGCCGTATTCAAAAATTCTTTGTCCATGCCCTGCTTTTTTTCAAAATCCACATCTTTTCCACAGGTATCAATATCACGTTTTGTATGACCGGCCTTGTTTTTCCCGGCAAAAGCATAATTACTTTTTCCACTCCGCTTGATCTCATACATTGCACGGTCTGCCTGGTCAAACAATTCCGTATAATGATCCCCATCCTGTCCGGACACTGCAAGCCCCACACTCATTGTCACGTATATGACTGCATCATCCCCGACCAGCTTCTTATCTCCACGTCTGCAGAGATCCTTTGCCTTTTGTTCTGCCTGCTTTATGGTCGTATTATCCATCAGCACCAGAAATTCATCTCCACCGA
Source organism: Roseburia sp. (assembly GCA_003483745.1). GTDB lineage: Bacteria > Bacillota > Clostridia > Lachnospirales > Lachnospiraceae > Roseburia. Next base: position 68,777 of record DMYD01000032.1, on the reverse strand, counting down.
CTCTTCCCACCAGTTTATGATCCGGAAACTGTTCTTCTAAAGCTGATGCAATATCAGAAATCACAGTATCTCCCACCGTATGTCCAAACGTATCGTTAATGCTCTTAAAATTATCAATATCAATCAGAAACAATACGTGTGTTCCTTCCGGATATTCATTTAATATCCGCTCAGCCTCCTCACCGGTCGCAACTTTATTATAAAGATGTGTCAGCGGATCTCTGCGCATCTCTGCGGAAAGCTGCTCCTGTATCTTTCTGTCAGAGCTGATATCATAACTTCTTCCAATGATCTTTAAGATTTTTCCGTTCATTCCCCGAATGCTCCGATACACAGTCCGGTACCAGCAATACTGGGGCAATTTTCCTCCAAGTGCAATATTCATCCGGTAGTCAAATGATCCTGACATCTCCTTTGCGGATGCATTCTGAATCACTTCCCGGTATAACGGCTGGTCATCTTTATGGATAAAAGCAAGCCACTCTTCTATTTCCATATAGTCCTGATCGTCTTTTATCAAACACCCATTGATATGATATTTGTGCGGGATCCGGAACCTTTTTCCCTGCACATCATATTCGAAAGGTACGTCATCTGTCACTTCCTCCAGCATAGAGTATTGTTCATTCAATAAGAAAAGTTCATCTTCTAACGCCTTTTTGTCATTGGTATCCTTACATATCAAAAGATAATACGGCACCGCATCCTTATAATAATAGATACTGCACCAGAACTTTACCCAACAGATCTGTCCCTGCCCAGATATAATTCTTACCTCGACTTCTTCTGCCTTTTTCTGCTCTCTGCATTTTTCGATCATGTCTTCAAAGGCACCTGTATCCTGCAAATAAACAAAATCATAAAAATCACGTTCCCTATATGATTCTGTCTGCCCCTCATGCCCTATGGCCCTCATAAATTCTTCATTTGCTATCTCAATCTGCAGAAAATTTCCACCTTTTAATACTGCTACCCCCATTGGAAACTCCTGTATCAGTCCCCTTACATTTCCCTTTTCCATTTTTTCTCCATTCATGTACGTGATCTCATTCTCATTCGCCGTTCGTTAATCATGCAAGCCTGTTGACTCTCCCACGCTCATTATATATCATATTTCTTCCAAAATCCATGTAATTTCCAAAACCTGGTGTTTTCCATAAAATAGGAAGTTTCGGTTGCATTCTCCCCACTTTTCTAGTATGATACAAATTGGTGCAATTACAGTATAATGGCGGTTTGCAATAGCATCCGCGCAAGCAATATTAACAAATCAGGAGAATAATAACTATGATCAGTGCAAATAACGTTACGCTTCGGATTGGAAAAAAAGCCCTGTTCGAGGACGTCAATATTAAGTTTACTGAGGGAAACTGTTACGGTCTTATCGGTGCAAACGGTGCCGGGAAGTCTACATTTTTAAAAATCTTATCCGGGCAGTTAGAACCAACCGGAGGCGATGTTACTATCACACCGGGCCAGCGTCTTTCTTTCCTGCAGCAGGACCACTTTAAATATGATGAATATACAGTTCTTGATACTGTCATCATGGGTAACAAACGTCTCTACGACATTATGAAAGAAAAAGATGCCATTTACATGAAAGAAGATTTTACAGATGAGGATGGTATCCGTGCAAGCGAACTTGAAGCAGAGTTTGCTGACATGGACGGATGGAATGCAGAGTCCGATGCTGCAACCCTTCTCAATGGCCTTGGAATCCCGACAGAAGAACATTATACACAGATGGCTGACATGCCAGGTCCTTTAAAAGTAAAGGTATTGCTTGCCCAGGCATTATTTGGCAATCCGGATATTCTGCTTCTCGATGAGCCGACCAACCACCTGGATTTAGATGCGATCAACTGGTTAGAGGAGTTTTTGATCAACTTTGAAAATACAGTCATTGTCGTATCCCATGACCGTTATTTCTTAAACAAAGTCTGCACCAACATTGCAGATATTGATTACGGTAAGATCCAGCTGTACGCCGGTAACTACGATTTCTGGTATGAATCCAGCCAGCTTCTTGTAAAACAGATGAAAGAAGCCAACAAAAAGAAGGAAGAAAAGATCAAAGAGTTACAGGACTTTATCTCCCGCTTCTCTGCAAATGCTTCCAAATCCAAACAGGCTACCTCCAGAAAACGTGCATTAGAGAAGATCCAGTTAGACGAGATCCGTCCTTCCAGCCGTAAATATCCGTACATCGATTTTCGTCCAAGCCGTGAGATCGGTAATGAGGTTCTGTCAGTAGAAGGCATCACAAAAACGATCGACGGTGTAAAAGTTCTCGACAATGTATCCTTTATTGTCGGACACGATGACAAGATTGCTTTCGTTGGTGGTAACGAGCTTGCAAAAACAACACTCTTTAAAATACTTACCGGGGAAATGGAGCCGGATTCCGGTTCTTATAAATGGGGTGTTACCACAAGCCAGTCTTATTTTCCGAAAGATAACACGGAGATCTTCGATACCGATCTTTTAATCGTTGACTGGCTGACACAGTACTCTGAGATCAAAGATGCAACTTATGTACGTGGATTTCTCGGCCGTATGCTTTTCGCAGGAGAAGATGGAACGAAGAAAATGCGTGTTCTTTCCGGTGGTGAGAAAGTGCGTGTACTGCTCTCCCGCATGATGATCATGGCTACAAATGTTCTGATCTTAGATGAACCAACAGACCATCTTGATATGGAATCTATCACCGCATTAAACAACGGCCTGATCAAATTCCCGGGTGTTGTCCTTTTCGCTTCCCGTGACCATCAGGTCGTACAGACAACAGCAAACCGTATCATTGAATTTCTGCCGGATGGCACATTCATTGACAAAGTTTCTACTTATGATGAATATCTTGAGAATGACGAGATGGCAAGAAAACGTCAGGTTTACAATATGTCTTCTGACGATGAAAACGATAACTAAATCGATTGTCATAATAAAAAAGAGGTAATCCAGTGCCGGTTACCTCTTTTTTGATATTTCATTTTCTGACAAAATTATGTTTTGAAAAACATACTGCTTTCATGCAGCTTTTAGTATGTACTCCATTTTAATGTGTAAGAACCGGATGATGCCTTACTCATACGTTCTACCTTTACATAATAAGTTCCTGTTGCAATAGAATGTTTCGAACCATAATTGCTCTTCATATAGATATCCCATCCGTCTTTCGGATCAAATCTCGTGATATAGGAATAAGAATTGCTTGTCCACATTTTTCCATTCTTATCATAGAAAGTAATTTTGAAACCATTTGCATTGTTACTTCCATTTGTTTGTGCCTCATAACGCAGTTTTAATTTAGCAGTTTTTGTTAATTTGATTTTATACCAGTCAGCTTTGCTGTCACCTGCAGTGATAACACCTGTTGTTTTCTTACCTTTTGAAAGATTCTTTGCTTTTGATTTTTTGCTTGCTGAAGAATCTTTTATCGCCTTTGTGGTAGCTGTGATTTTTGTACCATTTGAACATCTTACTGCAAAATAATAAGTCTGGTTTTTCTTTACACCATAAGTTGATGTATAATATATACTGTTTTTGTACCCATTATTCCACTGTTCGTTTGACTGTCCAATGGTTTTCTTATTTTTATCACAGAATGTAACATCACCATAAGAATCCGAATAATATGCAGATGCATTCTGGAACTTTAAAGTTACAGTTCCTGTTACGGATGGCTTATATTTGATATAATTTGTTGTATAGCTACCACCGATCATATCATAACACTGATCATCTGTAATTGTAACAGCAGATGTTCCCTTCCCCTTAAATGAAAGTCCAGCTGCCTGTGCCTCTGTCGGAGCTGCCACTGTAAACAAAGTAACTACCATAGCTGCAGTTAACAGCATACTCAAGACTCTGTGAAAAAATGTTTCTCTGGTTTTCATAACCAATCCTCCTTGTTTTGCGAAGCAAAATCCGAGTTCCTCTGAA
>DMYD01000032.1:36676-64497 GCA_003483745.1 Roseburia sp. | reverse complement strand
AGAGGATTTGCCTCCTTGTTTTGTGAATAATCTTCTTTCACTTTACCACAGTAATCTGCTATCATCAAGCCATTTTCACATTTTTCTTCCAATTCAGTACTTTTTCCATGTTTTTAGTTTCAGTTTTAATTAATTTTTCTTTATAGATTGATTAATTTTTCTTTTAATTTTTTCACATCAGAAACAATACAATCTGCACCTGCCGCTTCAAGTTCTTTTCTGTCTCCGTAACCATACAAAACTCCTATCGAATACATACCATTTTCTTTTGCCCCCATTACATCATGCTTTCTGTCTCCGACCATAAGTGCCTGGTCAGCAGTAATTTTCAGGGAATCTAAAGCATAGCGTATCACATCACCTTTTTTACTCCGGCTGCCATCTAACGTACTTCCCGCAACCAACCAAAAATAATGTTCAATTTCAAAATATTTCAGAATCTGCTCCGTATATACTTCCGGCTTCGATGTTGCAATCACAATCTTTTTTCCATGTGAAACAACCTCTGTGAGCAATTCTTTCATTCCGTCATATAAAACATTTTCAAAAAGTCCCTGCCTGCTGAAATACTCTCTGTATTTTTCAACTGCTTCCCTGCTTTGTTCCTCTGTAAATCCATAAAAATCCCGGAATGAATCCAAAAGCGGCGGTCCAATAAATTTCTCTAACAGATCCAGATTTTCAACCTGAATTCCATAATATGAGAGTGCATGTGCCACCGCCTTTGTGATTCCCTCTTTCGGGTCTGAAATCGTTCCATCCAGATCCATAAAAATATATTCTGTTTTCATTTTATTCCTCAGTTTCTTTTGTTTTTCTCCATTGTAACACATCCCATTTTTTTATGCTGTTTTATTTTCCACTCCCCCGGAACCGTTTTTTCTGAAAGATTCGGGATATCAGTCTCTCAGTCTTTCTATATTGCGCTTTAAAGAATCTACCGCCGCATCAACATCCTCCCGTCTTGTGTCTCTGCAAAGTGTCATTCGAATGGTTCCTGCCGCATAATCTTCCGGTACTCCAAGCTCTTTTATCACATACGATACCCTGCTCTCCCCCGTATTACATGCAGAACCACCGGATGCACAGATTCCATCTTCATCTAAGAGAATTAATAAGGATGCACCGTCCACCCCACGGAAACTGACAGATACATTTCCCGGAAGCCTTTTTGTCCTGTGTCCGTTGACCCGGACCTCCGGGATCTCATGCATGATCTTTTCGATCAGGTAATTGCGGAGCATCGTTTCCCGGTACATTCCGGCCTGCATCCCTCTTGCCGCGATCTCCGCCGCTTTTCCCATGCCTACGATTCCAGCTATATTCTCCGTTCCGGCACGCTTTCCTTTTTCCTGCGCACCGCCATGGATAAAAGATGGAATCTGCACCCCTTCCCTGATATATAAAAATCCCACCCCCTTAGGTCCATGAAATTTATGTGCACTTGCACTTAAAAGATCCACCGGATAATGACGCACGGAGATAGGAACCTGCGCGTACGCCTGCACAGCATCCGTGTGGAACAGTACATTTTTTTCTCTTGCAATTTTTCCGATTGACAGAATCGGTTCGATCGTTCCCACCTCGTTATTTCCAAACATGATCGTGATCAATGTCGTATCTTCCCGGATTGCGTGATACACTGCCTCCGGTGATACCATTCCATATTCATCCACATCCAGATAGGTCACTTCATACCCAAGTTCTTCTAAATATTTGCAGGAATTTAAGATGGCATGATGTTCTATCTTACTTGTAATGATATGCATTCCCTTATGCTTATACTCCCCTGCAATACATTTTACCGCCCAGTTATCCGACTCCGAACCGCCGGATGTAAAAAAAATTTCTGATGGCTTTGCCTCTAGTGTACCCGCAATCGTTTTTCTTGCTTTCTCTAACGCCTGTCTTGATGATTCCCCATATCCATACATTGTGGACGCATTTCCAAACTTATCTTCCAGATACGGATTCATCGCCTCTTTCACTTCTTCTGACATCCTCGTTGTCGCAGCATTATCTAAATAAATTATCTTCCCCTTATTTTCAATCGAACTCATTTTCTCTCCACTTCCTTCATATATTAAAATGAACCAAGTCCGGATTTTCCGGCAGACTTTGGAGGTTTCTATTGAAAAAATTATCTTCCACCAAAAGTGCGCTTCTAACCGGAACTCTCTTTCTTACTCTCGCCGGAATTCTCACCCGCATCATAGGTTTCTTCTATAGAATATTCTTATCACGTACCATTGGTGCAGAAGGTCTCGGCATTTATCAGCTCATCGCTCCCGTAACCGCCATTTGTTTTGCTTTCACTACCGCAGGAATCCAGACCTCTATATCCAAATTTGTTTCCATGGAAGTTGGCAGAAAAAATGAAGCCGGTGCAAAAATCTATCTTTCAATCGGCCTTTTCATCTCCTTATGCCTTTCCACATTCTGCAGCATTTTCCTTTATCACTATGCAGATTTTATTGCCGTCTCCTGGCTGGGCGATAAACGATGTACACCGCTCCTTACCGTTCTGTCCTTTTCCTTTATCCCCTGTTGTATCCACGCCTGTATCAACGGTTATTATTATGGATTTAAAAAAACTGCTGTTCCTTCACTCTGCCAGCTGGCAGAGCAGTTAGCACGCGTTGGAAGTGTTTATCTGATGCATCAGATTGCTGTCAGCGAAGGAAAATCTTTGACACTTTCCATGGTCGTCTGGGGAATCGTCTGCGGTGAGGCGGCGAGCACACTGGTATCGGTCAGTGTTTTCCGGATCTCCGATGGAAACCGGCGCACCCCCGGCAAAAGCAGGAAAAGTCTGTATGTCTGCACCAAAAATCTGCTCTCCATGGCAGTTCCCTTAACCTCAAATCGGATCGTTTTAAATTTGTTTGCCGGGTTTGAAAATGTCATGCTGCCCAACCGCCTTTTAGCCTTCGGCTATACGCAGTCAGAAGCTCTCAGTGTCTATGGTATTCTCACCGGAATGGCAATGTCTGTCATCATGTTTCCTTCCGTGATCACAAATTCTGTTTCCGTTTTGCTGCTCCCTACAATATCAGAGGCACAGGCTGCCGGCAAAAGGGAAAAAATCCTCTATACCATAAAAAAAACGATCGAGTCCTGCCTTATGCTCGGCTTTATCTCAACTGCCGGATTTCTTGTTACCGGAAACTTTCTCGGAAATTTTTTATTTAAAAATGCACTCGCCGGAACGTTTATTGCAACACTCGGCTGGCTCTGTCCATTTCTGTATCTTAGTTCCACGCTAAGCAGTATCCTGCATGGTCTCGGTCACCCCGGCATTACCTTTGAATTAAACCTGATCTCCTGTACCATAAGAATCCTGTTTGTTCTGCTCGCTGTCCCTGTCTGGGGAATCAAAAGCTATCTCTGGGGGATTCTTGCCAGTCAGGCGGTGGTGGCTCTTCTCTCCATTCTCATTCTTCTTGTCAAAGTTCTTCCTCAAAAAAGCAGATAAAAGAGTCGCTTGCGACTCTTTCGCGCTCGAGCGGTGCTGTTTACAGCTAACTTCTTCTCCGCGAGATGCGCATCCCGCCCGGAGGGCTTTTCATTCATAGAACGTAATTTCCTATGAATGAAAAAACAGCCCCACATGTAACACACGTTACATGCAGGGCTATTTTCCTTAACACATTGCACTGTATTCCTGTAATTTTTGTTTTGCCTCAGGGCTTAAGTATTTTGGCACCTGAATCTGTACTTTCACGTACTGATCCCCATGCACGGACGGATTTTTTCTGGAAACAATTCCTTTTCCCCGCAGTCTTATCTTACTTCCATCCTGTGTTCCACCTTTGATATTACAGTCCACATCTCCATAAAGTGTATGGATTCTTGCTTTTCCACCAAGTGCTGCTGTCGCATACGGAATTGTGACGGTCGTATAAACATCAAGTCCTTTTCGCTCACAGCCATTCTTTGGACGGATCTTTATCTTTAAGAACAGATCGCCGGTGGTGCCATCAGCACCGGTATGCCCTTTTCCTTTCAACCTTAATTGTTCTCCATCGTCCATACCTGCTGGTATGCGCACCTTAAACGACTGGATCTTTCCATCACTGCCATTTAATCTTACGACTTTTTCACACCCTAATGCGGCCTCATCGAAATCCAGGGTCACTTCCGCTTCCACATCACGCCCTCCGCCAAAGTGACCACCACCGCTTCCTCCGGTAAATTCCTGATAGAATCCACCATTTCCAAAACCATGGCCCGTCCGGCTGTTTCTGCTGCCTCCGCTAAAGAACTGACCGAACATATCATCCCAGAAATCACCTGCCTCGCCATTTTCAAAATGAAATCCGGAAAATGCACCTCCATTTGCAGCACGCCTTGCCTGTTCTTCGGAAAATCCCTCCTCAAATGCAGCCATTCCGTACTGATCGTATAATTTCTTTTTCTCCGGATCATTTAACACAGAATATGCCTCTGTGACTTCCTTAAACATCTGTTCTGCCTTCGGATTACCCGCATTCGTATCCGGATGATATTTCTTGGCAAGTTTTCGATATGCTTTCTTTATCGCGGACGCATCCGCATTTTTATCAATTCCAAGTACTTCATAATAATCTCTTTTCATGATTGCACTACCTCCAATCAAAACAAAAACAGAGAGACATCACGCATCGCCTCTCTGTTTTATCTCCGGTTATCCCGGAAAATCTATCTCTCCCCATGGCGATGTGCTTCGCTTTCCTGTTCGGGATTTTAGTTTTACTTTCATTGCAATCATACTATAGCACTTATTTTAGCACTCGTCAATAGAGAGTGCTGATATTTTATTCATAATTTTTTCTTACTTCATCTGCGCCCATGTAAATCACATTTTTTTCTGGAGAAATACCGCTCTTTTGAAACAGATCCCTGACCGTGACAAATTCATATCCCTGATCTTTTAACGCCGGTATGATCGTTTTTATCGCCTCAACCGTCTGTATATTATCTTCCATATCATGCAGTAAAATAATAAATCCCGGTTTTGCATCAGTTAAAATCCTTCTTACCCGCTCCTGTGCTGTCACAGCAGGTTCCCAGTCCTCACATCCATATCCGCAGATAAAAGTAAGATCGATCAGATCATACATTTTCTGATTATAACTGATATATGGTGGTCTGAAAAACTTTGGCTTTTCCCCGGTAATACGCATGATCTGTTCTGTCGTGTAACTGACTTCCTCTAAAATCTCCGAATCGTCAAGATCCGGCATGCCCGGATGTGTTTTCGAATGATTTTCAATCGAACATCCCATATCATATGCCCGTCTGATCAGATACTCTGACTGATCGGTAATTTTCTGCCCGATCAGGAAAAAACTTGCCACAATATCATTTTCTTCCAGCACATCTAACACCTGATCCGTAATTCCCGGTGTCGGTCCATCATCAAAGGTCAGTGCCACTAATTTTTTCTCTGTCATACGATTCCTCTTTTCTGAGCCATTTACACACTACTGCCTTGTTTCCACCTTTTCTATACCATATTTTAACGCAGGCTCACACAGACTGCAATCCACTTTCTTAGAAAAGCAGGGCAATCCCGTGTACGAGAAATGCTGCTACCCAGGCAACGAGGCACTGCCATACAATCACACCTGCCACCCATTTTCTTCCAAGTTCGCGCCGGATCGATGCAAGAGCCGCAACACACGGTGTATAGAGCAGACTGAATACCAGAAGAGATGCTGCCGCTGCATGAGACAATGCAGCCTGCACATTACCGCCAAATAAGATCTCAAGTGTCGAGATCACACTCTCTTTTGCCATCACACCACTGATCAGTGAAGTGCAGATACGCCAGTCTCCCAATCCTAATGGGGCAAATACCGGCACAAGTCCATTTGATATCAGCGCAAGCATGCTGTCCTTTGAATCAGTCACGATATTAAAATGAATATCAAATTTCTGTAAGAACCAGATGCAGATTGTTGCGAGAAAAATGACCGTAAACGCTTTCTGCAAAAAGTCTTTTGCTTTTTCCCATAAAAGCTGCATGACATTTTTTAATCCCGGCAAACGGTAATTCGGCAGTTCCATGACAAACGGAACCGCATCCCCGCGAAACAGCGTCTTGCGGTAAAGCAATGCCACTAAAATACCGATCACAATTCCGCCCAGATACAGCGCACACATCACAAGTGCTCCATACTCCGGGAAAAATGCACTGACAAAAAACGCATAAATCGGAAGTTTTGCCGAGCAGCTCATAAACGGTGTAAGTAAGATCGTCATCTTTCTGTCCCGTTCACTTGGCAGCGTCCGGGTTGCCATAACAGCCGGAACTGTACAGCCAAAACCGATCAGCATTGGAACAATACTTCTTCCGGAGAGCCCGATCTTTCTCAAAAGTTTGTCCATAAAGAAAGCAACACGGGCAATATATCCACTGTCCTCCATCAAGGACAGGAAGAAAAACAGTGTCACAACGATCGGCAGAAAACTTAAAATACTTCCAACCCCTGTAAAAATACCATTGATCACAAGATCATGCAGCACCTCATTGACACCCGCAGCCGAAAGAAGTCCATCTACCGCAGCTGTGAGTGCATCGATTCCCATCTGCAAAAGGTTCTGAAGTCCTGCTCCTATCACATGAAAAGTGAGATAAAACACAATCAGCATGATACCGATAAAACATGGAATCGCTGTATATTTTCCGGTCAGAATACGGTCAATCTTCTCACTTCGGATTCGCTCTCTGCTCGCTTTGGGTTTTACTACCGTCTTTTCACAGACTTTTTCAATAAACGTAAACCGCATATCGGCAATTGCAGCACTCCGGTCTAATCCACGCTCTTTTTCCATCTGCACGATCAGATGTTCGATTGCCTCCTTTTCATTTTCATCCAAATGGAGTTTTTCCAAGATCAAATGATCTCCTTCAATGATTTTCGATGCCGCAAAACGAAGCGGAATCTGCGTCTCTTTTGCATGATCTTCAATCAGATGCGCAACCGCATGGATACAGCGGTGCACAGCCCCGCCAAAATCACTCTCATCACAAAAATCCTGCCGTCCCGGTCGTTCCTGATATTTTGCAATGTGAAGTGCATGGCGTACCAGCTCATCCACACCTTCATTTTTCGCCGCTGAAATCGGCACAACCGGCACACCAAGCATTGCTTCCATACCGTTGACATCCACGGAACCCGAGTTTCCGGTCATCTCATCCATCATATTTAATGCGATGACCATTGGAATATCCATCTCTAAAAGCTGCATGGTCAGATACAGGTTTCGTTCAATGTTTGTCGCATCGATGATATTGATCATTGCCTTCGGCTTGTCATCAAGCACAAAATTTCTCGAAACAATCTCCTCACTGCTGTATGGAGACATCGAATAAATACCCGGCAGATCTGTTACTGAAGTATTCGGATGCCCTTTTATCGCCCCGTCTTTGCGGTCAACGGTTACTCCCGGGAAATTTCCGATATGCTGGTTTGAGCCTGTCAGCTGATTAAACAGTGTGGTCTTTCCACAGTTCTGGTTTCCGACAAGTGCATACGTCAGTTTCTCCTGTTCCGGTAGCGGCTTTCCATCTCCCTTCACATGATACTTTCCTTCTTCTCCGAGTCCCGGATGCACAGACTGATTGATATTTTTCGCTCCCTCATGCCTGCGCGAACGCTCACTGATCAGTTCAATTTCGATCTGCTCTGCATCCGAAAGCCGCAGCGTCAGCTCATATCCATGAATCTGCAGTTCCATCGGATCTCCCATCGGTGCAAATTTAATAACTGTCACCTCTGCACCCGGTATCACTCCCATATCCAAAAAATGCTGTCTTAATGCGCCTTCTCCCCCAACGACTTTTATCACAGCACTTTTTCCGATTTCTAATTCTTTTAGCGTCATTTTCTTTTGTCCTTTATGTTGATATTGATAATCTTTATCGATTATACACTGATTCCATAGAAAAAGCCAAATTTTTTTAAAAAAACAAAGAAATATTTTTGAAAATTAACAAAGTGTATTTTTCTAATTAAGTGGAAAAACCGTGATTAAGGTGCTAGAATAACCTTCAGAAAATATATAAGGAAGAAATTTGTTCCACGCAAAATCATGTGGACATGGAGATTAATGTGAAAATGAAAACGAATACATCTGATACACATTTATACAGCAATCAGGATCTGCGGAAGCTTTTAGTTCCAATCATCATAGAACAGCTGCTTTCCTCCCTGATGGGAACTGCCGACACAATGATGGTCAGCAACGTGGGTTCTGCCGCTATTTCTGCAGTCTCTCTCGTAGATTCCATCAATATCTTAGTTATCCAGGCACTCTCCGCACTCGCAGCAGGCGGTGCGATTCTGTGCTCCCAGTATCTTGGAAGCAATAATAAAAAAGCTGCCAATGAATCGGCCAGGCAGGTGCTTTTTGTCATGACTGTTTTATCCGTAACTTTGTCTGCCATCTGCCTTTTATTCCGCGGTCCGCTGCTGCACGCCATCTTCGGTGCTGTGGAGCCGGATGTCATGGCAAACTCACAGATTTACTTTCTGTTTACCCTGTTATCCTTTCCTTTTATCGGACTGTATGATGCCGGTGCTTCCATCATGCGTGCCCAGAATAACAGCAGGGAACCGATGCTCATTTCCATCATTTCCAATTTTTTAAACATCGGTGGAAATGCCCTTTTGATCTTTGTTTTTGGGATGGGCGTGGAGGGTGCCGCAATTTCAACCCTCGTATCCCGCATCTTCTGTGCCATTGTCGTGATCTATAAGCTGCGCAGCGAAGATGAACCGATCTTTATTAAAAATTATGCAGCCATCCGCCCTGATTTTTCGCTCATAAAAAAAATACTGTTCATCGGCATCCCATCCGGGATTGAGAACAGTATGTTCCAGTTCGGTAAACTTGCGATCCAGTCTACGGTCTCCACGCTTGGAACCGTTGCCATTGCAGCCCAGGCAATGACAAATATCCTTGAGAATCTAAACGGTGTCGCCGCGATCGGTATCGGCATCGGTCTTATGACTGTTGTCGGTCAGTGTCTCGGTGCCGGCAGAAAAGACGAAGTCATCTATTACATAAAAAAACTTTCCTGGCTCGCCGAGGTTGTAATCGTAATCAGCTGCCTTACCGTACTTGCCCTGACAAAACCGATCACCCTGTTAGGCGGCATGGAAGCAGAAAGCGCCAATCTGTGTTTTAAAATGGTCATTTTCATCACGATCACAAAGCCGGTTTCCTGGGTATTATCTTTTATCCCGGCATACGGCATGCGTGCAGCCGGAGATGTAAAATTTTCCATGATCACCTCCTGCTGCACCATGTGGCTCTGCCGTGTAAGTCTTTGTATCTATCTCTGTCGTGTGTGGGGATTCGGACCGATTGCAGTCTGGATCGGTATGTTTGCCGACTGGACGCTCCGCGGCATTGTATTTTCACTCCGCTTCCATGGAAGGAAATGGTTAAACCACCACATCATCGACTAAACAAAAGCCTGTCTGATGCTGTCATAATGAAGGAATTTTCCTTCCTCCCCAAGTTTTTTGATCTCTTCTGCGGAAGCAAACAGATATCCATCTGTTTCTTCCTCCTGGAGTTTAATATCCGACTCAACAAAATCTGCGGAAAAACGGTACACATCCACAAAATAGTTATCTCCTTCTCCCGGATTGTCTCTGCGGTAGGTAAACAGATATCCGCCATCCCACGCAGAGACATCCAGACCGGTCTCTTCCCTGATCTCACGAAGTACAGCGGTCTTAGAATCCTCTCCCGCCATCGCTGCACCACCGGAAACCTCCCAGCATCCCGGTGCCCACGCTTTTGTCATAACACGTTTCGTGATCAGGAAACGCCCATCCGCTCTTTTTATCACACCAAGTACCGTCAGATGATATTCGCCATCTTTCAAACACCAGTCATTCCGTTTCATTGTTCTGCCGGTGCGCTCTTTTTTTTCATTGTAGATATCCCAGAATTCCTGTTTTTCTGCCATCTGTATTTTCCTCATTTCATGTTTTTTCGTGCTGCGTGACATTTTTCACTGTCACACGGTAGCACATCAAAGTGTCCTTATTTCCATTATAATCAAAAATAGCTTTTCGGCAACTTATTTTAAAAAACAAATTCCTCAATCAGATAAAAAATACCGCTCAGCCAGAACGCAATACCCAAAATTAAGGTAAGCAGATCTTCCAACTGAAAATTTTTCCGCAGATAACACAGTTTTTTCGGATTCTCCTCATTAATCCGGATCGTATAAATCTTTCCTTTTTCCAGCGATTTTTTTTCTTTCTGCGTAATTCTCTCCATCGTGTGCTGACGGAATTTTTTTCCCTGATAATGATAGGAAAACAGTGCGTACGTCCTGATACGATCGCCCATTTTCTTTGTCACAGTTTTCTCAAACACCGCCTCCACAGGCACCTTGCAGTGGATACGTTTTCTCCATTTCCACAGTCCGATTCCAACTAACAGTGTCCCATACACTACCCCGATTATCCCCAGTAAAATAAATGCTGCATTCATACTGGTCTCCCTTCCCAAAAACAACCGAGTCACTCCGGCAGACTCTGCGCCACGCAAAGTGCCCCCCATCCCAACACCGGATTCGGATAGTTACGCATTGCCGGAAGTCTTCTTGCCCCCTTGATCAGATATGCTTTCATTTTTTCCCCATACAGGTATGGGTCATTTTTATCTACAATGCCCCACTGCATCAAAAGAGCTGCCCCGCCGGTCACAAAGGGTGTTGCCATCGAAGTTCCACTCCTTGTCACATACCCGCCGCCCGGCGCACAGGAAGTAATATCCACCCCCGGTGCCACCAGATCCGGTTTGACCTGATTTGTTTCACGCGTATAGCCACGCCCGGAAAAGGCTGCCGCCCGGTCAAAATATCCGTCATACGCACCGACAGTGATCACCCGCGCCGCCGTTGCCGGGATCGTCAGCGTCGTTTCTTCCGATGGCAGCAAAAAACCGGTTCCTGTATTTAAAACACCGCCCGCCGGAAGCCACATATCGTAATTTCCAACTGCGATTTTCTGCGGCACGAGCTGTATCGTCCAGATACCGCTGTCAATAAAATCATTTACCGGAAGCAGTTCAAAATAGATTTCCTGGTAAGGACTGTACGGACTCGGCCCGCCATAATAAAGTAAAATATCCGTATTTCCCAGCCGGAACCGCTGTGGTCCTAAAATTTGCTGGATCGGCCCTGCTTTACTTCCATTGGGATGGATCAGTGAAACAGCGATCTCATCGGAATAATTCTTCCAGATCTGGAGATTTAAAGAAGGTTCATAGCTGCTCACGGCTAATTCCACTTCTTCTGTCACATTCCCACGTACAGTTCCCGCTGCATGCACCGCAGATGCCCCCTCATTTCCGCTTCCGACCACGACTGACGTCCGCCAGTAATTTGCCATATCGTCAAGGTAACTCTCCAACAGCGAATTACCAGAGTGGGAACCATAATTATTTCCAAAACTCAAATTTAAAACGACAGGCATCCCATATTCCTGCGCCTTTCTGATACAGTAATCTACCGCCTGCATCAGCTCCGTTGTCCTCGGGAAAGACCGTTCCCCCGGAGTTCCTAATTTCACGATCAGAAGCGGACTCTCATATGCCACTCCCCGGTATCTCCCCTGTGAGGCTGCACCATTTCCGGCAGCAATCCCTGTCACATGGGTGCCATGACCGGAGGCATCACGGCTGGGACACACCGCAAACCGTTCTCTCTCCGTTGTCTGCTCTAAGGCACGGTTTATCACCGCCTGCGGAAATTCTGTTCCAAGAAAATAACCTGCCGGTGCCTCAAAAAAAACAGTTTTTCCTTCTTCCACAGACAACGGATCTGCCACACTGCCTGACGATATCGTCTGATCCCATAGATTTAAAATTCTTGTTGTTCCATCCGCATTCCGAAAATCCGGATGGCTGTAATCAATCCCGGAATCGATCACTGCCACGATCACGCCCCTGCCGCTTAAATTTCTGCCAGACGACAATACTCCCTGCGCCATTCCCGCTGTCTGCAACTGATTGATGCATGACACACGTTTTCCATTGTTCACTGCAAAAAACAAAAGTTTTGGTTTTTCCATGTATTCGATCTCCGCCAGCGCCGCCACCAGTTCCACAATATGCTCTGGCAAAAGCAGGATCGCATATTCATTCCGCAGATTTGTAATCCTGATCCGGTCATACTCCTCCGGAAATTTTTCTGCAAACAGTCCCCTCAACGCTTCTTCCGTGCCTCCGAATTTTACGATAACTTCCCAGGTCCGTTCCGCTCTGTCATACCCGGTATCGAGATCTAACGATTTTTCCCTCTCCCGCTCTGTCGCATCGAGTGCAAGATTTAACAGATTTTCCATTTTCTCATTGGACATAAAAATCCCCCGCAAACGCACTCCTTACTTATTAGAAATGCAGCTTGGGGGGATTTTATGACTCTTTTGGGGTAAATTTAAAATTCTACCGACTTATTATTATTTTTTAATGCATGATACAGTTCTGCGCGTGTCAGATATATGTAAGGTTCTACATAAAAAACAAGAAGAATACCAAATGTGCAGACACCTAACAGCGTCCAGCCGATAAATGAAAGATCTAACACAAATGCATCCCATTTGTTTCCATCCATCATCTGTTTACTTTCTGCAAAGGCTTCCTGTCTGGTCATCTCCGGATGCTCTGCTAAAAGATATGGGATCATCATATACTCATAACTTTTCACGATACCCGGAATGATAAATAATAACATCCAGAGTCCTGTAAACAGCCCCCGCAGGAACATGATCATGCCGATGTGCGCATATCCGTTTTTAAATCCATATGCCATATCGCCTAATTCCGCGTTACCATACTTACAGTTAATGAAAAATTTCTGACATCCCACTTCAAGCGGATTCCAGATAAAAATACTGAGCAGGATGCTGATCACCATGGCAACAAATACTGCTGCCAGTATAATCCCAATCACAGTAAATACCATTACCGGATCTATATCCGTCAATCCATCCGTTGATGACCTTGCCGAATTTTGGGCAGCTGTTGAGCCTGAACCTAAAATAAATGACAGAATCAGTCCCACCAGCACTGCTTTCCAGTAATTCGCCTTCAATGCCAGCTTTGCATTGCTTTTTAACTCACTTCTGTTCCACATGTTAAACTCCTCCTGATAAAAACATTTTACATTTTGGTAGTTTAACACATTAACGTTTTATTGTCATCACTAAAACGAAAATTCTCAGAAAATCTTAAGAATTACATTTCACATCAGACATCAATCTTTCCCTCTTTCAGCAACTCAATAAACGTTTCCGCCAGTTTTGGATCAAACTGTGTTCCCTTATTGCGCTCTAACTCACCGATCGCATAATCGATCGACATTGCTTCCTTGTAGGTACGTTTTGTTGTCATTGCATCGAATGAATCGCACACAGCAAGGATCCGTCCCAGCAACGGGATATCTTCTCCTTTCAGCCCCCTCGGATATCCCTTTCCGTCATATCTCTCATGATGCGATAATACAGCCGGTATCACATAATTCATATTCGGCAGAAAATGGATCATCTCAATGGAATTTGTGACATGTGTTTTCATAATTTCGTATTCCTCATCGTTTAATCTGCCCTGTTTTTTCAGAATACTCTCCGGAATACCAATTTTTCCGATATCATGAAGCAGTCCTGCCTCTTTTACGATTTCAATATCATTCGGCTCAAGCCCTATTTTCTTTGCAAGCAGAACCGCATAATCAGATACGTGACAGGAATGTTCAAATGTATAGGAATCCTTCGCATCGATTGCTGCAGTCAGCGCATAGATTGTCGGCGCAATCTGCTCGTAATGCTTTTGTACCTGCTGGTCCTCAAGTTCATCTTCCGTATGTGCTCCATAAATTTTAATACAGTTTTTTCCATCTCTTTTTGCATAAAAATTCGCGCGCTCTGCCTGACTGAGCAGTTCATCTGCTCCCGATGCCGTATCCGGATAAAATGCAATACCAATGCTTGCAGTGACCGGTTGGAGTACATCCGGCTTTTCTTCCTCAGTATTCAGGAAGTTTTTCTGTATCTTCTCTGCAATCTGTGCCACCTTTGTCTTTTCATCCGAATTTATCAGCACCACATATTCATTCGATCCAAACCGGAACGTATTTCCCTGAGTTCCCACAGTATTTTCTATGATATGCCCACACCATTTTAAAATACGGTCTCCGCATTCTTCTCCATACAGCTCATTAAAAAGCTTAAAATCGTCCAGATCAAGATATAGCAAAGCCAGCTTCTGTTCTTCTTTCCAGTTTTCCATCAGAAATTTTTTAAAATATCCACGATTATAAAGACCGGTCAGTTCATCATGGATCGATATCTGATATACTTCCTGATAAGTGCGGATATTCTTAAGGCACACACCCGCATATACACCAATTCTCCAGTAATAATCCCGTTCTAAATAATTCAGTCTGATCCTTTTCTCCGATTTTATATAGATAAATCCCTGTATCTCATCATCATACTTCATCAGCGATATTTCAGAACGATCACCTAATTCCGGTCCATCCAGCAGTGCCACAATCTCGTCCTGCTCCATCTGGTCCGGCAGCTGTCCGCTGGCTGTTTTTACAACAGTAAATTTTTCTCCATTTTTGACAAAAACAAAGACATCATTTGCCGGAAACATCTCATTTACCACACCAACCAGCCGCTCGATCAGATCTTCCTGACGGAATATAGATGCCGAATCATTCTGAAAGCGGCGCAATACCTCGATCTGCTTTCTGTTCTGCCTCTGCATGACTCCCTCTGCCATTTTTCTTGCCAGATAAAATACAAACAGTGACCATCCGGTAAATCCAAGCACGATCACTATAATTTTTTGCTGCATTTCCGGCAACACGCTGCCAAGATACCACTCCGCATTATGATTAAAATTAAATACCGGTAAAAGGCTGACCGCCAATGCAACCGAATAAATACATCCGATCACTATTCGGTTTGAGATATCAAACAGGTACTTATGCCACATGATATACAAAAGGCACAATGCCATAAAGATACCGCCAAGCATATCGTAAGGGAAAAAATTACCCGGCAGTGCAACCAAAAGGCCACCTGTCAGAATTGCTATCGTTCCGAGCAGCAATGGAAATAGCTGCTTTCGTTTTTCATATTTCCTGCCGATCGCCCTGTGCGCTAAAACTGTTACATAGACGATCACTCCTGCCTCTGCAGCCGTCAATAAATAACTGCCCCAGGATATATGGTAAGTGTACCCCATACTTCCATCTGCATACCGGATGATATCTGGTTCCGGGATAAGCACCTCTGTAACAGCATTGATTCCCATTGCCGCAGCAGTCGCTATGCAAAACCCGATCAGGAAATCATTCTTTTTAATCTCCAGCATATAAAATAAAAAAGCATACATAAAAATCGGCACCGTCAAAAGTCCGAATACCGACACATGAAACCAGAACTGCATCCCGGGCATAATCTGCATCCGCATCATTACCACGCCACCAGTCCAGATCAGACAGGATAAAAGAATCTGTCTGAAATACCTGACCGGTTTTGCATCCGATGCATTTAAGAACGAAAAAAATATAAATAAAAAGCAGAAAAACGCTCCAATTGGAACTCCAATATATAAACTATCCAGCGTCAAAGCCGTTTCCTCCAAATTGAATGTAAAATTTTTCAAAATCATTCCCTATATTATAGCATATTTTAACCTGCAATTCCATTTTTTTCCACCATCCATTATCTTTTCGATGGAAATCCATCATCTTTTCGATGGAAATCCATCATCTTTTCGATGGGAATCCATCATCTTTTCGATGGATTTGCATATACTAACAGAGATCAAATCTGTTTTTAATGGAGTGACCTTATGTGTGGAATTGCAGGATTTTGCAGCCTGAAACGCTGCTATACGGACAGACAGTCCTTCTGGGAAAATATACTGGTGTCCATGCACGAAAAACTTACCCACCGCGGCGGTGATGCTTCCGGCATTTATCTGACTTCTCATGCCGGTCTGTCACATCAGAGGCTTTCTATCCGTGATATCACGCACGGTGCACAGCCTATGATACGCCGCCGGAACGGGGCAGAATATGCCATTGTCTACAATGGGGAAATCTATAATACCGACGAACTGATCCCGGAACTTACTGCTGCCGGATATGACTTTCTTACAACATCTGATACGGAAGTGATCTTATATGCCTATATGCATTTCGGTACTTCCTTCGTCTCCCGCTTAAATGGAATTTTTTCCTTTGCCATCTGGGATGGTGCCACCGGACAGCTTTTTCTCTACCGCGACAGAGTCGGGACAAAACCTCTTTTTTATCATGTAAAAGATGGGGAGCTTGTCTTTGCCTCCGAACCCAAGGCTCTGTTTTGTTTTCCCGATCTTTCTCCTGCGATCACCAAAAACAGTTTAAAAGAACTGCTTGCGATCGGACCGGCGCGCACCCCGGGCTGTGGTGTTTTTCAGGATATTTATGAGGTTCTCCCCGGACATTACATGCGTTTTGATGCCTCCGGACTCTCCGATAACACCTACTGGGATCTGAAATGTCTGCCTCACACGGACTCCTACGAGGACACCGTGGCACACGTATCTTTTCTCATGCGTGATACCGTAAAACGACAGATGATATCCGACGTACCGGTGTGTACTTTTTTATCCGGTGGCATTGATTCGAGTATCGTCACAGCGCTTGCCGCTGCTTATCAGCGGGAACACGGAGAGGTATTAAATACATTTTCCTTTGATTTTACAGAAAATGATATTTACTTTCAGTCCAATGCGTTTCAGCCGGAACGTGATCTTCCCTATGTGAACTGCATGTTAAAGCACTGTGAAACCAACCATACCTATTTAGAATGCAGTCAGGAAACGCTCGCCAACATGCTCTATGCCGCCGTGGACGCAAAGGATATGCCGGGTATGACGGACGTGGATGCCTCTTTGCTTTACTTCTGCTCTCTTGTAAAAAAACAGAATAAAGTGACACTGACCGGAGAATGTGCGGATGAAATTTTTGGCGGTTATCCATGGTTTTACCGCACCGAACTGATGAACCGGGATGATTTTCCGTGGTCTGCGGATACAGATGCCCGTACCGCTTTTCTTGACGATGATGTGATAAAACAACTTGATCTTTCGTCTTATTCCCATGCGCGATATGAAGAGTCCCTAAAAAAGGCTCCCCACCTTCCCGATGAAACCGGCGAAGAATACAGACGCCGGGAGATCTCCTATCTGAATATCAAATGGTTTATGCAGACACTGCTTGACCGCATGGACCGCACCAGTATGTATTCCGGTCTTGAGGCGAGAGTCCCCTTTGCCGACCACCGCATCATTGACTATGTCTATAATGTTCCCTGGGAAATGAAATATCAGAACGGTGTAGAAAAAGCTCTTTTGCGTGATGCATTCCGTGATGTTCTGCCACCGGAACTATTGCACCGCAAAAAAAGCCCTTATCCAAAAACTTACCATCCGGGTTATGAGAAAATCCTGATCTCACGGATGACGGATATTTTAGCGGACAGTAATTCCCCCATTCTTCCGCTTATCGATAAAAAGAAAACGAAAAAATTTATGGAAGCACCAAAAGAATACGGAAAACCGTGGTTCGGACAGCTCATGGCAGGTCCCCAGCTTCTGGCTTACTTTATCCAGCTGGACTACTGGATGAAGAAATATCATCTTTCTGTGTGATTGAAAAAAACACCCTGGCACTTATGTACTGGGGCGTTTTTGCATACTACGATCCTATATAAAATTTTTCCCTATACACCCTGCATACCAATACTGCGATAACCGTCCCTGTGATCATTCCGGCAAGAACATCCGTCGGATAATGTACTCCGACATAAAGCCTGGAAAACATGATCAAAAATGCAAGGATCAAAGCCGGCACCCCGATTTTCCGCGGACAAGTTAAAAAGATCACAACAGCCGCCGCAAAAGAGCTGCCGGTATGTCCGGACGGAAATGACAAATCTCTCTGCGCTTCTATGATGCGCTGCAATCCATCCACCGCCTCGTAAGGTCTTGTTCTCGCAACCAGATTTTTTAAGATGAGATTATTGACGATCAAAGATCCAACCAAAGAGCATGTCATGAGTACTCCCGTGCTGCGCATTTTTTTTACCAATAAAAACATGATTGTGAGTGCAATCCAGATCCATCCTGCGTCTCCTAAATGTGTAATAAATTTCATAACCGGTGTCAGTGCATCATTCCTCACATGCTCCTGAATCCACAATAAAATATTTCCATCTAACTGCAATAAAGTATCCATCTTATGTATTACCCCGTTTTTTTACGTTTTTATACACATTTTACGTTTCTACTGCTGCCCCGTCAATACTTTATTGAGCAGATCGGCAAGCGGTACCATCGCATTTTTTGCTTCCTCCAGGGTGTTTGTCTGCGCCCCCACTTCGATCAGAAGTGTTTTGGGACAATAGTGCATATTATAGCGGTATCCCTTCAGATAAATTCTTCTGGTAAATCCCGGGTAATATTCTGCCGCCTTTAGCTGCATCTGGAACGATATTGCCAGATTATCTGCAATATAAGGATTATATAGATATTCGATATCGCCTGTTTTTGTCGTTCGGCTCAATCCATTAAAAAACATGACTTGTGCCATCGGCACACCGTTCTGCTCTGTAACCAGTCTTGTATTATTCCCGACTCCGTCACGATGCAGATCGATCACAACCTCAATGCTTTTATTTTCCGCTAAGATCTGTTCCAGCGCAGGCCCTGCTTTTGCATAAGCATGATCACGGTCTCCGACATCATACTGTCCGGTGTGATGAATGACGGAAAAACCATATTTTTGTGTCAGAAGTTCTGTCAGACAGTCTCCGACACCAACAACCGACATCGATGCATCTCCCGGGACAGAATCCGCATACCCTTCCTGTGAATGCGTATGATAGATCAGTATCTGCGGGGTGGACGCATCATGACTTAAACGTACATCCTTTCCTAGCAGGGCATCTGCATTGAGCTGTGCACTTCCAATGGTTGTCGTATTATCCACCTGATAAAAATTCTGGATCAGATAATCGAAATCGTTCAGCTTTTCTCTTGCAAATGTCACTGCCTTGGTATCTGCCACCGCGGCAGCTGCCTGACTGTCTGCTGCACCTGCCTCTGCAATCTGTGACTGCTGATCTTCTGCTGCACCTGTCTCTGCCGTCTGCCCTCCGGTGTTCTCTACCGCACCTGCCTCTGCCGTCTGCTCTTTGAAATTTGCTGCTGCACCTCCATCCGCCGCCTGTTCTCCTGCATTTTTTTCATCCGACAGGCTCGTACCATCCATGCTTCCGACAGACGGTATCACTTCTCCTGTCTTTTCATCCACATAATTTTCATCTGCTGCCTCTCTGGCTAAGATTGCCTCATAAGAGAGATCACTTTCAATCTGTGTCTGATATGATTCCCTTTTTGTATTATTTTTCTCCCCGGAAAAAAGTATATCGATCACTTTCTCTGCAAAAGACCACTCCGTCTCATCTTTCACACTGTAAGACAAACCGGGCAGATAAAAATCAAGTACCTTTTCACAGCAGCTTTTTGCCCCCTCCTCTCCAAGCTTTCCAAAAAAAGATTTGTTTGTCTGTATGAGTATTCCAATAACAGCCAACAGCAATATCCATAGCCAGACGGCAGCATTTATTTTTTTCTTTTTTAAAGGTCGATAACGATAAGCATACATACTACACTGTATGCTCTTTCATTTTTTATTATGTCAGGATCCTGCCTGTCTATGCCGGCAGCCCCTCACCCATAAATGCGATATTGATTCCTTCCGAGATCGTATAGCTTAATCTTTTGACCGACTCATCAATATCTTTTGGTGTCACAAACATTGCATTTAAATTCGGCGAGAGCAGTTCCCGGATCAGTTCATATTTTTCTCCGTCGTTTAGTTCCTTTAAGGAATCTCCAAGCATATCGAATGCCCTGCTCTGACTCATCGCTGCAATCAGATTAAACATCGTATCATTGACGATCGTGGCAGCATCCACAACTGTCGGTATTCCAATTGAGATCACGGGAATCCCAAGACTCTTTTTATTGAGCCCATGTCTGTGATTTCCAACTCCGCTGCCGGGATTGATTCCGGTATCCGTGATCTGGATCGTCCGGTTTAACCGCTTGGTACTTCGTGCCGCCAACGCATCTATCACAATGGCAAGATCCGGTTTTGTCTCGTCAATGATCCCATGAATGATCTCAAGGCTCTCCATTCCTGTCTGGGCCATAACTCCCGGCACGATGCTGCTGATCCGGTTCACATTCTTTTCCCCGAATGCGTACTTTCCATACTCTTTTACAATGTGTCTTGTGATAAAAAGGTTGTCCACCACACGCGGTCCTAGTGCATCCGGCGTAACTTCACGGTTTCCAAGCCCGACGACAAGCACCGACAGTTCCCTGTTTTTTCCCTGGATCAGCTGACGGATGACCTTTGCAAGCTGGACAGATATCTCTCTGTGATAGTCTTCATCCTCCTCATCCATATTTCCCGCCTCAATCGTTATATAGGTTCCCTTTGGTTTTCCCATCGTCTTTGCACCGTTTTCTGTCTCAATAACCACTGTGCTGACTGTGATATTTTTATCCACCTTTTCTTCAAAAAAACGGACTCCCTTTAGATCAACATGATCTTCCTGCATTTTTTCCTGCGTTTCAAGTGCTAAATCAGTTCGGATCTGATACATAAAGTTTTCCCCCATATCCCAATGCTCCAATGTAGGCATCTGTTATCTTTGCCTATATTATTTCAACTCTGAAAAAAAATATCCATAATTTCTCATGATTTTTCCATTTTACACTTGACAATAAAAAAAAAGCGACCTATAATATACCAGTATGTTTACATTGAACTGTCCGTGTCCGGCTTTAATGTAACAATCATGAACAATAACGATTACAAATTGGAGGTGTACGGATTGGCTAACATTAAATCTGCAAAGAAAAGAATTTTAGTAACAGAGACAAGAGCTGCTAGAAACAAAGCGATCAGAAGCGAAGTTAAGACTGCTACCAAAAAAGTTGAGGCTGCAGTAGCTGCAAACGATAAAGAGGCTGCAAAAGCTGCTTTAACAGTTGCTATCTCAACAATTGAAGGCGCTTCTTCTAAAGGAATTTACCACAAGAACAATTCTGCCAGAAAAGTTTCCCGTTTAACAAAGCTTGTTAACGGCTTAGCTTAATTTTTGAAACATAGATAAAAACATATATGTGGTCCTAACCCAACCGCATAATAAAAACACCAGTACCGTCATACTGGTGTTTTTTTGTTGCCGCTATTTTCCCGTCCGGCTGTACTTCATGATAAAAAGTTCTACCGCCATCTGATCATTCATACGCCCTGTTTTTACCGACTCTTCTAAATCCACTCCGTCGTAAAGTGCACCCTTTAACTGGGCCATCGTAAATCCCTTTGCCTGAGAAATATTTCTCTTTACTGCAAACGGCGGGATTCCCGCATTTTTTGCGATTGCCTGATTATCCATTCCCCGTCCTGCCATATCCCGCACATTCAACAGAATCTGGAATTGTCTGGTGATCAGAAACATAATACGCATCGGCGGTTCTTTTAGCGTCAGAAGATCATAATACAGATCCAGTGCCCTCCGCTGGTTATGCTCTGCGATTGCATTGACCATCTCAAATATCTTATTCGTTGTCTGTTCTGTTGTGACTGCCATCACATCTTCCGCCGTGATCACATCCCGGTCTAAGGCATAACAGATCAGCTTTTCTAACTCCCGGTCAATATTCCCCATATCTGTTCCCGTCCGGCTGAGGAATAGCTGCATCACGGAACCGGTAATGTTTTTTCCTTCTTTTTTTAATCTGGTTAAGATCCAGCGTGTCAAAAGTTCCTCACTCTGCGCCGAAAATTCTACGATCTTTCCGTTATTTTTGACCGCTTTATACATTTTCGAACGCTTGTCTGCTTCCTCTTCCACAAAAATAAAATGCGTTGCAGGTGCCACCTGTGACAAATATTCGGCAAGATCCTCGCAAGAACTTTTAAAAAATCCACTGTCCTCGATCAATATGACTCTCCGGTCCGCAAAAAAAGGCAGCGTTTCAGCAAGATCGATCACTTCTTTCGGATTGATATTCTTTCCTTCAAATCTGGCAAAATTCATAGTATCATCCGGTGCTGCCATTGCATTTTTCAGTTTATCTTTATATTGCTTCTTTAAATAGGCTTCTGTTCCATATAGCAGATAGATCTGTTTAAAATTTCCACTTTTAATATCATCATCGATTGTCTTCATTTTGTCTTATTCCTTTTTATCACTTATGCATATCACAGTATAGCATACATTACCTTACAAATACAAACTGCTTATCCGGCACTAAATATTTTTTCACCGCCAGCGCATTTTTCTTTGTAAAAGCCACCGTGATCTGCCCGTCTTCCATCGTGTAAAACAAAGCACTTCCTGTATCTGTGATATTTTCAACCGCTTCTTTTCCCGGATGACCATAGCGGTTCTTTTTCGCGCATGAAATGACGGAAATCCGCGGTGATACTTCATCCAGAAAGCCTTTTGTGTTCGAATATTTTGAACCATGGTGCGCCGCCTTGTAAAAATCTATATTATTGACTCCACGCCATTTTAAAATCTGTTTCTCCTGCTTTTCCCCGATGTCCCCGGTGAATAATGCCGAAAATTCTTTTTCCTCATACAATAACACCAGTGACTCCTCATTTTTATCGGTGCCTGTTTCACTTCTTTTTTCATCCCCTGCATGATATTCCGGCGAAATGGCCATTATCTTTGCACTTTCAAGAAAAAGAGCCTCTTTCCGGCTCATCGTATGAACTTTTGTTCCATGTTCTCTGGCAAGTGAAATCAGCTTTTCATAGTTCCTATCTGGTACCATTCCACGAAAAAGCACAAGATTCCGGATCCCGTAGCCTTCCCCGAAAAGTTCCAGCAGACCGGATATATGGTCCTGATCCGTATGGGAAACAAACCAATAATCCATCTGTTTCACACCGTTTGCCTTTAAATACGGTAAAATCCGGTACTTTCCCACACTTTGCACATCCGTACTCCCACCATCTATAAAAATATCATAACCGCTGTCCGTATGCAGATAAATTCCATCTCCCTGTCCGACATCAAGTACAACAAGTTTCATGCCCTGAGGAAGTTTTATAAACAAAAAAGCAAGCAGGCAAAAACCACTGATAAACGGCATTCCCACTTTTCCAAGGTATCTTTTTCCTATTTTCTGCTTTCTGTTTTTGCCCGACACCCATAGTTCTTTCTTCTGGTGTTTTGTTCTATGGGAAAGCAGAAAAAGTCCCGCTGCCAGCAATAAATAATATATTGTAATTCTTACTGCAGATGGCTTTCCCGTGATCAGCAGTGCATTGGGCAGACCGGATGCGATCGTACAGATTTTTTCATAACCATTTAAAATCAAATGACATGGCAGCAATGCAATGCGCACCAGTGTCATCTTTGGTATTGCAGCACTCCCAAGTACACCTCCGGCAATTCCGGATGCCAGCGCAACTCCGATAAACGGCAGCACGATCAGATTTAACAACATCGCATATACCGGAATTTCATAAAAATACCATGCTGTGACCGGTAATATCACAAGCTGCAGCACAAATCCCATACCGATTTTTTGCAGCACCGCATGCCCCTGATATGTGTTCTGTACAATTTTTCCTGCCCATACCACACCGGACACCGCAGCAAATGAAAATTGAAATCCCGCATCATACAGTGCAAACGGCTGCTTCCACAAGATGAGCAGCGCAGCAAATCCCAGCGCATTTAAGGAATCATAACTTCGTCCCACTGCCTGTGCAAGCAGAAAAATACAAAACATACTGACTGCGCGGCATGATGAATATCCCATTCCTGTCATCATACCATATGTAATCATAAGTACTGCCGCAATGAATCCTGCGCCCCAGAAACCAAGGCGTTCCTTTCGCATCAGCCGGTACAATGTCATTCCAATCACCGCGATATGTAATCCTGATATCGCCAGAATGTGCGAGATCCCGGAATTACGGTAAAGTTGTTTTATCTCTGCATCCAAGAGATTTTTTTCTCCGAGAAGTATTGTGTTTAATACTCCACCCTCCCGCGCTCCAAGTGCACGTTCATATACCGCTGCAAGATGGTATTTCCATTCATACATTGTCTCTGCAATGCAGTCTTCTTTTCCGTATACATTTCTCACATTCACCTGATTCACGGCAAATGCGATCCCACGCGCCTTATAATAAGCCGCCTGATCAAAGTTTCCCTCGTTGCGTGCCCGGTTAAATAATTTTATTTTTCCATGTAATACAAGCGTTTGTCCGATAGGATAAGTGTCGGACTCACAATAGATGATGACGTTCGCAGATATGCTCTGCCATTCTCTGATTTTTAGATCCTGTCCGATCTGACAGGAAGACATATAATATAAATACCGTTCGTTTTTTCTTTCTTTGCCCGCGAGCTTTCCTTTTAAAAGAATTTCTTCCCCATCCACCAAATCAGGCAGGTATTGATTTTCTTTCGCCTGTGCCGACCTGCAATGATGCCAGCCGAGAAAAAATGCTGTAGCAACTAATATTGTCATACAGCATCGCCGCTTCCAGACAGGGTACCTGTCGTTCTCCGGCAGCTCCCTGTCATGTCCTGTCGGAATCACAGTCCACATCAAGATTCCAAAAACTCCAAGCCAGATCATCCACGGTTTCCCGTATACAGCAATGGAAATACCAAGGATAAACCCGACCGCCATTTCAAGGAATGGTCTTTTCCCCAATTTATTCCTCCTCTGTCACTCCTGTCTCCTCTAATGTAACAACGTAATCGAGATTCCTGTCATACATATCACTCAATTTAAAATTATCCCGGTAAGTACCACTGGTATCTCCATTGACTGAGATCTGTACTTTACTGATCGTGGACAATTCTGTCAAAGAATCCACGATCGAATATATAACAACCGCCTCATTTACCTGATAATCCTGATTTTTAAAGTTTTCATCCAGGCTCACATAGCAGACACCATCCACCACAGATACATTGATCAGCTTCGTTCCCGCCGGAATCGCAGACTTTGCCCCCTCCGTCTGTGGTCCCTCTAAAAGTTGTTCCATGATCAGTTTTTCCATGGAAACATTGCTGCTGTAATAGACATCGCTTCTTGTCTCCTCCACCAGCCCGTCACCCGCCTCATTTGCAAAATAAAGTTTTAACGTTGTACACTGGATAGAATTGATCTGTTCCCCCGGATTCTCAATAAAACTGTCCTGATTCATACTTCCGACAATATTTCCCCTGATGTCCGTAAGCGGTGCATCCGCCACATAAAATGACACACAGTCCACACCAGGAATCTGCGTCATTGTAAGAACAACCGCCGCCCGGCACAGCACTTCCTCGACTTCTGTCATACTGCTGTAATCCGCATCAAAATGGATTGAGAGCATCACACCATCAAGTGAATAATCCGTAACTTCCACTTCGTTTGGTATCGGCTTGCGGTACTCCACGTTGTCGGAATCCGAACTTAACTTTGCCAAAAATTCTTTGATCATTCCCTCCGTATCGGAAGCCTTTGGCTCATAGGGAACCTCTACGATTTTTGTTTTTTCTTTATTCAGATATTCAATATGATATTCACTGTCTACTTCGTTATTTCCACATCCTGCCAGTAAAACAACTGCCAGAATACATCCTAACAACAGGACGATCATTTTTTTGTCCATAATATGACCTTTCATTTTTAATAGATCCCATCTGTTATGAAATATAATTGAGCGGGATACGAACATTAAAGATGGTTCCTTCTCCCTCTGTACTGAATACTTTGATCGCACCACGGTGCATCAGCACTGCATTTCGTGTGATGGCAAGTCCAAGTCCGGTTCCACCGATCTCCCTGGAGTGTGACTTATCCACACGATAAAAACGTTCATAAATATGTTCTAACGAATCTTCCGGTATTCCGATTCCGGAATCTTCTACTTTCAGGTAAAAATACTGATGATCCGCGTTCAGCGAAACATGTACCCAGCCATCTTCCTTGTTATACTTGATTGCATTTTCAATCAGGTTGGTAAACGCAAGGGTAATCTTAACCTCATCGACATCTGCACTGACCGGACGGAAACTCTCAAGCACGAGTTCCACTTTCTGCTTGTCCGCGATCGGGCGCAGACGTTTTAAGATCTGCTCTAACAGTTCATTGATATTGATATTGGTGATATTCAGATCTCCTGCCGCTTTATCCATCTTGACTAAGGAAAGCAGATCATTGATAATCTTCGTCTCACGATCCACCTCATTACCGATATCTCCCATGAACTCTTTGTAGAGCTCTATTGGGGCATCCTCCATACTGTTGATAGAATCCGCTAACACTTTCATGGAAGTAAGTGGTGTTTTTAATTCATGAGACACATTTGACACAAACTCCTGTCTCGAATCATCTAACACCTTCATTCTTCCTAACATTTTGTTGAATTTCTCGCTGATCATCTTCGTTTCCGTATAATCATTGATAGAAAGTGCATCCTCTCCATAACCTGTCTGAATCTCATCGATTGATTTTGACATCTTATGAAACGGTCTTACCATCTGCCCCGCAATGATCACACTGGCAAAAATAACTGAGAAGATGCAGATCAGTTCAATAATCCTTGTATTCGTTGCAAGGTATTCTAAATTCAGGCTGATGCTGTCCGTTGAAACACTCACCATCATGACACCGATCACCTGTCTGCTTTCATTTTCCTGATCCGTGCGCACAAGCGGTATGGTCATCTCAATATAACGGTATTTCGAATCATATTTTGTGATTTCTTCCCCATAAAAGCTTTGGATAACTTCCTCTGAGATAATCGTCTTTTTTTCATCCAGCTTATAAGTATCTTTTACCACCTGAAATGTATCACTGATGATCATGACACGTCCGTCATAGATGGTAGAAAGCTGCTCAAGCTGTGCATTAATGGTAGGGGAACCGGAATTTTCCAGATAATCATTTGACACGATCTGATTTGCTAAAATCTTCGCCTGGCTTAAGATCTCACTGGTTCGAAGAGAAACAGCCCTGTTTTCATAAGAATTGAGCATCCCGATCCGTAACAGGATGCACGGTATCACACCTATAAGAATGAGTAAAAGAATCAGCCTGAATCTCAGGCTGTTCATAAAATCTGTAAATTTTTTTAATTTTGTCATGGCTGCACCTTACTAATTTTGAGAATAATAATATCCAACGCCCCATTTGGTATGCACATACTTCGGCTCGCTCGGATTGCTCTCGATTTTCTCTCTCAGACGTCTCACATGAACATCTACTGTACGAACATCGCCCGGATATTCATATCCCCATACAAGATTCAAAAGATTCTCCCTGCCGTAGACTTTGTTCGGATTATTAACCAGAAGCTCTAACAGGTCAAACTCTTTTGCTGTAAGATTGACTTCTTTTCCTGAAATAAAAAGTCTTCTGCTCTCACAGTCTAACTTCAGATCACCTGCTTCTATAACTTTACTGTCCTCTTTTTTCGGCTGGCTTGCTGCAGTACGCCGCATGATTGCTTTAATTCTTGCTTTCACCTCAAGAATATTAAATGGTTTCGTAATGTAGTCATCCGCACCATACTCTAACCCTAAGATTTTATCCATATCATCTCCCTTTGCAGTGAGCATGACAATCGGCATATTTGAGAACTCTCTGATATGCTGGCATACCTCAAATCCATCCATCTTCGGAAGCATGATATC
>DMYD01000032.1:0-36361 GCA_003483745.1 Roseburia sp. | reverse complement strand
AGACTGAACCGGATTCCCTTTACAATTAACCTTTCATCATCTACAACAAGAACCTTTTTTGCCATTTTACTTCACCTTTATATCATCTTTTATTCGATTATAAACGCCTTCTTTAATCCCCTCTACCTGCTTGATCTCCTCCACAGATGAAAAACCACCATTTTTCTCACGGTAACGGATGATGCTGTCCGCCTTTGTCTGACCGATTCCGGAAAGTGTCATGAGTTCTGCCGCAGTTGCCAGATTAAGATCTATCCTGCCATCTGTGTCTTTTATGTTTTCACCATCCACTTCCGTCTCTGTCCGTTCCCCTGTTTCCTCAAAATCAGCCCTGACAGCTTCCTCCTGTGTCAGAATGCGTATCATCTCTCCATCCACGATCTCCCGTGCCTGGTTGACCGACTCTTCTGCCGCATCTTCCGTCAGACCGCCGGCCGCTTCAACTGCCTCATAGAGTCTCGCATGTTGTTCTACCTCATAAACACCTGGTGTCTTTACCGCCCCGCATATATATACAAAGCATTTTTCAGGCTGTGCGTTATTACCGGTCTGTGTATTGTCCCACTCCGACGCTTGTATAGCATCCGTCGCAGACATTTCCTCTTTCTGCTGTGTTTCCATCACAGATGTTTCTGTTTGAAAATAGACGTTTTCTTTTTCTCCACATGCTGCTGCCAGCAGGCAAAAGCATGAAAAACATAATATTTTTATAAATCTTTTTGTCATAAGCATCTCCTTCTATTATCTTTTAGAAGGAGTCCTCAATGCCCACTCTCTATATTTTAACGAAATTTTTCATTTATTACAAGAGTGTATAAAATTTATTTCATTTATTTTTATAAAATTTAAAAATATTCGGCAATTTTTTCCTTTAAACCCACCCAGAAGTCCTTTGCATCCTGGGAATCCGGCAGTAAAACGGCATCCTCGTATGCCTGATAAGCAATTTTTTCAGCATCATCCGCATTTTGTGATAAAAATACTGAATAATGACCACTCATATCATGCAGGCTGTCTGCAAGCTGCGCTGTTACAAAGTCTGCAAAATCTGCTGCTTTGTCAGAATTTTTTGAAAAATCATTCACGACAAACATGTCTGTGGATGCACATGCAACAGATGGAAGTTCCTCATTCAATGCCGGAATCTCCATCACAGAATAAGACATGTCATTTAATTTTTGCAGGGAATCTGTGTTCACAAATGCACAGAGTGTTTTTCCTGCTTTAAAATGTTCCAGAATACTGTCCATGGAAACAGAATTGATATCCAGAGAAAATGAACCTAAAATCGTTTCAAAATATTCAAGATCTTTCTGATACAGATCTTCATCATAGGTTACATTCATCGTCTCCGGCGCTGTTTTATCAAATGTTACACTGTTACCAATGAATGGGAAATCATAAAATGCATCATTTACATCCCACTCTAACAGGTATTCCACATTTTCTCCCGGTTCATTCTCATCTGAATAATCAATGATCGCCTGCAGGGACTCTGGCTGGTTTTCAAAATATCCATTCTGATAAACAAACACATTTGCATCATAACTGAGCGGATATCCAAGCAGTTTATCCTCATAGGTGCAGGCTTCTACCGATTTTTTGGATGTGTTCCCATAAGAATCTCCATTTTCATTTACCATAGCAAGCCCATATAAATATGCCTCTTCAAGTCCGTCTCCATTCAATAAATACACATCCGGATAATCTTCTCCCTGCATGGTACTATCGTAAATCGTTCCAATATAATCTAAAGTCTCCCGACATTGAAAAACTGCCTTGATTCCTGTCTTTGCAAAATACTGCCTTGCTGCATATTCAAAAAAATCTGTATAAGACGCATCCTCATACCACACGATCAGATCCGTATCTGCACTGTCATATGCATCTTCTTTCCTGTCTATCTGTTTTTCTTCTGTATCCGGCTCCTCTGCCTGCACCTGAAACGTTATCTCCTTTGCAGGCTGTTTTGAAACGACACCAGCCATAATGGCTGCTCCTGCGCAAACCACTATGGCTGCAATGATACTTCTCTTTTGTATGTTCTTCATAATCCCATTTTCCTATTCCTTGTTTTACAACGCTAGAATACACGCTCTGTGAACATTCTAATGTCATGAACAACAGACTGCACACATCCGTGTGCAGTCTTATTATACATGACATTAGGTTTGCCCGCAATCTATTGTTTTTTACATTCGATCCAAAGCTTTCTTCAGCTTTTCGATCATCTCATCCACATGTTTTTTCTCGATGACAAGCGGCGGTACAAAACGAAGCACATCGGAACCTGCTGTGATTACGATCAATCCCTCCTCAAGTGCTTTTGCAGCAATCTGACCAACCGGTTTTTCGGAGACAACTCCCTGCATCAGACCAAGTCCTCTGCGTGCTGTCAAAAAATCGTAGGAAGCAGCCAGCTCATCTAACTTTTCTTCCAGATATGGCGTAATCTCTTTGACATGATCCGTGATATGATCGCGCTCCATCATCTCAAGCACCTTGTCAACCGCAGCACCTACAAATGGGTTTCCTCCATAGGTTGTTCCATGATCGCCCGGTTTTAAGGATTTCTCTGCCACTTTTTCCGTCATCAGAAATGCTCCGACCGGCACACCGCAGCCAAGTGCTTTCGCACTCGTCATGATATCCGGTTTCACACCGTAATGCTGCCATGCAAACATCTCTCCGGTTCGTCCCATGCCGCACTGGATTTCATCTAAGATCAAAAGAATATCATGCTCATCGCAGAGTTTCCGGACGCCTTCCATAAATTCTTTTGTTGCCGGGTAAATACCGCCCTCACCCTGTACTGTTTCAAACAGGATCGCACAGGTCTTATCCGTGATCAGATCTTTCACACTATTAAGATCGTTGTAATCTGCAAATTTTACACCCGGCATCAGCGGTTCAAACGGCTCCTGATAATGTTTATTTCCGGTGACGGACAGTGCCCCGATGCTTCTTCCATGAAAAGAATGATTCATGGCAATGATCTCATGTCCTGCGTGTCCATCTCTCGTATAAGCGTATTTTTTAGCTGCCTTGATTGCACCTTCGATTGCTTCCGTACCACTGTTGGTAAAAAATACACGGTCCATTCCACTTGCTTTTTTCACACGCTCTGCCGCATGGATGATCGGTACATTATAATAAAGGTTAGATGTGTGCATGATCTTGTCGATCTGTGCTTTTAAGGCATCTCCATACTCTTTATTGCCATATCCAAACGCCTGCACGGCAATGCCTGCTGCAAAATCAAGATATTCTTTTCCATCTGTATCATACAGATAAACACCCTCGCCATGGTCGAGCACCAGTGAAAAACGATTGTATGTATGGAGGATATTTTCCTCCGCCTCGTTGATATATCCTTCTTTATTCATGATAAAACTTCGTCTCCTTATCTCCTAAAATAGCAGTTCCAATCCCTCGGTTCGTAAAGATTTCAAGCAGCAGACAGTGTGCGATACGACCGTCTAAGATATGTACTCTTGAAACGCCATTCTCGATCGCATCGATACAGTTGTTTAATTTCGGAAGCATACCGCCACCGATAAATCCATCCCCGATCAGATTCCTTGCCTCTGATACGCGAAGTTCGGAGATCAGTGTATCTTTATCTTTCGGATCTTTGTATACACCCTCGATATCTGTTAAAAATGCAAGTTTTTCAGCCTTTACTGCTTTTGCGATCGCGCATGCTGCATCATCCGCATTGATATTATAGCTGTTGTATTCTGCATCCATACCTACCGGACAGATGATCGGAAGAAAATCTTTTTCTAACAGATCGTATAAGATCTGCGGATTTACCTCTGTGATCTCTCCGACAAAACCGATATCCTCGCCGTTTGAATATTTCTTTTCTACTTTTAACATTCCCCCGTCTTTTCCGCTGATACCGACTGCATTGACACCAAGTTCCTGTACCAGTGTTACCAGTGATTTATTCACTTTATTTAACACCATCTCGGCGATCTCCATGGTCGCCTCGTCTGTTTTTCGGAGTCCATTGATAAATACAGGCTCCATGCCGACTTTTCCAACCCATTTGCTGATTTCTTTTCCACCGCCGTGAACGATGATCGGTTTGAAGCCAACCAGTTTTAACAGAGTGACGTCCTGGATGACATGCTTTTTTAATTCTTCATCTACCATGGCACTTCCGCCGTATTTTACCACAATGATCTTGCGGTTAAAACGCTGTATGTATGGGAGTGCTTCGATGAGCACTTCGGCTTTCTGCATAATTTCCTTCATGTTATTTTCTTCCATTGCTTTGGTTCTCCTCTTCCCCTCTATAAAAGTGTTGTGTTTGCTGCAGTGCGAAACTCTGATTTAAGTTGTGTTTGCTGTGACCACCTGCCAGCAGCGTTACTTTTTTGAAGAGTTTCGCGTTGGCTTCATATTCTGCCTCCCTATGAGCGGTAGTCGGCGTTGATCTTTACATAGTCATAAGTCAGGTCACAGCCCCAGGCGGTAGCTTCTGCATCACCCATTTTTATATCTGCAATAGCGGTGACTGCCGGCTCGGATAAGATTTTGGTGGCTTCTTCTTCGCTGTAGTCGACGGCAACTCCGTCTTTGATGATCTGCATTTTGCCTGCGGCGCTCTCGAAGAATAAGTCTACTTTTTCCGGTTCAAACTGTGCGCCGGAATAGCCCATGGCACAGAGGATTCTGCCCCAGTTTGCATCGTGTCCGTAGATGGCCGCCTTTGTAAGGCTTGATGTGATAACAGACTTACTTAAGATCTTTGCCTGCTCTTTTGTCTCGGCGCCTACTACTTTTACCTCAAACAATGCGGTTGCACCCTCTCCGTCTCCTGCCATCTGTTTTGCAAGTGTCTCATTGACAAAGCGGAGTGCTTTTGTAAATGTCTCATAATCTGCGTTTTTCTCTGTGATCTTTGTGTTTTCTGCCATTCCGTTTGCTAACAGTAAACAGGTATCATTGGTGGAAGTATCGCCATCCACGGAGATCATGTTATAGGTATCTTCCACATCCGCTTTCAATGCCTCTAACAACAGTTCCTGTGAAATTGCAGCATCGGTTGTCACAAAGCTCAACATCGTGCACATGTTAGGATGGATCATGCCGGAACCTTTACACATACCGCCGATTGTAACGGTTTTACCAGAAAGTTCAATCTCAACTGCCACTTCTTTCTCATGTGTATCCGTTGTCATGATTGCAAGCGCTGCCTGATGTCCGCTTTCGATATCGCCATTTAACTCTGGAACCATCGTTTCAACTCCCGCACAGATACGGTCGATTGGAAGCTGCATACCGATGACTCCGGTTGATGCAACGAGCACTTCGTCCGTTGGGATCTGAAGTAATTCATTTACTTTTTCTGCTGTTGCCTTGCAGTACCCCATTCCCTCTTCCCCAGTACATGCATTGGCAATACCTGCATTGACAACGACTGCCTGTGCCTGTTTACTGTCATATACCACATGCTGATCCCATTTTACCGGAGCTGCTTTTACAATATTTGTAGTAAATGTTCCAGCCGCTGCACATGATACTTCACTGTAGATCATTGCCATATCGGTTCTGTCTTTATATTTGATTCCTGCTGCCGTACTTGCTGCCTTAAAACCTTTTGCTGCGGTCACACCGCCTTTGATCTGTTTCATTTTAACCTCCATTCTTGCGTGTGAAAATCTTATTTTTCACACTAACCTCCATTTCTACTATGCTCTCTAATGAAAACAAAGCTTTCACCTGCATCTTACGGATTGAACACGGTCTGGTTTTCCTCGTTCGTGACGTATTCATAATAATTGACATCTTCCCGGAATGTCCATCCCATTCCCTGCCAGAAATGATTGCCAATATCATTTTTCTTAAATGCGATCAGATTGACTTTATTGACATGTTCGCGTTTTAAAGCTGTGAGACATGCTTCCACCATCTTTTGTCCGATTCCCTGCTTTCTGTAATCTTCGTGAACGCAGACATGATATAAACATCCGCGTCTTCCATCGTGACCGCACAGGATTGCACCGACGATCCTGCCATTTTCACACGCAACCATACTCGTGGTCGGATTACGTCTGATGAAGCGTTCCACACCTTCTTTCGAATCGTCAATACTGCGGATTCCAAACCCGTGGATTCCCATCCACAGCGCATGTACCTCCTCAAAATCCTCCATTGTCATCTCACGGATGTTTACCTTTTTCTCTTCCATGTCTTTTATTCCTCTTCTATCATAACTGTTTGTCCAGTTATTTTTCACTTCGTATTAAATCTCAATTTAACGTATTAATATGTAATTTATTACTATGTAATTGTATTACTATGTAATTACATTGCATCATACTTACGGGAACATAGGAACCATATTTAAACCTTCTGCCTCATCGAAGCCGAATAACAGGTTCATGTTCTGCACTGCCTGACCTGCGGCACCTTTTACCAGGTTATCAAGAGCTCCCATCATTACAATACGTCCGGTTCTCTCATCGATCTTAAAATTGACATCCACATAGTTGCTGCCCTCTACCCATTTTGTCTCCGGGCAGACATCTTTTTCCAACACACGGACAAATTTTTCTTTACCATAATATTTATCATAGACTGCTTTTACTTCTTCATAGGAAGGAAGGCTGCCATCTGCTTTTTTTTCCAGTGTTGCATACTCCGTTGCAAGGATACCGCGGTTCATCGGAACAAGATGCGGTGTAAAATTAACAACGATTTCCTTTCCTGCTGCATATCCAAGCTGCTCCTCGATCTCCGGTGTATGGCGGTGGTTTGTTACACCGTATGCTTTCATATTTTCATTGACTTCACAGAACAGGTTCGGCAGTTTTGCCCCGCGTCCTGCACCGGATGTTCCTGATTTTGCATCAATGATCAATGTATTCGGATCGATCATTCCCTCTTTCACAAGCGGATAAGCTGTTAAAATAGAACAGGTCGTATAGCAGCCCGGATTAGCGATAAGTCTTGCTCCCTTTACCTTATCACGGTTGATCTCACACAGGCCGTAAACTGCCTCTCCGATAAACTGTGGGCTCTTGTGTTCGATCTTATACCATTTTTCATAGACGGAAACATCTTTAATTCTGAAGTCCGCACTTAAATCTATGATCTTTACCTTATTTAATATATCCTCCGTCAGCACCCCTGCTAAAAATCCCTGTGGAGTTGCTGTAAAAATTACGTCCACCTGACTTGCAAGCTCGTCCATATTATCATCTAAGCATACGTCATCCACGATCTCAAACATATTCTGGTAAACTTCTGCATATTTTTTATCTATGTAGCTGCGGGATCCATACCATTTAATCTCCACATCTTTATGTCCCATTAAAATACGGACCAGTTCATTTCCTGCATATCCTGTTGCACCGATAATTCCTGCTTTTATCATTTTTTCGTCCTTTCCGCTCATGCATGTCTATTTCGTTTTTTCATATCTTCTCACCTGTTATTGTATACAGGCATACCTGCATAAGCATCTTTCTTCTTATATTAATACACCTCATCGCAGTCGTAAAGTACGTTTTTTTACGCGCCGTTTTGCATTGCATAATTATACATTCATTTTGTTTTTTATGCAATACCATTTTTCATCTTTTTCTTTATAATAGGTTATTGCGCTTGTTTTTCTGCATTTTGTATAATCTTTATGCATTTTTATGAATAATCAATGTATAATTTTTCACTTGCGTTTATGCATTTTTTGTTGTATATTGTCTTTAGTCGATGATCCGGTCAACAGACGGATCAAATATACATAACAGAAAGGGCTGTATCTCATGAAGGAAAAAGTTATTTTAGCGTATTCCGGTGGACTTGATACCACTGCCATTATTCCATGGTTAAAGGAAAATTATGATTATGAAGTTATCTGCTGCTGTATCGACTGCGGTCAGGAAGAAGAATTAGACGGTCTCGAAGAAAGAGCCATCTCCTGCGGAGCTTCCAAATTATACATCGTAGACATCATTGATGAGTTCTGTGATGATTACATTATGCCATGTGTTCAGGCAAATGCCATTTATGAGAACAAATATTTACTCGGAACCTCTATGGCACGTCCTCTGATCGCCAAGAAGTTAGTTGAGATTGCAAGAAAAGAAGGCGCTACAGCAATCTGCCACGGTGCTACCGGTAAAGGAAATGATCAGATCCGTTTCGAGCTTGGCATCAAAGCCCTTGCTCCAGACTTAAAGATCATCGCTGCATGGAGAGATCCGAAGTGGACCATGGATTCCCGCGAGTCAGAGATCGAATACTGTAAAGCACATGGTATTCATCTTCCATTCTCCGCTGACACAAGCTACAGCCGTGACCGTAACATCTGGCACATCAGCCATGAAGGTCTTGAATTAGAGGATCCTGCATGTGAGCCAAACTATGATCATCTTTTAGTTCTCGGTGTTTCTCCGGAAAAAGCTCCGGAAGAAGGCGAATATGTAACGATGACATTTGAGAAAGGTGTTCCGACTTCCGTAAACGGAAAAGAGATGAAAGTTTCTGATATCATCCGTGAATTAAACCGTCTCGGTGGCAAACATGGTGTTGGTATTATCGATATCGTAGAGAACCGTGTCGTTGGTATGAAATCCCGTGGTGTATATGAGACTCCTGGCGGAACGATCTTAATGGAAGCCCACCAGCAGTTAGAGGAACTCGTTTTAGACCGTGCTACCATGGAAGTAAAGAAAGATATGGGTAACAAACTTGCACAGATCGTTTACGAAGGAAAATGGTTCACACCTTTATGTGATGCAGTCAGAGCTTTCGTTACTTCCACACAGGAATATGTAACCGGTGAAGTAAAATTCAAATTATACAAAGGAAACATCATCAAAGCCGGAACTACTTCTAAATACTCTCTGTACAGTGAATCACTCGCAAGCTTCACAACCGGTGATCTTTATGACCATCACGATGCTTCCGGATTCATCACACTGTTCGGACTTCCATTAAAAGTTCGTGCTATGAAGATGCAGGAGATCGGTGAGAAAAATAAATATGAGGACTAATCACAGGATGTGATTATGATTCTACTATAAAAAAACAGGAGTTTGTGCTCCTGTTTTTTACTTTGTACCGCCTTGTGCTGCTATGGATGGCAGAACAAAACATCACTATAACTCTGACATCTATGATTCTCACTGTCTCAGTGCTTCTACCAACAATTTTGCAAAATAATCTGCCGCGGGTGCAAGTGCTGCCTCATCCGCATAGAATTTGGGATGATGGTTCGGATAACCGACTCCTGTCCCCACATTAATAAAACACCCCGGTATTTTTTCCAAATAAAAGGCAAAATCCTCACCGCCGGTGGAATTCCGCTGTGGAACAACTTCAAAGCCGCTCTCTTTTGCCACTTTTTGCGCAAACGCACTCCACGATTCCTCATTGACAGTTGCAGGTGGTCCGGGATACCATAATAATTCTGCCTTTGCACCGTATGCCGCCGCTGTGTGTTCTGCAATCTCGCGCATACGTTTCTCCATAAAAATACGATCCTCTTTTTCCATGGAACGCACTGTACCCTCTAACTCCACCTTATCCGGGATCACATTCCAGGTATTGCCACCCTGAATCCTTGTCACACTGACAACCCCTGTATGAAATGGATTTAAGTTTCTGCCGACGATGCTCTGGAATGCCTGTATCACAGACGCTGCCACAAGAATCGTGTCCACTCCCTCGTCCGGGTGTCCGCCATGACAGCCTGTTCCGGTAATATTCAACTCAAACCGGTCTACTGCAGCCATGACACTGCCCGCACGGATGCCCAGTGTCCCAACCGGAAGATAAGCCGCCGTGTGCAGACCAAAAATTGCCTCCACATCAGAAAGTATCCCTGTTGCAAGAACTGTTTCCGCACCATGGGAAGACTCCTCTGCAGGCTGAAACAGAATTTTTACCGTTCCCTGTAACTCTTCTTTTCGTTCCTGCAAAAGCAAGGCTGCTCCAAGCACCGCTGCCGTATGGAAATCGTGTCCGCAGGCATGCATTTTTCCCAGAGTCTTTGACTTATACGGCAGATCTGTTTCCTCCGTAATCGGCAGTGCATCAATATCACAGCGCAAACCATAAGTTTTTCCGGTCTTTTTGCCGCGTATAACAGCCACTACTCCCGTCTTTAACGGTGTCTGTAAAATCCCAATTCCCGCCGCCGTCAATTCTCTTTTGATCCGCTCTGTCGTCTCATATTCCTCATAAGACAGTTCCGGATGCATATGAAGTTCTTCAAAAAAAACAGTAAGTTTCTGTTCTAATGCTTTCTGTTCCATATCTTTCTCCATTCCTTTGTTTTCCCCATCTGCCTTCGTATCTATCTGCGTCCACCGGACGGATCAAACGCATCGCGCAATGCATCACCGACAAAGTTAATAGAAATTACCAGCACAACGATCATGATTCCAGGTGGCAGCCAGAGCCACGGCTGTGACGTCAGCACTGTAGTGGACTGCGCTCCATTTAACATATTCCCAAGACTTGCCATAGGCGGCTGTACACCCATTCCCAGAAAGCTTAAAGCTGCCTCATCTAACATAGAAATCGCCATGACAGAAGTTGCGTATACAAGGATCGGTGCAACTGTATTTGGCAGAATCTCAGAAAACAAGATGTGGCGAAGCGGCATGCCTGCTACTACATTGCCTTTGACAAAATTTGTTTCACGCAGACTTAAGACATTTCCACGCACCAGTCTCGCCACGCCGGGCCAGTCCACAAATCCGAGGATCAGGATAATACTCCACAATCCCGGCTTAAAAATTGCCGCTGCGACAAGCACGAGAAGAATATAAGGAAATGACATAACCATATCCGTAAAGCGCATCAGTATCATATCTGCCACACCGCCGAAATATCCTGCGATCAGACCAAGCACTACCCCGATCACCGTGGAAATTACCGTCGCAAGGATTCCCACAAGCAATGAAATTCTGGTTGCATACAAAATTCTGCTGAACACATCCCTGCCGATCTGATCCGTTCCAAGGATAAATTCCCTGCATGGTGCTCCACTAAAAGTTCCGACAATCGCATCCGGGTCATATGGCGCGATCACCGGTGCAAACAGTGCTGCCAGACCGATAACAATCAGTATCACAAGGCTGATCTTTGCGAGATGATGTGCACGGAAACGCCGCATCACCGTCTGCATATATGTTTCATTTGAATTGACTTTTTTCTTTTTTCTCATATAAATTCAACCTCTTTACTGAAGTTTTATCGTCGGATCTACCACTGCATATAAAATATCCGTCAGCAGATTGCCAAGCAGTACCACGATCGCTGAAAGCAGACAGACTCCCATGATAACCGGATAGTCACGGTTCGTGATCGCGCTCATCGTCATAAGTCCAAGTCCCGGCCAGGAAAATACCTGTTCCACGATGATCGAACCGCCAAATAGTACCGGTATCTCCATTCCAATTACCGTTACGATTGGAACTAACGCATTGCGCAGTGCATGTTTATTGATGACCAGAAAATGTCCTATTCCCTTTGCACGCGCTGTGCGCAGATAATCCTGTTGCAAGATCTCAAGTACCGCACTGCGGATATATCGAATATTGGTACCTGCCATTGACACGGCAAGCACAATGACCGGCATGACCATGTGCAACGCCACATCTGCTGCCCCACCGGATGTTCCAAGTGTCGTCATCCCTCCGGAAGGCAGCCAGCCTAATTTCACCGTAAACAGGTAAATAAGCAGCATGGCAAGGAAAAATCCCGGAATACTGCTGCCAAGAAACGATAACGTCACCACTGTATAATCACCTTTGGAATACTGATGAATTGCGCTATAAATTCCTGCCGGAACCGCAAGCAGGATACTGACAAGTAATGACACTCCCATCAGAAGCAGCGTCGGTCCAAGATGACTCGCAATCATAGCAGCGAC
Organism: Roseburia sp.; assembly: GCA_003483745.1. Classification (GTDB taxonomy): domain Bacteria; phylum Bacillota; class Clostridia; order Lachnospirales; family Lachnospiraceae; genus Roseburia. Next base: position 24,462 of record DMYD01000032.1, on the reverse strand, counting down.
CGGCTGGTAATTTTTAATGGAATACCCCATATTTCCATGCAGAAGCTGTCCAAGCCATACAAAATACTGTACATAAAAGGGCTTGTCAAGTCCTAATGATATCGCTTTTGCCTGTACCGCAGCCTCTGAGACACGCGGTCCCTGCAGCATTTCAAGTGGACTTCCCGCCATACACATGATCGCATAATCGATCACTGTAATACCGAGCAATACCGGAATCGCGATCAGGATACGTTTTATAATATATTTCGTCATAATATTCCTCATTTCCTACGCTTGTACATCAGTGCTTTTGTGCATTCGTTCCTTCATAATACGGACATGCCACCAGATGATCGGGATTCTCTGCCATCGGCAGAAGCATCGGCTCACTCACTCTGCATTCTTTCCTCGCATACGGGCATCTTGGGTGAAACCGGCATCCTTTCGGGGGATGCACCGCAGAGGCAACCTCCCCTGTTAATACCGCAGGTTTTTCTTCCCGCCGCCCCGGATCCGCAACCGGTGCTGCCTGTGTCAATGCTTTCGTATATGGATGTGCCGGATGCATGAATACTTCACCGGCATCCGCAATTTCAACGATCTTTCCAAGATACATGACTGCGATCCGGTCACTGACATAGCGGACTGCACCAAGCCCGTGCCCGACAAACAGGCTTGTCAGTTCCAGTTCATTCTGTAATTCCCGGATCAGGTTTAATATCTGTGCCTGAATCGATACATCAAGTGCACTGACCGGTTCATCACATACGATAAATTCCGGTTTCAATGATAACGCTTTTGCAATTCCGATACGCTGCCTCTGTCCACCTGAAAATTCATGCGGATATTTTAAAAGTGCACTTTTCGGTAATCCGACCATATCCAAAAGCTGATTCAGATCGTTATCGATCGTTCCCTTATCCGCTACACCATGATATAACATTGGCTGTGCTAAAATATCATAAATATGCTTTCGCGGATTGAGTGATGAATAGGAATCCTGAAAGATCATCTGAAGATTGGTTCCTACTTGCTTTCGTGCCTTTTTTTCACTATGTGTGAGCGATTTTGCGCCTATTTTTTTTCCACGATAATAAATCGCACCATCCGTTGGTGCAAGCAATCCTACCAAAAGCTGTCCAATCGTGGATTTTCCACATCCCGATTCCCCGACCAGCCCGAGTGTCTCACCTTTTTTTATCGAGAAATCAACGCCATCAACTGCCTGTATCTGACTAATGGTATGAGTGACTATACCGCCCTTGATATCATAATATTTTTTTAAATTTTCTACTCTGATCAGTTCTTTATCCATTCCTGTTTTAACTCCTGTCAGCCTTATGGCAGCGCACAAAATGATCCTTTTCTATCTCTCGCATTTCCTGCTTTTTTTCACAGCCTTCCCCTGCAAACGCACAGCGGTCTGCAAACCTGCACCCTGTGATCTGGTCATAATTTTCCGGTACAATTCCCGGAATAGACGCAAGCGTTCTCCCACTCTCGTCATATATGCCCGGAACCGTATCAAGCAGTGCTTTCGTATACGGATGTGCCGGATGATAAAAAAGCTCCTTCACAGATGCCATCTCGATGATCTGTCCCGCATACATGACAAACACACGGTCCGCCATCTGCGCCACAAGTCCGATATCGTGTGTGATCAGGATCACAGACATCCCAATCTCTTTTTGCAGATCTCTTATCAATTCCATGATCTGGGCCTGGATTGTCACATCCAGTGCTGTCGTCGGCTCATCTGCGATAAGAAGCTTTGGATTACAGCAAAGTGCCATCGCTATCATCACACGCTGACGCATCCCACCGGAAAGCATATGCGGATATTTTTTCATTGCAGCACGCGCATCCGGCATACCGACTTTCTCTAAGATCGTGACCGCACGCTCTCCTGCTTCTTTTTTTGACAGATGCATATGAATGCGGATGCTCTCTGTGATCTGGCTTCCGATCGTAAACACCGGGTTTAACGATGTTAAAGGATCCTGAAAAATCATCGTCATCTGATTTCCGCGGATCGTATCTAACTGTTTTTCATCCATATCCAGCAGATTTTTGTTTGCAAAGAGGACAGAGCCGTCAACGACAGCTCCGCCCTTTCCTAATAATCCCATAATAGACAGTGATGTTACACTCTTGCCGCAGCCGGACTCACCAACGATACAAACCGTTTCCCGTTCTGCAACATCAAAACTGACATGATCCACACTGATCTTTTTTCCAAAATCTCCAGTAAACTCTGTTGTCAGATCATTTACCTGTAGTAATTTTGACATTGATTTTCCCGTTCCTTATTTCGTAATTTCCCACTGTTCTACATTGTTAAAGAAACCATATACACTTGGTGTTGCATTCACAAGACGTTTATTGACAGCAGCCTGGGCGCTGACAATGTATGCAGAAAACATTGGAACCTCTTCCTGTACCTTCTGGTCTACAACCGAATAAAGTCCTTTGATCTCATTTATATCACTTGTCGTCTGTGTCTTTGCAAGTGCTTCATTTACACTGTCATCCCCATATCCGGTCCAGCTGTCCTCGCCGCCTAAAAGCCATGCAACATCCGGGTATGGATCAACCGGGGCATAAGTGTACTGCACTGCTAAAATATCATAATCGTTTGTACCTGCAACGGACATCAGTGTTGCAAAATCTACGGTCTGCACTTCCACTTTGATGCCGACTGCAGCCCACTGTGCCACAAATACATTTGCTGCATTCACAAATGCACTGTCACCGGAGTTCACATAAAAACGCAGGGTCTGTGAGCCATCCCATCCGGCTTCCGCTAAAAGTTCTTTTGCTTTCTCCACATCCTGTTCTACCGGAACAATGCTGTCATCATAGAATGGGCTTGCGGAAGACAGAAATCCATCTACAACTTCTCCTTTTCCTTTTAAAAGCTGCTCTAAGACCATCTTACGATCAATCGCATATAACATTGCCTGACGCACACGCACATCCGGAACATTCTTTGTCTGAATAAATACAGACTGGTTTGTCACCGGTTCCCCATATACAACATTTACATTGGAAAGTCCTTCAATGCTGTCATAATCTTCCTGCGGAATAACACTCATCGTCGGCTGTGTAATATCGATCTCACCGGACTGCAATCCTGCATAAAGCTGGCTGCCGCTCACGATTTTGATATTGAGCTTTGCAATCTTCGGTGCACCTTTCCAGTAATTTTCATTTGCCTGATAAGAAATATAATGATCTACATCGAAATCTGTTACCATATATGGTCCACTGACGACATCCGGATGATTGAACCACTCGGCCGTCTTTAACTCTTCCTCACTGTACTGCTCGATCACATGTTTTGGAAGTGTCATCAGATAACGCGCATAGGAATTTTCAAATGTGCTCAGTGACATCTCTTCTTTTGTGGTAAACTGTACGGTTGCATCGTCAATTGCCTTGATACCGTCAATACTCTCTGCTCCCTCTTCCGTAAATCCGTCATCACCGACACCTTCAAACACATAATACATCATGGACGTATTGCCAATGACCGGGGATGTCAGACGCAGTGCCGTATATACGACATCATCTGCCGTGATCTTCTCACCGTCTGACCAGGTTGCTTTCTCATCGATATGCACAATAAAGTTTTTATTGTCTTCTGTCGTAACAGAATCAGCGATCTCTCCCTCAAATTCCAGTTTTGAATTTAATTCTACCAATGGAAGGAACATCAGACTGGTCGCATATTTGTTGATCTCACCGCCATCCATCAAAAGAGGGTTTAATGTTCCAAGTGTGTCCGTGACACCAATATTTACAATATCGCCTGAAACTTCTGCCGTCTCTGTTGCAGCTGCATTCTCCCCCTGTGGCTGACTGCCTGTATTGCCGCCGGAAGTTCCGCATCCAACAGCCGTAATTCCCATCGCTGCTGTGAGCACCAACGCTGACAAGACTTTTTTCCATCTTCCTTCTTTTCTCATAATTTCCTCACTTTCTGCCAAAGACTCCCATATGCCCGCTTCCTGCATATAAAATAGTACTTTTCACACATTATTTCTAGTAATCCACTAGGAATTAGGTAAATTATATTTTTTCTGTTTTAAATTGTCAATCCTTTTTTGCTGAAATATTCATTTTGGGATTGTCCGATCAAATGTCAATCATTCTGATTAAATGTCAATCATTCTGATTAAATGTCAATCATTCTGATTAAATGTCAATCATTCTGATTGACAAGAAATTCTCTGCTGATTATAGTATTCCTTAGAATAAAGAAAAGAGGCAGTACACATGAAAAACCTGTTAATCTATCAATCCACTGAATATGACTGCGGTCCCACCACATTGACAAATGCAATCCGCTATCTTTTTGACCGCGAAGAAATTTATCCCGACATTGTAAAATATATTATGCTCTATTGTCTCGATTCTTATAATGAAGCCGGCGAAGTCGGAAAACGAGGCACCTCAGCATCTGCTATGATGTTTTTGAGCAACTGGCTCACACAATTTGGACAGATGAAAAATTTTCCTATTTCCTGCAGCTTTTTCTCAAAAGATGACGTCATTCTCTCTGAAAACAGCCGTTTCATCAGTGCCCTGCAGCAGGGCGGTGTTGTCCTGCTCCGCGTATACTTAGAGGTACCTCATTATATTCTGCTGACCGGCATTTCGGGTAATGACATCTATGTGTTCGATCCATACTATGAAGAGTTAGATGACCCGGAACTCGACAAAGAGTTTTTTGAAGATGGCATCACATTTATCACAGATCAGCCCAAACGCGCCAACCGCCTGATTTCAATTGAACGGCTTTCTAACACCGGTGTCGGTTTCTACGAAATGGGACCATATGAGGAGCGCGAAGCAGTGATCCTGTTCAACACAAATACAAGAAAAACACCGGAAAACAGCATTGAATACATCATATAATGGAATCCAACATGAAAAGACCTTTTTGAATCTCATCTTCACTCAGTCTTCCATAGCCAAGTAAAAGAATCGGTTTATGCGGTGAATTTGCGGCAAGACCTTTTTTTTCACTTTCTATGGAAGCATTTTTATTTTTCCCAGTCTCATGACACTTTTGATCTGATTCCCATACCACATATTCACTGATCCCATAGATGCGAATTCCCTGTTTTTCTGCCAGATTACATATCTCTTTTTCCTTTTTTTCTGTATTTACCTGCACTAAAACATGCAGTCCCGCATGATCACCGTAAATTTTTTCCACCCAGTTTCTCTTTTTTAATTCTGCAAGAAGGAAATCATGTTTTGAACGGTAAATCCCCCTCATCTTATTCAGATGGCGTTCAAAATGTCCTTCTTCAATAAAAGCACGCAATACCTCCTGCTGAATTTTCGGAACGGTTGTGGAATAAAAACCACAGTTTTTATGGTAACGCTTCAGCAATTCGGGTGGAAGCACCATATAACTGATTCTAAGCGACGGTGCAATGCTCTTAGAAAAAGTTCCAATATAAATAACTTTGTCAAAATGATCTATACTCTGCAAAGATGGGATTGGCTTTCCACGATACCGGTACTCACTATCGTGATCGTCCTCGATCAGATAACGCTCCTCTTTCTCCGATGCCCATTTCAACAATTCCAGCCTTTGTTTTAACGGCATAACCGTTCCAAGTGGAAACTGATGGGAAGGCATGATATAAACAACATCCGGATCATATTTCCTGACCTTTTGAGGATCTATGCCATCTTCTTCCACTGAAACGAATGACATCTGATACCCCATGTTCAAAAATGTATGATATGCCTGCAGATAGGTTGGATTTTCCATCAGGACCTGTTTATTTCTTCCTAAAATCTGTGTCAGTAAAATCTCAAGGTATTCATTTCCTGCTCCGATAATCAGTTGATCCGGCTGGCAGTTTACCCCCCTTGCCTGATGCAGATACGCTGCAATTGCCTTTCGAAGTCCATAGTCTCCCTGTCCATCTCCGGATAAAAGTAATTCTTCCCTGTCATCTAACAATACATTTTTATTTAATTTTCTCCACACATTGTATGGAAAATGCTCCGTATCAATCGCATATGGGGAAAAGTCAATGATATGTCTGTGAGCGGTCTCTTCCTGCTCTTTTTTTACAAATGAAACTATATGCCTTATATCTTCTATATTGCCAAGTTCATATAATTCCGTAATATCACACACAAAAAAACCCCTGCAAGGTTCTGCTTTGATGTATCCCTCTGCCAGGAGCTGTTCATATGCCATTTCCACGGTACTTCTGCTTACAGCCAAATGTTTTGCCAAAAGTCTTGTCGATGGGAGTTTTTCTCCAACCGGAATTTTCCCTTCAATGACATCCCGTTTGATATATTCATATATTTTCTCATAGAGGGGAGCTTTCGCTCCCCCCTGAAGATCAATCATTATTTCGATCATAATAATTTTGCCTATTTGCTGTTTTTGATCTCTGCCACGATCTTTTCTTTTAAATCATATGCACGGTCTTTCATCTTTTTCGATGCAGAAGGTGCAGCCTGGATTCTTGAAATACACTTAGAAGCCACATCATATTTCTTGAAATGATATGCCATTGCCGCAAGAAGATAATCTACGGTACACTGATCCATTCCACACATTGGAAACATCTCTGTAGATATCGCTTTCATAAATCCCTCATATGCCTGCTGGTAAAATGCCTCTTCCTGCTCTTTTACCTCTTTTTTCTTTTCTAATGTTTCAGGATCAGTTCCTTTTAACTCTTCTGCTTTTCCGCGGTACAGCCAGGAAAGTTTTAAACAGCTATACGCTTTTTCGCTGGTCTTTCCTTTTTTCACGATTGTATTAAAAAGTGCGAGTTTGTAACGCTCAATTGCCTGATCATAATCTAAAACCACCGGCTCATCAGAACCACTTGGTTTGAAATTAGCACAAACCTGTTCTTTGATCAACTTGATCTGTCCTGATGTCACATGTTCAAAGTAGCGGTTCATCGCTGTATATCCGCAATATGGGCAGGATGCCACATCATATTTTAAAGTATCAATATATTCAAAACGTGGACGCAGATCCAAATCCGGCTCTAAACGTTTGATTCGTCCGTTCTTGATCATTTTGGTCTTAAATACCTTATCACAAACGGTACAGCGAATTGCTTTGTCTAACAGGAAACTCTCTTCTGTCGGAGCAGCCTCTGCTTTGCCTCCATTTGCGGAGCCCGTCGGCTTTTTTTCTTCCTCAAACAGATTTGTTGTGTCATTCGCTTTAATTCCAAATTTTTCCAATCCTGCAAATAAATTCATATATATTTCATATCCTTTCCTGGTACGCCCGCTGCGGGGCATCAATGCTATGCATTAGGCAGTTTAAATGAGCTCTTAAGTGAAACGATCCGGTTAAATACCAGATGATCTGCGGCCGAATCTTTTGCATCCACACAGAAGAATCCCTGTCTTACAAACTGGAAACTGTCGTATGCTTTTGCATTTTTTAAATTTTCCTCAACAACACAGTTTTTCAAAACAGTGAGAGAATTTGGATTCAGATTCAGACTTCCGTCCTCATTATACACTCCTTTTTCCTCATCTACAATATTTTCATAGAGACGGATTTCAGCCGGAATTGCCTGTGCAGCAGATACCCACTGGATTGTTCCTTTTACTTTACGTCCGTCCGGACTGTTGCCGCCTTTGGATGCCGGATCATAGGTACAGTGAATCTCCGTTACCACTCCGTTTTCATCCTTCACAAAACTGTTGCAAGTCACAAAATATGCGTTCATCAGACGCACTTCATTGCCTGGGAACATACGGAAATATTTCTTTGGCGGCTCCTCCATAAAATCTTCACGATCAATATAAAGTTCGCGTGAGAATGGAACCTTACGCACACCAAGCTCCTCATTTTCAAGGTTATTAACTACCTCAAGATACTCTGTTTCTCCCTCCGGATAGTTGTCGATCACAACTTTGACCGGATCTAAGACAGCCATCATACGAGGACGTTTCATCTTTAAATCTTCACGGATACAGTACTCTAACATGGCATAATCCACAGAACTGTTCGCCTTGGAAATACCACAGAGTTCCACAAACATTTTTAAGGATTCCGGTGTAAATCCCCTTCTGCGGAGTGCTGCGATCGACACGAGACGCGGATCATCCCAGCCGTCTACGATACCTTCCTCCACGAGACGTTTGATGTATCTTTTTCCGGTTACGACATTCGTTAAATATAGTTTTGCAAACTCAATCTGTCTCGGCGGCATCTCATCTTTGTCCGGGATCATATCTTTGCCGACCTCGTCAATTACCCAGTTATAGAGCGGTCTGTGGTCTTCGAATTCAAGCGTACAGATAGAATGGGTAATTCCCTCGATGGCATCCTCTATTGGATGTGCAAAATCGTACATCGGATAGATGCACCATTTGTCTCCGGTTCTGTGGTGTGTCATATGTGCGACACGATAAATAACCGGATCTCTCATATTGATGTTAGAAGATGTCATATCGATTCTTGCGCGGAGCACTTTTTCTCCATCGGCAAATTTACCGTTTTTCATGTCTTCAAATAAAGCAAGATTCTCTTCCACACTTCTGCAGCTCGCCGGATCTTCTTTTCCCGGCTCTGTCAGTGTACCGCGGTACTCACGGATCTCATCTGCACTCAGATCCGAAACATATGCTTTTCCTTTTTGGATCAGCTTTACTGCTGCTTCATACATCTGGTCAAAATAATCGGATGCGAAGAACAGTCTGTCCTCCCAGTCCGCACCAAGCCATTTGATATCCTCTTTGATTGCCTCAACAAACTCTGTTTTTTCTTTTGTCGGGTTCGTATCATCAAATCTTAAATTGAATTTTCCATTATATTTCTGCGCAAGACCTGAATTTAAAAGTATGGACTTGGCATGTCCGATATGAAGATATCCGTTCGGCTCCGGCGGAAATCTTGTATGGACGGTTTTGCAATGTCCTTCCTCTATATCCTGATCAATAAACTGTTCGATAAAATTCTTTGAGACATTCTCGTTCTCCATGATGTCTGTCCTCCTCATATAACAACTCATGCTATATCATGTGCAAAATCAGCACATGATCAACATTCGCCGCTCGTCAATCATTCAAATATGCTGACTCACTTACGCTCATTATATCATACATGATACACCGCTTGGGTGCAAGTAAAATATAGCATGAATTGGGGATTTTGGTAAGAAATTATTTATCCTTAATTTTCATTCATCTTCGCTGCCTGGCCGGAGGATGTATGGAGCAAATAATTGCTTCCACAGCTATAACTACTATCATCACATATACTGCAGCTCTGTATTTGTTATTCCATCCTATATGTTTCCAGCTATTTTATAATGCAAAAAATGTCATTTTTTTTAAGTTTTTGCATTTTAGTGCACAAACTTTATTTTTTCATAAATTTATGCTATACTACCACCACAAGGAGGTACGTCAAATGATCGATACTCATGAACTCAAAAAAAGAGATTTATATCTGAATAAGATTATAGCATTTCAAGACACCGAACCAGTGAAGGTTGTTACTGGAATCCGTAGATGTGGCAAATCCAGCCTGTTAAAATTAATGACTCTCCACCTGAAGGAAAATGGGGTTACTGACAATCAGATTCTGGAAATGAATTTTGAGTCACACGCTTATAAAAATATGAATAGTGACTCTTTCTACGAATATGTCAAACAACATATCGTACCAAATAAAAGAATGTACCTCTTTTTTGATGAGGTTCAGCGTGTTCCTGACTGGGAGGATGCTGTTAACTCTTTCCGCGTCGACTTCAACTGCGATATTTATGTCACCGGCTCAAATGCCTATATGCTCTCCTCTGAATATGCCACTTATTTATCTGGCAGATGTGTAGAAATAAAGATGCTGCCTTTATCTTTCTCTGAATTTATAACGTTTCATAATTTTGAAATAAGAGAAATGAAGAGTGCTTTGGGTGGTACACGCAAACAAGTCTTTGATAAAGCAGGAGAACATTATGAACTTCGTGAAGTTTTCGATGCATATATGCGATTTGGCGGCATGCCAGGGATTGCTGACATAGGCTTAGATCAGGAAAAAGCACTGGTACTGCTTGAAGGTATCTACTCTACCGTTATTATGAGAGACATTCTCGAACGTGAAAGTCGCAGAGCTCAGAAAAAAATCACTGACCCTGTCCTTTTAAAAAAGATTATCATGTTCCTTGCTGATAACATTGGAAGCAACATCTCTGTTTCTTCTATCGGCAACACCTTGGTAAATGAAGGACTTCTTGAAAACGGGAAGCGAAAAGGAACCCCAAGTGTTCACACTGTTCAGGCTTATGTGAATGCACTTCTAGAGTCATATTTTTTCTACGACATCAAAAGATTTGATATCAAAGGAAAGGAATATTTACGCACTCTTGGCAAATACTATATTGTCGATATCGGACTTCGAAACTATCTGCTTGGATTCAGAGATCGTGACAGCGGTCATGCAATAGAAAACATTGTTTACTTTGAACTGATTCGTCGAGGCTATGATGTTTCTATAGGTAAAGTTGGTAATTTCGAAGTGGATTTTATTGCAACAAAGGCAGACAACAAACTTTATGTTCAGGTCACAGAATCAATGACAAGCGAAGATGTTCGTAGCCGGGAATTAGCACCACTCAAAAAAATCAGCGATAACTATGAAAAAATCGTTCTTTCCTTAAATACAGGCATAGATTCTTCCTATGATGGCATAAAATCAATCAACCTGCTCGACTGGCTAATCTCAGAATAAAAACAGAATATACGGAAAGGAACCAGAGGTAATCTCTGGTTCCTTAAATTCATAGGATATTCTCCGATGACTTTTGTTTTTTACGCATTCTCATTCATCTTCGCCAGCTTCGCTGCCTGGTCTGCTGCGATACATGCGTCAATAATCTCCTGGATATCCCCGTTCATGATCTTATCGAGTTTGTACAGTGTAAGATTGATTCTGTGATCCGTCACACGTCCCTGTGGGAAGTTATAGGTACGGATCTTCTCGGAACGGTCACCGGTTCCGACCTGGCTCTTGCGAAGCTCTGCTTCTGCGTCGTGAGCCTTCTGCTGCTCTAAGTCGTACAGTTTGGTACGCAGCAGGGCGAACGCTTTTGCCTTGTTCTGGATCTGTGATTTTTCTGTCTGGCTGTAGATCACAATTCCAGTCGGGATATGTGTCAGTCGCACGGCAGAGTCTGTCGTATTGACACACTGGCCACCGGCACCGGATGCACGGCAGACATCAATACGGATATCTTTGTCGTCAATCTGTACGTCCACTTCCTCAGCCTCCGGCATCACGGCAACGGTGATGGTGGAAGTATGGATACGTCCGCCAGACTCTGTCTCCGGCACACGCTGTACACGGTGTACGCCAGACTCATACTTCATAACAGAATAAGCACCCTGCCCACTCAACATAAAAGTAACGCTCTTCATACCGCCGATACCGGTCTCATCTGCTTCCATGATCTCTGTTTTCCAGTTTCTGCTCTCTGCATAATGCAGATACATACGATAGATCTCAGCTGCAAATAAAGCTGCCTCATCACCGCCGGCGCCTGCACGGATCTCAACAATAACGTTCTTGTCATCATTCGGGTCTTTCGGAAGCAAAAGAATCTTTAACTCTTTTTCTAATTCTTCCACTCTTGCCTTAGAATCGTTCAATTCTTCCTTTGCAAGCTCGCGCATCTCCTCATCAGACTCTTCCTCAAGTAAAGCAAGGGAATCCTCGATGTTCTGTTTGCATTGTTTATACTCTTTGTAAGCATTTACGATTGGTGCCAGATCACTCTGTTCTTTCATCAGTTTGCGGAAACGTACCGGATCATTTGCCACATCCGGCTCACTTAATTCACTCATTAATTCTTCAAAACGGATCAGTAAATCCTCTAATTTATCAAACATATATCCTCCATTCCTGTTACAACACGATCATTGTGTGCCAAATCTTTGATAACCGCCACGTTTTTAAAACCTGCTTCTTTTAAAAGCCCGGACACTGCTTCGCCCTGATCGTAACCGATCTCAAACAAAATGTGTCCTCCCGGTTTCAGATATGACTTACATTCTTTGATAATCTTTCTATAAAAATATAAACCGTCCTCTTTGCCGTCCAATGCCTCCATCGGTTCAAACTCCTGTACCTCCGGCATGAGCTTTACCACTTCCCCGGTTCTAATATAAGGCGGATTCGAAACGATCACATCATATGTTCCTGTCACATTGTCAAACAGATCACTGCGCTCAAATGTAACCGAAACCTGGTTTAACTTTGCATTTTCCTTTGCCACAAGAAGTGCCTGTTTGGAAATATCTGTTGCTACGCCTTCCACCTCCGGTATATTATGCACAATACTGACAATAATACAGCCGGAACCTGTGCACATATCAAGTACCTTCATTCCCGGTTTTACAACCTTCAGGGTCTCTTCCACCAGAGTCTCCGTATCCTGTCTTGGAATCAGCACATTGGAATTGACCTTAAATTTCAATCCCATAAACTCTGCTTCACCGACAATATATTGTAACGGCACATGTTCTGCACGTTTGCGCAATGCAATCTCATATTCACTTAACTGTTCCTCAGCGACCTCGTCCTCCATATGCAGATAATAAAAACTGCGGTCAATCTTACAGACCATCTCTAACAGCAGCCATGCATCAATTTTTGCATCTGCCACATCTGCCATATTTAAGACTTTCTCACCGAGATTAATTGCTTCCCGATATGTCATGTTCTCCACTGTCCTCTTGCCTTATTTCTTCCACATAAGTCTTCCAGTCAAACACAGCCTCCACAGATGCCATGCCTACCTCGATCATGTCATCTTCCGGCTCCTTCGTAGTGATATGCTGTAACAGAAGTCCCGGTTTACTGAGCAGATTGATAAGCGCATTGTCGCTGCGTCCTGCAAGCCTTATAAATTCATAAGACACACCTGCAATCACCGGAATCAGCACAAGACGAAGTACCAGTCTTAACACTCTCGAATCCACATGGATAAACATGAAAAAGAAAATACTGATGATCATAACGATCAACAGGAAACTGGTTCCACAACGCTTATGTAATCTGGAACTTTTTCTCACATTCTCTACAGTAAGATCCATTCCGTGCTCAATACAGTTAATGCACTTATGCTCCGCACCATGATACATGTAAACCCGTTTAATATCAGGCATCAGCGAAATCGCTGCCACATACCCGATAAAAATCGCCAGACGGATCAGCCCCTCTAAAACAGCGATCAGCATATAGGAATCTGTAAACTTCTGAAAAAATACAGATATATAATATGGAAGAATCATAAATATCGCGACAGCAAGAACAATGGAAAATGCAACCGTACCACCCATCATCAGGCTGTCCTGTCTTTTCTGCTGCTCTTCTGTCAATACTTTTTTCTCACGCTGTTTCTTTGTCTTTTCTTTCTGGTCCGTTTCTTCTTCCTCAAAAAAAGAAGCGGAAAACGTCAACGTTGCAACACCCAGGTACAACGACTCTATAAAACTGAACACACCGCGTAAGACCGGCATGTTTCTGATTTTCTTATTTTTTATAATACCTTTATATTCGGAAACCTCAAGTGCAATTTCCCCATCTGGCTTTCTGACAGCTACGGCGTATTTTTCCTGATTTTTCATCATCACACCTTCCATGACTGCCTGTCCGCCAATCCCGGAATATCTCATGTTAATCTCCATTCTTATGTGTGAAAAAGAAGATTTTCACACTGTTTTCCATTCCTGTCGGTTTTCACGAAATTAACGAATAAAATCATCCGACGCTCTAAAAAAAGGTTGAGATTAAATAAACCTCAACCTTATCTTTAACCATGTTCACTTGCGTACTATTTGTTAATGCCGTACTTCTTGTTGAACTTATCGATACGTCCGTCAGTTCTTGCAGATTTCTGCTGTCCTGTGTAGAACGGATGGCATTTGGAACAAATTTCTACGTGGATATCCTCTTTTGTAGAACCTGTTACGAATGTGTTACCGCAGTTACATGTAACTGTTGCCTGATAATAATCTGGATGGATTCCTTCTCTCATGATTTTCACCTCTTTATGTTCTTATCGTTATTTAGTTTCGCCTGTTCAATCCTTTTATACCCGTATGCCCGATCCGCATATGGTACTTACTCCAAAGGAAAGTCCCGATAAACAGCTTAATCAGTGTAACATACGATTTCAAAAAAATCAAGATATTTTTAAATAATTCTGTTCTTTTTTACCATATTAATATATTCGCGATTATTTTTGGTGCGCGCAAACATATTCAAAATATTCTCCACGGCATCATCTTTGCGCATTCCATTGATTGCTTTTCGCATGATGTCAACTGCTTCCTGTTCTTCGGAATCAAGCAGCAGATCTTCTCTTCTGGTTCCCGATTTCACGATATCGATTGCCGGAAATACACGCTTTTCCGAAAGTTTTCTGTCGAGCACGAGTTCCATGTTACCGGTTCCCTTAAATTCCTCAAATACAACATCATCCATCTTGCTTCCGGTATCAACCAGCGCTGTCGCAAGGATTGTAAGGCTTCCTCCCTCACGCATGTTTCTCGCTGCACCAAAGAATCTTTTTGGCATATGGAGTGCCGCCGGATCAAGACCTCCGGATAAGGTACGTCCACTTGGTGGAACCGTAAGGTTATATGCCCTTGCAAGTCTTGTGATACTATCAAGAAGAATCATGACATCTTTTCCGTGTTCTACCAGACGTTTTGCACGGCCAAGCACCATCTCCGATACACGTTTGTGATGTTCCGGGAGTTCATCAAAAGTAGAGTAAATTACCTCAACATTATCGCCCGCAATGGCTTCCTTGATATCTGTAACCTCCTCCGGTCTCTCATCGATCAGAAGGATGATCAGATGCATATCCGGATTACCTGCTGTCACTGATTTTGCAATCTCTTTTAAAAGCGTAGTCTTTCCTGCCTTTGGCTGGGAAACGATCATACCACGCTGCCCCTTTCCAATCGGTGAAACAAGATCTACAATACGCATTGCAACACTGCAGCCCGGTCGCTCTAAACGTATCCTCTCATTTGGGAAAATCGGTGTCAGATCTTCAAAACTCTTTCTCTTCTGTGCCACACTCGGGTGATAACCATTGATCGTGGTCACATATAAAAGTGCCGAAAACTTTTCCTGCTGTGTCTTGATTCTTGTATTACCACAGACAATATCTCCCGTTTTTAAATTAAACTTTCGGATCTGTGATGGTGAAACATACACATCATGCTCACCCGGAAGATAATTCTCACAGCGGATAAATCCGTATCCATCCGGCATAACCTCTAAGATACCATTTGCCGTAATTCCACTGTCAAGGCTCATCATAGTATCATCCGCCGTTCCAGACGCCGACTGATTTTCCTGCGTTTCTACCGGCTCTTCTGTTTTTTCTTTTGACTGCCGCTCTGCATCTGTCCCACGTTCCCTTGGTACATATTCCGTCCTTTTTCTGGAATATTCTTTCGACTGTGCATGATCTTTTAAACGCTCTGTGCCCTCTTTTGCTTTCACACGCTCCCCGCGCTCTTCCTGCGTCTGCATACTCTCCGTCTCTTTTTGTTTGCGTGCATCTTCTTCAAGCATACGATTGACTAAATCACTTTTCTTCATGGAAGAAATATTTTTCAATCCCCGTGCCTTTGCCAGATCACGCAAAACGACTAATGATAAACTTTCATATTTTTCTCTCATTCATAAACTCCTTACTTTTTTCACCTGTTGGAATCGTCTGCGGAAATGATGTCTGATGTGACAATTGAATTTTTCGATGTGGCTATTATACTACATCTTTTTCTAAATAGGAAGTCCTAATTCCTGATTTTTCTCCCTAATCGCAAAAAAGCAGATACTACGAAAATGTTCAAATCCCTGTTCCTGCATATAATAATATACACTGTAATAACCGGAAACAGTAAAATCTGCCTTTAATGCCCAGAAACTCATCGATCGATTTCGGCGTGTCTGTAAAACCGGCTTTGTCAAATGCCACTTTCTTGTAGATTAATCCATTTACACAGGCAGATGACATCAAAATGAAAGCTGTAAGAAATGCAGCACTGCACCGCAATTTGACTTTATTCCCATTCTGTTTTCTTATTTGTAATCAAATTTCCCGTCGTTCTTTTCTTCTAAGGCTTTGATCATATGATAAGTAAACTCATTATACGGTGTGGGGATTCCTAACTCTTTCCCCATGCGGATGATTGCACCGGCAAACATATCCACTTCCGTATGACGCTTTGCATCAAGATCCTGCAGTGTGGAATATCTTGCACGATCCATAACTTTGCTGCCAAATGTAGAAGATGTATCCGATTTGCAAAAATCGATTCCCTTTGCCTTTGCGATCAGATCTACTTCCTCTCTGAGCCTGTCGCGTAAAAATGCCATATGTTCGCTGTCTCTATATGCACCAACACCACAGCCAACCATAGCCTGTGCCTGATTATTCGGCACATTGAGGCGGAATTTACTCCAGATTTCCGTAAGAATCACATCAGTTGCCCGGTAATGAAGCCCGGTATCCGCAAAAAGATCATTGAGTGCCTCGACTCTTTCCGTACCCCTGCTAAGATCTGCTTCCCCGTAGACAATGCCGATCGTTGTTTCAGGATCAAATTTCACATGGTTTCCATCTCTCTCCGATGCCACTTTGATCAGTGAATGTACGATTTTATCAGAAGAGATCACCTCCGAGATGATTTCTTCACTGTCCACGCCGTTCATCAGGCTGATAACGGTTGTTTTCTCTCCCACCACCGTCCGGATATCCTTTAATGCCGGGCGGAGTGCATTGTATTTCATTGCTACGATCAAAAGATCTACGCCGCGTGCCTCCTCAGGTGTTTTTATGACTGGATCGTATCTTTTATCATTGATAAAAAATCCTTCTTTTTCATAACATGCTCTGCGTTCTCCTGACGCAACCACACACAGATCAATATCTTTCTTTTGGGTAAGTCCCCAGATGATGTAGGAACCTACTGCTCCTGCTCCAAGTATTGCAACTGACTGATATTTCATTTTACTCCATTCCTGCGTGTGAAAAATCTTATTTTTCACACTAGCCTGTTTTCATTCTATTTTTTTCTTTTCATTTTGCATGACTGCACGGAAAATACCTGATGCTGCAGCGAAAAGTACCCCTGCCACCGGCCAGATGATCCATGTAAAATCCCAACGCATTGTCCAGAAACTCCATCCCAGATAAATTGCAGTGGCAATACACCAGTAAGCTCCGCTAAATGCATCTAACTTCTTTTTCAGTTTCTTTTCTGAAATAGTATAATCTCCCTCCTGCAAAAGAATATCATAACTTCCTTTGATCATACCGACACGGATTATCATATACACGCCACATGCTACCAGAATTAAAAGCAGCGATACAAAGCTGGTACATACAACATCCGGCGCATCCATACAGGCTGCCACCAAAAGCGGGATTGCCGCAACGATGCAGAGCACCACGCCAACGGCGATTCCTCCGGTAAAGGTTCCCTCATAATTTTTTAATTTTTCCTTTGCAAGCCCTTCTACCCCATAGGCGGTTTCAAAACATTCGTTTTCCAGAAACTCGAATCTTTTTGTCTGCATACCGCAGAAAATAAATGTAAATACCGCTGCAGCCACAAATCCAAGCAGGCATACCAGTCCAACCGATACAGCCACACCCTCGGAAATATTTCCAATCTGCGTCTCCGATAATCCTGCCAAAAATATCAGAACTGACGGACTGACGATGCAGGCTGCAACTGCAGCCGCGATCTTCGGTGCATTTTTCTTCCGGATTTCCATAAAATCATTTGCCTCTTCCATTGAAACCTTTTTTAACGGAAAATCTTTGTTGGAAGGTTCCACTCCCTCAATGAGCTGCGGTGTCTCACATTCATCTTTTAAAAGGTAGTCTGTACTCACCCCCAAAATCTCTGACAGCTGGATCACCCTCTGAAGATCCGGTATCGACTGGGCACTCTCCCATTTTGACACCGCCTGTCTGGAGACGGAAAGTTTCTCTGCCAGTTCTTCCTGCGACCATCCGTTCTTTTTTCGCTCTTCCATAATTTTTTCTGCTAAAATCATAACTCATCCTCTTTTCTTTTTCAATGATGTGATCTTTGTTACGCCTCCATCATACCCATTTTGACCGGTTGCAGGCTACCAAATGTGCCTGTCAATCTGTCAACTGATGGTTGCAATTCCCGCAATTTAGGCATTTTCCTGTATTTTTTGATTCAGGAACTTTTTATCACTCTCACAAACGACCGCCCACTGCAAATTTAGAAAAGCTCTTTGTTGTAAAGTTCACTGTCTGTTTCTTAGAATCATAATAAGATTTTGAAATCTTTTTGACATTTCCTTTTTTGCTGATGGTGTATGCAAAAAGATCTTTCTTTTTTTCTTTCTTAGAAATCTTATAATGGATCTTTACGGTAACCTTTCCCTTTTTCAATTTTCCTAACGTTTTTTTCTTTGCACCTGTAACCGAAATTTCATACATTGGACGTTTTTTGACAATTTTACCTGCCTTTGAAGAAAGAATGCGTTTATCTAATTTCTTAACATGAAAATACACATCTGAATTCATCTGTTTTTTTATTTCTTTTAAGGCATTGCGGTCCATCGTAATTATAACGTTTCCATATTCCAGTTGCAGTGCTTTTGCCTCATTGTCAATAAGACGATTCAACGTTGACTTACTAACCTTTAAAACCTGCTTTTTCCCTTTCCTGGACTTACATTTTATTCTGACCGTCTTATTTTTTATCTTTTTATCCGGCTTTTTCTCCGGTGTTGGTTTTTCTGTTGCCGGTTCTTCCGGTGCTGGTTTTTGTGGTGTCGGTTTTTGTGGTGTCGGTTTTTCCGTCGTCGGTTCTTCCGGTTCTTCCGGTGCTTCTAAAGCACCACTTCCAGTCTGTGTTTTCTTTTCTTTCACAATAACCTGACAGGCAGCTTCACTCCCTGCATAGTTTTTATTGCCATTATATTTTGCGGTAAAAGAATATGTCTTTGTCTTGTTCGGAAGTGATACCGTCCACTGATCATTTTCCTTCTTAACCAGTGTAATGCTGGAATCATTGCAAGTAATATCCACCGGTTCATCTGCGCTGATTCCCTGTTTTATAACTTTAAGTGTTACGCTGCCAGCACCCTCTGATCCTGCGGGCGTTGCAAGAAGCTTTAGTTCTGTAACAGCCTTTGTAATTTCCAAAGATGCCTGCCCATAACAGGATTTTGCAGAATCAGAAGATGCTTCAAAATAAATTGTATATTTGCCTGCGTCTGTATAAGCCGGAAGTTCTTCTATTGTATAAGGTCCGTCCTCCTTCATACTGTATCGAAGATTCACACCCTCCCCTGGTCTAATGTCAAATGTATGCCTGTTTGAATCATACGGCACTGTAACCGGTCTTGTCGTACACTCTGCTATCTCCTGATCTTCGTCTCCGGAGGAATCATTGTTCTCCTGATAATAATAAACAATGTCCATGCTGTCTTCCGTGATCGTTATCTTATCCTGATCCACACTGTTTCCCACACAGGCATAACCGGATAACTCAGGATTTCTTAAGGTATATGTAGAATTGCGTGGTGCATGGACAATAGATGTTTTTGTAGCAGGAAGATCTGTTTCCGTTCCGTCTTCCATCTTTAACCGGTAATGAATATTTACGGTACTCCATGCCTGGTCAGCTGTTTTATCTGTAGCTAAGACTTCCTGCGTATCCATGTCCACGATTTTTCCATCCAGTCTGTCACCGTTTGCCAGACCATACACATCATTAAGTACAACGGAAAGAGACTCTCTTGCAGCATCCGGGTCATATGAATTTGTAAGGGCTGGAATGGTAAATTCTTTTTCTGCACTATATTTTACCGTTATTCCATCTGCGCCGGTAATACGAAAACTCATCTTAAGATGCTGTTCTTTATTCACCATATTTTGTACAACCGTGCGAAATTCCAGATTATGATCATTAGCTTTTGTGATATTTGACTCAGTAATCCTGTATTTTTCACTGTCTCTGTCAAGTGTCGCGGTTTTGTTATGAGGAATGGAAACTTCAGGATCACTGATATAAAGAGCTGCCGGCCTGCTGACATAATCCGTATTATTCAGTTTTCTTGCCAGTTCCATCTTGCAGACCTCACAAAACGGCTGTCCGAGCCACCGCATCATACATTCGCGGCTTGGCGCAAATGCGGTATCCGTTCCCGCATTCGTGATTCCGATCCCGCGAAATCCTAACATTTTACTCCATTTGATTTTCTCCGGATCAGTAGTGTCGGACATATTTGGTTTGTTGGTATATCTCTCATATTCATCGCCAAGTCCGCCTATACTATGGGCAGTCTCGTGAGCCATAACCATTCCATCACTATTATCCTCAGAATTTGTAGAAAAAGAAAATAATGGATTTACTGATGCACCATAGCTTCCTGTATCATTACAAAGTATATGAATCGTTCCAACATTTGCGCCTTCATCCAGATAATTTTCTTCCAGTTCCGTTCTTAACGCTTTCGCCCTTTCATCCCCGCCATTGGTAAATCCGGCTGCCTTTCTATATACTTTGACATGAAAATATGTATCCGGACTCTTACCGCCATACACTCCAATGCCTGACTCGTTAGAAACTGCCTGCACAGCGTAAATATTAATACGATCAGAATATTCCCTATATGGTGACCATGTCAGCATTCCACGCGCCTTTTGGGTGGCATCTTCCAAAAACTGATCCTGCTGACCGGCGGTATAGCCATCTCCCATGATCACGATCACAAAGTTTTCTTTATCATCACCAGTCTTATGAATTACCTGAACCGGAAATGTGGTTTTGGATTTTTCTGTATTTTTTGCCATTGCTGTTTGTGGCAAAAGCAACAATAATAATAACATCATATAGATACATACTGCTTGTATTCGTTTTATTTTTCTTTTCATGTACTTCACCTTTTGTTGAATGAGATTTCTCTTTGCTATCAGATTTTTTACGCAGTTTCTTCGGAATTACGCTTGATGCTGTCCACAATGCTCATAATCTTTCTTGCCGAATCCATATCATCTTTAAACAAAGCTGTGATACTGCCCGCCGACCGGAACGGTTCGTCCATCAGTACCCTGTTGTCATCAATATTTCCATTTGCAACAATATAGTCAACGATCAGCCTTACAAACCGGATCTGATTTACATTTAAACGCTCTTCTGTCAGGAATTCACTAAATGCTTCATTGACTGCTTCCCTGTCAACTCCTACAATCTGCCGTACCAGACGTCCAACTGGTGTATCTCCATACTCTTTTTCATAATCTTCTTTTGTTCCCAGTTCCTTCCAGAGAATTTCTTCTAACTCTTTTAAATCAGCCTCTGTAAGTCTTTTATTATTTCTCAGTTTAAATACCGCGATTTTATCCTTGTGATCCCGAAGGTAAAACTCCACTTTTTTCCGGTAATTTTTCAGATCCACGCTTGCATAGATAGGTTCTCCTTCGTTCCTATCTGTGATCTCATCCGTAAAATCGGTATAATAAATTCTTCTTCCTGCACGTTCCAGATATTGAAGCAGATCCCGCAAAGCCTCCCTCACTTTGTCTAATTCCACAACCGTTACATCATCCCAGAAATTTGTCTCCTGAACTTTTTCAATCATTTCTTTTTTTGCTGCGACCTGCGGAAGCCGATATACTTTCGAGAGCTGTTCGGCTGTTGTCATCACAATTTGAATTGGTTTCTGGACGCTTTTGCTCTGTAATAATCCCAGATCAATGCTGTAAATCAGATAATCAAATCTCCGGGCAAGTTCATTTTCTTTTTTGGGTTTCATTAACGGTGCGATATGTTCTTTAATCTCGGATATTTCAACCGTCTCTAACTGATCCCAGCTTGACAGCTTCCGAAACATCTCTACATATCTGAGATGCCTTTTTACCACAAAGCTGTCATCATTTAATTCTATCACTGCCTGATTCAGCCCCGTTACCAGCTCTTTTCGGTACACTGCATAATCCGCATCCATGACATACTGTGATGCCTGCAGTTCCCTGCATATCTGTGCCTTTGTATTATATATTTTTTCACAAAGTGATTCCTGAATTCCATTCTCAGAACCATTTTTATTCACCCGAAAGTATTCAAAATTATTACAGAAGTCAAAAATCAGAAAACGCTCTTTATCAATTCCCTCGCCCAGCAGATCTTTGCACAAACGCGTTCCTCTTCCTATCATCTGCCAGAACTTTGCATAACTGCGCACCTTTTTAAAAAATACAAGGTTTAAAATCTCCGGAACATCAATTCCCGTATCCAGCATATCCACAGATACTGCAATCTGCGGCATTCGTTCTTTTGTGCCAAAATCATCAATCAGTGTATCTGCATATTTGATGCTATAATCGACCTGTTTGATAAAATCTCCACCATATTCCGGAAATAACGTGTTAAAACGCTCCACAATCTTTTTCGCATGAGGAGTGTTTTTTGCAAAAATAATCGTTTTTCCAATTTTATCCCCACCTTCGATCTTTAACCCTTTCTCCATCAGCTCTTTTAATACCAAATCGATCGTGTCGTCATTAAAGAGCCATGTATTAACTGCGGTATTGGAAATATCCTCCTCCACCGTCTCGTCATCTTTGAAAGTTTCCTCAAACTTCTCCTTCTCTTCCTCAGATAACTCATTATAATGGATTCCTTCTTCCATGATCTTCGTTTTGTATTCCAGTGTCGAGTAAGTGACCAGATATCCCTCTTCTACCGCCTTTTCTAATTCATAAGCAAATGTCGGAACGCCGCGTTCAAGATCAAATACCCCGTATGTATTTTTATCAATTTCATTTTTCGGCGTTGCTGTCATGCCAAGAAGCATTGCATCAAAATATTCAAAAATTTCCTGGTACTTTTTGTAAATACTGCGGTGCACCTCGTCACAGATGATCAGGTCAAAATATCCCGGTGTAAACAAACGATCTCCATATTTATTTTTCGTCTCATCAATTGCATTCATCATGGTAGGATAAGTGGAAAAAATCATGCGGCAGGCTTCCTGATCATCTTTTCCTTCTACCAGGTTACAGCAGGATAAATCATCCAGCAAATTTGTATAACTGTTTTTCGCCTGCTTTACCAACGCCGTCCGGTCTGCAAGGAACAAAATATTTTTTACATAATTATGTTTCCGCAGCACATCCACAATACTGATACTGACTCTGGTTTTTCCAGAACCGGTAGCCTGCACGATCAGCATCTTCCGATGCTTTTTTGCAATTGCATCACAGACTGCTGTTACCGCTTCTTTCTGATAAGGACGGTTTGTAATATCATCCCGAATTTCAATGTTTTCCAACGGAATTCTTAACTTTCTTCTGTCTATCTCAATCTGTAATTCTTCCTGCGTAAAGAACCCGGATACCTCGCGCCTTGGATATCCCTCATTATCATTTGTATAAAAAATTTCGAATCCATTTGTGGTAAAAATCAGTGGACGCTGCTTATACTGATTTTGCAGACAGTCCGCATATAATTTTGCCTGCTGGCTTCCAACGATTGGATCTGCCGATGCTTTTTTTGCCTCTACCACTGCCAACGGCAAATGGTCTTTTCCCCATAAAACATAATCCACAAAGCCATTTCCTGTGGCATTGGGCATACCGGTAACCGGTTCCTCCTCCGTACAATTTCGTCCTATAATCCAGCCTGCTCTCTGTAATTCCACATCGATATATTTCTTCCGCGTCTCTGCCTCGCTGATCTCATCTACATGGAACTCCCTGGTCTGGTTGTGAAGTGTACGCTGTGCCTGCATCTGTCTGCGCAGCTGCTCATTTTCCCTGCAAATTTCTTCTAATTTTTTATCTTTACTGGACAGACTCTCATATAAACGTCTTAACTCCTCCGCTTTTACCCTTTTTTCATCCCCGGATGGCAGTATAGACTCATCAAAAAAACGTTCCGTATATTCTTTCGAATAGGAATAATCAATCCAGTCACAAAATTCAAACAGATCACGCAGTGCTATGACCGCCTCATCTCTTTTGATATTACTGTTCGTATGGACTGCCACATTTCCAAGATGGATCGTATATTTCAGCATTGGAAACAGTCTTGGTTCAATGATGCTGCGAAATGTAGGTTCATGGATCAGACTCGACACATTATCCCGATACGGAAGTGTCAGTTCCGCATCATAGGAAAACACAAAACGAACCGCGAGTTCTAACGCTCTTCTGGAGAGAATCGCACATGTCGCAGGCGATATGCTGATGCTCTTTTCTGCCTCTATTGCCTGTTTTGCAAAATCGGAATACTCTTCTTTTTCTAAAAGATAATCAAAATTAGTTTCCATGGCTGATTCTCCTTTTTCGTTTATTTATTGTCGGATGATGATGTTAGTATTACAATTTTAATATCAAGCTGTGAGAGTGGTTTGTGGGGAGGTTGCAAGTTTCAATTTGT
>DMYD01000041.1 GCA_003483745.1 Roseburia sp. | reverse complement strand
CGAACTATGAAATATATCAAAAGATAAGGAGGGCGAATGGTATGTGCGAAGCATTACGGGAATTAATGAAAGATGAAATAGAGCAGGATGTAGCAAGAGGAGAAGCGAGAGGAGAAGCACGTGGAATTATAGATACATGTTGTGATTTAGGGTTGCCAGAAGACGCTATTTTAGAGCGGTTGCAGAAAAAACTAAATATATCATTACAGACTGCCCAGGAATACCTAAAGACTTTTGGAAAGCAGATGGTATAAGTTAAACGCACACATTTTCACGAAAACGACCAGATGCGTTTAGAATACATATTTTATGGATATGTTGTTTCTACGCTTATGTATAAAATTTATAAAAACAAAGCATTACATTCTAACAAAATCTATTAGGCAAACTGTAAGAAATTATCTCACAGCATAAGCCATTTCAAAACAAGTCAAAACCACGTTAAGATGCCTATCAACACACGAGCCACAATGTCGGATATCAGAATTTTCAATGCTTTTAAAATACCAGCAAATAAAAGAAAAAGCAGGGAGAATTCGAAAATATCACGCGACTCTCCCGAACAAAAGGGAGGAAACGATTATCGCGCAAAAGACAAAGAAATCGTCATCAGACAAAGCCAAAAAGATCCAGTGGCATCCTGCGTTTTATGCAGCAGCGGAACTCGAACTAAAAGAAAACAATCGATGAAATCCCGGCGGACGAACTGACCGTGTCATTGTTCCGTGAAGCATATCCAAGAGAACTGTTTTTGGAATTAGAACGAAAAGGATATGTACTGGAAGAAAAATATCCAGGTATTTATTACGTGAGAGGGAACATTTTATTCCCGGTGCAGATTGTGGTGATCAGCAGGTTGAACCGGACTATGCACAGCAGCCTAAGAATCTTATCTGCAAATGCCGATATAGAGGATATCAGGAAGTTTTTAGAACAGACAGAAAATATGAAGACACCGCGGGAGCGGAATAATATAGACGCAGTATTACAGGCAAGTGTCAGTGCGAATTATGAAATATATCAGAAGGTAAGGAGGGCTAATGGTATGTGCGAAGCATTACGGGAATTAATGAAAGATGAAATAGAGCAGGATGTAGCAAGAGGAGAGGCAAGAGGAGAAATGCGTGGCAGAGCGGAAGGAATTGTAGATACATGTTGTGATCTAGGGTTGCCAGAAGACGCTATTTTAGAGCGGTTGCAGAAAAAACTAAATATATCATTACAGACTGCCCAGGAATATCTCCAAACCTTTGGAAAACAGATCGTAAAAAATTAACGAACGTCAGGAAAATCAAAAACATATGAAATATCAGGAAAAAGACTTAGTTAAAATAGCAAAACGGGAGAACAACACAAAAAGAAGTTATCTGGTAGTAGATCCACTGCAGGGAAAGCATGTTCCGGTAGAACCTTCGAAAGCATTGAATCTTTTCAAAAGTCTTGCAGAGAAGCTTCAGGGAAAATATGAAGGCGAGAGACTGCTTTTGATCGGTTTTGCGGAAACTGCAACAGCAATCGGTGCGCAGGCTGCGATCACTCTGGGAACAAAGTATATCCAGACAACGCGGGAAGTAATACAGGATGCCAGATATTTATTTTTTTCAGAAGCACACAGCCATGCGACTGAGCAGAAATTAGTAAAAGATGATATAGACCGTGTGATAAATGATATCGACAGGATTGTATTTATAGAGGATGAGGTGACCACTGGGAATACGATCATGAATATCATTAAGATCATAACAAAAGAGTATCAGAAAAAAACAAAATTTGCAGTTGCTTCATTGTTAAATGGAATGACAGAAGAATACTTAAAAATTTATCAGGATGAAAAAATAGAACTTCATTATCTGGTAAAAACGGATCATTCCGGATACGGTACGGTTGCGGAGCAGTATAGATGTGATGGTTTATATATTTGTGCGATACCGGAGAATCATACGCAGGAAAGCGCGGATATTGATGTGCAATCGGAGAAGAATATGCGGGAACATATCATATCGATTCCCGGATGGATGAATGCAAGACGTTTCGTTGACGCAAAACAATATGAGGCTGCATGTAAAAAACTTGCGAAAACTGTGATCATAGAGACTGGTGTGAAACAGGGTGAACGTGTACTTGTGATTGGCACGGAAGAGTTTATGTATCCGGCACTTCTGACAGGGTACGAAATCGAAAAAATGGGATGTGTTGTCCGCTGCCATTCTACGACTAGAAGTCCGATCGCGGTCAGTACCGAGGAAGAGTATCCACTGCATTGCAGATATGAACTGCGCAGCTTATATGATCCGGATCGAAAGACTTTTATTTATGATTTGGAAAACTATGACAGGGTTATCGTTATGACGGATGCAGCATTAGCGTCGTTAAAAGGATTAGAAACGCTGATTTACGCACTTCGGATGAAAAATGAAAATATATCTGTGATCCGTTGGTATTAAAGAGAATATAGGAATGAGGACAAAAATGAGAAGTTCATACAGCGATGAGGATGTGATCCTTTTACTAAAAGATATCACTGGCATGGTGCAGCCACAGCCGACCGAAGAACGGGAAAAACTGATTCAGGCGGGCAGGCATTACAGTGAAATGCTTCCAATCGAATATGTTCCGACAGAAAAATATATGCAGGTATACCGGGAAGCGTTAAAAAATTATGCAAAACCGGTAGCACTGGCAGTTGGAAGACTTGCGGACAAGATCATTGAAAAAAAGGGACAGAACATTGTGCTCGTTTCATTGGCCCGTGCAGGTATTCCAATCGGAATTTTAGTCAAAAGATACATTGCAAAAAAATATCATATCAATGTACCGCATTATTCTATTTCCATTATTCGTGGCAGAGGGATTGATGACAATGCGATGAAATATCTGTTGAGCCGGTATGAACCCGGGCAGTTGTTGTTTGTGGATGGGTGGATTGGAAAGGGTGCAATATTAAATGAATTAAAAAAAGATATTGCACAGTATGAAGGTGTATCGTTCGATATTGCAGTGATAGCAGATCCTGCCAATGTGACAGAACTTTGCGGTACACATGATGACATTTTAATACCGAGTTCCTGTTTAAACAGCACAGTGTCAG
Organism: Roseburia sp.; assembly: GCA_003483745.1. Lineage (GTDB taxonomy): Bacteria > Bacillota > Clostridia > Lachnospirales > Lachnospiraceae > Roseburia. The sequence goes on along the minus strand of DMYD01000041.1, from coordinate 49,712 downwards.
GTCTGGTCAGCAGAACATTTTTAAGAAGTGATATCATAGGCAAAGATGATTTTCACGGAGCTGTCTATTATGGCGAATTAAAAGATTCGGATCTGTCCTACGAGTTTATCCATACCATCGAAAAAGAATTTAATATGGATACAGGAAAAGAAGATAAGAGGGTGGAAGGCTTTGGTATTGATGAGGTAAAACAGATCGCAGAAACATTTGAAATTGATGACATCAATCTGATCAAGCCGGGAATTGGTGAGGCAACAAGAGTATTGCTCCGAAGGGTTCCCTGGAAGATTCTGATTGATGAGAGGTATAAGGGAGATCCGCAGCTTGGACATCTTGTGAGATTAGCGGAGGAAAAAAATGTGCCAATCCAGTATTATCCGATGAGGCATTATAAATGCTGCGGTATCATTAAAAAAATGTCAGATATATAAAAATACTGTCGGTTTCCAAGGAAATTTATGCATAGATAAGTCTGGTCTATCATGCCAATGAATTTATGCATACATAAATTTAACTCTGGATGCCAAAGACCTCTGCAAGAAAAAATATTTTTTCTGCCCAGTTATGGTGGGTTTTGTACTCGTTCATTCTTTCCTGAGCCGGATTTCCGGCAACCAGGGAGGCAGAGCTTTTATCCCAGTTTAAAATTGCTTTTGCATCGTTAAAATCTGATCGTGTAACCTGGTAAGCTTTGTTTACAACGGAAATCTGGTTTGGATGGATGACAGTTTTTCCGGTGAATCCGCAGAGTTTATCGTCTTTTAATTCCTGAATTAATCCATTTTCCCAATTATCACCCGAATAATATTCCCACACAGGGCCGGAGATGACGTAGTCCATGCCGTAAACGGTTATGATATCAGAAAAAATATCAGCAACAGGTTTGATCCGGTGAATGGACTCGTCGGAATGACGGCGGAAGCCAAACATGTGACACAGATCATTTCCGCCGACACGGATATTTAAAACGAGATCTTCCACCGGGTGAAGCAGGTCCTTTAAATCGTACAGGATATCAACGCGGTGTCTTAGATCAATGATGGAGGAACTTTCATAGATCGGCATCATATATAATTTCTTTGAAGCCTGTTCGTTTGCCCGGATCATTTCTTCTATATAAGAGTTGGCGGCATCAGTAGTAAATTTCGGAATGATATAACCGGTGATCAGCTTTATGCTGTCGCCGAAAGCCTTTGTTAAGCGTCCAATCTGACCGGCATTGCGGACGCGGATAAAGATTTTCGGAAGATAAAAAGGATGATCCTGGAAACTTTCAAATATCTGATGGATGGAAGCAATCAGATCCTGCTCGGCTTCCATCACAAAATTGTCATTGATCGTATCTTCAAGGCATAAAGCCAGAGAATATTTATTTCCAAATTTTTCATGAATCACAGAGTCAGCAATCGTTTTTTTATTGGCAGGACAATAGAGCAGTGCGCCAACACTGTAATAAATCATATCATTTTTCAATTTGTAAAAATCCCCCTGAGTGCGTAAATTGTAATGCAAATTGAATTATAGCATTAATATAGGTAAAAAGATAGATGGATTAGACGTAATATGTGTGATACAATCAGACGTATAAGCTGCTCTGACACATTACAGCAGTATGCTATACTTTTAGAAGATTCTATAATAAGGAAGGAAACGTATGAGTAACAGTGGCAAAAAGATACGTCTGTCATTTAATTCTCCGGTGATTTTGGGATTTACAATTATCTGCTTTATCGTGTTGATTTTGGATAAATTGACAGGAAGTGCATCCACGCGGACATTTTTCAGTGTCTACCGGTCATCGTTAGCAAGTCCGTTCACATACATCCGGTTTTTCGGACATGTATTAGGACATGCCAGCTGGGATCATTTCTTTGGAAATATTATGATGTTATTGGTTGTAGGACCGCTTTTGGAAGAAAAGTATGGGTCGGCAAATATTTTATTTGTAATTTTAACGACATCGCTGGTGACAGGTGTGATCAATTTCATATTTTTCCCCCATGTCCAGCTTCTTGGTGCAAGCGGTGTTGTATTTGCGTTTATATTACTTGCATCCTTAACAAGTATTGAAGAAGGAAAAATCCCGCTTACATTTATTCTGGTTGCACTGATCTATATCGGGCAGCAGGTGTATGATGGCATATTTATCCGGGATAATGTTTCAAATCTGACACATATTTTGGGTGGTATTGTCGGTTCAGGTCTTGGCTATGTGATGAATAAAAACAAAATGAACAGATATTGAAGGTGAGAATGCGCTATGTTAGAACATAAAAAGATTTGCAGCCTTGATGATTACTTTGTCGATCTCGATAGCAGACAAAGCAGAGAGGTGTATTTTTACCGGATCAATGGATACACGGAAAAAATCGGTGATTTTATAAAAAAATATTATGACACGGCAAGAAGAAAGGGCGTGGTGATCGAAGGGAAAATCCCTAATCCGGATGAGCAGAATCTTGCGTATTATTCGGAAATTATGGGTATGGATTTTCGGATGGATCCGTCATTTATAACCGCTGGGTTAAAGAAATGGCTGCCGCGTATGAACGATCTGCAAAGGAAGAATGTGGCAGATTCGATTTATGACTCGCTTGATTCCATGAGACGGAATGGAAAAACAGAGAATATGCAAAAAAATGCATATATCAAATTTATGTGCTGGCTGTATTACAAATTTGAGCGGATTGTAAATCAGCTTGGGGCAAATGAACTGCCCAAGATCCTTTATGAGGGGGATATCAGTAATTACGAGCTGATGCTGATATCAATCCTGTCAAATGCAGGGTGTGATGTGGTGTTGCTGCAGTATCACGGTGATGCAGGGTACCTTAAGTCAGATCCGGATTCCGTTTTATCGGACGATCTAAAAATGGAGGGAATGACAGCTTTCCCGGAAGAATACTGCTTAAAGAAAGTCCGTGAAGCGATACAAAATGATTTTGAAAAAGAACGGCTGTATGGAAATCTTCCTTCTGTCAATAACTGTACGAATGCCTGGATCAGCGGAAAAGGATTTGAAGATATCAAAAAAAGTGTGTTGAGCAGAGGGACAGATTCCCGTTTCTTTTATAATTGTTTTTACCGGATCAATGGAGCAGAGGACAAGCTGACTTATGCAAACGAATTGTTTCAGCTGCAACTTGAACTAAAAAATGCCAGACGAAAGACTGTGATCGTAAATGGAGAGATTGAAAGACCGACACCGGATGAGATCGCAGATATCCGGCGAGGAAACTATGCAAAAGCAGATCAGCTTATCATGGATCTTTCCGCCAATATAAAATATCCGGCAAATATGGAACTGCAGAAGATCATGCATAAAACATTTGTTGATATTCTTCTTGCAGAATTTAGCAAAGAAGGCGATAATTTAAACAGGCTCACCAGTAAGGCGGTATATCTGTTGTGCTGGCTAAAGAGATATCTGCCGTCTTTATTTTCTGACTGGAAGATGCCGGAAATCGGATGTTTTATTCACATGGGTGGTTGTCAGAATGAAAATGAGGCACTGTTTCTTAAGTTTTTAGCAAGACTGCCGGTTGATGTGGTGATCCTGTGCCCGAACCGGAATGTACCTTGTCAGCTTACAGATCCTTTGCTGTATGAACTGAATTATGAGGAAAGTCTTACCATGGAAAGGTTTCCGGAAGAAAATTCACAGGTTAAAATGGGAACAGTGGCATATCATGCGGAGAGAGAACTGGATGCATTAATGTATCAGGACACCGGAATGTACCGGAATCAGCAGTATGGAAAGGCGAATATCATCAGCCTGCAGACCATGTATGAAGAAATAAAGATCCTGTGGGATCAGGAGCTGAAGTACCGGCCGGATTTTAGTGTGGTCGATGGTGTGGTCAACATACCGGTTATTTTTGCAAAGGTTTCCGGTGTAAAAGATGGACAGACGGATCATTACTGGACATCAGTAAAAGAATTGGTTACGGAAGATACCATTGTGATAAAAAAGGCACCTTATATAGAGCCGATGGCACCGAATCCGATGAAAATGTATGCTGCCGAATTTTTTAAGAATGGAAAATTGCAGCGAAATAAGATCAAAGCACATCCGAAATATCCGTATGGTATCCTGAGAGAAGATATACAGGAAATGATTCTCGATAAGATGCAGCTTTTGATCAATCAGAAAATGATAAAGGGAATCGGGGAAAATGGCATGGAATATACAGTCATTGCGCAGATTTTAAATCTGCCAAAGGATATTGTAAGACTGATCCAGAAATTTGATCTTACCCGGAAAAATCCGAAAATGATCTACATTAATACATCGGAGACGGTAATTTCGTTAGAGGATTCGATCCTGACAGCATTTTTACATCTGATTGGATTTGATATCGTATTTTTTGTACCGACAGGATATCAGAGTATTGAAAAATATTTTAACGGGCAACTAATGGAAGAACACCAGATCGGGGAATATAAATATGATCTGCAAGTCCCTGACCTGAATAGTATTTCATTTGGCAGTACACGCTACACTTGGCGGGAGAAATTTTTTAAGAGAGGTAATTAGTGCGAAAAATCAGATTTTTCACACGCAGAAATGGAGGAATAGTATGGGACTTGATTTTAGCAAAACAATGACTGCGGAAGCACCGGCAGCCACAGCAGTTCCGGACACAAAGGATGAGATCGCTGTTGTGGAACAATATGATATTGTTGCCGACAGGGAAAAAATGAACTCAGAACTGGTCAATTCTGATGAAGTTGACCGGATCGTCAGTACGATCGAGATCAATAATCTTGAGACGATCGTCACATTTGGAGCAGAGGTGGCAGAGGAGATTTCAAAGGCTTCGGATGTTGTGTTAAACAGTATGAATATGTCACAGTTAGACGATACCAGCGAAATGTTAAAAACGTTAGCAAAGATCATGGATCAGTTTGATATCGATGAGATCAAAGAAAATCCGGGACTGTTCGGAAAATTATTTGGAAATATGAAAAAACAGCTCGACAAGATTCTTGCAAAATACCACACAATGGGCGAAGAAGTCGATAAGATCTACGTTCAGCTCAAAGGCTATGAGTCGGAGATCAAACAGTCAAACCGTAAATTAAATACGATGTTTGAGGCAAATGTAAATTATTATCATGAACTCGTGAAATATATTCTTGCCGGCGAGCAGGCATGCAAAGAAATCGAAGCATATATTGCGAAAAGACAGCAGGATATGGAGACTACCGGAGACGAGTCGATCCAGTTTGAACTAACCAGTTTAAATCAGGCATTGATGATGATGGAGCAGCGTACACAGGATCTCCGAACAGCAGAGAATGTTGCAATGCAGTCCATTCCGATGATCAAAACGATGGAATTCAGCAATTATAATCTGGTCAGAAAAATTAATTCCGCATTTATCGTGACGCTTCCTGTATTTAAACAGGCACTTGCACAGGCAATTCTGCTGAAACGCCAGCGCATTCAGGCGGAGGCAATGTCAGCTCTTGATAAGAAGACGAATGAGATGCTTATTAAGAATGCACAGAATACGGTAGAGGTTTCTAAGGCTACTGCTAAGATGGCATCCGGAAGCTCTATTCAGATTGAGACACTTGAAACGACCTGGAGAACGATTACGAGCGGTATTGAAGAAACCAGAAGAATTCAGGAAGACTGCAGAAAGAAACGTGTGGAAGATCAGGCAAGGCTTGAGGCAATCAAGGCGGACTTCAACAGACAGTATCATATGCCGCCGGCAAACAAGTAAGTTATTTGAAATAACTATAGATTCATTTATTCTAAGGAGGTAATACTATGCCAATTAATTTATCAAAAGGACAGAAAGTAGATTTAACAAAAGGAAATCCGGGACTGAAAAATATCATGGTTGGTCTTGGCTGGGATGTCAATGCATATGATTCAGGTGCAGATTTTGACCTGGATGCAGCAGCATTTATGTTAGGCGCAGATGGAAAATGCCCGACAGATAAAGAGTTTGTATTTTATGGAAACCTGGTTCATCCAAGTGAGTCTGTAAAACATATGGGCGATAACTTAACCGGAGAGGGAGAAGGCGATGACGAACAGGTCCAGATCGATCTTTCCAAAGTACCGGCAAACATTGAGCGAATCGCTTTTACCGTAACCATCTATGAGGCAGAGGCAAGACGCCAGAATTTTGGACAGGTATCCAATGCGTTTATCCGTCTGGTGGATGAGACAACCGGAAAAGAAATGATCCGTTATGACTTGGGAGAGGATTTCTCCATTGAGACAGCAGTCGTTGTCGGTGAATTATACAGACATAACGGAGAATGGAAATTTAACGCAATTGGAAGTGGTTTCCAGGGCGGACTCGCAGCACTTTGCGGACACTATGGAATTGAAGTGGCATAAGGAGGAAAATCCTCTCCTCGCCGTGAGGGGCTCGGATTTTCCTTCGGAAAACAAGGAGTAAAATCCTCTGCTCCTGCAATGGCAGTCGCATTTTGCTCCGCAAAACAAGGAGGATTGTAATGTCAATTAGTTTACAGAAAGGACAGAAGGTCAGTCTGTCAAAAGATAACGCAGGACTGTCAAAGATCATTGTCGGTCTTGGATGGGATGAAGCGCAGCAGTCTTCATCCGGAGGTGGATTTTTAAGTGCTTTATTCGGGGGCGGACAAAAGCAGCAGCCAATCGACTGTGATGCATCCGCATTGATGTTGAAAAACGGAAAACTGGTGGATAAATCAGATATCGTTTATTTTGGTAATTTACATCACAAATCAGGTACCGTAAATCATCAGGGAGATAACCTGACGGGAGCTGGTGATGGAGACGATGAGCAGATCATGATCGATCTTGCAAAAGTACCGCAGGAGTACGATAAGATCGTGATCGTCGTAAACATTTATCAGGCAGTTCAGAGGCATCAGCATTTTGGCATGATTGAGAATGCATTTATCCGTTTAGTTGATGCAAGAAATAATAATGAAATGTGCAAGTACAATCTGACCGAAAATTATTCCGGTATGACGGCAATGATATTTGGAGAAGTGTACAGACATAACGGAGAATGGAAGTTCAGCGCTGTTGGTCAGGGAACAAACGACCCGGGACTTGGCGAACTGAGCAGAAGATTTGTATAAAAAGATTGATACCTTAGAGGAGGTTAACTACCTAAAATGAGTAACATAAATAAAGAAGAGCTTATGAGAGGTCTGTCAGACTCACAAGTAAACAAGAGCAAACAGGATTTTGGAACGAACGCTCTTGCAAAAAAAGAGACAGAATCACTGTGGTCAATGTTTATCGGAGCATTTGATGACATTTGGATCAAAGTATTATGTGCAGCACTGGTCATGAAAATCGTCATTTCTGTTATCGGTGTGTTTGTACCGGCATTAGCAGGAGAAAACGATGTTGTTGAGATCATAAGTATTGTTTTGGCAATTGCACTGGCAACCGGATTCAGTACTTTATCCGAGTACCGCAACAGTTCCAGAAGTGAGGCATTACAGGAAGAGTATAACAAGACTTATGCGAAAGTCATGAGAAATGGAAAACTGGTCAATATCCTTACCAGTGAGATCGTAAAAGGAGATACGATCCTTGTTCAGGCTGGTGATAAGGTGCCGACCGATGGTGTGTTATTTGAAGGACATATCAAGGTTTCACAGGCTGCATTAAACGGTGAGTCAAGAGACGAGGATAAAACGGCTGCTGACAACCTTGATGAAGCGGAATCTACAGACTACGCATCTGCAAATAAAATATTTATGGGATCTGTAGTGACCTCCGGTGAAGGTTATATGGTTGCAACTGTCATCGGTGATGCATCCGAGCTTGGAAAGATCAACAAAGCTCTGACGGATGATAATGAAGAGGATGACAGGAAAGATACTTCAAGCCTGAAGCTGGAAGTTGTAGCTGCCGGTATCGGTAAACTTGGTGTATCTGCGGCTGCCATTGCGGGCGTATTAGATGTTGTACTGAATCTGATTCGTACGGACGAACCGATCACAGTTGTTTATGTTCTGCTTTTAGTTGCTGAGGCAATTATGTTAATGGCATCTATCGTTATCATGGCAGTGCCGGAAGGTCTTCCGATGATGAACAGTCTTGTGCAGTCCATGAATACAGAGTCCATGTACAAGAAAAATATTCTTGTCAGCCATAAGGCAGCATTTTCCGATTCTGCATATATGAATGTTTTATTTAGTGATAAAACAGGAACGATTACACAGGGTAATTTATCTTTAGTAGAATTTATCACCGGTGACGGTAAAATCGCAGAACATATTCCGAGTCAGGAATTTATTGAGGCAATTACATTAAACAACCTTGCAAAAGTATCCGAAGGAAAGCCAATCGGAAGTAACAACATGGACAGGGCTCTTTTGGGATATGCCCTAGAGCATGGCTATGATGATTCTAAAAATGATCCGGATAAAGTTGCTGATATCAGTGGATTTGATTCGGAAAAGAAATGCGCTACCGTTACATTGAAAAACGGACTGGTTTACTGGAAAGGTGCAACCGAAAACATTATTGATAAAGTAACACATTATATGCTTCCGTCCGGCGAGGAAAAAGAGTTTACAGCAGCAGACAAAAAAGCTGTGGAAGATCAGATGCTCGCTCAGGCAAAGAGAACGATGAAGCTGCTTTCTGTTGCAAAGATTGCAGATGGAAAAACAGTTCTGATGGCAGTGCTCTGCTTAAGAGATAACGTAAGAACCGATGCGGTTGAGACGGTTGAGATTTTAAATAATGCCGGCATCCAGGTAGTTATGGTAACTGGTGATGCGGAGGAGACAGCAGTTGCCATCGCAAAAGAAGCTGGTATCTTAAAAGATGAGAAGAACGATGTTGTTCTTACGCATGAAGAGTTAGAGCAGATGTCAGATGAAGAGTTAAAGAAAAAGCTTCCGCATCTTCGCGTGGTAAGCAGGGCAAAACCGCTTGATAAAAAGAGACTCGTTTCTATTTCACAGCAGCTTGACAATGTCTGTGGTATGACAGGAGACGGTGTCAATGATGCACCGGCATTAAAACAGGCAGATATCGGATTTGCCATGGGAGATGGTACAGCAGTTGCCCAGGAGGCAGGTGACGTTGTCATCTTGAATAACAGTTTGACATCCATTAAGGATTGTGTATTGAACAGTAGAACGATGTCAAAATCAGTTGGTAAATTCTTAATTTTCCAGCTGACAGTTAATATCAGTACCCTTTTGATGAACATTATCGCGCCGATCCTTGGCTGGACCGAACCATTCTCTATTGTCCAGATCTTATGGATCAACCTGATCATGGATACCTTAGCAGCCATGGCATTTGGTGGAGAGCCGATCCTTGACCGATACATGAATGAAAAACCGGCACTGAGAAAAGATAACATTTTAACGACTTATATTAAATCCGCAATCGGAACAAGTTCTGTATTTATCACACTTGGATCGATTCTGATTCTGGAAAACATCGGTGGAATTACAGATTTTGTAACACCGGCAGGCTGTGCGGATCCGGAATTATATGAAAAAACATTTATGTTTGCATTTTTCATTTATTCAATCATCTTTAACAGCTTAAATACAAGATCTGAGAGATTTAATGTATTTGAGCACATTGGAGAAAACAAGAACTTTATCATTGTTATGGGTGCAATCTTCGTACTGCAGACCGTCATCATTGAGATCGGTGGTCAGGTGTTCAGCACAACAACACTTAATGCGAAAGCATTATTTGTTTCCGTGCTGTTAGCAGTGCTCATCATCCCGGTTGATATGGTAAGAAAAGCCATCGTCTCGAAAAAATGATTGTCTTTCATACTGATTTAGATAATACGATCATCTATTCCTATAAACATGACATCGGGATGCGGAAGCGAAATGTGGAATTCTATCAGGGGAGGGAAATATCCTACATCACAGAGGAAACATATCGTCTTTTGCAGCAGGTAAAAAATGAAATGCTGATTGTTCCAACGACCACAAGAACGTTGGAACAATATCAGCGCATCGACCTTGGAATTGGACAATTCCCCTATGCATTAGTCTGTAACGGCGGTGTCCTTCTGGTAGATGGTATGCGGGATGAAGCGTGGTATCAGGATTCCCTGCATCTTGTGTCGGATAGCAGGGATGAAATGAATCTTGCAATGGAACTGCTAGAAAAAGATCCACGCAGAAAATTCGAACTCCGGTATATTGAAAAGCTGTTTCTCTTTACAAAATGTAATGATCCCCAAACAGTTGTAAATGATTTAAAAACATCTCTCAATATAAAATATGCAGATGTCTTTTCCAACGGCGAAAAAGTATATGTAGTACCGCGTCCTCTGAATAAAGGAACGGCAGTAGACCGCCTCAGACAGAAACTAAAACCGGAATTCGTGATTGCCGCCGGAGACAGCGCTTTTGATATCCCCATGATATTAACCGCAGACCGCGGACTTGTCCCACACGGATTCACACAAAAATATGAAATTTCCAAAACATCCGGAACCCGGAAAAAAATAGATGAGATGCATCCGAAAAAAATATTTTCAGATGCCCTATTAGAGCAGGCGCTTAAAATTATGTCCTATGAATTAAAAAGCCCTCTGGGTGGGATGCGCATCTCGCGGAGAAGAAGTTAGCTGTAAAAAGCACCGCCAGAGCGCGAAAGAGTCGCAAGCGACGCTTTGTTCTATGTGAGGTTAAAGTGCAAAAAGGGGGTCACAGACTTGTGGCTGGTAGATTGCGCGAAGCTGAGACTCATTTTGTGACTTTGGGAGAAAATTAGAAAATCTTAGTATGCCTGTTGGTATACAGTGATGATCTGCCATGGATGGCAGATCAAGGCTTCACGAGCCATGGATGGCTCGTTGAATGCCGCTCACGTCTCTATGTCACAACCTGTCTCAGGCATACCTAGTTTTTCTTATTTTCGTACAATGGAACAAAACGAGCCTCAGCTTCGCGCAACTTACCCCCAGCAAAACTTCGTATCCCCCTTTTTTTGCACTTTAATTTTCACGGACCTTCACTAATCCATACTCACACTGATTCCGCCTCTGCGTTCCGAAGGCTGAATAATCACCGTAACCGGACAATTCCCATGCCACTCAAACTGATAAGACTCACCGGAAGCCTGTCCGATAAATGTTTTCCAGGAGATATCTGCCGTCACCTGAGGATCACAGTGTCCATTTCCAACCCAGCATACAACAGCATCCGGATCCACAGAGAGCGTATCCTGAGACATCACGTTGCTTAAAACGATCGGGTTGCCGTTACAGAGCACGGCGACATATGCATCTTTTCCGCGCGCGGTCAGAGTGGAGGTGGCAAGACCTTTCTGGGAAAGCACACCGACACCGATAAAACGGACACTGTAATCACAATCCTGGGAGAAAGCGAGAATATTTTCAGATTCTACGGAGATCGTCTCACCCTGTTCTAAATGATAGACAACAATGTGCTGTCCGTAATTTGCGTAATAGGTAACGGAATCACCATTTAAAGTTACTTTCATAAGCGGAAGATTTTCACCGGTGAATCTTCGTGCAATCTGACCGAGCAGAGCCTGACCGATATTATTTTGTGGTCCGAGTAAAACCTTCTCAAATTTGTAATTTTTTCCACCGGCATTCTCTCCGGCAATAAAAGCACCGGCCTTTGTAAAGAGCACATCACTGCCTGTGCAGGTAACCTTTAAAGTAAGTTCGTTTACTGTTTCAAATGTTAACATAACAAATTCCCTCCAAAATCTAATCCTTTGTTTTAAATAACCTGAACTCCATACATCTCGCATAATCCTGCGAGATCTTTTGCCACGCCGTTTCCGATGGCATTAAATTTCCATGCGCCGTTATGCAGATACAGTTCGCCGATCATCATGGATGTTACATTTGAGTAATATTCATCCATTTTAAAGCTGACTAATTCGGCACCGGCAGAATCCATAATGCGGATATAAGCGTCCTGAAGCATTCCGAAGTTTAGATTTTTTTCTAATGCTTCGTTGATCGTCAACACAAATACGATTCTGGCAACGGATGTATCCAGTTTGGTGAAATCAACGGAAATGCTTTCGCGGTCAGCACCGTCCTCAACATGAAAAAACGTGCTGTGATCAGGGCTTTCGGTCTGCCCGTAAAAGACGAACCAGGAATCACCGATCACCTTGCCTGATGCACCGAGCAGAAATGCGGACACATCCACATCACAGGCAGGATTTTTGACATTCCATCCAAGACATGCCTTTATGGAAGTGAGTTTCCCGGAATTCTCCAGCGGTGTTTTCTGACCTTTTTGCACCATATGTACCAGTGGAGGTAAAGGTTTTGACGCCGGTGTGGATGCAGGGTGCATAGCACTGGGGTGCATAGCACTAGGGTGCATGGCAGTGTGTTGCATGGAAGAAGTCGTTCCGGAAGATGCTTTTGATGCAGTCTGAGATTGTGTGTGGTTGATCGAAGTGATAGTTCGTGTTGTTTTTGCCCCCTCGACTTTCCGCTCGTTGATGGAAAGAACGGTCTGCCTGGTGACGGGAGCAGAGGATCTCATTGGAATATCTACCATAATAAAAAAACCCCTTGTCATTTAGTAAAATAATAGAGTGTACGCTTTGCGGGCAATCTATTGTTATGAATTAATAAGTTTCTGGATTTCATTTTAAGTGATTCTGATAGAGGTGTCAAATGTATAGCAATCATAGAAGATCCTTGTTATAATACAACAGAAAAGAAGAAAAAAGGGGACTTGTCCGAAAGCAAGATTTTCCCCACGCAGGAATGGAGAGTTTATGCAGATCTATGTGGATGCGGACGCCTGCCCGGTGGTAAGGATCATAGAAGAACTTGCAGGCAAATATGGAATACCGGTAACGCTGTTATGCGATACAAATCATGTTTTAGACTCGGATTACAGTGAGGTAAAGGTGATTGGAGCCGGTGCGGATGCAGTGGATTTTGCACTGGTCAATTTATGCCGGAAAGGAGATATCGTCGTGACGCAGGATTACGGGGTGGCGGCGATGGCACTTGGACGCAGTGCATTTGCCATCCATCAATCCGGACGGTGGTATACGGATGATAACATTGACCGGATGCTGTTAGAGCGTCATATGAATAAAAAAGCAAGAAGGGCGTCCGGGAAGAATCATTTGAAGGGGCCGAAAAAGAGAACCGCAGAGGATGATATGCATTTTCGGGAAAGTTTTGAAAAAATGATCCGAAAGGGAATGGAGAATATTTATGGTACAACATGAAAAGTTTTATTTAAATGGAACATGGCAGTTAAAAAAAGCAGATGAAACACTGCTTTGCCCGGTGGAAATCCCGGGATCAGTACTTTCCGGTCTGACAGAGCATGGTTTATTGGAAGATCCGTTTTACCGGATGAATGAGTACCCGACGAGAGAGTTACTGAAAAACGATTTTATTTTTTCAAGGGAATTTGAACTGAAAAAAGAAGAGGGAAGAGTGTACACACTCTGCTGTGACGGAATCGACACAGTAGCAGATATTTTTATCAACGGCATACCGGTAAAGCATGTGGATAACATGCACCTGCGCTATCGAATCCTGTGTACAAATATACTGAAAAACGGGACAAACAGTATTGTAGTGAAAATTCATTCTGCAATCTCATATGTAAACGAACATGTATCCGCACCGGGAAAAGAGATCCATTATACGGCATGCGGGGCGATGGAAGGAAATCAGTACATCCGAAAAGCACATTCCATGTTTGGCTGGGACTGGGGCCCACAGTTACCGGATATGGGAATCTGGCGCGATATTTATATTGACAGTTATGAGAAAGCAGAACTCTCTGATCTGCATATCAGACAGGAACATATAAATGGAAAGGTTCTTCTGTCGGCAGAAGTAAAAGTGACGTTGCCGAAAAAGGCACAGAATGGGAAAATTGTGGAAGCGGAGCATCAGGTATCACCACAGAGTAAGGAAAGTCATGCTCAGACATTGGCAAAAAATGCAGAGACAGCAGATAGTCTTAAGGTAAAGATTACGCTCTGGACACCGGATGGAAAACAGCTTTCTTTTTCGGAGGAAAAATGTCTGGTCGAAGATCCGGCACTTTGGTGGCCGAATGGATATGGTAAGCAGCTGCTCTATACCGTGCGTGCGGAACTTTTTCTGGGCGGAGAATTTCTGGATGTAAAAGAACTGCGCATTGGTCTGCGTACATTGACGGTCAGCCGGGAAAAGGATGCATGGGGTGAGGAGTTTGCATTTTGTGTCAATGGGGTAAAGATTTTTGCCAAGGCTGCGGATTATATCCCGGAGGACTGTATTTATTCAAAGATTACACCTGAGCGCATTTATGAATTGCTGGATACTGCGGTGGCGTGTCATTTTAACTGTATCCGTATCTGGGGTGGTGGATATTATCCGGCGGATGTTTTCTATGATTACTGTGATGAGCATGGTCTGATCGTATGGCAGGATTTTATGTATGCCTGCAATGTCTACGAACTTACGGATGCGTTGCGGGAGAGCATTATAGAAGAAACAAAAGATAATGTAAAAAGATTAAGACACCACGCAAGTCTTGGACTCTGGTGTGGCAACAATGAGATGGAATCAGCCTGGGATCACTGGGGTGGTTTTAATGATCATTCGGATGCATTAAAACAGGATTACCTGACAATGTTTGAAAAGCTGATCCCGGAAGCATTAAAGAGTGAAGATGATGCAACGTTTTACTGGCCTTCTTCCCCATCATCCGGCGGTAATTTTACGGACCCGGACAGCGATGATATCGGGGATCGTCATTACTGGGATGTATGGCATGGAGAAAAGCCGTTTTCTGACTATGAAAATTACTATTTTAGATTTTGCTCAGAATTTGGATTCCAGTCGTTCCCTTGTAAAAAAACCATCAATACCTTTACCCTGCCTGAGGATCGCAATATCTTTTCCGAAGTTATGGAGAGTCATCAGAAAAATGGTTCTGCAAATGCTAAAATTCTGCATTATATTGCGGAGAACTTTTTATATCCAAAAGATTTTGAGAGTCTGATCTATATCAGCCAGGTGCTGCAGGCAATCGCGATCAAAAGCGGTGTGGAACACTGGCGCAGAAACAGGGGACGCTGTATGGGTGCAATTTACTGGCAGTTAAATGATAACTGGCCGGTCGCATCCTGGGCAAGTATTGATTATTTTGGAAGATGGAAGGCACTGCAGTATTTTTCAAGACATTTTTATGCGGATGTACTCGGCAGCTTAAAGGTATCTGAAGATGCAGTCTATACGCCATATCTGCAAAATGAGACAATGCAGGAAGTATCGTCTGATGTCACGGTTTTCGTGAAAAATATGCTGGGGGAAGTTCTCTGGAAAAATTCGCAGCGTGCAGTATGTGAACCGTTGTCCGTGAAAGCAATGGGGCCGGTTTCTTTGAAAGATGTGATAGAAGGCAGGGAAAGTGAAGTTTTTGTGGAGGCGGTATTTACACACTCCGATGGAACTTTGAGCCGTCAGGTTGAAATGCCAAAACCGTATAAACATATGCAGATCAAAAAAGCAGAGATTACTTTTGATGTAATGATAGAAGGCGATCTGCTGACGGTGTGGTTAAAATCAGATGCTCCGGCATTTTTCGTTTCAGTGGAGAGTAATGTGGATCTGGTCTGGTCGGATAATTTTATGCATCTGACCGGAAAAGAACCTTATGAGATCACGGCTGTTCTGCCGGAGGGTGCAGAAGGCGTGCCTAAGATCCGGGTACGGTCACTGTGCGATTCATGGGAAGTGGAAGAATAACTCTAAAACAGAACAGCTTTACACCTTCTTATACAAGTGCTATCATAAAAGTAGTTAGAAATAACTAACACACAAGAAGCATTTTAAAGAAGGTGGAATCCTATGAAAGTATATTGTTTTGGAGAGAAAGAAAAACCGGTTATTTTCCTTTTGCCAGGAACCTGTTGTCACTGGAAAGGAAATTTTGGAAAAGTGATAGAGCCGTTAGAAGAATATTTTCAGGTGGCATGTGTTTCCTATGATGGATTTGATGAGACGGAGCAGACAGAGTTTCCAACGATGACAGAGGAAACAGAAAAGATAGAGCAGTACATAAAGAAAGAATTTGACGGACATATCTGTGCTGCGTATGGCTGTTCGCTGGGTGGTTCCTTTGTCGGACTGCTCGCAGCACGCGGAAACATCCATATGGATTATGGTATTTTAGGCGGTTCTGATTTAGACCAGTCCGGAAAACTCTGGGCAAAGCTGATGACGAAATTGATGATGCCGGTTTTTTATCCGTTTATCACGAAAGGAGAGATAAAAATTCCTTTCATGAAAAAGAAAATGGACAGGATGATGGCGGAAGAAAATGGTTATATCAGGGCATTTATGGATATGATAAAGACTCCGGATGTCGATATGAGCCGCGTTACAAAAAAGACTGTTGAAAACCAGTTTTACTCTGATCTGATCACGCCGCTGCCGGATCAGATTGATCCGGCCGGGACTCAGATGCATATTTTATATGCCCTTAAAATGGGCGAAAAATACCGTGTACGTTATACAAAGCATTTTGCAAGACCGATCCTGCATGAGTTAGATCTACAGCACGAAGAGCTGCTTGCAGTTTACCCGGATGAGTGGGTAAAAGTGATCGCAGAGATTTGTGGCAGAAAAACGGGAGACAGTGCAGACAGATTTAAAGTTGAGAAAAACTGATGGGACGGGAAAAAGTTGTACGGGAGAGGGAACACTCACCATGTATGAGGTATTTCCCGGTGTGATTCTTTCGTACAATGACTTTCATATGGCATATTATGACTCCGAGTATCAGCCTGACCGGTCATTATTTTGCATCGATCACTGCCGGGAAGGACGCCTTGAGTACACTGCTTAGATGAAGCGACCGCAAGCCTTGATCCGGAAAATGAACATTTGATACAGTCTGCGATCACGGAACTGACAAAAGGGAAAACAATTATTATCATTGCACATCGTCTGGCAACGATCGAGCAGGCAGACCAGATTTTAGTGGTGGATGGCGTCTGGAAAAATAAATGAGAAAACATCTCACTTTTTCATATTGCAATTTAAAAATATGTTCGCTATACTGAACAATAGTTAGACTTAACTAACAATAGTGTAAATCATGCAGACTCCGGAATCGGAAAGTTGCTACCTTTTTGATTCCGCAGAGGTTGTCTGCAAACGAAGAAAAAGGAGACAGCGGGAATGAATTATTTAGAGATTGAAAAAGTAATCGGAAGAGAGATTTTAGACTCCAGAGGTAATCCTACCGTGGAAGCTGAAGTATATTTAGTGGACGGTACCATTGGAAGGGGAATGGCACCAAGCGGTGCATCGACCGGAGAATTTGAAGCATTAGAGCTTCGCGACGGCGATAAGTCGAGATATCTTGGCAAAGGTGTTACCAAGGCAGTTGAAAATATTAATACAATTATCAACGATACAATCGTTGGAATGGATGCCAGCGACATTTATGCAGTGGATGCAGCGATGATCGCAGCAGACGGAACAAAGGATAAATCAAAACTGGGAGCAAATGCGATCTTAGCAGTGTCGATTGCAGCGGCACGTGCAGCTTCCATCTCACTTGATATTCCGCTTTACCGTTTCTTAGGCGGCATTTCAGGCAACCGTCTGCCGGTTCCTATGATGAATATTTTAAATGGTGGTGCACATGCAGCAAACACGGTAGACGTGCAGGAGTTCATGATCATGCCGGTCGGAGCTCCGAGCTTTAAAGAGGCACTCCGCTGGTGCGCAGAAGTGTTCCATGCACTTGCAGCGCTGTTAAAGAGCAAGGGACTTGCAACCTCTGTTGGTGATGAGGGTGGTTTTGCACCGGATCTCGCTTCTGATGAGGAAGCAATCCAGTACATATTAGATGCTGTGAAAAATGCAGGATATGAGCCGGGCAGAGATTTCAGAATTGCCATGGATGCAGCTTCCTCTGAGTGGAAGAGCGAAAAAGGAAAAGGATTTTACAAATTGCCGAAAGCAGGTACGGAGTTTACTTCTGCAGAACTGATCGAGCACTGGAAGAAGCTGGTTGAAAAATACCCGATCATTTCCATTGAGGATGCACTTGATGAGGAAGACTGGGAGGGCTGGAAACTTCTGACCAAAGAACTTGGCGATAAGGTACAGCTTGTCGGAGACGATTTATTTGTAACCAATACAGAGCGTCTGAAAAAAGGTATCGACAACGGCTGCGGCAATGCGATTCTGATCAAGTTAAATCAGATTGGTTCTGTATCTGAGACCTTAGAGGCAATCAAGATGGCTCATAAGGCAGGCTACACGGCGATTTCTTCCCACCGTTCCGGTGAGACGGAAGACACCACGATTGCAGATCTCGCGGTGGCATTAAATACCTGCCAGATCAAGACCGGCGCACCGAGCAGAACGGAGCGTGTTGCAAAATACAACCAGCTTCTCCGCATTGAGGAAGAACTTGGAAGTGCAGCAGTGTATCCGGGAATGGGTGCATTTAATGTAAAATAAGGAATTTACTCACATTAATAGTTTATTTTCTCCTCTATCTTTATAGAAAGGACGCAAAAGGTCAGGGATGGCTTTGGGCGTCCTTTTTTTATTCTAAAACTCTTATTGAAAAACACTCTCAATAAGAGACGCCGCAATCGCTTGTATTCGCAAAAGAAGAGGGTTATAATATTTTTACAATATCCTACTAGAATACTAGGATATAAAATGCAATAGAAAGGGGTACGATTGATGAGTAAATCAATGTTACAGATAAAGAATCTGACGGTAGGTGTGGAGGATAAGGAACTTTTACATCACGTCAATTTGGAGATAAAACGTGGTGAGACGCATGTTCTGATGGGACCAAACGGGGCAGGAAAATCGACACTGGGATATGTGCTGATGGGCAATCCGAAATATCAGGTGAAAGGGGGAAGTATTGAATTCCTCGGAAAAGATATCACAGAGGAGTCCGCAGATAAGAGGGCACAGAACGGGATTTTTTTGTCATTTCAGGAGCCGCTGGAAGTGCCGGGGCTGGCACTGGATTCCTTTTTAAACAATGCGGTGCGTAAGCGGCGTGGGGACAATGTACGGATCTGGACCTTTATGAAAGAAGTGGATGCTGCGATGAAGATTTTACAGATGGATGCTTCCTATAAGAGCCGTGGACTGAATGTGGGATTTTCCGGTGGTGAGAAAAAGAAAACCGAGATTCTGCAGATGATGCTGTTAAAACCGGAACTTGCAATTTTGGATGAAACCGACTCCGGGCTGGATGTGGATGCAGTGCGTCTTGTTTCTGCCGGAATTGAAGAATACCGTAAAAATAATGACAAGGGACTATTGATCATCACACACAGCACAAGGATTTTAGAGCATCTGCATGTGGATTATACGCATATCATGGTGGATGGACAGATTGTTGCAACAGGGGATGGAAGTCTGGTGGACAAGATCAACCGCGAAGGATATAAGGAGTATGTGGAACAATGAAAGAAAAAACTTATGTAGCGGATATCGACCGCACCATCTACGATATCCGGAATGATGATAAGGATGCCTATCATATGCAGGCGGGACTGACCGAGGACATTGTGAAAAAAATATCAGATGAAAAAGACGATCCGGTGTGGATGCGCGAATTTCGGATGAAATCGCTGCAGATTTACAGACAGATGCAGATTCCAGACTGGGGCCCGCCGATCGATGGGCTGGACATGGATCATATTGAAACTTATGTGCGCCCAAAAACACAGATGCGTGGAAAATGGTCGGAGGTGCCGGGAGAGATCAAAGACACGTTCGAACGTCTTGGAATCCCGGAAGCGGAGCGGAAATCGTTAGCCGGTGTCGGAGCACAGTATGATTCCGAGATGGTCTACCATCATGTGAAAGCAGAAGTGGAAGCACAAGGGGTTGTTTACAGTGATATTGAGAGTGCGATGAAAGGCGAATATGCCGATATGATCCGCAAACATTTTATGAAACTGGTCAAACCGAATGACCACAAATTTGCGGCACTGCACGGAGCTGTCTGGTCGGGTGGCTCATTTGTCTATGTGCCGCCCGGAGTGTCCTTAGGCTTCCCACTGCAGTCTTATTTCCGGCTGAATGCGCCGGGAGCAGGACAGTTTGAACATACGCTGATCATCGTGGATGAGGGCGCGTATCTGCATTTTATTGAGGGGTGTTCTGCACCGCGTTATAACGTGGCAAATCTGCATGCCGGATGTGTGGAATTATTTGTCCGTAAAAATGCGAAACTGCGCTATTCTACAATTGAAAACTGGTCAAAAAATATGTACAACCTAAACACAAAGCGTGCATTAGTCGAGGAGGGCGGAACGATCGAGTGGGTGTCCGGTTCCTTTGGCTCTCACACGTCTTATCTGTATCCGATGAGCGTTTTAAATGGAAAAGGTGCGCATATGGAATTTACCGGAATCACATTTGCCGGAAAAGGACAGAACCTTGATACCGGCACAAAAGTTGTGCAGAATGCACCGGATACGTCTTCCTATATCAATACGAAATCAATTTCAAAGGACGGAGGTGTCAGCACTTTCCGCAGCTCAGTAGTCATTGGAAAAGACGCGAAAAACAGTAAGGCAGCCGTATCCTGTGAGTCGTTGATGTTAGACGGCATTTCAAGGTCGGATACGATCCCTGCAATGGATATCAAAACATCAATGGCTGATGTCGGACACGAGGCAAAGATTGGCAGGATTAGCGATGACGCCGTATTTTATTTGATGTCGCGCGGTATCAGTGAGCAGGAGGCACGCTCCATGATTGTCAGTGGATTTGCAGATGATGTATCGAAGGAACTGCCGCTTGAATATGCACTGGAAATGAATAATCTGATCCAGCTGGAGATGGAAGGGAGCATAGGCTGATGGAAAAAGAATTGATCATAAACAGGCTTCCGGCAAAGACGTGGAACTGGCTTAAGATGAATGAAACACAGGTTACGGCAGAGACGGAAAGTATTCCATGTACTCCTGAAATCTGGTGCGTGGAGAATACTCATGCAGAAGATAAAAAAGAACAGACCTACACGGAACTGCCGGAAGGCGTAAGCTGGGAGAAAAAAGCGATAAAAAAAGTCATTAAGACAGGAATGGGGGAGCAGATTTCGAACCTGAACAGTCAGGATGAGGAAGATACGCTTGCAATCGAAGAAAATGTACATGCAAAACACGCAGTTATATTTTCGTACCAGTATGATGCAGAAAAAAAATACTTTAACCGTATGCAGATTTTAGCTGGAAAAGACAGTGAAATAGAAATCATTTTTTTATTTTCTTCTGATATAAATAGCAGTGGGACAGTGATACATCAGTTGATTGTCGATGCAAAAGAAGGGGCAAAAGTAAAAATATATGCCGCACAGCTTTTGGGTAAAAATGCATGTGCCCTGTTTGATATCGGCGGTGCATGCGAAAAAGATGCGTCGGTAGAACTGCTCCAGATACAGCTTGGTGCAGAAAAATTATATGCAGGATGTCAGATGGGACTTGTCGGTGCGCACAGTTCATTTACAGCAAACATTGGATATCTTGCGGATGGAAATGACCGCTATGATATGAACTATGTGGCACGCCATATCGGGAAAAAGACAGAAAGCCAGATGGATGCAAACGGTATTTTAAAGGGAAATGCAAAAAAACTGTTCCGCGGAACAATCGACTTTATCACAGGATGTGCAGGCGCGAAAGGCGCTGAGAGCGAGGATGTGCTTTTGATCGATGAGGATGTAGAGAACCAGACGATACCGTTGATCCTCTGTGGAGAAGAGGATGTGGAGGGAAGCCATGGTGCAACGATCGGAAGACTTGACGAGCAGATGTTGTTCTATCTTGGAAGCAGAGGATTTGACCAGGAGGAGGCAAAACGTCTTGTCGCAAGGGCAAGGCTCGATGCACTCTGTGCCATGATCCCGTCAGAGGAGATACAAAAAGAAATCCAGCTGCTACTGACCACACAACTGGTGTGAACAGCAGCAGTCTGACATTTATGGAGGATGAGACAGATGCCTGATTATAAAAAAGATTTTCCACTGTTAAAAGATAAAGATCTGGTTTATCTGGATAATGCGGCGACCACGCAGCGGCCCATGCAGGTGCTTTTGGCAGAGCAGGAATTTTATGAAAAATACAATGCAAATCCATTGCGTGGACTGTATGCACTCGGTCTTGCTGCGACGGAACAGTACGAACTTTCCAGAGAAAAAGTACGTGATTTTATCCATGCAAAAAGTGAAAGAGAAATTATTTTTACCAGAAATACGACGGAGAGTATTAACCTTGTTGCATACAGCTATGGACTAACTAATTTAAAACAGGGAGATGAAATCCTTGTAACGATCACAGAGCATCACAGCAATCTGCTCCCCTGGCAGATGGTGGCAAGACAGACGGGTGCAAAACTGGTCTATCTGGATTGTGAGCAGGACGGAAGCTTTTCGGAGGAAGCAATTTCAAAGTCCATCAGTGAAAAGACAAAATTTGCGGCAATAGGATTCGTTTCTAACGTTCTGGGCAGACGAAACCCGGTCGAAAAGATCATAAAAATGGTGCATAAAAATGGTGGCGTGGTGTTAGTGGATGCCGCACAGGCGGTTTTGCATGAAAACGTGGATGTCACGGCGATGGACGCTGATTTTCTTGCATTTTCCGGACATAAGATGATGGCTCCGATGGGAATCGGTGTGCTCTACGGAAAAGAGGAGCTGTTAGAAGCAATGCCGCCATTTCTGACCGGTGGAGAGATGATCGAGTCGGTGACAAGAGAGGATGCAGTTTATGCCGAACTGCCGCATAAGTTTGAGGCAGGAACGGTCAATGGAGCAGGAGCTGTCGGTCTTGCGGCTGCCATTGATTATATGAATGGGATTGGAATGGAGACGATTCAAAAAAGAGAGTCAGAACTTACGAAAATGCTGTTTGAAGGCATAAGCCGGATTCCGTACGTGCACATTTTAGGAAGTAAAAAGCCAAAGGAACACGGGGGAATTGTAAGTTTTGTGATAGATGGTGTGCATCCGCATGATATCGCATCTATTTTAGATGACAGCCGGATTGCAGTCCGTGCCGGACACCATTGTGCGCAGCCACTGTTAAAACATCTCGGCGTGATGTCTTCCGCGCGTGTCAGTCTGGCATTTTATAATGACGAAAAAGATATCGAACGTTTCTTAGACTGTCTTGCCGGCGTTCGAAGGAGGATGGGATATGGAGAGTAGAAGTTTTTATAATACGATACTGACAGAGCATAATTTACACCCATTGCATAAACAGGTTTTAAAGGATGCAAACCTGGCGTTAGAAGGTGTCAATCCGAGCTGTGGAGATGATATTGTTCTTCAGTTAAAGGTGGAGAACGGAAAAATCACAGACGGTGCATTTGCCGGAAGCGGATGTGCCGTCTCACAGGCTTCGGCGGATATGATGCTTGACCTTATCATTGGAAAAACGAAAGAGGAGGCATTAAAACTTTCTGACATTTTCTTAAAAATGATTCATGATGAAGCAACGCCGGATGAAATTGAGCAGCTGGAGGAGGCATCCTCCCTTCAGGATATTTCCCACATGCCTGCGCGTGTAAAATGTGCGGTGCTTGGCTGGCACACGATGGAAGAAATGCTGAATGACAAAAATGAAAATGCAAAGAAAAAGTCGTGATAATTTCCTCCTGATTTAAAAATTTTTGCGCAATGATAAATTATCTCACTTACAGATGCTCCATCTGTGCGTAACAGGGGTATAATATAAATGATTAGACAAGACTAACCAATGCAATGATAGGCGGATGTCGGTGTGAAAATGCTTTTTCACACGCAGAAGAAATGGAGGTCATGATGGGAAGATATTATCATTTGTCAAAAAAGCTGACAGAAGCACAGGTGGCAGAAGTGGAACGTGAGATGAGAGAGATTGAGGATGTGGAGAGCGTTGAAGTCAATGGAGACCACATGTATATGAAAGTTATTACAAAAGATGACGAGTTTGCCGGGGTGATGGGCAGAGCGGTCAATATCTGCAGCAGGGTTGCGGATGGGGCAGAGCTGTCGTTTTCCAGCTTTGCGGTGTGAGTGTAAAATTTTTTGAAAAAGGTGGGTGCCTGAGGTGTGTTGGTGGCATCTGACCGGGAGCCGGGGCCTGGTTTGTTCCGTTGTGCGAAAATAAGAAAAGCTAAGTACGCCTGATGTTGTTTTTCTCGGAGGGACGTGAGCGGCAGCAACGAGTCATCCGTGACTCGATGCTGCCTTGTTCTGCCATCCATGGCAGAATATCACTGTGTGTTGACAGGCATACTAAGTTTTTCTAATTTTCTTCCAAAGTCACAAACCAAGCCCCGGCTCCCGGTCGGATGCCATCGCGACGTTGTGGCACGCCTTTTGGTAAAAAACTTTTACACGATGGTATAGCGTTGAGAAATTCGACGGCGTTGTGGTATGTCTTTTTCGAAAAACTTTTACATGATAGTATAGTGTAGAAAAATCTGGTGGTATTGCGTTATGTTCTTTTTCGCAAAACTGTATGCAATAATATAGTATTAAGAAATCCGGCGGCGATTGCATTCGCCGTATTTTTTAGAAACATTTTATTTGCAAATTCTGTCCTGACGGACTACACTTTTTTATAGAAAATAAATAATACCGAACAATAAAGGTGCAGAAACGGTAAAGTTCCGCACGGCAGTCTTGCCCCCCCTTTACCATTTCTACATCTTACAAGAGAGGACACCCACCCATGCCATCATTTGTGACATTTTCAGGCGTAAGCAAAATCTACCACACCGGCGAGCTCGATATCATAGCCCTACACGATGTCAATTTTGAGATCGAAAAAGGAGAATTCTGCGTCATCGTTGGTGCATCCGGTGCCGGGAAAACGACGATTTTAAATATATTAGGAGGAATGGATACTTTAACCGGCGGACAGGTATTCTTAGACGGACAGGAAATCTCAAGCTATGACAAAAAACAGCTTACCTCATACAGGCGCTTTGACATTGGTTTTGTGTTCCAGTTTTACAATCTCGTGCAGAATCTGACAGCACTTGAAAATGTAGAATTAGCGGCACAGATCTGCAAGGATCCGCTTCCAGCGGCAACGGTACTTGAGGAAGTCGGGTTAAAAGACCGTCTGTTGAATTTCCCGGCGCAGCTTTCCGGTGGAGAACAGCAGCGTGTCGCAATCGCGCGTGCACTTGCGAAAAATCCAAAACTTTTGCTCTGTGATGAGCCAACCGGAGCACTCGATTATAATACCGGAAAAGCCGTTTTGAAATTGTTGCAGGACACTTGCCGCGAAAAGGGGAAAACAGTCGTGGTCATCACACATAACCAGGCACTCACGGCGATGGCAGACCGCATCATCACAGTAAAGAGCGGAACAGTCGTGTCCATGAAAAAAAATGAGCACATTGTAGATATTGCAGATATAGAGTGGTAGACGGTTATGAGATCAATGATTTGGAAATCAACATTCAGGGAAATAAAACAAAGTCTCGGCCGTTTTCTTGCCATCTTAGCTATTGTTGCGCTGGGAGTCGGATTTTTTGCAGGATTGAAAGTTACACAGTCCGCCATGTTAAAAACGGCGCAGCGTTATTTTGACAGGACAGATCTTTATGATTACCGCCTGATCTCTACGGTTGGTTTTTCAGAGGACGAAGTGGACACCATAAAAAAACAAAAAGATGTCAAGGCGGCGGAGGGAGCAGTCACGTTTGATATTATCTGTGAGAGCGGTGGGAAAGAGCGCGTGTTAAAAATGCACAGTATCACAGAGAATGTCAACCGGCTGGTGCTTGTGGCTGGTAAATTGCCCCAGAATGCAGGAGAGTGTGTGGTGGACTCTAATCTTTACGATGCCTCCATGATCGGAAAAATGCTCAAGCTTTCGGATGGCAATGATGAGGAGGACTTAGAACATTTTTCAAACCGTGAGTACAAGGTCACCGGAATTGTGCAGTCACCGTTGTATTCGCAGTTTGAGAGAGGAAGTACATCACTCGGCAATGGCAGGGTAAGCGGATTTGTCTATCTTTTGCCGGAGGGATTTGCGGATGATTATTATACGGAAGTCTATGTGAAATTTGACTGCGATTTTCCACTGTACAGCGAAGAATATGATGCTTACATAGAACAAAAACAGAACGCGTGGGAAGCGCTGACAGAAGATCTTGCAGCGGAACGCTATCAGACGGTACGTTCAGAGGCAGAGACGAAACTTGCAGATGGGAAAAAACAGCTTGCGGAGAAAAAAGAAGAGACAAAGAGTCAGCTTGATGATGCGAAAATACAATTAGATGATGCAAAAAGTCAGATCGAGGACGGCGAAAAGCAGCTTGCGGATGCAAAGAAAAAATTAGAATCAGCCCCGGAAGAATTAGAAAAAAAAGAGGCAGAACTGACGGAAGCTAAAAAAGCGATCCAGGAGAAAGAAACACAATTAGATCAGGCGGAGGTTGCACTTGGAATCGGTTATGCGCAGGGAGTCGGACAGATTTCGAAGGCATTGAATGGAATTTCTGAGGGGATGTTTTCCGGGAATGACAATCAGGGAAATGGTGCGGCAGGCAGTTTTTCTTCTGGAGATGCATTAGCGGACGCAGGATCACAGATTGCAGATGCAAAGGCACAAATTGCAGATGGAAGAACACAGATTGCAGAGGCTAAAAAGCAGATCGAGAGTGGAGAGAGTGCCATTGCAAAAGCAAAAAAACAGTTGGAAGAGTCTAAAACACAGATTGCGGAAAAAGAAGCAGAATTAGCGGATGCGAAAACACAGTATGAAAATGGAAAAAAGGAATATGAGGACGGACTTTCCACTTATAATGAGGAAATAGAAAAAGCAGAGAAAAAGATCAGTGATGGCGAGAAAACCTTAAAAGAATTAAAAGATCCTGACATCTATGTGCTCGGACGTGATACCAATGTGGGCTATGTCTGCTTTGAGAGCGATTCCGGTATTGTGGACGGAGTTGCCGATGTGTTTCCGATTTTCTTCTTTTTAGTGGCTGCACTTGTGTGTGTGACGACGATGAACCGTATGGTCGAGGAACAGCGGACACAGATCGGTGTGTTAAAGGCACTTGGTTACAGTGAACATACCATCATGGCAAAATATATGTTTTATTCCGGATCTGCAGCACTGACCGGATGTGTGGCAGGATTTGCGCTTGGAACATTTCTGTTTCCGAAAGTAATCTGGTATGCGTACGGCATGCTTTACAAAATGGAGTCACTGGCGTATGTTTTTGACTGGAAGTTAGCGGTTATTTCCGTGACCGTATCACTGCTATGTTCGGTCGGCACCACATTTGTGTCCGTCCGGCGGGAATTGACAGAGGTTGCGGCAGAGCTGATGCGTCCGAAGACACCAAAAGCCGGAAAACGTGTATTCCTTGAATATGTGCCGTTTATCTGGAAGAAACTTAAATTTTTGCAGAAAGTATCCATGCGAAACATTTTTCGGTATAAAAAGCGGTTTTTTATGATGGTCGTTGGAATCAGCGGATGCAGCGCACTTTTAGTAACCGGATTTGGTGTACGTGATTCTGTGACGGGGATTATCACGCAGCAGTATACGCAGATACAGACCTATGATATCGGCATTACCTATTCATCGTCCGTCACACAGGAGCAGAAAGATGAACTGAAAAATAAGGAAAAAGATGGTGTAGAAAAATCTGTGTTTGTGGCAGAAAAGAGTATGGATTTAGTCGGCGACGAAAAGACGAAATCCGTGAGTCTTGTCATTGCAGATCCGGATTCGGATATCACGCCGTTTATCAATTTACATACGGAAAATGAGGAACCGATCGCATTTCCGCAAAAGGGTGAGGCGGTTATTTCTGCAAAAGTAGCGGATGAACTTGGAATAAGGACAGGAGATACGGTGACGCTGCAGGATTCCGATATGAAAACAATTCAGGTAACCGTTAGCGGGATCTGTGAGAATTTTGTATATAATTATGTTTATTTATCGGCAGATACCTACGCGGAACAGATGAAAATGGAGCCGGAATACAAGAGTGCATTTGTCTGTATTTCAGAGAATACAGATGCACATTTGCTTGGAACATCCCTGATGGCGATGCAGGATGTAGCAGCGGTAAATATCTTACAGGATGATATGGAACGTTTTTCAAACATGATGGGAAGTATGGATCTGATTGTTGTGGTCATTATTTTGTGTGCGGCGGGGCTTGCATTTATCGTTTTATATAATCTGACAAATATTAATATTACAGAACGTGTGCGTGAGATCGCAACGATCGAGGTACTTGGTTTTTATGAGAATGAGACAGCTGCCTATGTATTTCGGGAAAATACGATCCTGACATTCCTCGGGGCGTTAGCAGGGCTGGTGCTTGGCATCTTTTTACATCGTTTTGTCATGAGCCAGATTGTTGTGGATATGGTATCTTTTGATGTGCATGTGAAACCGGTCAGTTTTATATACAGTGTGGTGCTGACTATGGTGTTTACCTGGTTTGTGGATCGCCTGATGCGTAAGAAGATTAATGCGATCAGTATGACAGAGTCCTTAAAGAGTGTAGATTAAAAAATAGAGTTGGACGTTAATGTGGGAAAGTGTTATAGTTTATTTATAGAAAATGACGAAACAGGAGATGATACATATGGGAAAAATTATAACCATCGGACGTGAATTTGGCAGTGGTGGACGTGAGGTTGGAAAGAGACTTTCTGATGAACTGGGAATTGCCTATTATGATAATGAGATTATTACCGAGATTGCAAAAAGAACCAAACTTGCAGAGGGATATGTGCAGCATGTAATGGAGAATGGTCCGTCCGCACTGATGCCGATCACGATCGGAAGAACTTTTTATATGGGCGTAGATCCGGTGATGGAACAGAACAATGCGATTTATAGAGAGCAGAGTATTTTAGTGCAGGAACTTGCGGAAAAGTCAGATTGCGTGATCGTTGGAAGAAGTGCAGATTATATTCTGCGCGATAAAAATCCGTTGCGCCTGTTTATTTATGCGGACATGGAATCACGTATGGAACGCTGCAGAAAGCGTGCACCGGAACAGGAACATTTTACAGATAAAGAGTTAAGACGTCATATTCAGGATGTGGATAAGAGACGTTCTAAATATTATCAGTTCTTTACCGGACAGACATGGGGAGAGAAGTTAAATTATGATCTGTGCATCAATACTTCCGGTGCTAATATCGAGGAACTGGTAAAGGTGATTGCAAAGCTGGTAAAATAAACATCCGCGAAAAGAAAATCACGAATGTTGAAAAGACAAAATAAAAGAGCAGGGAGCACATGCAGGAATTTTATTTAAACAGTGCAAAAGGCTGGCTTAGAAAAAAGGAAGAAAAAGATAAAGAAACAGAAAGTTCTGGAAAAATTCGTCTGATGGGATTATCTGAGTTTAAAGAGCTGGAAGGGGCATATCCTCACAAGCGCAATCTTTATCGCAGTATGAATCCCGTACAGTACTGCAAGGCAGAAAGTTATGGAGACTGCCTGTTTGGGACAATGAAGATACCGCGTGTCCTAAAAGGAAAAGTGACATATATCGTATTTGGATTTTATCTGAGGGGCGATGAACTGTTGCTGATTGATGACGGCAGTTTTTTAAAGACGTGTCTTGGAAAGCTGGAAAAAATGATACCGGCAGAATGCAGCATGGAAATAGAGGTAAGCATGCATCAGCTCCTTGTTATGATTTTTGAAATGCTGATTGAGGATGATGTGATCTATCTGCAACAGCAGGAAGAAAAACTTGCCTCGATTGAGGAAGAACTTTTAAAGAAGATCCCGGAGCATTTTTATGAGATCATACTCCAGTACCGGAAGCGTTTCTCGGCATACCATGCATATTACGAGCAGCTTGTCAATCTGGCTGACTCAATGCAGAGTGATTTTGGACAGATCCTGACGGATAAGGAGCGTTCACTCTGGCAGCTTTACGCAAACCGTGTAGAGCGTTTACATGACCATGTGGAACTTTTACGGGAGTATTTAGTGCAGATCCGGGAATTGTATCAGTCATTGATCGATGTGCAGCAGAATAAGGTTATGAGTATTCTGACGGTTGTTACAACGATATTTTTACCGTTGACGCTGATCGCAGGATGGTATGGGATGAATTTCCCTAATATGCCGGAGTTCGGATGGAAATACGCATATCCGGCTGTCATTATCATCAGTATCTGCATCATTGCAGGGGAGATCATTTATTTTAAGAAAAAGAAAATGCTTTAAGCAGGAGAGATTTTGCGTATCAAATGAAATATGTGTGATTGAAAATCCGGAAATGGAGAGGAATCTTCGTTTCCGGATTTTTAAATTCATAGGATTCGGGTGTCAAAAGGTGGCTCTTAAATTTTTGATTGGCAAATTGCACAAAGCAGTGCCTATTTTGTTCCGTTGTCCGAAAATAAGAAAAAACAATATGTCAAAGTGTATCATGCCAGAATATATTAGAATAAGAATGGATCAAAGAAGCTGTCAGTATGGCTTATGAGAATATAAAAAGAATGACGGACGAAGCGAGTGTAGATCACGATCATGAAACAACGCTTCATGATATAAAAATTTCAGGCATTACAAAAAGTTTTTATAATAATGGGGAGATGCGTCAGGTTCTCCGTCCGATAGATATTTTTATACCGCACGGAAAATTTGTGTCGATTATTGGCCCGAGTGGATGTGGAAAATCAACGTTATTTAACATTGTAGCAGGTCTTTTGCCGCCTACGTCGGGAGATATTACGATTGGAGGAAAAAGTATTTTGGGAGAGAAAGGTTATGTTGGGTATATGCTGCAAAAAGATATGCTTCTCCCATGGCGTACGATCATCGACAACATTATTTTAGGACTTGAGATAAAGGGGATACCCAAAAGGGAAGCGAGAAAACAGGCATTTCCGCTGATGGAAAAGTATGGACTTTCAGGATTTGAAAAGAATTATCCATGCGAGTTGTCCGGTGGAATGCGGCAGAGAGCAGCACTTCTGCGCACACTTTTGTATGACAGGGAGATTATTCTGTTAGATGAACCGTTTGGGGCACTGGATGCGCAGACGAGATTGTCCATGCAGAATTGGCTGTTAGAGATCTGGGAAGATTTTCAGAAGACGGTTTTATTTGTGACACATGATATAGATGAGGCGATTTATCTGTCAGATATCATTTATGTTTTTTCGGAACGTCCCGGTTATGTAAAAGAAAAAATTAATGTTAATTTAAAACGTCCAAGAAAGCAGGAGGATATGCTGAATGCGGATTTCTGGGATTTAAAACAACATTTGACAGGAGGGATGTCTGATGGAAAAAAAGGCGTATGAATCATATTATTATGAGCCGAAATCAATAGGGGCAATGCAGTCTGATAGAAGGG
This sequence comes from Roseburia sp., assembly GCA_003483745.1. Taxonomy (GTDB): domain Bacteria; phylum Bacillota; class Clostridia; order Lachnospirales; family Lachnospiraceae; genus Roseburia. Next base: position 18,363 of record DMYD01000041.1, on the reverse strand, counting down.
AAATATTAAGGCAGAAAAAACAGAAAAAAGGCGTCCGGGCCGGGAGAATCCTATTTGGAATTGCAATTCTGATCTTGTGGGAAGTGAGTGCTGCATGTGGTTGGATCGATGATTATTACTGGAGTTCCCCGTCATTGATCGCACAGACTGCAATCGTTCAGTGGAGAGAAAAAAATCTGGCATATGATATCTATTTTACGTCGATGTCTACGATCGGCGGTTTTTTGGCAGGAACATTAGGAGGTGCAGTTTTAGGATTGTCTTTCTGGTGGTCAAAGACATTTGCAAAAATTTTTGAACCGTATCTTGTGGTGTTTAATGCAGTTCCTAAACTGGCGCTTGCACCAATTTTAATTGTGTTGTTTGGAATCGGATTTTCGTCCAAAGTGATACTGGCATTTTTAATGACGGTAATATCCTGTGCACTTGCGACGGTCAGTGGGGTGGAAAACGTGGATACGTCGATGGAAACTCTGCTTTATTCGCTGGGGGCTACCAGATGGCAGGTGTTTGGAAAAGTCGTGGTTCCGTCAGTGCTTCCATGGATGCTTGGAAGCCTTCGGATTAATATTTCCTTGGCACTTGCCGGGGCAATCGTCGGCGAATTCATTGCATCGGGGCACGGACTCGGCAGAATGGTCATCTATGCGGGAACTATTTTAGATACCACATTAGTATGGGTGGGGGTCATTGTGCTGTCGGTCCTGGCAATGGTAATGTATTTTGCCGTGGTGGAACTGGAAAAATGGATGACGGAACATTTGGCGATTTATCGTAAAGCGTGAGGATGACACCAGCCATTATGTTGAGAGACACCTTTGGGCACCTGAGTCCATATTATAATAAAAAATGGGTCGAAATGTTTAAAAGAAAAATGTTAAAGAGAAAATGGTTTAATTGTTTAGCATGCGTTGTATTTGCAGCAAGTTTATTTGTGATGGCATGCACTGGAGGAAAGACGGAACAAAAGAGTGAGGAACTCAAAAAGATTGTGATTGCAGAGCCGTTACATTCGATCGGGTATCTTCCACTTTATATCGGGCAGCAGGAGGGATTTTTTGAGGAGGAAGGTCTTGATGTGGAGGTGATACAGGCTACGGGCGGTTCGCATGTTACGTCAGTGATGAGTGGAGATGCGTGGGGCGTGATCGGTGGAGTGGATTCGAATGCGATTCCGAACGCATCCGGGAACTGTCCCGATCCGGTGATCGCTGTCTGTAACTGTGTGAACCGTGCCAATGTGTATCTGTGTGCAGCGGTTGGCGAAGAATATACGGGGAGCACAAACGAGGAACTTGCACAGTATTTAAAAGGGAAAAAGATCAACTCCGGCAGATTTGGCGGCAGTCCGAATTTATGTGTGCGCTATCTTTTACTTTCACTTGGACTTGATCCGGATAAGGATGTTGTGATGGTGGAACCGGCAGATATGTCTACTTCGGTTGCAGTGGTACAGAGCGGTCAGGCAGACATCTCCTGGGCAGCGGAACCGCAGATCGTTGACGGCATGAAATCAGGTGTATGGACGGACGCATTTTATCAGTTTACAGATTTGGGAGACTATGCATACTCTGTGCTCAGTGTGTCACAGTCAACGATCCAGAATGATCCAAAGACGGTACAGTGCTTTGTCAATGCAATGTTAAAATCGCTTTTGGCAGCACAGGATAAAGAAATTGCAGTCCGTGCTGCCGGAAAGGAATTTCCAACCACGCCGACCGGGGACATCGAAGCTGCGATAGAACGTGCTTATAAGGATGAACTCTGGAGTGTCGATGGAATCATCACACCGGAGGCAGTAAAAAATGATATGGAAGTATCCATTGCATCTGATGTATATCAGGGCACCTATCAGTATGAAGAACTGGTAGATATGCAGTTTGTCGAAAATGTGAAAAAGGAAAATGGAAGAAGGTAGGGAGAAAATAAAATATTTGCAGATTTCCGGTGCTTTGCTACGGCACCGGAAATTTGTGATACCGGCTGACAGATCTTCCATTCACAACACTCCAGTACACCTTTTCCGGCCAAAACGTCACAAAGAAAATTTCGTAAATTTTCGGGACAAATCCTCCATATTATAGTATAATAACGGTACTAAAGTAATATAAACGAAAAGTACACAGGAAAAGGAGAAAAAATATGATGAATCCGGCTTCAATTATGAAGATCATGAATGCCAAAAATAAATTCACGGCAAATCATCCGAAATTTGTTGCCTTTTTAAACGCAGTATTTTCCACCGGCATCACAGAGGGAACGATCATTGAGATCACCGTGACAAAGCCGGGAGAGGAACCGATCACCACGAATATGAAAGTGCAGCAGTCGGATCTCGACCTGTTACAGGAATTACAGGATATTGCAAAAATGTAAAACAGAAATGGAGAAGCACATGTTAGGAAAAAAGATTTCTTATCGGATCAATGGAAGTACAGTAGAATTTGAATTTGAACATGGAACGGCGTATGTCACGGCAGTCACGGATACGATCATGAATGTATTTGTTCCGTATCAGTCGAAAGCCCACCGTTCGAAGTCGATCGAGGGAGATAAACGCCTTCCGGTTAACGTAAAAGTCTCTGAGGAAGACGGGGCAGTACAGATTAAAACAGATAAGCTGACAGCCAAAGTATATGATGATTTCCTGATCGATTTTTATAAAAAAGACGGTACACTTTTATGCGCAGATTTCAGAGGAGAGCGCAGGAAGAAAACAAAATTAAGCGATGAAGCACTTGCAACGTTAGAGTCTGAGGGACATGCTGTATCTGCGGAGGGTGAAAAAGAAGATCCCGTTATGGTCGTAAAGCAGATGACCGGTGATGAAAAATTCTATGGACTTGGGGATAAGACAGGTGTTTTAAATAAAAGAAACTATGAGTATGAAAACTGGAATTCCGATCTGCCACAGGCACATACCGATGATTTTAAGGCATTATATAAATCCATTCCGTTTTTGATCACGCTAAAAAATACGGGTGTATTTGGAATGTTCTTTGACAACACTTACAGATCGCATGTCAATCTTGGAAAAGAAAATGACGCTTACTATTATTACAGTGCGGCGAACGGAAATCTTGATTATTATTTTATTTCCGGAGAGAAAATGACGGATATCGTGGAGGGTTATACTTATCTGACAGGAAAAACACCGTTACCGCAGTTATGGACGCTTGGACACCACCAGTCGAGATGGGGTTATATATCAGATGATGATATCAGACGTGTGGCACACAAATACAGGGAATTAAAAATCCCATGTGATACGATCCATTTTGATATTGATTATATGGATGGATACCGCGTATTTACCTGGAATGAAAAAGATTTTGGAGCACCGGGGGCAATCATAAAAGAAATCGCAGAGGATGGTTTTAAGGTTGTCTGCATCATTGATCCGGGTGTGAAATTAGATCCGGGATATGCAAAATATGATGAAGGAATCGCGAATGATTATTTTGCAAAAACACCGGAAGGGGAAGTATATGTCAATGAAGTATGGCCGGGTGAAGCGGTATACCCTGATTTTGGAAAACCGGATGTAAGAAAATGGTGGGCAGAAAACCAGAAATTCTTAGTGGATCTTGGTGTCCGTGGAACGTGGAATGATATGAACGAGCCTGCAAGTTTCCGCGGAGAACTTCCACAGGATGTCGTCTTTACGGACGAGGATCAAAAGACAGATCATGCGGCAATGCATAATGTTTATGGTCATTTGATGTCAAAGGCTACCTATGAGGGATTAAAGGAAGCTGATGGAAGAAGACCTTTCGTGATCACAAGAGCATGTTATGCAGGAACACAGAAATACTCTACCGTATGGACAGGAGATAACCAGAGCCTCTGGGCACATCTTAGAATGGCAGTTCCACAGCTCTGCAATCTCGGTATGAGTGGAATTGCATTTGCAGGAACGGATGTCGGTGGATTTGGTGCAGACTGTACACCGGAATTAATGTGCCGCTGGGTACAGGTCGGTGCATTTTCTCCACTGTTCCGGAATCATTCTTCCATGGGAAGTACATTCCAGGAACCATGGCAGTTTGATGAAGAGACAATCCGTATTTACCGCAAATTTGTGGAATTAAGATATCAGTTACTCCCATATCTGTACGATCTGTTCCGTGAATGTGAACTGACCGGACTGCCGATCATGCGTCCTCTGGTTTTACATTATGAGAATGATCCGGAAGTCTGGAACTTAAATGGAGAATTTTTAGTTGGAGAGAATCTTCTTGTTGCACCTGTTTTAGAGCAGGGAGAGACGAAAAAGATCGTATATCTTCCGGAAGGTACCTGGTATGACTATGAGACAAAGAAACCATATCAGGGAAAACAGTATTACATGGTAGATGCACCGCTTGATACTTGTCCGATGTTTGTGAAAGAGGGTGGAATGATCCCGACTTATGAACTGGCACAGTATGTTGGCGAAAAACCGTATGACACTTTAAAACTGCGTGTGTATCCGGGGAATGGAACCTATCTGCATTATCAGGATAACGGAGAGGATTTTGCTTATCATGACGGTGCTTATAACGTGTATGAGTTTACACATGAAGATGACGAAAAAGAGGCATCCGTGCAGATGAAAAAAGAAGGTTACACAAAATACAAAAATATCCTTTTTGAATAAGTTTTACAATATGACTGAAATAACACAAAAGTTTTTCTGTCGCATATGATATAGAGATGTTAGTGACAGGAGTCATGTGTGGACTATAATCAGGAACAGTTTTTCCGTATGCAGATGGATGTACCGAAAATGCCTTTTTACATGAGCTATCCGATGCAGAATCTGTATCTGACGGAAATGGAATATGAAAAAGATATGGAACGCATGAAGGAACTTTATCCGAAAGAGGTAAAGACGATCCTTTCCTTTGTGGAAGATGAGTGCGACAAGATGGAGTATGAGGGAAGCCTGATGTTTGACGAGTATCCGGACCGCCTGATGTTAGAACAGGTGGTAGAACGGATCTACCGCAATGTGGCAGGGGAAGAAAAGAATGTTGAGGCAGAACAGTATTGGGGTGGAATGAATCCACCGCCGGGACCCGGGATGCCGCCCCCACCACCACCGGGACCGGGAATGCCACCTCCTCCACCTCCTCGAGGACGCAATGATATGCGCAGCCTGATCGGGGTATTGTTAAATAATGAGATGTATAGACGGCGCTGCAGACACAGAAGATGCAGACGCTGGTGGTAAAACAAATGTTACAGAAAATGGGCAGGTCAGTACACTGCCCGTTTTTATTATCGGAAAATGCATCCGGCAGATTTCCTTTCTTAAAAATTCAAAAAGAATCGGTAATAGGCATTGCGGATTTTTGGGAAAATGCATACAATATATCTGTCGCTTTTTTTCGGGTTTCATAAGAAAACAATAGAATGCACGCTCTGCGAACATTCTATTGTCATGAATTACAAAGAGAGCGGTTTTAACTTGGAAAAATATATTTGATTCACATAGAGTAAGGAGACAATATCGTGCAGAAAGGTGCAATTAAGGCAGTTGTGCTGACCGTCGTTTTTTTTGTGGCAGTCGGAGTATTTAGTATGATGACAAATCATGTCAATGAAGATCTGACAACAGAGATGAAAAATGCCACATTACCGGTCATTACATTAGAAAGCAATGAACAGGAAATCAATGAATTATATGGATACCGGACGAAGATGAATGCTGCTAGTATGCGCGATACGATCACACCGATCGGAAAAGACAGAAAGCTTCCGGTTACGATCCAGACATATGAGACGAGCATAGATGCCATCTCTTATGAAATACGAAGTCTTGATGGGGAGAGATTGATCGCGAATGCAGATGTCAGCTCCTATGATGAGAAAAAAGGTACGATCAGGGCAGAACTTGAAATCCAGAATCTGCTTCAGGAGGGAGAAGAATACTTACTGCTCATTAATTTAGAGAGCGGAAATGATGTGATTTATTATTATACGAGGATTGTTGAGCTGCCAAATGCACATGCCGATGAATCCTTAAAATTTGTAAAAGAGTTTCATAATACCACGTTTAACAGTGAGACATCGGGAACACTTTCGACCTATATGGAAAAAACAACCGGAGACAACACTACATTACAGTTTGTTTCATTAAATTCTTCGTTAAAACAGCTCGCCTGGGCGGATTTTAACGGAGAGAGGTTAACAACACCGGTGCCATCGATAAAAGAGATTACAGACACTTATAACGTGATCGTGCTGAATTACGTTGTGACGAGTATCGGGGAAGGTGGCGAGAGCGAGTACTATAATGTGGAAGAATATTACCGGGTACGTTATACAAGTAACCGGATGTATCTGCTCAATTTTGAACGCCGCATGAATCAGATCTTCCGCGGGGAAAATGCAAGCTTTTTTGATAATTATATTGAACTGGGAATACGCTCCGGAAATGTGGAATATCAGGCAAATGAAACGGGAACCGCAGTTGCATTTGTGCAGGAGGGCGAACTCTGGAGTTATAATGAGACGGAAAATACACTTGCGAAAGTGTTTAGTTTCCGCGGGTATGAAGGAATTGACAGCCGCGAAAATTATGGGGAACATGATATTAAGATTGTCAGGATCGATGAGGCGGGAAGTCTTGATTATATTGTATATGGTTATATGAACCGTGGAAACCATGAGGGTGAAGTGGGAATTGAAGTCAATCATTATGACAGCCTTTCAAACACAAACGAGGAACTGGCATTTATTTCTTCCGATAAATCATACGAAGTCATGAAATCCGAACTTGGTCAGCTGATGTATGTGAATGAGGGCGGAGAATTATATTTAATGGTGAATAGCAGTGTATATGGAATTGATCTTGGTACGCTGGAGATGAAAGAACTGATCAAGGGATTAGACAAAGAAATATATGCAGTTTCGGAATCTGACCGTTATTTTGCATGGACGAAGGACAGCCAGAACGGACAGAGTGACACGATCTCAATCATTAATTTTTCCAATGAAAAAACAGCCACTATAACAGAGGGCAGTGGAAAATATGTAAAACCGCTTGGATTTATGGGAGATGATTTTGTATATGGTGTAGCGAATGCGGCGGATGTATCAACAGAGGCTGCAGGAAATGTGATCTTCCCGATGTACCAGATTAAAATTTTAGATGTATCATCCGATACACCGTCCGTTTTAAAGACATACGAAAAAAATGGATATTATGTTTCCGGGGTTGATATTGAAGATTATACCATGTACTTAAACCGTATACAGTATAATGGAACCGCATATGTGGATGCAGATCAGGATATGATCATGAACCGGGAGGGAGATGGAAATAAAATAGTTTCTATTGTAAGCAGCAGTTCTGACAGCAAAGAAACTCAGTATGAAATCTCTCTGTCGGAAAATGTGGGAGAGAAAGCACCGAGGCTGCTGACTCCAAGAGAAACCATATTAGAGCAGGATCGCACACTCACGCTTGAGGATCAGGGGGATAATGGAAAATATTATGTTTATGTAAAGGGTGATGTGGTTTATACCACAGATCAGGTGGCAGATGCGATCACAAAAGCAAATGAAAAAATGGGAGTCGTGGTAGGAGAGAATCAGGAATATATCTGGAAGCGTTCCAGAGATGCGATCAAACCGGCTCTTTCCGATATCGCAGTCGGCGCGGAAGATGCTTCTTCCGGCAGTATTGCACAGTGTATCAATGCAATGCTTGAGAAGGAGGGAATTAATATCAGTGTAAGTGCATTGATTGCAGGTGGTGAAACACCGAAGAATATTTTGAGTAATACGATGAAAGATGCCAGAATTTTAGATCTGACCGGATGCAGTGTGGAGGAAGTCCTTTACTATGTAAGTTGTGGTAATCCTGTATTTGCAATGACAGGAAGCAATGAAGCCGTACTGGTGGTAGGATATGATGCCAATAATGTTATTATTTTTGACTCATCATCTGAAAGTAATTTTAAACAGAGCATAACGGAGGCAGATGAAGTGTTTAAGGCAGCTGGAAATGTTTTCTTCACATATTTGAAATAAATCAGAAGGCATCTGATTGCAGGCTTTAAATGTGTTTATGAAAAATAAATACATGAAAAAAACAAGAAAACTGCATAAAAAAACAGTTCTTCCATAGAATAGTTCGTTGAACTTTAACAGATTTAAGAGAGATGTATTGCAAATTAAAGTCGAATGGGTTATATTTTGAGAAGTACTTGAAAAGAGGAAGAGGATGAATATGAGCAGAAAAGAAGTAGTGGTTTCGAATGTTTCAAAAGAACATGATAATCCAATTGCAGAACTGGTTCAGGTGGCATGCCGCTTTGACAGTGAGATTATCCTTGAGAGCAATAACCGCCGGATCAATGCAAAGAGTATCATGGGAATCATGGCATTTAATCCTTCAAAGGGTATGACAGTAAATATTGTTGCAGAAGGAAGCGATGAAGAAGAAGCATTAGACGCAATGGAAAAGTTTTTAGTTTGTGAGTAATTTTTGTTGAGGAGGGAATTCATTATGGCAAAAGGAATCGTAGCAAAAAATAATGCAGCCAAAGCAGAAAAGAATGATCAGGTAAAAGCAGCAGAGCCGAAGACAAACGAGAAGACCGGAGAAGTTTTACAGGCAGCAAAAAATGTAGCGGTGGCAGCAAAAACAGCAGTGAAAGAATCTGCATCTGAGGTGAAAGCAGCAGTAGCAGAGAAGACCACAGCAGTAAAAGAAGCTGTAGAAGAAAAAACAGCAGTAAAGACAGAGACAGTAAAAGAGGCAGCAGCTGAGACAAAAGAGACAGCAAAACCTGTAAAAGAAAAGAAACCGTCAAGAGCAGCCAAAAAAGCAGCGAAAGCAGCAAAAGAAGAATTAAAACCGGAAGTATATATCCAGTATCAGGGGAATGAAGCGATTGTTGCAGAAGTGATCGAGAAAGCAAAAAGTGAATTTGTTGCAGATGGCCACAGAGCATCATCGATCAAGAGCCTTCAGGTATATTTAAAACCGGAAGAATTTGCAGCTTATTATGTGATCAACCAGAAGTTTGCAGGAAGAGTTGATCTGTTTTAGAAGCGTTTGTCAGACAGACTTACATAGAAATGAGATAAGAAGAAACCGTTGTACAAGTGGGTATGGCGGTTTCTTTTTAATTCATAGGACGTAATGTCCTATGAATTAAAAAAGCCGGCACAAAAAGTACCGGCTTTTTAATATTCAGGATCAATTACTTCTGCTCTGCTTTGTATTTAGATACCAGACGTTCGATTCTGTCATACGGGTTTAACAGATCGCTGATGGAAGAATCATGGTTTAAGGTATCAATGATATAAGCAATGTATTTACTCATGTCACAGCTGATGTAATATGGTTTGGATAAGAGTTCCGGTGTCTGATAGGTAAGGTTAGTGGTAACGACTTTGTAGATCGTTCCATCTGCAACTGCCTGATCAAATTTCTCTAAACCGTTTGTGAAGAGTCCGAAAGTTGCAACGACGAAGATACGGTTTGCTTTACGTTTCTTTAACTCTGTTGCAACATCGATCATACTTTCACCGGAAGAAATCATATCATCGATAATGATAACATCTTTTCCTTCAACGGAGGAACCTAAGAATTCATGTGCAACGATCGGGTTGCGTCCGTCTACGATACGGCTGTAATCACGTCTCTTATAGAACATACCGACATCTAATCCGAGAACGCTTGCAAGATATACAGCACGGTTGGTACCACCTTCATCCGGGCTTATTACCATCATATGATCGGAATCGATCTTTAAGTCGGTTACTTCGCGTAAGATACCTTTTACGAACTGGTAAGCAGGCTGTACGGTCTCGAAGCCTTTTAACGGGATCGCATTCTGCACACGCGGGTCATGTGCATCAAATGTGATGATGTTATCTACGCCCATTGCAGTCAGTTCCTGTAATGCTAAAGCACAGTCTAAAGATTCACGGGAAGTACGTTTGTGCTGACGGCTTTCATATAAGAAAGGAATGATGACTGTGATGCGTCTTGCTTTACCGCCGACGGCTGCGATAATACGTTTTAAATCTGCGTAGTGGTCATCCGGTGACATATGGTTCTGATGGCCGCATACAGAGTAGGTAAGGCTGTAATTTGTCACATCGACCATCAGGTACAGATCGTATCCACGGACAGACTCTTTGATCACACCTTTTGCTTCACCGGTTCCAAAACGCGGAACAGCGGTAGAGATGATGTAAGAATCGCGGCGGTAATCCTTAAAGGCAAGATCAGATGCATGCTGATGCTGTCTTTTTTCTCTCCAGCCAACCAGATACTTGTCTACTTTCAGACCAAGCTCTTTGCAGCTCTCAAGCGGGATCAGACCAAGTGCTCCATCAGGTAAGGTTTCTAGGTTTCTTTCATCGTTTGGCATTGAATGGTTCCTCCATAAAAATTTGTTTACATGTATTTCAATAGATTGCTCTAATTGAAGGCAGAAAATGTATCCTGTGTTTATAGGAAGGTCAGCGTCTTCGTTTCTGCATCCGGATATCTTCCCCGAATAATTTGATCAGAACATAATTATCCATGATTCTCGATAAAATTCGTTCCGAATACAGATCGGTAAGCTGTGATAATCCAAGGTTTGTGGAAATGATGGTTGATTTCCGGTGCAGTATCCTTTCGTTTAAGCACAAAAACAACTGGGAAGTTGTAAAAGAATTTGTCAGTTCTGTGCCAAGATCGTCGATGATCAGAAGATCACAGGTGAAAATATTTTCATTTGCGGCAATGGCTTCCTCATCTTTTGCAAATACACCCTTGCTTAATATATCAAATAATTGGAACGCCGTAAAGTAAATTACAGAATGACCGTGGTCCATCAGCTCTTTTGCAACGCAGTTTGACAGAAACGTTTTGCCGATACCGGTATCTCCGTAAAAGTAAAGATTGGAAAATGTATCATCAAAGTGATCGATAAAGTCATGACATTTGGCAACGGCATCTTTTGCTGTTACCAAAGATGATAACCCGGTTGCAGGGTTTATGTCTTTATCAGAATAATAGTCATAAGAAAATGTGGAAAAATTCTCACGGAGCAGGATGCTTTTTAAATTCGACTGGGTATAGACCAAATCAATCGCAGCCTGCGTAAAACAGTGGCAGCGTTTTCCGTCGATAAAACCGGTATCCTTACAATCCGGGCATTCGTAAGAGGTCTTAAGATAATCGGCAGAAAACCCTGCTTTTTTCAGAAGATCCTTTTTCTCACTGCGGTAGGAGGCAATCTGTTCTTTCAGGGTATTAAGAGCCATGGTATCACCGTCTAAGAGCTTTTTTGCCTGTGCAACGGAGCAGGTCGCAATGGCATCGTCAATCTCGCGGAGACGCGGGATCTTAATGTAGGCATAGTGGGTCCGTTCTTCCCTGTCATGTTCATTTTTTAACTGCCGGGCATCATATGCCCGTATAATCTCATCATATTGCGAATTTGTCAGAGGCATGTTCTTATCCTAATCTCCATTTTTGCCTGTTTTAGTATGAAGACAATGTTTTCACACTACTCTATGGTATCAGTGTTTTGAATTGGTTGTCAGTAACATTTTTTCAAGCTCATCATATTCATAGGAGCGTTGTCCGATGCTTGTAAACTTGTTTTTGGGACCGGCAGCCTCCTGTGCAGATGTCTTTGCACGCTCTTTATGTTCAAGATTTAAACGTTTTACATCTTCCATGGTATGTACGTTTAATTTACGCCAGTTCGAGAGCATTTTATCGGTATAAGGAAAACTCGGCTGGTGGATGCTCTGTATGGTCTGCTGACATGCAGCACAGATGATGTCGATCGAAAAACCATACTCACAACGCCATTTTTCAATATAGTCTGTCTCGGATGGAACCAGATTCCTTCCGGTAATTCCAAAAGAACGCATTACTGCATAGTAAGCCGGACTGTGGATCTTTGCTTCCTGTTTGGCTGCAGTTACAGTCCGGATGCCGCTTTCTGCCCATTTTAACGCCGTAGCTTCGATGTAACGGATAGCGGTATGATTTTTACTCACACAGTATTCCACCAGATATTCGATCAGATCCGGTGAAAAAGAAAGCTCTTCGTATAAATATAAAAGAGTATTTGTGTCGGTCTGGCTGAGCGGGCGTCCGAGATAGCGTTCGGTAATAAAAAGAAGTTCTACAATCTGGTCATTTTCCTGAAACTGTTTCAATTCATCACGGGTGTAATCTCGCTTTGGAGGAAAACTTTCCGTATTTGCAGAAGGAATGTTATCATCGTCTGTGGAAATGCGGGCATCCTCAGAGGTGGAGATGCCGTCTGCTGATAATGCTTCGGCGGAAGTATCATGTTCCGTAAATTCATCGTCTGCGCCCGTTTTATCTCTGGAGGCAGAATCAATCAGACAGACACCTGTGAGGTTGTGCTCCGTGTCATATTCCAAACGCAGCAGATGCATGCGTTCCCAGTAACTTAGGGCACGTTTGACATCTTTTTCCGTGTGTTCAAATTTATCTGCAATCGAAGAAATCGAAAAAGCGGAATCCGGGGCATTCATCAGACGCAGCAGATAAAGATAGATTTTTACAAATTCTCCGTTTGCGTCAGACATATATTCATCAATAAAAATATTTGATACACTTGTGGCAGAAGATGCACTGTCACTGTGGATTAGTATTTTAGCCATGAAGGAAAACCTCTTTCGATAATATTCTAAAAGTATAAGTATAAATCTTTGTTGCGCCACAAATTATAGCATAGGAAAAGAAAAAAGAGAAGAACATTTTTGAATACAAACGCTGTAAAATCAAGGGCTGCGGGGAATGTGGATAATGTGGATAAAAAAGTGGATTCAAAAAAACGGAAGTTATGGCAACTGTGCCGGAATACAGAAAATAAGGGGGATAAAAGAAAACGAAATGACAAAACGGGTATGTGTTATGTTAACAAAAAAAATCCACATTCGATGGTTGAAGTTTTCCCCAATCGAATGTGGATAATGTGGATAACTTATCGACCAAGAAGATGTTCACCAACGTTTACGATATCTCCGGCACCCATAGTTATCAACAGATCACCGTTTATACAATTTTTTAATAAAAATTTTTCAATTTCTTCAAAAGAAGGAAAATAGTAGCATTCTGTTCCTTTTTCCTTTAATTTTTCAAGAATGTCTCTGGAGCTGACTCCATAAGTATTTTTTTCACGGGCAGCATAGATATCGGCAAGAACGACCACGTCTGCCATGGACAGTACATCTGCAAAATCATCTAAAAATGCTTTTGTCCTGGAATAGGTGTGCGGCTGGAAAGCTAAGACCAGACGTTTATGTGGATAATTTTTTGCAGCGGTCAATGTTGCACGGATTTCCGTCGGATGATGAGCGTAATCATCAATGATGGTCACACCGTCCACACATCCTTTGTACTGGAATCGGCGGTCAGCACCTCCGAAAGCGGATAATCCGGCAAGGATCGCATCCTTTGAAATGCCAAGGTCAAGGGAGAGTGCGATCGCTGCAAGCGCATTTGATACGTTGTGCATGCCCGGAACATGAAGTTTTACATTCATAACCGGAGTACCGTGATGCATTGCCGTAAAGGAAGCGCATGCTGTTTCGTCAAATGTGATGTCAGCAGGATAATAGTCACAGGATTCATTCAGACCGAAGGTGATCACCTGTGGACATAAGCCGTCTGTGAGTTCCGTGTAGTTTTCAATCCCGCCGTTTATGATGATCGCACCGTCTTTTTTTGTATTTCCTGCAAATTTTCGGAATGAATTGCGGATGTCCTGAATATCTTTAAAGAAGTCAAGGTGTTCCGCTTCCACGTTTAAGATAACACTGTATCGTGGATAAAAATGGAGAAAACTATTGGTATATTCGCATGCTTCGGATACGAAAATATCGGACTTGCCTACTTTGATATTTCCTTCGATGGCTTTTAAAATTCCACCGACGGAAATGGTAGGATCAGCCTTTGCAGCAAGAAGAATCTGGCTGATCATGGAGGTGGTCGTCGTCTTCCCGTGTGTGCCGGCAACCGCAATGGAATGATTGTAATTGTCCATAATCTGGCCAAGCAGTTCGGCACGGCTTAACATCGGGATCCCGCGTTCTTTTGCGGCTGCATATTCCGGATTGTCTTCCCGGATGGCAGCGGTGTAGACGATAAGATCAATGCCATCGATGAGATTTTCGGCCTTCTGACCGTAAAAAATATGGGCACCCATGTGCTCTAAATGTCTGGTCAGTTCAGATTCCTTTGCGTCGGATCCCGAGATGGTAAAATGTTCTTCTAAAAGTATTTCAGCAAGACCACTCATGCTGATACCGCCGATCCCGATGAAATGGATGTGCAGCGGCTGGTTGAAATCGATTTTATACATTTATTGATACCTGCCTGTTTTATTAATAATTCTGTTTGTTTCATTATACCCGTATAGAATGAATTTGCAAATTCTTTTGGGGAAAAATCTTTTCGACAGAAAAAATGAATTGTAGATAAAATTTTATCAATTTGTGCAATGTGTCAAAAATATGTAAAAACAGAAAAAAATATTGTGAAAAATGATGTACATAAGATTGGAAGTGTGGTATAATTAAAAATACCAAAAGGAATGGATTGACTAGAAAGTGACGAGAGGTGATTGACGTGATTCGAAAAGAAATGATAGCCATGCTATTGGCTGGAGGACAGGGCAGCCGTCTTGGAGTGCTTACAGCAAAGGTTGCCAAACCGGCAGTTGCGTTTGGAGGAAAGTATCGTATTATCGATTTTCCGCTCAGCAACTGTATTAATTCAGGAATTGATACCGTTGGTGTTCTGACACAGTATCAGCCATTACGTTTAAATACCCATATCGGAATCGGTATTCCGTGGGATCTTGACCGTAACAATGGTGGTGTAACGGTTCTTCCACCTTATGAGAAGAGCAACAACAGTGAGTGGTACAGTGGAACAGCAAATGCAATCTACCAGAACATGAATTATATGGAGAGTTATAACCCGGAATATGTCCTGATCTTATCAGGTGACCATATTTATAAGATGGATTATGAGGTGATGCTCGATTTCCATAAAGAAAATCATGCGGATGTGACGATTGCAACGATGCCGGTACCAATCGAGGAAGCAAGCAGGTTTGGAATTGTAATTGCAGATGAAAATAAAAAAATACAGGATTTCGAGGAGAAACCGGCAGAGCCGAGAAGTAATCTTGCATCCATGGGAATCTATATTTTCAGCTGGAATGTTTTAAAAGAAGCATTGCATGCCATGAAAGACCAGAGTGGCTGTGATTTTGGAAAGCACATAATTCCATATTGTCATGAGAGAGGAAAACGTCTTTTTGCTTATGAATTTAACGGCTACTGGAAGGATGTTGGAACGCTAGGCTCCTACTGGGAAGCAAATATGGAACTCATCGATCTGATTCCGGAGTTCAATCTTTATGAGGAATACTGGAAGATCTATACAAAGAGCGATATCATTGAGCCGCAGTATCTGTCAGAAGATTCTGTGGTTGAGAAGAGCATCATCGGTGAGGGATCTGAGATCTATGGAGAAGTACATAGTTCTGTCATCGGTGCAGGTGTTACGATCGGTAAGGGCAGCGTAGTAAGAAACTCAATAATTATGAAAGGGACACAGATTGGTGAAGGTGTCACGATAGATAAGTCAATCGTTGCAGAAAACTGCCGCATTGGCAACAATGTGGTGCTTGGAGTCGGTGAGGAAGCACCGAACAAGCTGAATGCAAGTATATATTCTTTTGGTCTTGTAACAATAGGTGAAGATTCTGTGGTGCCGGATGGCGTTCAGATAGGAAAGAACACGGCAATTTCCGGAGTAACGGAAAAGGAAGATTATCCGGATGGAATTCTTGGAAGCGGTGAAGTAATTATTAAGGCAGGTGACTCAGAATGAAGGCAATAGGTATTATTTTAGCTGGCGGTAATAACAGCCGTATGCAGGAACTATCCAATAAGAGAGCGATTGCAGCAATGCCTGTTGGGGGCAGCTATCGAAGCATTGATTTCGCACTCAGCAATATGAGCAATTCACATATACAGACAGTTGCAGTACTGACACAGTACAGTGCCAGATCCTTAAATGAGCATCTGAGTTCCTCAAAATGGTGGGATTTCGGAAGAAAACAGGGAGGTCTGTTCGTATTTAACCCGACAGTTACGGTTGACAATAGCTGGTGGTATCGTGGAACAGCAGATGCCATGTATCAGAATATCAGTTTCTTAAAGAAACGCCACGAACCGTATGTTATCATTACGAGCGGTGACTGTGTTTATAAGATTGATTATAATAAAGTACTCGAGTATCACATTGAAAAGAAAGCAGATATCACGGTAGTGTGCAAGGATATGGCACCGGATGTGGATGTAAGCCGTTTTGGTGTGGTACGGATGAATGAGGACTCCAGAATCGTAGAGTTTGAGGAGAAACCGATGGTATCCCAGTCGAATACGATTTCTACCGGTATTTATATCGTGCGCAGAAGACAGCTGATCGAGATGTTAGAGCGCAGTGCAGAGGAAGGACGCTGGGATTTCGTTACGGATATTCTGATCCGTTATAAGAATATGAAACGTATCTATGGTTACAAGATGAAAGAATACTGGAGCAATATCGCGACCGTTGAGTCTTATTACCAGACCAATATGGATTTCCTGAAACCGGAAGTGCGCAGATACTTTTTCCATGATGAGCCAAAGATTTACTCGAAGGTTGATGATCTGCCACCTGCAAAATATAATGCAGGTTCCGATGTGCGCAACAGCCTGATCGCGAGTGGATGTATCGTGAACAGTAAGGTGGAGAATTCTATTTTATTCAAAAAGGTATTTGTTGGAAAGAACTGTGTGATCAAAAACTCCATCATTTTAAATGATGTATATATTGGTGATAACACACATATTGAGAACTGTATCGTTGAGAGCAGGGATACATTGAAAGCAAATACATATTATTGTGGGGACAATGGTATTAAGATTGTTTCTGAGAATAATGAGCGCTACGTGTTGTAAAAATGCATTTTTGGGACAAGGGTAAAACAACTTAAAGGGGGACATAAGACATGCAGATAACGGACGTAAGGATCAGAAAAGTTGAAAAAGAAGGCAAGATGAAAGCGGTAGTTTCAATCACGATCGATGAGGAATTCGTGGTACATGATATCAAGATCATTGAAGGGGAAAAAGGTCTTTTTATTGCAATGCCAAGTCGCAAGGCTGCAGATGGAGAATACCGTGATATTGCACATCCGATCAACTCCGGAACGAGAGAGCGGATCCAGAAACTGATCTTGGAAAAGTACGAGGAGACATTAGCTGCTGAGGAGTAAGGAGCTTTTGGCAGCAGATCTTTGAGGAAGATTGTTGTGTCGGCAGAATAAAAAGAATGAGCGGCTGTAACAGGGGATTGTTGTTACAGCCGCTTTTTGGTGTGTGTTAAACAGTTGATTCGCCAAATGATGGTTTGTGGGTGATATGCGTCGCCCGTCCAAATGGTGTGTCGCAGGCTTGTGAGTGGCATCATCTTACGCAAAGCCGGAGTTAATTTTGGTTCCGTTGTACGAAAATAAGAAAAGTCTAAGTGTGTCTGGGTTAGATTTTCTCGGAGTGACGTGACCGGCAACAACGAGTCATCCATGACTCGATGCTGCCTTGTTCTGCCATCCGTGGCAGAACATCACTGTGTACCTATAGACACACAATCTCAATCTGACCATTATCAGATTGAGATTGATTTTCTAATTTTCTCCCAAAGTCACAAAATTACTTCGGCTTTGCGCAAGATGCCAGCCTCCAGGTTATGAAACACCATTTGGGTGGGCGGTTCATCTCAAAACTGGGGGCGTAGGTGCGGATTTTCGATATTCGCACAAATGGAAATATACTTAAAATGCTAATGTGCTGTATCATTAATATTCAACCTAATGGCTTCCCAGATTTTCCATCTGCTACATTGTATTACATGAATTTTTTCGTAAATTTCCAGACCAATAACACAAAATATTTTCAAATGTGTATGGTAATAAATATGAGCATAGTGTTATATATCGAGGTTTTTGCCAGTGTAATCAAAAAAATAATAAACTATTGAATATAGTTATTTGAAAATATTTTTTTAATCAGATTCACACATAAAACACTAAAAATTTACGCACTACCCAAGGTTGTAAAATGAGTTCCCCAGCGAAGGGTGGTTCACAACCTTGCGGCTGGCAAATCGCATCAAGCCAGGACTCGTTTTGTGACTTTGGGAGAAAATTAGTCAATCTTAGACTGCCTGTCCGCAATACAGTGTTGTGCTGCCACGGACGGCAGCACAAGTCTTAATGTGCCCGGATGGCACATTTAAGACGCACACGTCACTCCGCCACA
>DMYD01000033.1:912-9329 GCA_003483745.1 Roseburia sp. | reverse complement strand
GATGGTTATTCTGGTACAAATTTCCAAAGACCAAGTTTCCAGAATATGATAAAAGACATTGAAAGCGGTCTGATAAACTGCGTGATTACGAAAGATTTATCCCGTCTGGGGAGAAACTATCTTGATTGTGGGTTATATCTGGAAGTTTTCTTCCCAGAGCATAACGTGAGGTATATAGCGGTCAATGACGGCGTAGATACCTTGAATAAATCTGCTATGGACATCACGCCTTTCCGCAACATTTTAAACGAAATGTATGCCGCTGACATATCTGTTAAGATAAAATCGGCATATCGGGCGAGGTTTCAACAGGGGAAATTCATGGGAACTACCGCCCCTTATGGCTATATCAAAGACCCTGCCGACCACAACCATCTGCTGATAGATGATAAAGTGGCACATGTTGTAAAAGAGATATTCGACCTTGCATTAAAAGGGAATGGAGTTGCCAAAATTTGCAGACATCTTAATAAACAGCATATCCTACGCCCTGCCGCTTATGCGGCGGAGCGTGGCGAAACAGGCTTTGAACGTCATTTTGAGGGGAACGAGGACAAACGCTATATTTGGAGTGGGAACAGCGTGAGGAGCATTTTAAGAAGCCCGATATATGCGGGAAATCTTGTAGGCTACAAACGGATTGCCGCCAATATGAAAAGCAAGAAACGCCCCTCTAAGCTGCCCGAAGAATGGGAAGTGATACCCAATACCCATGAGGGAATAGTCACGCAGGAGGAATTTGATATTGTCCAACAGCTTATTACAAGTCGTAGGCTTCCACAGAACAAGGGAGGATTTGTAAATATTTTTGCAGGCGTTATCAAGTGTGTGGACTGCGGATGTGCTCTGCGGGCAATGAACGTACACAGGAGGAAACGCCCAGAGATTATCGACTGTGTACAGTATTCATGTAATAATTATGCAAGAAACGGAAGAAGCGAGTGTAGTGCCCACAATATAGAAGCAAGGGATTTATTCAATGCCGTTCTTGCCGACATCAACTGTTTTGCGGATATGGCAGTGAATGATGAAAAGGCGGTCAGGGCCATAGAAAAGCGGCTCACGGAAACAGACCAGAGCAGGGCGAAAGCATTAGAGAAAGAACGTAAGAAGCTGAACAAACGCCTTGCGGAACTGGACAGGCTGTTTTCCTCTCTCTACGAGGATAAGGTCATGGAGCGTATTACCGAGCGGAATTTTGAGATGATGTCGGGGAAATACCAGAAAGAGCAGCTTGAAATTGAAGCAAGGCTGAAAGAGGTGACGGAAACTCTTAATGAAAGCTACGAGAAATCACGGGGAATCCGTGACTTCCTCGCCCTTATCCGAAATTATCAAGGCTTAAAAGAACTGGATGCAACAGTTATAAACGCACTCATAGACAAGATACTTGTTTCGGAGCGTGAGAAGATGGCAGACGGAACAGTGAAGCAGGAAATCAAGATTTACTATAAATTCATCGGCTTTGTCGATGAATTACATATCATACCTACAAAACGGTGGGCAGCAATGCCCGCTAAAAATTGTACGGTGTGCGGCGTTGAATATGTCCCGGGCTCTGGTGCATCAAGGTATTGTCCTGCTTGTGCCAAGAAGATACGGAGGGAGAAATCAAACGAGAGCAAACGCAGGAGCAGAGAACAGAAAAGGATAGCATGTATGAACTGTCCGCAAAAAATGACCGACTGACTTCGGACAGTGGGGAATCAGAGACGGTCTATAAAGAGACGACAGCAGAATACGGAACGCTTACCGTTGGAATTACGGAGAGTGGAAGCGTGACGATCGGAAGCATTTCACAGGATATGGATGAAGATATCAGTACGTCTTCAAATTCTGGCAGCAGTCAGACAAGTGGAACCCAGACAACAGGAACATCCACCAATCATTCATCGGTGGCACTGGAGGTAGAGGAAGTGTATGTTTCGGTCGGACAGCAGGTAAAAGCAGGCGATGCGTTGTTGAAACTGACAGATGAGAGCGTTGAAAAATATCGGAAAAAATTAAAGGAAGCTGTGACGGAAGCTTCGGCAGATTATAACTCTGCAGCACTCAGTTCGGCAAAAGAAAAGGTAAGTGCGAGCTATTCCTATCATTTAAGTGTGGCGGAGGGAAGCGTGGCACAGGAAGAATATGAGGCAACCATCAGTGAACTGCAGGATGCGGTGGATGAAGTTCAGGAGGCAGTGGATGAATCACAGGCACTTCTCACCTACTATCAGGAAATGATTGATAGTGGAATGGATTTAAGTGAGTCACTTGCAGATGAACAGGAAAATTATGACAAACTGTATAACAAATTAAAAGCGGTAAAAAGTGCATACACCACAAAATCCGTGGAGGCAGAGAAAAAATACAAAGAAGCAATGTTATCCTACGAAAATGCAGACAGCCAGTATTCAGCAGATGTGACAGGGGTAGATGTATCAGTGGATACGGCGCAGGACACTTTGACAGATGCCAAAGAGGCTTTATCTGAATTTGAAGCATTTGTCGGAGATGGAACGATTTATTCAGATTACGACGGCACGATTATGTCGGTCGGATATGAGGCAGGAGATGATCTGTCTGCAAGTACGAGCATTGTGACATTTGCAGACACAGATGCAGTGACGATGACGGTATCTGTGTCTGAGGAGGATATCTCTGAGATTGCGATCGGGGATGAGGTCATGATCGAACTGAATGCCTACGAGGACCAGACGTTTTCCGGTGAGGTCGAAAGCATTGATACTTCCGTATCGAGCGGTTCTTCTACGGTTTCTTATAATGTGACCGTAAAAATAAATGGTGATGTGGACGGTATTTATACGGATATGACCGGAAATGTGACATTTATTGAAAAACAGGTAGCAGACGTTGTCTATGTTTCCAATAAAGCGATCATCAACGAGGGAACGGCATCTTATGTGAAAGTCAAAGACAGTGACGGAACCATTGAGAAAAAAGAAGTAACGACCGGATTTTCCGATGGTGTCAATGTGGAGATCACAGAGGGACTTCCCGAGGGAGAGACGGTTCTGATAGAAAGTCAGGTGACGGGCGAATGAAACCATTGGAATTATTAAGACTTGTCTGGATCAATATTACCCAGAATAAATTTAAAACAATCATGACATCGATCGGTATTATTGTCGGTGCGGCTACGATCGTGATGGTGATCGCCATAGGAAAAGGCGGTCAGGAGGATGTGGCAGATCAGTTTAAAAACTTAAATGCAGGTGCAATCGATATTTCTTATGACGGCGGTGATAAAAACCGCGGTGGAAATCAAAGTTCGGATGACTCCTCCGACTTAGGAATGATGATGATGCCGACTGGCGGAGGTGCACCGTCTGGCAGCAGTTCATCGGGAGGGTCAGGGGCTTCCGGTGGACCTTCGGGAGGATTTACGGGCGGTGGCGACTCTTCCGGCGGTGGACCGTCGGGTGGCCCCGGAGGTGGAAATGGTGGTGACGGAGGCGGCATGCCGGGTGACATGGGAGGTCTTTTTGGCGGCGGCAGTGATATGGAAGACCGCATGAACCAGGAAAATATCACGTTAGATGAAGATGACGTGGACGATATTGAAACTTTTGTCTCCGGGATCTCAGCGGCAACGATCTCCTATACGACAAGGTCTACCGTGGATGGCGGTGATCTCGACGAGGCACAGACCTATTCGATCGCAGGAGTCAAGGACAACTATGCAGCCATCAGTAATTTAAGCCTTGCAGTCGGAGATTTTATCACGGAATCCGATGATGAAAATAAAGAAAAAGTCTGCGTGCTCGGGGCTTCCGTCGCAGAAGAGATTTTTGGAAGTGCGATCGATGCATATGGCAGTGTGATCTATATTGATGACCGCTCTTATGTAGTAAACGGGGTGCTTTCCTCGATGGGTACGGTGGCATCCGGCATCAGCCCGGATGATTCCATTTTCATTCCATATGCGACCGGAGTCAAATATTTAGTGGGAACAAATGTAAGCCCGACCATCACCGTGATCGCTGAGGACGTAAACAATGTGTCCGGTGTCACGGAGGAGATCACGGAAGTGCTTGCGACTTCCTATCCAAATGCAGAATTTACCTTTGAGGATGCGGGAAGCAAGATGGAAGCCGCATCGGCATCCAATAAGATATTGACGATGCTTCTGATCGCCATGGCGGCTATTGTATTTGTGGTCGGTGGTATCGGTATTATGAACGTACTGTTTGTCTCGGTCAAAGAGCGCACCAATGAGATCGGTATCTTAAAAGCGATCGGCTGTTCCCAGAGTAATATTTTGTTTGAGTTCTTAGCGGAGGCGGCTGCAATCAGCCTGATCGGTGGTGTGCTTGGCATTGTGGCAAGCCTGCTTGTCACTCCGGTGGCGCAGTATCTTGGCGTGCGTGTCGAACTGACACCGGCAGCGTTTTTCATTGCTCTGTTGTTTGCTCTTATTACAGGAACATTGTTTGGATTTTATCCGGCGTATAAGGCGTCGAAACTGGTGCCGGTGGAGGCGCTGGGGGCAGAATAAAAGTTTTGAAAAGGCTTGCAAAACTCTGGTTTAGGCTGTGAGCATTGTGACAGACCAACAACTGAAACGAAGGCACGCTTGCGCTGCGTGTCGCTCGTAGCGGATACTAAGCGCATAAAATACATGCGCTAAGTACAGACGGCTCCCCAGCACCTTCTTTTTCAGTCGTTGGTCTGTCACAATGAATTTACGTTATAGAGAGTTTTGCAGGGTTTTCGATAGGCTTTTAGAAGGAAAGGTTTAAGGCGGTTGATGAAGAAGAAAGTAACGATTGTGGTTGTAATTTTATTAGTGATTGTACTCATTGCTGCATGTGTAATGTGGAAGATGGGTGGAGTTGAGGTGGAAAGTGCGCTTAGGGATAATCAGAAATATGTATATGCGTATGTTTCGTCGATTGAGGGGAATGAGGTCACTTACACGGAAGTGGATGAGTCGGTGGCGAAGGCGGCGGAAGAACGGGCGAAGGAGAAGGCTGAGGCGGAAGATGGCGCCGGTTCGGACAGTACAGGTCAGGGAGATAATAATGATGGCGGTACAGATTCTGCAGGGCAGAGAGATAATAATGATGGCGGCATAGGTTCTACAGGTCAGAGCGATAAGAGCAGTGGTACGGATTCAGACGGGGATAAATCTGATATGGGAACACCGCCGGGGATGGATGTATCGTCCGGTGGAGGTCAGACACCGCCCGATATGGACAGCACTGAGATGCCGCAGGGCGCACCGGGCGGCATGTCCGATATGACAGGCGAGACAGTCACAACCATGATCCATGTCGGAGTAACCGTACATACAACATCTGACACTACGACCACCTTCTCACGTCTTGCTGCAGGTGATCTTCTGAAAATATTGGTAGAAACAGACACTGACGGCAACGAAGTGATCGAAGAAATCTGGATGTTACAGTAACATAACGGTAGCATGGCTGATCGTAAAGCTGAGTTTTACAATCAGCCATGCGAGCCATACGAGTCATACGATCCACACACACAGAAAGGAGCACAAATGGACGCAGCACAAATCCTAAAACCATTTTCAAATGAAGATATACCGGCAGACACTGAAAAAGCTGCCACAGCAGAACATACAGCCGAGATCATCACAATGAAAAATGTCAACAAATCCTACAAGATGGGATCAGGTTCCCTGCATGTATTAAAAGACATCTCACTGACCGTCGAACAGGGAGAATATCTTGCAATCTTAGGACCATCCGGTTCCGGAAAAAGTACCCTGATGAACATTATTGGCTGCATGGATGTCTTAGACGAGGGGACATACAATCTTGACGGTGTGGAGATTGAAAAAGCAAAAGAAAAAGAGCTGACTAATATCCGTAACCAGAAGATTGGGTTTATTTTCCAGAAATATCATCTGATCCCGACTTACAATGTGCTTCAGAATATCGTTATGCCGCTTCTGATGCGCGGAATGAATTTAAAAGAAGCAAGAGATGCAAGTATGGATACAATTGCAATGTTAGGGCTTGCAGAGCGTATCGACCATAAACCGAATGAGCTCTCCGGTGGACAGCAGCAGCGTGTTGCAATCGCGCGGGCTTTGGTCGGACAGCCGGCAATCCTCTTAGCAGATGAGCCGACCGGAGCCTTAGACCGCAACAGTGGAAAAGAAGTGCTGAAACTATTTCAGCGTCTGAGTGATATGGGAAATACGATCGTCATGATCACACATGACTTAAGTGTTGCCGAACATGCGAAGAGAGTAGTTCGTATTGTGGATGGAGAACTTTATGAAAATTAAAGGTGGTTTTCAACAGTCCCGTGTGGTATTGTAATATAACAGACTTTCATGAATAAAAAGTTCAAAGGCATTTGGTTTACAATAAGAACGAGGAGAACCACACATGACAAACGAAGAGATCCGTGCATGGTTAGAGGCAGAGGCAGAACCCAAATTTCAGAAGTTTACATCCGGTCTGATTCCCGGAACAGATCCGATCATAGGTGTGCGTATCCCGAAATTGCGTACGCTTGCAAAAAAGATTGCAAAGGAAGACTGGCGAGGGTATTTAGACCACGCTGTCTGCGATACTTATGAGGAGATCATGCTGCAGGGACTCGTACTCGGATATGCAAAGGGAGAAATCGATGAACTTTTAGAGTATGTACGTGCATTTATCCCGAAGATCCATGACTGGTCAGTCAATGACTGCTTTTGTGCAACCTTTAAAATTGCACAGAAACACCGCGAAAAGGTATGGAATTTTTTGATGCCTTATGCAAAATCAGATCAGGAATTTGAGCAGCGCGTCGTTGCTGTCATGTTGATGGATCATTTTCTGACAGAGGAATATATCGCACGGGTGCTCTCTGTGTGGGACGGCCTGGATCATCCGGGATATTACCGGAAAATGGGAGTTGCGTGGGGTGTTGCAACCGCGTATGCAAAGTTTCCGAAGGAGACACACGCATTTTTATTGAGGAACCATTTGGATGATGAGACATACAATAAGGCAATCCAGAAAATGATAGAATCTTACCGGGTATCGGCAAATGATAAAGAAATATTGCGCGGAATGAAAAGAAAACTGCAAAAATAAGCGATACTGTGCAGAATGAAAAGAAAATTGTAAAAAAGGGGAGTGGTAGCATGCGTGTTGATACACAAAAAGTCATAGAGATCGTAAAACAGGTCAAGCCGTTATTTTTAGATCGCGAGGGATCATCACAGATCAAGGTAAAGGGCGTTGCGGATTTTGTGACGCAGATTGATTTTAAAGTGCAGGAGCAGGTGAAGACCGCACTCTATGAACTGTACCCCAAAATTCAGTTTATGGGTGAGGAAAAGGACAACAGCGATATCGATTTTGACGGTGATGTCTGGATCTTAGATCCGGTGGACGGAACGACAAACCTGATCCATGATTTTCGAAACAGTACACTTTCACTGGCACTTGCAAGAAAGGGTGTGCTTACGCTTGGAATCATATATCATCCGTATTCTGATGAGGTTTTTGTAGCTGAACGGGGAAGAGGGGTCTGGTTAAATGAAAACCCAATATCCGTCAGCAAAAGAGATAATTTTTCCGAGTGTCTGATCTCCATAGGAACAAGTCCATATTACCGCGAACTGGCGAAAGAAAACTTCAGAATTTTTGAAAAGGTATTTACGGATTGTGCGGATATCCGAAGACTTGGTTCTGCGGCGTTAGAACTGGCTTATGTGGCGGCCGGAAGAATCGATGCATACTTTGAACGCAGTTTAAAACCCTGGGATTATGCAGCCGGAATGCTGCTCGTGGAAGAAGCGGGTGGAAAAGTCACGGATTATAAAGGAAAACCGGTGGATATCACCGGAAATTCCGATATTGTGGCGGGAAGCCAGGCGATTGGGGAGATCCTGGTAGAGAAATATTTGTAAAACGAATCAGACAGAAAAAAGCTCATGTGCTTGTGATGCGCAGGAGTTTTTTTGGTTACATGGAGAAATTAGATACCAATTTTTTGTGCAATAATTACAAATATCATTAAAATAGCGTCTTTTTGATGACATAGTATAAGCAATATGCTAAAATCCATTCAAAGCATGACATTCTGAATTATCTACACAGGCATATGTGCCATTCTATGAACAGATCAAAATCATAAGAATTTTCAATGCTTTTATTATCCACACATTTAAGCAGGGAGAATTCTAAAGAACCAGAGATTTCTCCCAGACAACACAGAAGAGGAGAAATGAATGGGGACAGCGGACATCGTAACAAAAGAATATATGCGGGAAAATACCGTATTTGCGGATGCATTTAATTATCTGATCTACAATGGAGAAAAGGTGATCGATCCGGCGAATCTGAAAGAAATCGATCCGACAGAGATTGCACTGCCGTTTGATGATGAAGAAAAAGCCGGTAAAGAAAAAGATGGTGAAGATAAGAAAAGGAAAG
>DMYD01000033.1:465-603 GCA_003483745.1 Roseburia sp. | reverse complement strand
GGTGCAGAGATACCGGGATCTTTTAAAATCTGCGGTAGTCAAACAGGATGAAAGAACATCCTACGTTCTTTTGGGTGTCGAAAACCAGACGGATGTGCATTATGCAATGCCGGTCAGAAATGCCATTTATGATGCACT
>DMYD01000033.1:0-152 GCA_003483745.1 Roseburia sp. | reverse complement strand
GGATATTTAAAGGAAGATCATATCAGACCGGTGATCACACTTGTGATCCATTTTGGAGCAGAGGAATGGGATGGTCCGTTATCATTGCATGAAATGATGTCGACAAGAGATATGGAACTCTTAAGTTTTGTGGAGAATTACCGCATTCACCT
>DMYD01000002.1:87499-94668 GCA_003483745.1 Roseburia sp. | reverse complement strand
GAAGCGAAGCGGAATTGAGATGACCACTTTCGAAGAAATCGGAAATCTGTATGAAGTTTTGAAGGTATCAAATATACAATACATATGATAAAAATGACGTATCAAGTACGTCGTTTTGTTATATATTTAATATTCCTCGATAGCTCAGTTGGTAGAGCACGCGGCTGTTAACCGCGCTGTCGTAGGTTCGAGTCCTACTCGGGGAGTTTTTTTATCCGATAAATCATAGTTCGTGTTTATCCGGATGATACTCCGGCTCCGTGGTCAAGCGGTTAAGACATCGCCCTTTCACGGCGGTAACACGGGTTCGATTCCCGTCGGAGTCATTAAAATTATATATGGCGACATAGCCAAGCGGTAAGGCACGGGTCTGCAACACCCTTATCATCGGTTCGATTCCGATTGTCGCCTCTTAAAATAAAAGGCTTTAGGATTTTCCTAAAGTCTTTTATTTTATATGTAAATATTAATATAATAAAAAGACAATAAAAAGTAAAAATTTACAAAAATTGACTTTTTAAAATCCATTTTTTGTGATATTCTAGTATATATTTTAAATATTATTATATTGGAAAGTGGCAGAATATTCTGCTCAAGAGGGATAACATTATGGCCAACAAAAAGAAAAAGGCATCTGTGAGAGGTGTGAAAGAACAAAGGTCAAAAAAAGTTCCAAAACAGACAAACATTCAAATTACAGGAACAAAAAAGAGTGTACTGTTTAGTATACGTGCGAAGATTTTTTTATGTTTTCTGGTTCCGATCCTGTTTTTGATTTTGGTTGGGGTATTTTCTTATAAAAAAGCAGCTGCCGGTATGTATGATACATTCCGGGATTCAAATGAACAGACAATCAATATGGCAAACCAGTATATTGATGTAAGTAACTCTTTTATTGAGGCAGAGGCATTAAAGTATGCATTTCAGTCAGATCTTGGGAAATATATGATAGGTCTGTATGAGACTGATTCCACGCGGAAAAAATCTGTTATTAACAGTGTGGGATCAAGTATCCGTGCATCTCAGGCAGGAAACGAATTTATCAGCAATATACATATTGTGACAATTGAAGATATCCAGATGTTATCCACAAGGGCAGGCGGAAATGTAATGGGTATCTACAAAGAGTATAAGGATGAAATGCTTGGATATTCTGATAATGGAAAAAAATTACCAGAATGGGTTGATTATCATAAGACTTTAGACGAAACCCTTGGTTTAAAACAGTCAGATTATATTATGGCATATCAGACGACACCACAGTCTGGTAAAGGATTTATCGTTATTGATGTCAAGGCATCTGCAATCCAGCAGTTCTTAGACAGCCTCGATATGGGAGATGGCAGTATTATTGGGTTTGTGACACAGTCGGGAAGAGAGATTATTTCAGAAAAACTTCCGGATGGTCAGGAAAGTACAAGAGCAGATGGAGAAACTGTATTTTATGGACAGGATTTCTTTAATAATCTTGAAGATCAGCAGACCACGAAAGAAGTCAGCATAAACGGACAAAGTTATCTGTTCTTTTACAGCAGGATGGAGCGTACAAATGCCGCTGTATGTGCACTTGTACCAATGGAGATCGTTAATGGACAGGCAGATGATATTCGCAATGTGACGATTGCAGTCGTACTGATTGCATGCGTTGTTGCAGTGTTGATTGGTATTATCATCAGTACCGGAATCCAGAAAAATATGAAACGCATTTCCGGCAGGCTTGAAGAGGTTGCAGAGGGAAATCTTACAACAAAAGTCAGCGTAAAAGGTCATGATGAATTTAATAACCTTGCAGTGGTTGCAAATCATATGATCAATAATAATAAAAAGCTTGTCCAAAAGGTAAGCGGAGCAACCGATACATTAGAGTCATCGGCACAGGAAGTACGTCAGGCATCGAATGTTATGAAAGATTATTCCGTGAATATCATTCAGGCGATTGATGAGATCAATGATGGCATTACAAAACAGTCTGAACATGCAGAGGAATGTGTAAGAAAAACAGATACGCTTTCCGAAGAGATACAGAATGTCAGCAGTATTGTAGGTCAGGTTGAAGGATTGGTTTCTGAAGCTGAAAATATGATCAATCATGGTATGCAGATGGTTCAGACTCTGGGCGAACGAGCAACAAAGACAACAGATGTAACAATTAAAGTTGAAACCAGTATTGAGGAGCTCAAAAAAGAATCTGAGATTATCAACGAGTTTGTAGAGACAATTACAGATATTTCAGAACAGACAAATCTGCTTTCCTTAAATGCTTCCATCGAAGCTGCAAGAGCAGGAGAAGCAGGAAGAGGATTTGCAGTGGTTGCAGAGGAAATCAGGAAACTTGCAGATCATTCTGCAGAGGCAGCCGGAGAAATTCAGAACAATGTAACTCATATCACAGATCAGACTGTAAACAGCGTAGAAAATGCAAAACAGGCACGGGATATGGTTGCACTTCAGACAGAGGCGGTGCAGGAAGTAGTTGGAGTATTTGATGACATGAATCAGTGTATGCAGAAGCTGTTTGATGCATTAAAAGAGATTGTTTCAAGTACAGAGCAGGCGGATAAAGAGCGTGAGGATGCTTTGGCTGCTGTAAAGAATATTTCGGATATTATTGCAGAAACAGCAGAGGGAACAAAACTGGTTCAGAGTGTTGCTGCAAAACTGCAGGAGAATGTAGATACCATGAATCAGACAGCACAGTCACTGGGTGATAATATGAATGATCTGAAATCGGAGATTTCTGTATTTAAAACAGAATAATAAATACTATAAGTAAATGTTTTTATCGTCAGTTACATTTTATTTATGATAATAGAATGCCCATGGAGCACAAATTCTATTATATATGTAACTGGCGATATTTTTCATTCATAGGAAATTACGTCCTATGAATGAAAAGCCCTCCGGGCGGGATGCACATCTCGCGGAGAAGAAGTTAGCTGTAAACAGTACCGCTCGAGTGTGAAAGAGTCGCAAGCGACTCTTTATTTTTATTGCAACAAAATGGGCACTTCCGTAGACTATATATATGACAGAAAAAATGGATATCCCAATTGATTGCCATGAAACAAACATTCCATGGCTTTGGCTATTTGTTTCTGAGCAAAAACAAATAGCTTTGATGGCAAGGCATAACAATATGCTTGCGGGAATTTGAGATTCCCGTCGCCTCTTCGCAACAAGTTGCTCGGAAATGAGGATTTTTATGGAAAATTATCTGAAGCTTGTGAGGCAGGCAAAGTGTGGAGACGTGGATGCATTTGCCAGACTATATGCCGGAATATATGAGGACATGTACCGCTTTGCATTGTATACGTTGCGAAATGCAAGTGATGCGGAGGATGCGGTAAGTGATGCTGTTACTGACGCGTTTGCATTGATTAGGAAGCTGCGCAGTGAAGATGCATTTAAGAGCTGGATATTTCGGATCTTATCAAATAAGTGCAAGGATAAATTGCGTGAGTATGCAGGCAGAAATGAGACAGGGATTGAGGATACGGAGGAGATTGCGTTTGATTCCGGACCGGAGATGACAGAATGTATACAGGTCAGGAAGCTGTTTTTTGAACTTGCGGATGAAGAACGCTTAATCATCAGTATGCATCAGTTTGCAGGTTATACGAGTCGTGAGATCTCTGAAATTTTACATATGAATGAAAATACAGTGCGTTCTAAGGAGAGCCGTGCATTAAGAAAAATGAAGCAACAGTTGCAATGAATGGTTATCAGAGGCGAATGCGGTAGTGAAATTTTTTCATTACAGAATGGAGGTGCCCTATGTCAGAAAAAGAAATTTTAGATAAAATAAAGGAATCTGCTGCACAGGAAAAAATTCCAGAGAGTATAGAGCCGGAGCAGATCAAAAGAAAGTTAAAAGAAAATCAGAAAAGCAAAGTGAAACGAAGAAGTGGAATCACCTATTATGGGGCTGTCGCGGCAGCGGCACTTGTGCTTGTCATAGGTGCAGCAGGAGGAATCCGTGCAGTTACTACGGGAGATACAGGGCTTGTGATGTCATCGAATGATATGGAAAAAGCGCTATCCGGGCAGATGTCAGATGAAGGATTCGAAGGCAGCAGCGAATTAAAGGCCGGAGCAACTGCAGGCACAGAGAAAAGTACAAAAGATTCGCAGAAAAATGTACGAAAGAAAGATGCGGGATCTTTGTATACAGTTGCAAAAAATTATGGAGAAGTATACGATGCAATCTGGTCTGGCAGCGGTCAGGAAAAGGAAGCAGATGGGATGGCGATTGCGGAGGGCGCTGGTTCTAACTCTGGAGATGTAGCGACATATATTATGGATGACACATCAGATACCGTGGGTGCGGTTGTAGACGGAGGGGAAGAAATCGGCGGTACACAGATGATAAAGGGCACCGGAGTGCAGGAGGAACAGACAGCGGCAGGTACATCATCGGACACGGCAAAACAGCGGTATTCCGGGACAAATCTGCAGACGGAAGGTGTGGATGAGAGCGATTTTGTAAAAACGGATGGTTCTTATATTTATACGGTAAGTCAGAATCAGATTTTTATTACAGATATTCGAAAAAAAGCATTGAAGCAGGTTGGAAAAATCCAGATTTCGAAAGACTCGTCCGACCGTGTTCTTGAAATGTATGTGGATGATCAGACTTTAAGCGTGATCGTAGAAAATGAAAATACCGGTCTGGAAAAGCAGACAGGAGATACTGAGAGCTGTCTTTATTATTTTAGTGATGGAACACATACCCAGGTTCTTACCTATGATATCAGTAATCCGAAAAAGCCTGTAAAAACCGGATGTGTGAAGCAGGATGGAGGTTATCAGACATCAAGAAAAATAGGGAACATGATTTATCTTTTTACGAATAAAAGGGTAAGTCTGCCGGAACAGACAAAAGAAGAAGCTGTCACGGATGAGAATGCCGGAGGATGGATTCCGTTAGTAAATGATACGGCTGTTGCGGCAGAAAATATTTATATCGGAGATGGTGGGAGCAACAGTCTGGTGATATCCTCCGTAAATGTGAAAAAACCGGATCAGATTGTGGATAACACCATGATTTTAAGCCAGTACGTGGATATTTATGTGAGTGAAAATGCCTTTTACCTGTATCAGACAAAAGATTCCTGGAGTGATGCGGTAACACAGATTGCAAAGTTTGATCTTTCTAATGGCAGGATAAATGCTGTTGGAGCAGTTTCGGCGAATGGAAGAGTTACAGATACATTTGCGGTTAATGAACGGGAGGGAAAATTAAGAGTTTTGACGACCGGTCAGAATGCTGTGAGTGGAGAATCAGAAAATAATCTGTATCTGTTTGATGAAAATCTGAACCTTACCGGAAAAATTGAAGGACTTGCACAGGGAGAAGAAATCTATGCAGCGCGTTATCTGGGTAACATGGCGTATTTTGTTACTTACCGCAATACAGATCCGCTTTTTGCTGTGGATTTATCAGATGAAAAAAATCCCAAGGTACTCGGTGAATTAAAGATAAGTGGGTTTTCAGAGTATCTGCATTTCTGGGGGGAAGATAAACTGGTCGGAATCGGATATGAAACGGATGAAAAAACAGGGGAACATACCGGTATCAAGATTACAATGTTTGATATTTCAGATCCTGCCAATTTAAAAGAGACAGAGAGCCTTGTATTAAAAGATTATAATTACAGTGAGGCACTTTATAATTATAAATGTGTGCTTGCAGATGTAGATGAAAATCTGCTTGGATTTGCACTGCAGTCTTATGGCGATGAGGAAAGTGCCACATACCTTTTACTCTCGTGGAACGGAGAAAAATTCGAAACGTTGTTGTCGCAGAATCTGACCGATCAGGCAGGAAAACAGGATGCATCCATAGGTGCAGACACTTCTGCGTACCGGGGAATCTATGTAGGAGATATGTTTTATATTGTAAGTACGGAAACAATCACATCTTATGACAGAACACAGGAATATTGTTTGCAAAAAAACATAAGTTTTAAGTAAGAAAATTGAAAATCTGTCTTGACGCAGAGGTGCTGTTTTGTTAAAATCTTTACAGAACTTCTGCGACAGGCAGATGAATATGGCGCGGTAGCCAAGCGGTAAGGCTCCGGTCTGCAACACCGTCATCACCGGTTCGAATCCGGTCCGTGCCTTAAAAAAACCTCGAAAATGTTTATTTTCGAGGTTTTTGTTTTTCATTCATAGAAAATTATTTTACAACAATCTTTACAAACTTCTTTTTACCACGTTTTACAACAAGTCCGTCAGCACCAAAAGAATCTGCTCCGTAAGTAGTCTGGATGTCTGTTACTTTTTCATCAGCAACGGACACACCGCCCTGCTGTACGGCACGTCTAGCGTCGGAACGGGATGGAGCAAGCTCTGATTTTACTAAGAGAGCGAGAATATCTAAATCGCCGTCTGCAAAGTCTGCAGCAGTCAGCTCTAAGGTCGGCATGTGAGCGGAATCACCACCGCCTGCGAATAAAGCGTGGGATGCCTCTTTTGCTTTATTGGATTCTTCTTCGCCGTGAACCAGTTTGGTCAGCTCGAATGCGAGAATTTCTTTTGCCTGGTTTAACTGTGCGCCTTCCCAGCTTTCCATTGCATCGATCTCTTCTAATGGCAGGAAAGTCAGCATACGGATACATTTTAAAACGTCCGCATCAGAAACATTTCTCCAGTACTGGAAAAACTCAAATGGGGAAGTCTTGTTTGGATCAAGCCATACAGCACCGGACTGAGTTTTACCCATCTTTTTGCCTTCGGAATTTAAAAGAAGATTGATGGTCATTGCGTAAGCGTCTTTTCCAAGTTTTCTACGGATCAGTTCTGTACCGCCTAACATGTTACTCCACTGGTCATCACCACCAAACTCCATATTACAGCCGTATTTCTGGTATAAGGTATAGAAGTCATAGCTCTGCATGATCATGTAGTTAAACTCTAAGAAACTTAAACCTTTTTCCATACGCTGTTTGTAGCACTCTGCTGTTAACATACGGTTAACGGAGAAATGAGCACCAACTTCACGCAGTACGTCAATGTANNTTCGGATCAAGCCATACAGCACCGGACTGTGTTTTACCCATTTTTTTGCCTTCGGAATTTAAAAGAAGGTTGATGGTCATCGCGTAAGCGTCTTTTCCGAGTTTTCTACGGATCAGCTCGGTACCGCCTAACATGTTGCTCCACTG
>DMYD01000002.1:68858-87418 GCA_003483745.1 Roseburia sp. | reverse complement strand
TGCATGATCATGTAGTTAAACTCTAAGAAACTTAAACCTTTTTCCATACGCTGTTTGTAGCATTCTGCGGTCAGCATACGGTTAACGGAGAAATGAGCGCCGACTTCACGCAGTACGTCAATGTAATTTAAGTCCATCAGCCAGTCGGCATTGTTTACCATAAGGGCTTTTCCATCAGAAAAATCGATGAAACGGCTCATCTGTTTCTTGAAGCAGTCACAGTTGTGCTGGATTGTTTCCGGTGTCATCATCTGGCGCATGTCGGTACGGCCGGATGGATCTCCGATCATAGCAGTTCCGCCGCCGATTAAGGCAATCGGTTTGTTGCCTGCCATCTGGAGACGTTTCATTAAGCATAATGCCATGAAGTGTCCTACATGGAGACTGTCTGCGGTCGGATCAAAGCCAATGTAAAAAGTAGCTTTTCCGTTGTTGATCAAATCTTTGATTTCTGCTTCGTCAGTTACCTGGGCGATCAGGCCTCTGGCGACTAATTCATCGTACAATGTCATAATTGTAAATCCTCCTGAAATTAAATTGAATCATTCCTGACAATAGATCGATCCTTTTAGAGCGAAATCTATTGAGGGGTTATTTTTTCCATCAAAAAATCCCCGTCCCGAAAAAGGACGAGGATAAAAACTCGTGTTACCACCTTTGTTTGCAGGCAACTCGCATTGTCTGCCTCATCGAGTGTCCGACAACACTCAGGTGCTTATAACGTGCACCGCTACGTCACAGCCTACTATCGCATCTTTAAAAATACGAATTTGGTGTGAAGCTCGGGGATGTATTCGAAATAAGTTTTCTGTGCACCTCTCATCAGCCGGTTGCTTTCTGTTCGTTCCGCTTATTTTTACTTCTTCCCGTCAAAGCTGTTGTTCTGCTTCAATTAACGCCATTATAGACGCGGTGCGTGGGATTTGTCAAGAAAATATTTTTTTAAAGACTGCGACCTTTTTTCTTTTTCATGCGTCTAATCTATGTAAAGGTTCAGTGGTCAGAATATTTTCACTGGATCATGCAAACAGCATGAGAAAATTGTATACTCAGAGGTAAAAGCAACATGGGATATGCAATGACATGCCTTCTATGAGCTCAGAAGAAACGCTACTGTTCACACACTGTGTGAGCAGTAGCAATTACAGCCCATTTGAAATGCATCTTCGATGCATGGGGCTGTAATCTGGCATAATATAGTCTTTGGCGCACAGTTTGACAGCAAGTGTCAAACTTGCGAGTGAACAGTAACGAAGAAACAACAGAATATACAGAATATGTAAGCCGGCGGAAAGGAAAGTTATGAAAAAAGAAGAATTGGGAGAGCTGATCATCGCATCCGAGAATATGATGTATCATGTGGCAAAAACGCTTTTGTGCCGTGATGCGGACTGCGCAGATGCAATCCAGGAAACGATCGTGAAAGCATTTTCCAAACTGCACACATTAAAATCGGATGCCTATGCGAAGACATGGCTGACAAGAATCCTTATCAACGAGTGTTACACTGTGATGAGGAAAGAGAAGAAAGTGGTGTCGCTTGAAGATTATCAGATGGAGGAGTGCGCCACAGAGACAAGAGATTATTCGGAATTATATGAGGCGATCAGTCGTCTGTCAGAGGATGCGCGGCTTTCTGTCACATTGTATTACATGGAGGGGTACAGTGTGCGGGAGATAGCGGGAATATTAGGTGTGACAGAGAGCACCGTAAAGAACCGTCTGTCGCGTGCGAGAGCAAGATTGAAAAACGAATTGGAACGGGAAAACAGTTACGGAATGGAGAGTTGAGTATGAATATTGAAAATATGGAACAGGAATTTCCGAAAATGCCACAGAGCATGCGGGATATGATAGAAAAAGAAGTGGAGAAACAGGTAAAAGTAACACCGCAGAAAGGATATTTTTCATTGAAAAAAGCAGTGGTGGCGTCACTGGCGGCAACGTTTGTACTTGGAACGACGATTTTTGCGGGAACAAAATTATACCGCATGAGCAGCAGTCCGCAGGGAAATTATGGGATGACGACTAAAATTGAAAAAACGGATGCAACAGAAAATACAACAAAAATGGAGATGGCACCCCAGCTTGCGATGAAATTATCCTATCTGCCGGATGGCATGACAGAGACAGAAGAAGGAAAATACAGCTATGAACAGACACCGGGACAGGGGGGCATTTCTATCGTATTTTATCAGATGGATACCGGTGATGAAACATTTTGGATGCAGGACAACTATGTGACGGAAAATGAAAATATACAGGTTGGAAGTCATGATGGTGTTTATGCCAAAATGCAGAATACTATGGGGGATGATACTGCATTTGACCAGATGATCTATGTCACTTACCCGGAATATCATTATGTCATGCAGATGTATATCGGTCATGACGTGACGAAAGAGGATGCCTGTAAGGTAGCAGAAGGCATTATTATAGCACCGGCAGAGGAACTTGCGGATGGCACGGTGATAAGTCCATATAACTGGAGCGATTACGAGGAGGCTATGGCGGAGGATAGCGATGAGGATGACGAGTTAAAAACGACAGCTACTGCGGAGGAGATGAAACATCTGCATAAGATCGGCGAGGAATTTGCTGTGACGGGAGACGCTGATGAAGAATCACAGGATCTGCGGATCAAAGTGACAGATGTGAAAGTGATGGATGATGTCGCAATCCTTGATCCGGCTTTTATAGACCGTGATATGCTGGATGTGGATGAAAATGGAAAACTTCTTCCGGATACGGTTTCCTATATCAGATCCGGGGATGGTGTCAATACACTTGATGAGGTCATAAGCAGCAGAGAGGTACCAAGGAAATTAGTATATGTTACGTTAGAGTATACCAATACAGGGAAAACAGAGTTGAAGGATGTTTTATTCTTTGATTCTGTCAT
Organism: Roseburia sp.; assembly: GCA_003483745.1. Taxonomy (GTDB): domain Bacteria; phylum Bacillota; class Clostridia; order Lachnospirales; family Lachnospiraceae; genus Roseburia. The sequence goes on along the minus strand of DMYD01000002.1, from coordinate 84,516 downwards.
GAAGATAAGAGAAAAAGACGGAGTTTACGAGATCTGCGGTGGGGAACAGCCGAGAGAGGGAGATGCCTGGGATACCGTTCAGGCGGACAGCAGCAGTTTAGAGCATGGCGAAGAAATGGCATATTACGATGTGACCGGTGGAGAGAGAGGAAATAATTATTTTGACAGCATCAAAGCCGGGGAGACAAAGATATTGCATGTGGGATTTGTTGTGGATGAAGATGCACTCCAGTATCTTTATCTGAATACCGGTACTTCCGGCAGCACATATATGTTTACGGAGGAGGATTTAGAGCAGGGACTGGTGGATATCCGGCAGTAGAAAGTGTGTAATTATTGAAAGCCTGTAAAATGCATGATAATATAAAACAGTCGGGAATTGGTTATGATAGAAAGGATCAGCCGGTAAAAATAATTTTCAGACTGGCAGAGTGGAAGAATGGATAAAAAGGTAGTATTTCTTGATGTAGACGGAACCATGGTCAATGAAAAAGGCGAGATCCCGGAGTCTGCACAGTACGCAGTCCGGACGGCACAGGCAAACGGACACCGGATGGTGGTATGCAGCGGGCGCAGCCGTTTTCAGATCTATGACGCGCTGTTAGAACTTGGATTTTCCGGGATCGTTGGTGGAGCCGGAGCCTTTGTGGAGGACGAGGGAAAAGAGTTTTATCATGCATATATTGATGAAGAACACAGAAAAAGCAGCTTTGATTATTTAGAGAGTAATGGGTTTTTATTCTGTTATCAGGCGGATGACGGCGTGGTGTTAAACCAGAGAAGCTGTGACGGCATGTTAAAGGTTTACCGGGATGCCGGAATGAGTAAAGAGCGCTTAGACCGCCTGATCGGACGGATGCATCTGACCGATGAGCCATGGAAAAACGAAAAAAATGAGAAGATCATTTATTACGATGCACCGTTTCCGGTTGCAAAGGTACATGCGGACATGGAACCATATTTTGATGCAGTGGCAATCAGTCTGGATGGAATGGGGGATTATGCGGGCGAGATCGGGATTAATGGCATCAACAAGGCAACCGGTATGGAACGTTATCTGAACCATGTCGGTATTTCACGGGATAACTGCATTGCAATCGGTGATGGACCGAACGATCTTCAGATGATGGAGTATGCCGGGATCAGTGTTGCGATGGGAAATGCCAGGGAAGAGGTAAAGCGGCTGGCAGACATGGTGACGGATCATATTGATGAGGATGGAATTCTGCACGCGTTTGAGCGGCTTGGACTGATAAACGATTGTATTTGATGGCAAATGATGATACCATGAAATGGTGCAAATAAAACCACAAATGGGATTGTGATGAGAGATCGGAGGAACCCTATGGATAAAAAATCAGTTCAGGCAGTTGCAGTCACTATTTTTTCCGGGGTATTGTTTTTAGAGAGTATGTTTGCGGGCGGTGTCGCAAGTGAGGAGACAGGAAAAGTCTTAGATGGCATGCGGGGGCTGCGCAGAGTAAACAATGTGCATTATTTTGTGACAAACAGTTATTCCGGTAATCAGGATATTGTACAGCAGACGCAGGAGATCTGGGCTGACCTGCTGGATGGAACCTGGGTAGCGGAGTATAAGAATACGGATGCTGATGGTGCCATGACATTTTTAAAGGAATTTTCTGATGGGGTTACGGTCAATTCTTACCAGGCAGGGATCTGGAGTCAATGGGATGGTTACAGTACGACGACGGATATTCCAAATTATCAGGCACTTACGAACCTTGGCTATCGGGAGGAGGATATCGTTTCTGCTGAATGTGTGGATTTAAATGATGGAGCGACTCAGATTGTTTTTTCATTGTCAGGGCAGCAGTTGAAGGAAAAGCGTGATCAGGCGCTTGACCTTATAGAACCGGCTGGTATGGAGGAGAAAGACGATACGGAGCAGATGGATAAGATGTCCGTCTATTACGAACAATATCAGAAAACAGGATATCAGAATGAGCGGATCGCATATACGATTAATAAATCCGGTGTTCTGACAGGAATGGAATATAGTTTTGATGTGACACGCCCAAAAGTCGTGATAAAGGGAGGCGAACAGAAACTCGAAGGGGAAGAAGAATACGCCATGGGAGTAAAGATTAAGGTACTTTCCTATAATCAGGAAAATATTCCGAAAGTAATCAGACAGTGTGCAGCAGATGCCGGATATGACAGGTAAAGACAGATATGGATATCGCTGATTTTTATTTATGACAGGAGAATGCACATTTTAATGTTGGAAATAGCAGAGAGATTTACTTGTTGAAAAGAGTGTAATGTTAACTTTATAAAAATTAAAAGTTGACATTACACTCTTTTTTAATTAATATTGTTAACTATAAGAACTATGGGGGGTAACAAAAATGAAAACAAAGGGCGTAATTTACTGTGGATTATTCACGGCACTCATTGCAGTGGGGGCATTTATCAAGATTCCGATACCGGTCGTGCCATTTACCCTGCAGTACCTGTTTACGATGCTGGCGGGTCTTTTGCTTGGATCAAGGCTTGGAACGCTGTCAGTACTATCGTATATGCTGCTTGGATTAGCGGGGCTTCCGATTTTTTCAGAGGGCGGCGGACTGTGGTATGTGTTTAAGCCGAGTTTTGGATATATCATCGGATTTGCAGTGGGTACATTTGTGACTGGATGGATTGCGGAACATATGGAAAAAAAGACCGTAGCACGGTATTTGCTGGCAAATCTGGCAGGACTGTTTTTTGTGTATGCGATCGGTATGATTTATTACTATATTATTTGTAATTTTGTGATCGATACGCCAATTGCGGTAGGACCATTATTCTTATACTGCTTTGTTCTGGCAGTGCCGGGGGACATTGCTTTAAGCTTTTTAGGGGCAGTGGTGGCAAAGCGTGTCAGACCGGTGCTTAGCTATGAGGCAGTGCGGGCAAGATCGTAAAGATGTTGGGTAGCTAATGGTTTATGAGATACAAATACATGGATCTGCGTTGAAATGATGCGCAGGATAAGACAGATAAGCGGGAGAAAAAGAAATGAATGCACTTACATTAGCGGAAGAAATTATTAACGGAAGAAGGATCACAAGGGAGGATGACCTGTCATTTTTCCTGACCTGTGACCTTTTAGAGCTCTGTGAGGGAGCAGATAAGATCAGGGAAGCGCGGATCGGGGATAAAGTAGATTTGTGTTCGATCATTAACGGGCGCAGCGGAAGATGCCCGGAGGACTGTAAATACTGTGCACAGTCGGCACATCATCATACAAACTGTGAGGAATACGATTTCCTTCCGGAGGAAGAAATTTTGGCAGCATGTAAAATGAATGAGAGAGAGGGCGTTGACCGTTTTTCCATCGTTACGGCGGGAAGGGCGCTGACGGGAGAGGAGTTTGATAAGGCAATCCATGCATATGAGACAATGAAAAGAGAATGTAAGATCGATCTCTGTGCCTCCATGGGATTTCTTTCTGCAGAACAGCTGCACAGACTGCACGAGGCAGGTGTTACCAGTTATCATCATAATATTGAGACCTCCAGACGCAATTTTCCAAATATCTGCACGACACATACTTATGACATGAAGATTGAAACCTTAAAAAAGGTAAAAGCGGAGGGAATGTGCGCCTGCTCCGGTGGAATCATCGGCATGGGAGAGACGTGGGAGGACAGGCTGGATATGGCGATCAGCCTCGCAGAACTTGGAATTGACTCGATTCCGATCAATGCGCTGATGCCGATTCCGGGAACTCCGTTAGAACATCTGCCGCGACTGTCGGAAGCGGATATTTTGCGTACGATCGCATTTTTCCGCTATATCAACCCGGATGCAAATATCCGTCTTGCAGCGGGAAGAGCACTTTTGACAAACGATGGGGAGATCGCTTTCCAGTCAGGAGCTTCCGCATCTATTACCGGAAATATGCTGACGACGGTGGCATGTGCAACAATCCGCAGTGACAGACGGCTGCTTGAGGATTTAGGCCGCGATGTCACACCGGAATACTGGAAAGAGGAAAAAAAGGAAGCATAGAAATACGCAGCATATATTGGGAAAGCGTTACAAAAAGTTGTGCAGGAATGAAGAAGTAAAATGCACAGAAAAGAGGATGGATATGAGCAAGGCTTTATTTATCACAGGAACAGGTACGGATATCGGAAAAACATATGTGACAGGATTGATCGTAAAAAAACTGGCAGAAGCCGGGAAATCTGCTGCCTACTATAAAGCGGCAATGAGTGGAAATGACCGCAGGGCGGATGGATCGCTGATTCCGGGAGATGCCCTGTTTGTGCAGCAAATGTCTGGTATTACACAGTCGCTTGAGGAAATGTGTCCGTATGTATATGAACACGCATATTCGCCGCATCTTGCCTCACGGATCGAGGGACATCCGGTGGAGATGGATGTGGTCAGAGATGGCTACAAGGCTGTATGTGATAAATATGATTATGTGACCGTGGAGGGCAGCGGTGGTATTTTGTGCCCGATCTGCTTTGATGAGGCGAAGATCCAGTTAGAGGACGTAGTATCGGAACTTGGACTTTCCAGTATCCTGATTGCGGACGCCGGACTTGGTACGATCAACAGTGTGGTGCTGACGGCAGAATATATGAAAGCACATCATTTGCCGTTAAAAGGAATGATATTTAACCATTATCATCCGGGTAATGTGATGGAGGACGATAACATTTTCATGTGCGAATATATGACCGGACTGCCGACACTTGCGAAGGTACAGGACGGGGACACGGAGCTTAAGATGGACGTGGAAGCACTTGCGGGATTATATGAGTAAAGTTGATATGTATGAAATTTTGCAGCTATCTGGCAGCAGACTGTTAAGTAGTTGAGAACAGAATAAAAGAGGAGTAAAAATATGATCTGGTATCCTTACGAACAGATGAAAACAATGCGGGAACCTTATAAAATTTTAGATGCCGAGGGTGTTTATCTTTATACGAAAGATCAGAAACTGATCGATTCGGTATCGTCCTGGTGGTGCATGATCCATGGCTATAAACACCCGGAACTGACGGTTGCCATCAAAGAACAGGCAGATCATTTCTGCCATGTCATGCTTGGCGGACTGACACATGAGCCGGTGCAGAAGCTTTCGGATAAATTGCAGGAGTATTTACCGGGGGATTTAGACTATTGCTTTTTCTCGGATTCTGGAAGTGTTGCTGTGGAAGTCTCCTTAAAGATGGCATTACAGTATAACACGAATCAGGGCAGAAAACGTCCGCTCGTGCTGGCATTAGAGCATGCGTATCATGGGGACACGTTTAAGGCGATGGAAGTAGGAGATGATGAGGACTATCATTTCGCGTTTGAAGAAAAAGCAGGTGTGGTCCACATCCCAACCGAAATCCCGGCACTGGAGGAGGCATTTGAGAAATATCATGATCAGTTAAACTGCTTTATTGTAGAACCGCTGCTGCAGGGAGCAGGTGGAATGCGGATGTATGATATTTCTTTCCTGAAACGTGCGCGTGAGTTGTGTGATGCGTATGATGTACTTTTAATCTTTGATGAGGTTGCAACGGGATTTGGAAGAACCGGTAACCGTTTCGTTGCCGATCTGGTTCTGCCGGATATCTTAGTCCTCGGAAAGGCATTGACCGGAGGTTATATCGGTCATGCTGTGACAGTGGCAAATCATAAGGTATTTGATGCATTTTACAGTGATAATGACCGCTATGCACTGATGCACGGACCGACATTTATGGGAAATGCACTTGCCTGTGCCGTGGCACTCAAAGGAATCGAAATTTTCGAGCGGGAAAATTATATGGGAAAAATCAAACGCATTGAAGAGATTTCGCATCGGGAAATGGACGGCTTTACAGATCCAAGGATCAAAGAAGTGCGTGTGATGGGGGGATGTACCTGCGTGGAAGTGTACGATGGAGCAACACTTGAAGGTTTCCAGCAGTTTGCGTACGAGAGAGGTGTCTTTTGCCGTCCATTCTTAAAGTATATGTATTCCATGGTTCCTTACATTATAGAGGAAGAGGAACTGGTACAGATTTTTGATGTAATGAAAGCATGGTTTCGCAGAGGTTAAAGCAGGTACTTGACATTAGACAGACAACTGTTAACATAGAATTAAGCTCAGATAGCAGTTTTTGAGCGAACGATAATCAATGAATCACAATTAGAATTTAATAACGCAGATAACTGTATGAAAAATCTGCATGATAAGGAGAAAAGACTATGTTAACAGCACTGTTTATTATTTTAATGTTTGCCGTATTTGGAAAATTGATCCTGTTTGCTTTCAAGGCATCCTGGGGGATCTTAAAAGTTTTACTTACGATCATTATCTTCCCGTTGTTTTTGATCGGGTTATTTGTTTCAGGACTGGTTTATATTGCGCTGATACTGCTTGTGATCGCGGGAATTGTGTCGGTGGTCAAATCGTTGACGTAAAAATTACAGCAGTGGATGTTCGGCACGCGCCACCAGACGTTCATAACGCCTGTCGACTTCCGCCTGAATCTGGTCTGCAACCAATTTATACTCTTCGGTGGCAAGATGTTTCGTGCGCCCCATCATGGAAAACCATTCCGTGACGGGGATTTTTTTATGCGATTTTTTGGGGTCATAACTTAGTGAGGTAATACCGCGTTCAATCTCATAGAGCGGAAAATAGCAGCAGTCTACGGCGGCAGCAATAACTTTTCGTTCCGTGTCCGGGCGGTCATTCCAGTTGAGCGGACAGGCGGATAGTGCTTTTACATAGGCGGTACCATATTCCTTTGCGTAGGCGGCCGCCTTTGCCGCCTTTTTGATAAAATCATTCGGGTTTGATTCGGCAACGGTTGCCACGTAGGGCAGATGGGTTGCTGCCATGATCTGTGGCATATCTTTGTGAAAAAAGGTTTTTCCATACTGCGTTTTTCCAAGATGGGAGGTGGAACTTTTCGCACCCATGGGGGTAGAGTAGGAAAGCTGGTAGCCGGTGTTCATATAACCGCCGTTGTCATATTCAAATAAGAGCAGATGATGTCCGCGCAGTGCCGTTCCAAGCGCGGAACCCATGCCGATATCCATACCGCCGTCACCGCTTGCCATGATAAAAGTGATCTCGCCTTTGGGGTATTCCCCGCGCCTTTGCCGTTCCTCAAATACTTCCACCAGACCGCTTAATGTAGCAGCGCCGTTTTGAAACAGGTTGTGGATATATGGGATACGGAATGCTGTTTTAGGATATGCAGTGGTTGTCACCATGCCACATCCGGTCTGGAACAGAAAGACCACATTGCCTTCGATCCCTTTTAACAGCAGATTCAGGTTGACCGGTATACCGCAGCCGGGGCAGGTTCCGATTCCCGGAGCAATCCGTTTTGGCATGGCAGTTGCATCTTTGATCAGGCCACCGGTTACGGTCATTTTTCCTGTCGAAGGATCCAAGGTGCAGGTTGTGACGCCGGGGGACTGGCGCTCTTTGGTAAGTGGCGCATAATACTGTGGCTGTGGGTGATTCTCCGTTGTGCCCGGTGTGATTCCATAGTAATCAAAAGTTTTTGCGTCAGGCATAAGCCCTTCACGAAACAGCGCAACCGCATCCTCCACAAAGAAATCCTTACCGCCGAGTCCGTAAATGCGGGTCAGTACCCGGATCGGGTGAGTGGAACCTGTGCTGTACTGCAAGGCGGCACGCAGTTCTAAGGACATATTTCCACCGCCGGCACCATAGCTGTCCTGACGGTCAGCGGCAACGATCGTCTGTGCATGGATACAGAGATGGCGTAATTCGTCACATGGAAATGGACGAAGCACATTTAATGTGACAACACCTGCGCGGATGCCTTCTTTGCGCAGCTTATCGGCGGCAACTGCAGCGGTGTGAAAAGAGGAACCGAGCAGAAAAAGGATAATATCTGCATCTTCATACAGATATCCGCGGCAAAAAGTATGCATTCTGCCAGAGAGAGAGGCAAACTCGTCAAACAGCACGGGAAGTTTTTTTCGTGCTTCTTCCATGGCGAGGGAAAGCTGGTATTTGTTGTTGATGATGTCCGGTTCATTCATATAGGAGCCAACAGAGATCGGATGATTCAGATCGAGTACACTGTAAAAATGATTTTCTCCGGTAGATTCATTTCCTGCAAATGCGGAAATTTCGGGATTGTCACAGGAGAGTTTTTTCCCGATAAAGTGCTGCACGGTCTCATTTTCGGAAAAGACCATGCATTTTTGTTTCTGATGGCTGGTAAAAAAGCCGTCAAAGGCAACTGCGACCGGGAGGTTCACTTTTTCGGCGAGTTTTAAGGCAATCAGATTGAAGTCATAGACCATCTGCGGGTCATCCGCAAATAAAATAATCCAGCCGGTATTTAAAAGATACATGATATCGCTGTGGTCACCTTTGATACACAAGGGACCGGAGACGGTGCGACAGGCGACATTCATGACCATCGGCATGCGTGTGCCGGACTGAACCGGAAACTGCTCTAAGGCGTAGAGCAGACCGTTGGCGCTGGTGGCATTAAAAACACGCCCGCCACCCGCCGAGGCACCATAACAGATGCCTGCGGCACTGTGTTCTCCTTCGGCGGCAATCAGCCGGATATCATGTTCTCCTTCTGCACCTGAAAGATCAAGATTTTCCGCAATCTGTGTGGAGGGTGTGATCGGATAATATCCCATGATGTGATAATTGATCTGCTTTGCGGCATAAGCGGCAAGCTCATTTCCACTTTCGTAGAGTTCGCGCTGGGCAGCAGTTTTCTTTACGAAAGATTGTGATTTTTGTTGTGGCTGCTGATCCGGTACCGGAAAAGATTGTGTTGTTGATTTCTGTTGATCCGACATTATACGATACCTCCGTCAATACGTTTTTCATCAAGATAAGAATCACTGGTGATCCAGGAATTTGCGCCGGTCTTCTGATACCCGATAGAATCGGGCAGGAGATCCTGATCCGGCATGGAATGCGGCTTGTCCGGGTAATCTTTTTCTTCCGCCTTTACAAGAGCGTGAGTCGGACAGACATCCACACAGCGCAGACAGCCTTTGCAGTGTCTGTAATCAAGTCCCTGATTGACCATTGCCTCTTTTTCCTTATAAATTCCCGGTGCAAACTGAAATACCATATCCGGGCAGGTAGAATCACAGAGACCACAGTTGATACATCGTTCCTGCAAAAAAAGAGGAATGTAACCTTCGCGGGAGGGGGAGAGGTCGTTTGATACCGTGCTGCCGGGACGCGTGTTGATTCCGCCGATCGGGGCATTCTGATAGCCCCAGATATAAGTTTCCTTTGCAAGGGAAGGGGAAGCAGTTTTGTTCGGAATCATGCAGGAAGTATGGTCATACCCCATTTTTAAACCAAGCAGATTTGCTTCGATCAGCGCCGGATACTTTTTCCCGATGGTGTTTTTGCAGAGAGCTTCAATGGAATCCATCGGGATAAAAGGACAGGCTTTGGCGATTGCGCCAAGCATGACCATGTTGATGCGGGATTTGGATTCCATGGCAATGGAAAGCGCATCCAGACAATATAGTGTTCCGGTTGGAATATTGTATTTTTCTGCCGCTTCATCGCAGGATAAAGGCGTATTTAGAACAATCTTTGTATCGGCGGAAATTCCGTCTAACACCGGGTAGGTACCGATCAATCCTTCATGAAAAATGCCAAGTACATGCGGTTTTAAGACCGGACTGTTGATGCGCAGTGGATGGGAAGCGGGACTCCAGCGGATATAGGATTTTACCGGTGAACCGTGTTTTTCCGATCCGTAGCTGGAAAAACTTAAAGAATTTAAGGAAAGATATAAGGCACCGAGTTCGCCGAGCATTTTTCCGCAGAGGTTTGCGCCGAGACCGCCGATACTTTCTAAGCGTATTTCATAATAACCGTATTCATTTGTGACCGGAAGTGTAACTGGGGTGTACATAATATGCTCCATTCTGTATAAGTTTTATCCTGCATAGCAACTGTGAGTGTAAATTGCTATGTATCTGTTGTTGTATAGTGTGTGCAGAAGCAGACGAATCATGCGTGTTTTTTGTTTACATCCGGGAGAAAAGTGATTAGAATAGACAGGTAGGTTTTATGGGGGGTTATATATGAAAGAGAAGATCATTGTATTTGTAAAAAAAGAAACAGTATTGGTTGTTGCAGCCATTTTAGCGGTAATGTCCGCTTTTTTTGTGCATCCGGATCAGGCATATATAGATTATATTGATTTTCGTGTGCTTGGAATTCTGCTGTCTCTTATGATTATTATGGCTGGTGTGCAGAATAACGGAATTTTTGATGAGATCGGGCAGTGGCTTCTTGCGCATACAAAAAATACGGCGCAGCTGGCATTTGTGCTTGTTTTTTTGTGTTTCTTTTCAAGTATGGTCATTACCAATGATGTTGCGCTTTTAACATTTGTGCCATTTGCACTTCTTACACTGCAAAAATGCAGGCAGGAGCGTCTTATGGTTCCGGTCATCGTGCTTCAGACCATAGCGGCAAATCTTGGAAGTATGCTGACTCCGATTGGAAATCCGCAGAATTTGTATCTATATAATCTCTCAGAAATGAATGTCGGGGAGTTTCTTGTATTTATGCTTCCATATACCGTTGTTTCCGGCGTATTACTGGCTCTGACCATTTTTGTCTTAAGTGCAAGGAAAAGAAAAATCAGATTGACAGACTGCCATTTTTCAGAAGAAAAAAAGAAGATGAACAAAAAGCTGACAAGCATGTATGCGGTTTTATTTCTTATGGCGCTTTTGGTTGTGGCAAGGATCCTGCCATATTATATTTTGCTTGCGGCGGTGGTTGTATCAGTGTTTTTATCAGACAGAAAGGTGCTTTGGCAGGTGGATTACTGCCTGATCTTTACATTTATCGCTTTCTTTATTTTTACAGGAAATATCGGACGGCTGCCGGCATTTCAGGAAGTACTGCATTCACTGGTTAACGGAAGGGAACTTCTGGTGGGAATTGCGGCAAGCCAGGTGATCAGCAATGTCCCTGCGGCACTGTTATTGTCCGGTTTTTCGGGTGATTTAAAGCAGCTTTTGCTTGGTGTAAATTTAGGCGGACTTGGCACACTGATTGCTTCTATGGCGAGCCTGATCTCCTATAAAATATATGCGCATAATTATAACCGCACGAAGTGGTATTATCTGTTGTGGTTTCATCTGGCAAATATCATCTTTCTCGCGGTGCTTGTGCTGCTTGCACTGGGAATGCGGTAAAATGGGAATGGTGATTCGTGTGAAAAATAAGATTTTTTACACGCAGGAATGGAGAATAAAATGCAGGAAAAACAGTTAGATAAAGAAAGTATGAAGGGAACCATTTATGTGCTGCTTTCTGCAGTATGTTTCAGCACAGGAGGTGTTCTGATAAAGTCGATTCCGTGGAGTTCCATCACGATCCAGGGAATCCGCAGTATTTTTTCATTTATGCTGATTGCCTCCTATATGGCAATTACTAAGCGAAAATTTGTATGGAATAAGACAGTGCTGTTCGGCGCGGTCTGCAATACGGTCATGGCATTAACATTTGTTTCTGCAACAAAGATGACAACAGCGGCAAATGCAATCGTGCTTCAGTTTACCGAACCGATCTTTGTGATTTTGCTGATGTGGGCGTTATATAAGAAGAAACCGAAAAAGGCAGCAGTGATTGCATGTGCGGTTGTGTTTGCCGGTATCTTGTGTTTCTTTTTGGATTCCCTAAGTGCCGGCGGAATGGCAGGAAATCTGTTTGCAGTATTTTCGGGATTTACCTATGCGTTAGTCATGATGATGAAAGGCTTTCCCGGATCTGATTTTGAGTCATCGCTGCTGGCATCCCATGTCATCAGTCTCTGTATCGGACTGCCATCATTTTTAGGGGAGACCGATCATTCCCCAAAGGCATGGATCTGTATTATCTTACTTGGCATAATCCAGTTCGGCTGTTCCTACATCTTTTTATCGAGAGGATTAGATCGTGTTTCACCAATCACGGCATCCTTAACTTCTACATTAGAGCCGATCTTAAATCCGATTTTGGTTGCGATCTTCTGCGGGGAAACGATCGGACTCACGGCAGTCGTTGGCGCAGTGCTTGTGATCGGGGCAGCGGCATGCTATAACGTTTATGAGGCGGCGCATAAGAATTAAAGTAAGGAGATGTTGAGGTCAAATAGTGCGATCCAGTTTACCGATTGACAAATTTTACAAAGCCGTGCCTATTTTGTTTCGTTGTACGAAAATAAGAAAAACTAAGTATGCCTGATGTATGTTTTCACGGAGTGACGTGAACGGCATTCAACGAGCCGTCCATGGCTCGTGAAGCCTTGTTCTGCCATCCGTGGCAGAACATCACTGTGGATAGACAGGTATACTAAGATTTTCTAATTTTCTTCCAAAGGCACAAAAGCAGTCTCGGCTTTGTAAAATTTGTCAGCCGTTAGGTTGTGAAGCACTATTTACCCCCAACATCATCATAAGGGTAAAAAATTAATCACAGGAAGAAATAAAGCTATCCTACAGAATCACAAAAACGTGGTTCTGTATTTTTTTACCCATTTTTTACATAAACTCACACACCCATTTTACAATATCCGCTTAGGATATAGGGTAAAGATGAGAGAAATAAAAGAATCGATGCCGGACAGGCGGTTTTAGTGCGCAAATGGAAGAAACCGGCAGAAATGGAGTAAAAGATGGAAAGAACACTCGTGTGGGGACACCGTGGTGCGAGCGGTTACGCACCGGAAAATACAATGGCTGCATTTGAGAAAGCGGTAGAACTTGGTGCAGACGGAATCGAGCTGGATGTGCAGCTCACAAAAGATGGAGAACTCGTCATTATCCATGATGAAACGATTGATCGTGTGAGCGATGGAAGCGGCTGGGTAAAAGATTTTACTTACGCAAAATTGATAAAACATAATTTTAACCGTACGCATCCGGAGTATGAACATGCACAGATACCCACATTAGAGGAAGTATATGCGTTGATAAAACCTACAGATCTGACCATCAATGTGGAAATCAAGACCGGAGTTGTGTTTTATCCGGAAATTGAGGAACGTGTGTTAGATCTCACAGAGCGGATGGGACTCATGGAACGAGTGATTTTTTCTTCCTTTAACCACTATAGCATACAAAAAATTAAGGAAATTGATCCGGAGGCAAAGACAGGGATGCTTTATGGCGACGGAATCATTAATCCGGTCAGCTATGCTTCGTATGTGGTAGGTGCAGATGCATTGCATCCGGCACTTTACAACATTCAGTATGAAGGATTTATGGAAGAGTGCAGAAGGCAGAGAAAGAAAGTCCATGTATGGACAGTAGATGAGGAAAAATATATGCGTCTTGTCTGTGCGGCGCGTGTCGATGCAATGATCACGAACTATCCGGATCGTGGTAAAAAAATTGCAGAGGAATACAGTAATGGAAAATTGACACCGGAGCTGGTGCAATTATTGAGAAATAAAGAAATGGCGGCATTATGAAAGCGTCAGGCAGTCTGTATTTTGCAGACGAAGGATATCTGTCCTGGCAGAAGAATCTGGTGGAACCGTACTTAAAGAAATGCCGGAAGTATGCTTATTTTCACAGTTATGACGGGGCATCCATTTTTTATCAGCAGTATCTTGCAGCAGGAGCGGATACCTGTATTGTGATATCACATGGATTCAGTGAATTTGCGGAAAAATACAACGAGGTTATTTATTATTTTCTGCAGCAGGGCTGTTCCGTTTATATCTTAGAGCATCGCGGGCACGGCTATTCAGAACGTGAGGTTGCAGATGAACAGAAAGTATATGTTCATGATTTTGAAGACTATGTAAAAGATCTGGACTGTTTTATGAAAAAAATGAATTGTCGTATGGAGCAGCACCGCATTTTATTTGCACATTCCATGGGTGGTGCGATCGCAGCGCGGTATATTGAGGAACATCCGAAAGTATTTGAACGGGCAATTCTTTCTTCGCCGATGTTCCGGATGCAGACCGGAAAATATCCGTGGTGGGTGGCAAGAATGACGGCCGGTTTTTATGTGAAAACCCAAAGGGGCGAGCATTATGCAGCGGGGCAGACAGGGTTTGATGTCAGACCGGATTTTGAGCACAGCAGCTGTGTTTCAAGAGAACGTTATTATTACATTTTTGAAAAACGTCTGGAAAATTCCAGATACCAGACCAATGGAGGCACTTACGGGTGGCTTTTGGCAGCGATGCGGGCAACTGGGACATTGATGCAAAAAAAGAATCTGGAGCGGATTAAAATTCCGGTTTTGATCTTTATAGCGGGAAATGACCATATGGTAGATAATCGTGCAATCGCGGTTTTTGAAAATCGCGTGGAGACGGCATCGCTTGTCTGCATGCCGGCTTCCAAACATGAAATTTTTAATGCGGACTATCAGACCAGGTGCAGATATTATCAGGAGATTTTTGATTTTATCCTGCAAAACAGGAGGGAAAAACATGAAACAGAAATTAAATAAACTTGAAAAATACTGGGTAATGTACGATGTAGGCAACTCTGCCTTTGCGCTTTTAGTGTCTACGATCATACCAATTTATTTTAAAAACATGGCAGCCGGAAATGGCATATCCGCTTCAGACTCCACCGCATATTTAAGCTATGCAATCTCTATTTCTACTTTGATCGTGGCAATATTAGGGCCGGTGCTCGGAACGGTTGCAGATGGAAAGAACCGGAAAAAACCTTTATTTACGCTGTTTATGCTGATCGGTGTTCTTGGGTGTGCCGCACTTGCACTTCCGAAAAGTGCCATTTTATTTCTGGTTGTATTTGTGATCACCAAAGTCGGGTTTTCCGGCAGCCTTATTTTTTATGATTCCATGCTCGTGGATGTGACGACGGATGAGCGCATGGATGACGTGTCATCCCAGGGATACGCATGGGGATATATAGGAAGCTGTGTGCCTTTTGTTGTCAGTCTGGCATTGATTTTTGGAGCGGATTATATTGGGATCAGCGGTACGGCAGCGACAGCAGGAGCATTTATCATCAATGCCTTATGGTGGGCAGTTGTCACAATCCCGCTCTTAAAAAATTATAAGCAGAATTATTATGTGGAGACAAAAGTAAACGGAGTAAAAGAAACCATAAAAAGATTGGGAACTGTATGTGGTGAGATCAAAAAGGACAAAAAAGTGTTTCTCTTTCTCGTTGCATTTTTCTTCTATATAGATGGTGTATACACGATCATTGAAATGGCAACTTCTTACGGAAAGGATGTTGGAATCAGTGATACAAGTCTTCTTCTTGCACTGCTTCTGACACAGATCGTCGCATTTCCCTGTGCCATTATCTTTGGAAAACTGGCACAGAAATTTGAAACAGCCCGTCTGATCGCGGTTTGTATCGGAGCATACTTTTTGGTTGCAGTCTATGCACTTTGGCTGGATGCGGCATGGAAGTTCTGGATAATGGCAACATTTGTTGGTGTATTTCAGGGAGCAATCCAGGCATTGTCACGTTCTTATTATGTAAAGATTATACCAAAGGAAAAATCAAGTGAGTATTTTGGCATTTTTGATATTTTTGGAAAAGGAGCATCCTTTATGGGAACAATGCTCATGGGAATTTCCACGCAGATTTTTCATACTTCAAAAGCGGGTGTGATTGTGATCGCAGCAATGTTTGTGATCGGGTTTATTGTCTTTAAACTTCAGGCAGGACCGGT
>DMYD01000002.1:41891-68639 GCA_003483745.1 Roseburia sp. | reverse complement strand
GATTACGAAATAGGAGATATGGATTTTGCCAAAGAAAGATTCTAAAAATCAGAAAAAAAGCATAGGAATAAAAGAGACTTTAGCGGGAGCAGATACTTCGCTCATGGAAAAACAATTAAAAGAACAGATCGAAGCACCTATGGTACGGCTTTCTTATACTTATGCGATGGATGTGGTGCAGGCAAAATTAAAAATGATCAATGCGGACCTGACGGAGCAGTTTGACCGTCAGGTTATTCGTAGTATGACAGGCCGGATCAAACAGACGGACAGCATTGCAAAAAAGCTGATGCGAAAAGGAAGAGAAGTAACATTTCAGGCAGCAGTGACCACTTTAAACGATATCGCAGGCATTCGTGTTGTCTGTTTTTTCTGTGATGATATATACCGCGTGGCGGATTATATAAAAAAGCAAAAGGATATTACCCTGATCAAAGAGAAGGATTATGTAAAAAATCCCAAAAAGAGCGGTTATCAGAGTATTCATCTGATTGTGGAGGTCCCGGTTACCTATTTAGAGAAAACAACAAAGATCCGGGTGGAGATTCAGATCCGGTCATTTGCAATGGACTACTGGGCTGAGCTTGACAATCAGATGTGTTATAAGAAGAGCGCAGGACAGATTGAAAATGTGGAGCGTGAAACAAAAGATTACTCGGATGTGATTGCAAAAGTTGACAATCAGATGTTAGAACTGCGCAGACAGATCGAGAAGATGTAAAAGTAAGCGAAACATTTACCATTATTTTACATACATTTTACCAAACATCTCTCATGCATTTTACATAAGTGCCGTAAAGTAAAAACTGTCAAAAGGAAATGAAAAGAAAATGGCAGGACGGACAACCTGCAAATTGGAAAAAAGAGAGGATTAAGAAAATGAAAAAGAAAGTAATGTGTATGTTATTAACAGGTATGATGGCAGCCGGTATGATCGCAGGCTGCGGTAACAGTGGAAATGCAAGTGCAAGTGCCGGAGCAGATACAAATACAGATGCAAGTGCAGATGCTGCGGATAGTTCAGCAGATCAGACAGCAGACACGACGGCAGCAGATACCACAGCAGACACTACAGCATCTGGTGATTTCGACAACAGCGAGTATATCAACGTCGTATCCCGTGAGGATGGTTCCGGTACAAGAGGAGCATTTATCGAGCTGTTTGGTGTAGAAGAGAAAAATGATGCCGGTGAGAAAATCGATAATACAACAGATGAAGCAATCATTACAAATAGTACCGATGTTATGTTAACAACAGTAGCCGGTGATGAGTACTCCATCGGATATGTTTCACTTGGTTCCTTAAACGACAGTGTAAAAGCAGTTTCCATCGATGGAGCAGAAGCTACCGTAGATAATATCAAGAGCGGAGATTACACGATCGCAAGACCATTTAATATTGCAACCAAAGGAACACCAAGCGATGTGGCACAGGATTTTATCAACTTTATCATGAGTGCAGACGGACAGGCTGTTATTTCTGATAACAAATACATCCCGGTAGATGATGGCGCAGCAGCATTCGAGTCAAACGGCGCAAGCGGAAAAATCGTTGTAGCAGGATCTTCTTCCGTAACACCTGTTATGGAAAAATTAAAAGAGGCATATGCTGCAGTTAACAGTGGTGCAGAGATCGAGATTCAGGAAAGTGATTCCACAACAGGTATGACAGCAGCCATGGATGGAACCTGTGATATCGGTATGGCTTCCCGTGAATTAAAAGATTCCGAGACTGAGGGTGGCTTAACAGCAACCGTAATCGCCATGGATGGTATCGCAGTCGTCGTAAATAACGACAACCCAACCACAGATCTTTCCAAAGATACCGTAAAGGGCATCTACACAGGTGAGATCACATCCTGGGATGGTGTTACAGAGTAATTCATAACAATAGAATGTTTGCAGCGTGCAATCTATTGCTTCATAGATAGTTCCTTATTATAAGACCTTAAGTAAAGACCGGGAGAGACAGATACTCTGCCGGTCTTTGCATAAATAATGTACACGACTTTTGATCAGTTTGGAGATAACAATGAATCATATCAAAGAAAAAGTAATGGAAGGCGTTTTCCTCTTTACGGCAGTCATATCCATTATTGCAGTAGCTTTAATCTGTGTGTTTCTGTTTGCAAACGGATTTCCGGCAATGCAGAAAATCGGTGTATGGCAGTTCTTGTCGGGAAAAGTATGGAAACCGACCAATAATATATTCGGAATCTTTCCGATGATTCTGGGAAGTATTTATGTAACTGGAGGAGCACTTTTAATCGGAGTCCCGATTGGAATATTAATGTCAATCTTTATGGCGCGCTTCTGTCCGGAAAAAATGTACCGCATTTTAAAACCGATCGTGGATCTTTTGGCAGGTATTCCTTCTATTGTATATGGATTTTTCGGTCTGGTTGTATTGGTACCGTTTATCAGAGAACATTTTAAAGGAAATGGAAACAGTATCTTAACTGCATCGATCCTGCTTGGAATCATGATTTTGCCGACCATTATCGGAGTGTCGGAATCTGCGATCCGTGCAGTGGAAAACAGCTACTATGAGGGTGCGCTTGCACTTGGGGCTACCCATGAGAGAAGTGTTTTTACCGTAATCGTTCCGGCAGCAAAATCCGGTATCATGGCAGCAGTTGTACTCGGTGTCGGCCGTGCGATCGGTGAGACAATGGCGGTTATGATGGTAGCCGGAAATCAGGCGAGAGTTCCATCTAGTATTTTTAAAGGTGTCCGTACCTTAACGGCAAATATTGTAATGGAAATGGGATACGCAACGGATCTCCACAGAGAAGCACTGATCGCAACCGGTGTGGTACTGTTTGTGTTTATCCTCATCATCAATGTCTCGTTCTCTATCTTAAAGAGACGTACAAAGGACAATTAGAGGAAACGCAGTGCAAAAATGGAGGTTAAGATGGAAAAAAATATGGAATATGAGATTGCTGCAATCAATCAGCAGTCTTTCAAAGATAAAATCAAATCATATACGAAACATCCGGGCTCATTCTTATTGCTGCTGTTAGTACTTGTGGCAGCAGTGTTGACGGTAGGTGTTCTGGTGTTTCTGGTGGGATATATTTTAATACGCGGTATCCCATACTTAAAACCGTCGCTGTTTGCATGGACTTATAATTCGGATAACGTG
Source organism: Roseburia sp. (assembly GCA_003483745.1). GTDB lineage: Bacteria > Bacillota > Clostridia > Lachnospirales > Lachnospiraceae > Roseburia. The sequence goes on along the minus strand of DMYD01000002.1, from coordinate 65,491 downwards.
TCGATGCTTCCGGCAATGATCAACACACTTTTTATGACGGTGCTGGCACTTGTGTTATCCGTGCCGTTTGGTGTGGGTGCGGCAATCTATCTCGTAGAATACGCCAAAAAAGGAAACAAGCTGGTTGGGATCATCCGTGTTACGGCGGAGACACTTTCCGGCATTCCGTCCATCATTTACGGACTGTTCGGTATGTTATTTTTTGTGACGGCATTAAAGTGGGGCTATTCAATGATGGCAGGTGCGGCGACACTCGCGATCATGGTACTTCCGGTCATCATGAGAACGACGGAGGAAGCGCTTCTTTGCGTACCGGATTCATTCCGTGAAGGAAGTTTTGGTCTCGGCGCAGGAAAACTGCGTACCATATTTAAAATTGTGCTCCCAAGCGCGATCCCGGGTATTTTATCCGGCATTATCTTAGCAATCGGACGAATCGTCGGAGAAACGGCGGCACTGATTTACACCTCAGGTACGGTTGCAAATCTCGCGGGATTTTTTGATTCCGGCCGTACGTTAGCGATCCATATGTATTCGTTATCGCGCGAAGGAATGCATACCAATGAGGCATATGCGACGGCGGTTGTACTTCTTGTTGTGGTACTGATCATCAATGGGGTATCCTCCCTGATCGCAAAAAAATTTGAAGCGCCGAAACAGTAACAGCGCAGGAATGAGGAAAACATGGCAGAAAAATTTAAAATTTCAAATCTGGATTTATATTATGGTGATTTTCACGCATTGAAAGATATCAATATGTCGATCGCATCAAACGAGATTACCGCATTTATCGGACCGAGCGGTTGCGGGAAATCCACCTTTTTAAAAAGTTTAAACAGAATGAATGATCTGGTTGAAGGATGTAAGATCACCGGCAGTGTTCTTCTGGATGGCGAAGATATTTACAAAGGCATGGATGTCAACATTTTAAGAAAACGTGTCGGAATGGTATTCCAGAAACCGAATCCGTTTCCAATGAGTATCTATGACAATATCGCATATGGACCGAGAACACACGGCATCCGCTCAAAGGCAAAGCTGGATGATATCGTGGAAAAGTCCTTGCGGGATGCAGCAATCTGGGATGAGGTAAAGGATCGTCTGAAAAAAAGTGCACTTGGTATGTCCGGTGGACAGCAGCAGAGACTTTGTATCGCAAGAGCACTTGCAGTCAACCCGGAAGTCATCCTGATGGATGAGCCTACTTCGGCACTTGACCCGATCTCAACATCAAAGATCGAGGATCTTGTCATTGAACTGAAAAAACAGTACACGATCATCATGGTAACACATAACATGCAGCAGGCAGTCCGTGTCTCGGATAAGACCGTATTTTTCCTGTTAGGGGAAGTGATCGAGTCGGGGGAGACAGAGCGGTTATTCTCCGTGCCGCAGGATAAGCGGACAGAAGATTACATTACCGGACGTTTTGGCTGATGTTAACCTATAACAGGAAAAGAAAGAAGGAAGTGGAAAATTATGAGAAACAGATTTGACAGACAGCTTCAGGTATTGAACGATGAATTGATCGAGATGGGAAGTCTGATCGAGCAGGCAATCGAGATGGCATGTTCGGCGTTGGTCAGACAGGATGTGGAAAAAGCACAGAAAGCGATCAGTTTTGATGAGGAGATCGATCATCAGGAGCGTGATATTGAAAGCCTTTGTATGAAATTATTATTGCAGCAGCAGCCAGTGGCAAAAGATCTCCGGCTGATCTCAGCAGCACTTAAAATGATTACGGATATGGAGCGTATTGGAGATCATGCATCTGATATTTCGGAAATGACAATCCTGATGGCAGAGGCAACTTATGAAACCGGGGATCCGATCAATCTTGACCTGATCAAGGCAATGGCAAAAGAGACAACAAATATGGTCATCAAGAGTGTGGATGCATTCGTGCAGAAAGACATGGATATGGCACACTGGGTCATCAAAGAAGATGATGTGGTGGATGATCTGTTTAATCAGTTCAAGCAGCAGTTAATCAAAAAGATCAATGAGAATGTAAAAAATGGTGAACAGGCAACAGATATGCTGATGGTTGCAAAATATTTTGAACGTATCGGAGACCATGCAACCAATATTGCGGAGTGGGTAATCTATTCCATTACCGGACAGCATGAAAATTAAAAATAGACAAAAATCAATGGTTTCTTTGAAATTTTACATAGATTTTACATAAAGTTGACGGCGAATTTACATACTCCTTTTTATGCTAATTGCAAAATGACGCAAAATGCTGTATAAATAAATTATATGTCAAAAAAACGTAAAGAATAAGAAAAGCGGCATACAAAAGGAGATTGAGATGGATATTTTTGGAGTACTGACCCTCATTGGCGGATTGGCACTGTTTCTGTATGGAATGAACGTGATGGGTGCCGGGTTAGAAAAGATGTCAGGAGGTAAATTAGAGAAGATCTTAGAGACTCTGACATCAAACCCGATCAAGGCAGTGTTGCTTGGTGCAGGTGTAACCGCAGTGATCCAGTCGTCATCCGCGACGACGGTTATGGTGGTTGGTTTTGTGAACTCTGGTATTATGAAGCTGTCACAGGCTGTCGGTATCATTATGGGTGCCAATATCGGAACAACGGTAACGTCGTGGCTTTTGAGCTTAAGCGGACTGCAGGGGGATAACTTTTTTATCCAGATGTTAAAACCATCCTCCTTCTCTCCGATCCTTGCAATGATCGGTATCATACTTTGTATGTCGAAAAAGAGCGACAAGAAAAAAGATATCGGTGAGATCTTACTTGGATTTGCAGTATTGATGTACGGTATGGAGAGCATGAGCGGGGCGGTAGAACCGCTTGCAGATGTGCCGGAATTTACGAATATCTTAACGATGTTCCACAATCCGTTCCTTGGTGTATTGGCAGGAGCTGTACTTACTGCGATCATCCAGAGTTCCTCTGCATCGGTCGGAATTTTACAGGCACTGTCTGTAACAGGAGCATTTACCTATGGCTCTGTGATCCCAATCATCATGGGACAGAATATCGGTACCTGTGTGACGGCAATGATTTCAGCAATCGGGGCAAACAGAGGTGCAAAGAGAACGGCATTTGTACATCTTTATTTCAATGTAATCGGTACGATTTTGTTTTTGGTATTGTTTTATACAGGCAATGCACTGATCGGATTTGAATTTACAAATGAAGTCGTTGGGGCAGCGGGAATCGCAATGATCCACACCATATTTAATGTGTTCGCAACCCTGATTTTACTTCCATTTACAAAGGGATTGGAGAAACTGGCATACTTAACGATCCCGAAAACTGCAGAGGAACAGAATCAGAAAGAGGATGTATTTGTTATTTTAGACGACCGTTTCTTAAACAGCCCTGCATTTGCGATTGAGCAGTGCCATTCTCTTGCCAATCAGATGGCAAAGATCACACACGAAGGATTTTTAGAGGCGATGACCGTATTGGATGAGTACTCCGAAGAAAAGGTCGGGGATGTCATTGCAAAAGAAAACATCGTGGATACCTATGATGACAAACTCAGTGCATACTTAACCAGGTTAAGCAGCCAGAATTTATCTTACAAAGACAGTCTGAAGGTAACATCACTGCTTCACTGCCTGACAGATTTTGAGCGAATTTCCGACCATTCCATCAACGTAGTGGAAAATGCACAGCAGATGGTAAAAGAGGGAGCCGTATTTTCTAAGAAAGCAAAAGAAGAAATGCTGGTATACAGTGCGGCACTCCGTGATATCTTAGAGCGTACCACAAATGCATTTGTGGATGGTGATGAGGCACTTGCGCGTACGGTAGAACCGTTAGAAGAAGTCATTGATGAGTTAAACAAGACAGTAAAGAAAAATCATATGAAGCGTCTTAGAAAAGGGAAATGTACCATTGAGCTTGGTCTTGTATTGTCAGATCTTGCAATGAACTATGAGCGTGTTGCAGACCATTGTTCGAATATTGCAGTATATATGATGCAGTTAGAGGATACCCAGTTAGAGGAACACAGTTTTACCGAGCAGCTGGATGCAGAGGAGAGCGCAGAGTTTACAAAACAGTTAAACGAGTTCGAGAAGATGTATCAGATTTAAGTGTGAAGGATTTTTAGCAATCGAATATTTGCATGGAACACAGTTGGTGTACAAAAAAGACGCTTGAAAATGGAGATTGAGGGAAAATATGGCAACAATCTATATAGTGGAAGACGATATTAATATTCGTGAAATTGAGCGGTATGCACTCAAAAACAGTGGCTATGAAGTGGAAGAATTTGAGGGCAGTGCACCATTTTTTAAGCGTCTGGAAAAAAATATTCCGTCACTGATCCTTTTAGATATCATGCTTCCGGGGGAGGACGGACTGGATATTTTAACAAGGATCCGGGCGGACAAGGCGACCGCGGATGTCCCGGTCATCATGGTAACGGCAAAGACGAGTGAACTTGATAAGGTAAAAGGACTTGATCTTGGGGCAGATGATTATATCACAAAGCCGTTTGGCGTTATGGAACTGATCTCCCGTGTGAAAGCACTGCTTCGAAGAACAAGTCGTGTGCAGGAAGATTCACAGCTGATGCATGAAGATATCCTTATGGATATGGACAAACATGCCGTTACCGTTGCAGGGCAGTTATGTGAGCTGACGTTTAAAGAATTTGAATTGTTAAAGTACCTGATGCTCAATCAGGGAATCGTTTTATCAAGAGACAAGATTATGGATCAGGTATGGGGCTTTGAATACGAAGGAGAGAGCCGTACCGTTGACATGCATATCAAAACACTGCGGCAGAAACTTGGTTCGGCTGGAGGCTGTATCAAGACCGTGCGGAATGTGGGGTACATGATAGAATGAAGAAAAAAATTAATATCGGCTTTATGTTAATTGCGGCAATCGCCATTGTGGTGACTGCCGTTTGTTCTATGTTTCTGTTTTATCAGATTTTAGAAGAACAGATATTTGATGATCTAAAGGCAAATGCACATGTGGTCTCGGTGATCAGTCCGCAAGAACTTTCTAAGGATATCACGTATTCCCTGGAAAATGACGGGCTGCGCATTACCTGCGTGGATGTGGACGGTACTGTTCTGTATGACAGCATGGAAGATGCTTCTTCCATGGAGAACCATAAGGAACGCCCGGAAATTGCGGAGGCCATAAAAAATGGCGAGGGAAAATCAATCCGTGTCTCAGCTACGTCGTCAAAGCATACCTTTTATTATGCACTTAGAAAAGAAGATGGGAGCGTTGTGCGTGTTGCGAAAGAGAGTGGAAGTATTTATCATCTGGTGTCTACGATGTCAGGTCTGATCTTAGCGGTTGGTCTGATGGTATTTCTGATGTGTGTATTTTATTCTTACCGTCTGACACGGAGGCTGATGGCACCGATCGAGAAAATGGCAGATAATATTATCCTGGTGGATGAGACGGAAGTTTACGAGGAAATGCGCCCATTTATTTCCATGATCAAGAAACAGCATATGGATATCTTAAACCATGCAAAGATGCGCCAGGAGTTTACAGCCAACGTTTCCCATGAATTAAAGACGCCGTTGACTGCGATCTCCGGATATGCGGAACTGATCGCAAGCGGAATGACGGGCGGGGAGGATACCGCGCATTTTGCAAATGAGATCCATAAGAGTGCAGAGCGTCTGCAATCATTGATCAACGACATCATAAAACTGTCGGAACTGGATGACAGTGATCTGAAACTTGAATTTGAGACGGTAGATCTGCATGACCTTGGGGAGCAGTGCATTCATTCCATGCAGATGCAGGCAGATAAAAATGAGGTGACGCTGCACTTAGAGGGGGCGTCTGTTCCAATGAGCGGAAACAAGACGCTGCTTGAGGAACTGCTTTTTAACCTTTGCAGTAATGCGGTCCGTTATAACAAAAAAGGCGGCAGTGTCACGATCGTGACTACCATCGAAAATACCAGACCGGTTCTGATTGTAAAAGATACCGGAATCGGAATTCCAAAGGAACAGCAGGAACGCGTCTTTGAGCGTTTCTACCGTGTTGATAAGAGCCGGTCAAAATCCACGGGCGGCACAGGTCTTGGACTTGCCATTGTAAAACATATCGTTGCGCAGCATGATGCACAGATGACATTAACGAGCGAGGTTGGTGTGGGAACAGAAATTAAGATTGTATTTTAGTGAAAAAAGTCTAACCGAATCCTCAAATTTATGCTACAATAAAAAGATGCAAGAAATATACGATTGAGGAGCAAAGCAGACATGTTTTCCATATCAGATATTAAACAGGAAGCATATCCGGCAGCATACCGCCGGGGAAAGGAATTGTATGAGCAGGGGCTTGTGCAGGAATTTTCCTATGATGTATACACGGAGGATGGCGTTCCAAAGGCAGAATTAATTGGAAAAGTAAAAGGAACAGTCGAGGATCATTATGATGTACGGCTTGTGATAGATGAAGAATATGCGGAAGTTTCAGAGAGCCGTTGTAACTGTGAGGCATTTTATAATTATGAGGGTATCTGCAAGCACTGCGTTGCCGTTGCACTTGCCTACGTGAACCGCAGACAGGCAAAAGACATTTTAAATGCAAAACTTGGTATCACTCCTAAGACGGAGATGAAGAACTATCCGGAGAAAGAGTTAAAGACAGATACTTCATTAAAAAATTTGTTAAACCGTTATTCCATGCGGGCAGGTTCTACCTATCTTTTGCCGGAAAATATTTACGGTAAGGTGGAATTAGAACCTTATTTCAAGATGGAATACAGTTATGCCACTGTGGAATTTAAGATTGGAATGGAGCAGAAATATGTGCTCAAAAATATTTCCGCATTTTTACATTCCATCAAGGTCAACGAAAAGGTCCGCTATGGAAAAAAACTGGAGTTTTATCATCATCCGGATGCATTTACGGAATCTGCAAAGCGTATGATCGCATTTATGGAACAGCAGGAGATGGATAAAAGACGTCAGAGCAAGTTCCATGCATACTATGCGTATACAGGCGGTTATGAGCGAACGATGGAGCTGGACAGTGTAGGGATTGACCGCTTTTTTGAGGCAGTCGGGGATATGCCGTTTGAGGCAGAAGTAGGATTTTTGCCGGAGGATACTTATACATTTTCACCGGAAGAAAAGCGTCCGAAGCTGATTATCCGTCAGGGTGGTTCCGGTATTTTTCTGATACTGGAAGATGATTCTGTGATCATCGGTGAAGAATATTTTTATTTTTACGATGCGGATATGATCTACCGCAGCCCTGCTGGAATGAAGGAGACGGTCGGGGAGTTCTTCGAATTTTTGCACCGTCAGACCGGAGGACAGACTTATATTGCTGCAGATGAACTTGCCATGTTCTGCCGTGATCTGCTTCCATTGCTGAAAAAATATTTTAAAGTGGAAAAAGAAGCGGGATTTGATGAGAGCCTTTATGTGCCGCTAAAGCCTGAGTTTGAACTTTATTTAGACAGACAGGATATGAATACGGTAGGTGCGAAGCTGATGGCGGTTTACGGGGATGATAAATATAATGTCCTCGAGAAGATCGCACCGGGCGAAGTGCGCGATCTCGCAGAGGAACTCCGCATCAAAAATCTTGTGGAACCGTATTTCAATGAATATGCGCTGTCCCAGACAGTCTTCGTGCTGAAGAACAATGAGGAGATGTTGTATCAGTTAGTTTCAGGTGGATTGAGAAGACTGGGCGAATTTATGACCATTTATACGACGGAAAATTTCCGCAATTTAAAGGTCGTATCTTCCCCGGCCGTTTCCGTGGGTATCTCATTAAAAAGTGATCTTCTGGAATTAAAAATTCATTCCGATGAGATGTCACGGGAGGAACTTGCCTATCTGCTTTCCAAATATGACAGGAAAAAGAAGTATATCCGTTTGAAAAACGGCGACTTTTTAAATATTGAGGAGGATGGTTTAAGCACGTTGGCGGAAGTCAGCGAGGATCTGCGCCTGACAGAAACAAACCTTAAAAAAGGCACTGTAATCGTACCAAAATACCGTGCAATGTATCTTGACGCGGCATTAAAGAACAATCAGCTCCTCTCGATCGAGAAAAATAAAGAGTTCAAGGGCATGGTCCGCAACATGAAAACGATTGAGGACAGTGACTATGAAGTGCCGGAAGCGCTTAACTCTATCATGAGAAGTTACCAGAAGAATGGATTCCTGTGGTTAAAGACGCTGCGTGAGAATGGATTCGGCGGTATTTTAGCCGATGATATGGGACTTGGAAAGACGCTTCAGGTCATCAGCCTTTTAACGGCAGAACAGCAAGAAATGCAGGCTGGGGAAAAAGAAATGCGCCGTTCCCTGATTGTGTGTCCGGCATCCTTAGTCTACAACTGGCAGAAAGAGATCAAGCGCTTTGCACCGCAGTTAAAGACGGTCATTGTTGCCGGAAGTGTACCGGATCGTGCATCGATCATCCGTCACAGCAAAGAGGGAGAGATCCTTATCACTTCGTATGATCTGTTAAAACGTGATGCGGAAGTGTACCAGAAGTTTATATTCGCAATTCAGGTCATTGATGAAGCCCAGTATATCAAAAATCCATCCACACAGGCGGCAAAAGGTGTCAAAAAGATCACTGCGGCATTCAAGCTGGCTCTGACAGGAACACCGATCGAAAACAGACTCAGCGAGCTCTGGAGTATTTTTGATTATCTGATGCCTGGATTTTTGTACACTTATCAGAAGTTCCGGGAGGAGATCGAACTCCCGATCGCTGTGAATCAGGATGCAAACAAGATGGAGCGTTTACAGCGCATGATCCGTCCGTTTATTTTAAGACGTCTGAAAGGGGATGTGTTAAAAGACCTTCCGGAGAAGATCGAAGAAAATGTATTCGCAAGACTCGATGGCGAACAGATGCAGTTATATGATGCTTATGCGACCAGGATGAAAGAGATGTTAAGCCAGCAGAATGACAAAGAATTTCAGAAAGGAAAGATGCAGATATTGTCAGAACTTACAAAACTGCGTCAGCTCTGCTGTGATCCGGGACTTCTGTTAGAAGATTATCAGGGGGAATCGGCAAAGACGGATATGTGTATGGAACTGATTGTAAATGCAGTCGGGGCAGGACACAAGATCCTTCTGTTTTCGCAGTTTACATCCATGTTAGACCGTCTGACAGAGCGCCTGAAAAAAGAAGGTATTGATTACTATCTTCTGACCGGTTCTGTAAATAAGGAAAAACGAATGCAGATGGTGGAAAGTTTTAATAATGATGATGTTCCGGTATTCTGTATCAGCTTAAAGGCGGGTGGAACCGGATTAAATCTTACCTCAGCAGACATTGTCATCCATTATGATCCATGGTGGAATGTTGCGGTACAGAACCAGGCGACAGACCGTGCGCACCGCATCGGGCAGAAGCATGTCGTGACAGTATACAAACTTGTGGCAGAGGGAACCATCGAGGAGAAGATCATCGATATTCAGGAGCGCAAAAAGAAACTTGCCGAGCAGGTACTTGAGGGCGAAGGAATGGATTCTGCAAGTTTTACGAAGGAAGAAATTCTTGAACTGCTTGGTTGATTAAAAAAGTATGGACTGCATAAGGTAATGTATTTTTATTAAAACATTGATTGACAAATCATGGTGCATAAGATATGATGTGAAAACAGCGTTTGGCATAAGTGAAAAACTTATGATAAGCACAGGCTGGTTTGTAAGGGAAGCAGTCTGTGAAACCGTGAGGGAGTAGTTCGCGTGATCGCGTGATTTGTCAACATACCGGTTTCCTTTTGGCGGGCACACACCAGAAGAACCTGGCAAATCTTAAAGAATGAGACTCATGTATATTTTTGTAAGGATATCTGCGGGGATATCCGGTACAGGAATATACGTGGAGTCTCTTTTTTTGACATATTTAACAGATAAATATTATCAGTAAAAAACATGAGGGAAATTGGAAATCACTGCAGAAATGGCGCATACAGTACAAAATAACTGCGGAAATATCACGGAAAATGTCTGATACAAAAAGAAAGCGGTGAAAAAAGATGGCGATTTTTATTGAATTGTTTCTGATGGGAGTCGGGCTGTCCATGGACGCATTTGCAGTGTCGATCTGCAAAGGACTTGGAATGCGAAAGGTCAACAAAAAGCAGGCACTTGTGATCGGGTTATTTTTCGGAGGATTTCAGGCATTGATGCCATTTGTCGGATGGCTTTTAGGAAGTCAGTTTGAAAAATATATCACAAGTATCGATCACTGGATCGCATTTATATTACTTGGAATTATTGGTGGAAAAATGATCGTGGAATCCGTAAAGCCGGATAAGGAAGACGATGAAGTAAAAAAGATGGATGCACCGCTTGACATCAAAGAGATGTTTGTCCTTGCAGTTGCGACAAGTATTGACGCACTTGCAGTCGGGATCACATTTGCATTTTTAGATTACCCGATCGTGGAGGCAATCGCGATCATTGGAATCACCACCTTTTGTATCTCGATAGGCGGGGTTTATGTCGGAAACTTTTTTGGAAACAAGTACGAAAAGAAAGCAGAGTTTGCCGGCGGACTGATCTTAGTATTGCTCGGTGTCAGAATCCTTTTGACACATCTGGGAATTTTATAAATAACAGGATATAAATAACAGGAAAAACGAAGGAGGAAATGTGTATGGTGGCGATGATGCAGTCAATAGCTTTATTGATGGTGGGATTTGTTTTATTGATCAAAGGTGCAGATTTTTTTGTTGAGGGAAGTTCTTCCGTTGCAAGGGCGCTGCGGATTCCGTCTATGATTGTCGGACTCACGATCGTTGCAATGGGGACGAGCCTGCCGGAACTTGCTGTCAGTGTAACAGCTTCCGTTGCCGGTAACAATGCATTGGCAGTCAGCAATGTGATAGGTTCTAACCTTTTTAATTTAATGTTTGTATGCGGGGCATGTGCATTATTTGCACCGTTGATCGTACAGAAAGATACATTAAAAAAAGAAATACCAGTTTCTGTTCTGTGCGCGGTGCTTTTGTTTGTTCTGGGAATTTCCGGCATGGAGATAGGAAGAACAGATGGTGTGATATTGTTACTTCTTTTTATTGGATTTTTGGTATGGATGGTACGGTCAGCATTAAAAGCGCATGCGGCATTGGCAGAAGCAGAAGATCCTTCCGGTGAATATAAAATTTATCCTGCATGGAAATGTGCGTTATATATTGTGGGTGGTGCAGTGGCTATTAAATTTGGCGGGGATTTTGTTGTAGATGGTGCGTCAGCGATTGCCGTAAAAGCCGGGTTAAGCCAGAATCTGATTGGACTTACGATCGTTGCAATGGGAACCAGCCTGCCGGAATTTGTCACCTCTGTGGTAGCTGCAAGAAAAAATGAAGTTGATATGGCATTTGGAAATGTGATCGGATCAAATATTTTTAATATTCTGTTTATTCTGGGAGTGACAGCAGCGATAAGTCCGGTAGCGTTTATTATGGAAAATGTGGTGGACAGTATACTTCTGGTGCTGGTAAGCATTCTTGTATGGGTGTTTGCATGGAGCAGGCTTCATATAGAGAAAAAAGAAGGTGTGGTGCTGCTTGCATTATATGCAGCATACCTGGTGTATATTTGTGTGAGATAGATGGCTGTTACTGTTCACGCTTCCAGTGTGACCAGCAACGATTACAGCCCATGAAAAGTGCCTCTTCGAGGCAGGGGCTGTAATCTCACAACAATATACACTACGGTGCATAGCTTGACAGCAAAGTGTCAAGCTTGCGTCTGAACAGTAACAGATGGCTTCAAAAAGCAGGGTTTCGACAAATATGTTTATTGAAGAGACCATGGTAAAAGAGTATAATAAAAATATGATTGCCTGGGAGATTAATTAGATAAAAGTTTAAGGAGGTAACACAGTATGGAGTTTTTTGATAAGTTGAGTGAGACGATCGTGAGTGCGGGTAAAGATGTTGGTCAGAAGGCCAAGGATGTGTCTGAGATCGCAAAGTTAAAGATGGATATCAGATCCAAAGAGGATTTCGTGGAAAAACAGTATGCGGAACTCGGAAAAGCATACTATGAGAAACACAAAGATGAGGAAAATGTGGAAATCGAAGAAAAGACACCGGAACAGGAGCACTTTTTTCTGATCACGGAGGCACTCGGGGAGATCGAGCGCATGCGTGCAGAAGTATTTAAACTTCAGGGTGCCGCAGAATGTCCGAAATGTGGTGCAAAAATGCCGCAGGGAGCAGCGTTCTGCAGCAACTGCGGAACAAAGATGGACGATATGTTTGAGGATTAGAACAGCAGAAAAATTGAACATAGACGATAAATCATCCCCGCCTTACCAGATAAACCGGTAAGACGGGGAAAAATATATTGACAAAACATAGTATTCATATTAAGATAGTGGGAAATAAAAAGAAACAATAAGATACGTTAAAAATAAACACAAAATTTGCCACAGAACAGCTTAAAACGGAGGACTATTATGAAAGAAATATTATGCTTTGGAGATTCTAACACCTATGGATTGATACCGGGAACGAAAAGCCGCTACGGCAGAGATATAAGATGGACGGGGTTGCTTGAGCAGCAGTTATATGGAAAAGGCTGCCGCATCATTGAGGAAGGACTGTGCGGCAGAACGACAGTTTTTGAAGATGAGCTGCGCGAGGGCAGAAAAGGTGCGGCGTTATTGCCGACTCTTTTGGAGAGCCATGCGCCGGTGGACCGCGTTGTCCTGATGCTTGGAACGAATGACTGCAAGACATTTTACAATGCATCTGCGGAGGTGATCGGTCTTGGCGTGGAGCGACTGGTGGAGCAGATCCGCAAGGCAGATAAGAATATCAGGATCTTACTGATCTCTCCGATACAGCTTGGAGAAGGCGTCTGGGAGCCGGGGTATGATCCGGAGTTTAATGAGAAGTCCGTGGAGGTATCAAAGGGACTGAAAGCAGTTTACCAGAAAGTTGCAGAAAAGTATGGCTGTGATTTTCTTGCAGCATCCGATGTGGCTGAGCCGAGTAAAGAGGACAGGGAACATCTGAATGAGGAAGGTCATAAAAAGCTGGCGGATGCGGTGCTTGGAGTGCTGGTGGCGTAATTGACGTTACAAAATCAATGATGTAAAATTGTTGTAAAGGTAATGTTGGGGTCAAATAGGGCATTTAAATTTCTTGATTGACAAATTGCACAAAGCCGTGCCTGTTTTGTTCCGTTGTACGAAAATAAGAAAATCTAAGTTTGCCTGTTTAGAATTTTCTCGGAGTGACGTGTACGTCTTAAACGCCCCGTCCATGGGACGTTAAGACTTTTGCTGCCGTCCATGGCAGCAAAACACTATGCATTGACAGGCAAACTAAGAGTTACTAATTTTCTACCAAAGTCACAAAAGCAGTCTCGACTTTGTGCAATTTGTCAGTAGTTGTGCTATGAATGCCCTATTCGCCCCCAGCATCATCTTAAAAATCAATTTTAAATGGTAGCTGTGCAGGAAAAACATTGTGGGGGAGGAGTTTCATATGGCTGTATTTGAGAAGGTAGTCCATGGTAACTTGAAAGATGTGATCCATAATACAGATACGCTGTTGAGAGAAGGAAAGCATAAATTAGATTTCCGGGATGAATACAGCATGGCGTCCAAGGAAATGGATGTTACGGTCAGGATCTATCAGAGATATAATGTGATACCGGGCAATTCTACCTGTATTACGTTGCTGTTTCAGGATAATAAAGATGGAGATATTAAGATCGCCGCGCTTTCCGCAGGAGACGAATATGGAATCCTTGGTATGGATTTAGGCATGGGGACACGCACGGTGCAGGCATGCGAAGAAAAGTTAAAAAGTATGGATGAAAATGGTTGAATCTGATCGTTTAAAGTGATACAATACAATCAATTCAATAAGAAAGCCAAGATAGGAGAGCGAATGAGAGCGGTTGATAAAGCCGTTGGTAGTGGCGCTCTTTTTTATGTTATACGAAAGATTAGATAACAGGTTTCAGAGGAAGAGGATAATGATGAATCAGGATTTTTACGAAGCAGTAGCAGATAATCCAATTATTGCAGCAGTCAAAAATATGGAAGATGTGATGGAGTGCTGTAAGAAGGATGACATTAAAGTGATGTTTATTTTATTCGGAGATGTCTGTTCCATCGGAGCAATCGTAAAGACCATAAAGGATGCAGGCAAGATTGCCATGGTACATATGGATCTGGTCGGTGGATTAAGCCCAAAAGAGATTGCAGTGGAATTTATAAAAGAGCAGACGAAAGCGGATGGAATCATCTCGACGAAGCCGGCACTGATCAAAAAAGCAAGGGAATTGTCCATGTATACGGTACTCCGGGTTTTTCTGTTGGATTCGATGGCTTTTGAAAATATCAAACAGCAGCAGTACAGTGCAAAGGCGGATTTTATAGAGGTTCTTCCGGGAGTGATGCCAAAAGTCATTGCACGTATCAGTCATTTGGTGAAAACGCCGATCATTGCAGGGGGGCTGATATCAGATAAAGAAGATGTGATGGGGGCGTTGTCAGTGGGGGCGATGGCAGTTTCATCCACAAATCATCATGTATGGGAAATGTAAAGGAGGAGACATATGGCAAAATATGTAATGGCATTGGACGCGGGAACGACCAGCAACCGATGTATTTTATTCAATGAAAAAGGTGAAATGTGCAGCGTGGCACAGCGGGAATTTACACAGTATTTCCCGCAGCCGGGCTGGGTTGAACATGATGCAGATGAGATCTGGGCGAGTATGCTCGGTGTTGCAGTTGAGGCGATGAACATGATCAATGCGACAGCAGAAGATATCGCAGCAATCGGTATTACCAACCAGCGTGAGACAACGATCGTCTGGGATAAGGAGACCGGAGAGCCGATCCATCATGCAATCGTATGGCAGTGCCGCAGAACTTCCGAATATTGTGATACTTTAAAAGAAAAGGGACTTACCGATAAATTCAGGGAAAAAACAGGTCTTGTCATTGATGCATATTTTTCCGGCACCAAGGTAAAATGGCTGCTTGACAATGTACCGGGCGCAAGAGAAAGGGCAGAGAAAGGGGAACTGTTATTTGGTACAGTAGAGACCTGGCTGATCTGGAAACTGACAAAAGGCGCTGTTCATGTAACCGATTATTCTAATGCATCCAGAACGATGTTATTTAACATCAATACCCTTCAGTGGGATGATGAGATTTTGGCAGAGTTAAATATTCCAAAATGTATGCTGCCGGAGCCGAAACCGTCAAGCTGTATTTACGGGGAAGCAGATCCTTCCTATCTCGGTGGACCGATCCCGATCGCGGGTGCTGCCGGAGACCAGCAGTCAGCGTTGTTTGGTCAGACCTGTTTTAATGCAGGAGAGGCAAAGAATACATATGGAACCGGATGTTTCCTTCTGATGAACACAGGCGAGAAACCGGTATTTTCCAAGAATGGTCTGGTAACGACGATTGCATGGGGACTGGACGGAAAAGTAAATTATGCACTGGAAGGTTCTATTTTCGTGGCAGGGGCTGCAATCCAGTGGCTGAGAGATGAGTTGAGAGTCATTGATTCCGCACAGGATTCTGAGTATATGGCAAAAAAAGTAAAAGACACGAATGGCTGTTATGTGGTACCGGCATTTACCGGTCTTGGAGCACCGCACTGGGATCAGTATGCGAGAGGAACGATCGTGGGAATTACACGAGGTGTCAATAAATATCATATTATCCGTGCAACACTGGAATCACTGGCATATCAGGTAAATGATGTTCTGGTTGCAATGAAAGCAGATTCCGGAATCGATCTTACTGCATTAAAAGTTGACGGTGGAGCAAGTGCCAATGACTTCTTAATGCAGACACAGGCAAACATCATTGACGCGCCGGTAAACCGTCCGCAGTGTGTAGAGACAACAGCGATGGGGGCTGCATATCTTGCAGGTCTGGCAGTCGGTTACTGGTCAGGTAAAGAGGATGTGATCAGAAACTGGGCAATTGATAAAAAATTTGAACCGCAGATTGATGATGCAAAGCGGGAGTCTATGCTAAAAGGCTGGAGTAAGGCTGTCAAGTATGCGTACGGCTGGGCAAAAGACGAGTAACATATCAGTTGAATTTTATAGAGAACAGGCAGGAGAAGAAGAGAGCCTGACAGGATAAGCGCAGCGGATCAGAGTGCGTTTACTTGTCAGGCTTTTTTCAATTCATAGGAAATTACGTCCTATGAATTAAAAAGCCCTTCGGGCGGGATGCGCATCTCGCGGAGTAGAAGTTAGCTGTAAACAGCACCGTTCGAGCGCGAAAGAGTCGCAAGCGACTCTTTGTTCTAAATAAGAAAAAAAGCTATGGAATGACAAAATATTTCAGTAGTATTTTTGATAAGGAGAGATGGAAAATGTATGACGTAATTATCATCGGAGCCGGTGTGTCCGGCGCAGCAGCGGCGAGAGAATTGTCGCGCTATAATACAAAAATATGTGTGATCGAAAAAGAAGAAGATGTCTGCTGTGGCACATCTAAGGCAAACAGTGCAATCGTACATGCCGGATATGATGCGAAGGAAGGCTCACTGATGGCAAAATTGAATGTGCGCGGCAATGCCATGATGGAGCAGCTCTCTAAGGATCTTGATTTTCCATTTCGGAGGATCGGTTCGCTGGTAGTCTGCAGGGATGAAGCGGATATGCCGAATCTGAAAACGCTGTATGACCGCGGTGTGGCAAACGGTGTGCCGGGACTGCGTATTTTATCCAAAGAAGAAGTGCATGAGATGGAACCGAATCTTGAGGATGATATCTGCGCAGCTTTGTATGCGCCAAGTGCCGGGATCGTCTGCCCGTTCAACCTGAATATCGCATTAGCCGAGAATGCAAATGCAAATGGTGTGGAATTTAAGTTTGACACCGAAGTGACAGATCTGACAAAATCAGGAGATATCTGGGAAGTCCATACGAATCAGGGTGTGTTTGAAACAAAATATGTAGTCAATGCAGCCGGTGTCTATGCGGATAAATTTCACAACATGGTCAGTGATAAAAAAATCCATATTACGCCAAGACGCGGTGATTACTGCCTGCTTGACAAGAGTGCCGGAAGCCATGTAAGTCATACGATCTTTGCGCTGCCGGGCAAATACGGAAAAGGAATCCTCATTTCGCCCACGGTGCATGGCAACCTGCTGTTAGGACCAACCGCCATTGACATTGAGGATAAAGAGGGAACCAACACCACAAGGGAAGGATTGGATCAGGTCATTGCAGGTGCAAACCTGAATGTAAAAAATATCCCGATGCGCCAGGTCATCACATCTTTTGCCGGACTTCGTGCACATGAGGACGGACATGAGTTTATCATTGAAGAGGTAGAAGATGCAAAGGGATTTATCGACTGCGCCGGAATCGAGTCACCGGGACTTACGAGCAGTCCTGCGATCGGAGAAATGGTTGCAGATCTGTTAAAAGAAAAAATGCATTTAGAAGAAAAGAAAGATTTTATCGCAACACGAAAAGGCGTATTGAACCCGGGCACCTTAAGCAAAGAAGAAAGAGCAGCATTGATCAAGGAAAAACCGGAGTACGGAAATATCATCTGCCGTTGTGAAATGGTTACAGAGGGAGAAATCATCGATGCTATCAGACGCCCACTTGGCGCAAAATCGTTAGATGGTGTCAAACGCCGGACAAGAGCCGGAATGGGACGGTGTCAGGCGGGTTTCTGTTCACCGAGAACCATGGAGATTTTGGCAAGAGAGCGCGGTGTGAGCCAGTCTGAGATCACAAAATCAGGCGGAAATTCAAAAATTATTGTCGGAACTAACAAGGACAGTCTGTAAGAGGGAGGAGCCAGAGCATGAAAACATATGATATCGTAATCATCGGAGGTGGACCGGCAGGGCTTGCGGCTGCTGTTTCTGCAAAAAATAACGGAATCGATGACATATTAATTTTAGAGAGAGACAAAGAGTTAGGCGGAATTCTAAACCAGTGTATCCACAATGGATTTGGACTGCATACGTTTAAGGAAGAACTGACAGGACCTGAGTATGCGGGCAGATTTATTTCACAGGTAAAAGAACTCGGCATTGAGTATAAATTAAATACCATGGTTATGGATATCAGCCATGAGAAAGTCGTTACGGCGATGAACCGTGAAGATGGATTGTTTGAAATCCAGGCAAAAGCAGTTATTCTTGCTATGGGATGCCGCGAGAGACCACGTGGCGCGTTAAATATTCCGGGATACCGACCGGCGGGAATTTATTCCGCGGGAACGGCACAGCGTCTGGTAAATATCGAAGGCTTTATGCCGGGACGTGAGGTCGTCATTTTAGGTTCCGGTGATATCGGTCTGATCATGGCAAGACGAATGACACTTGAGGGTGCAAAGGTTAAGGTCGTGGCAGAATTAATGCCATATTCCGGCGGCCTGAAACGAAATATCGTGCAGTGTCTGGATGATTACGGAATCCCGTTAAAGTTAAGCCACACGGTTGTGGACATTAAAGGCAAAGAGCGCGTAGAGGGAATCACGTTAGCAGAGGTTGACAGTAAAGGAAAAACGATTCCGGGAACCGAAGAAGAATATAGCTGTGATACGCTGTTACTTTCGGTAGGACTGATCCCGGAAAATGAGATTTCCAAAGGCATGGGTGTCGACATGAACCCGGTTACTTCCGGGCCGAAGGTCAATGAAAGCCTTGAAACTAACATTCCGGGTGTATTTGCCTGTGGAAATGTACTGCATGTGCATGATCTGGTGGATTTCGTGTCCGAGGAAGCAAAGACAGCCGGAAAAAATGCAGCGGCTTATGTGAAAGCAGATGGTGTGGAAGCAGCGAGAGACAACGACATCGTTTTAAACCCGATCGAGGGTGTCCGGTATACGGTGCCTGGAACCATCAATGTTGCTAATATGGATGAGCAGATCACGGTCCGTTTCCGCGTGGGCGGTGTATACAAGAACTGTTACGTCAGTGCTTATTTTGATGATGAGAGAGTCATCCACAGAAAACGTCCGGTTGTGGCACCGGGGGAGATGGAAGAGATCAAACTGACAAAAGAGCAGCTTTTGCAGTACCCGGATCTAAAGACGATCACAGTCAAAATTGAGCAGGAATAAAATGTGAAAAATAGGATTTTTCACATGCAAATGAAAACGTTGTTTTCATTGAAAAACAGCGCAAAAATGGAGGTATATCATGGAAGAGAAAAATTTAATCTGTATCGGCTGTCCGATGGGCTGTCCGCTGACGGTAAAAATGGATCATGGGGAAGTCGTAAGCGTGACGGGAAATACCTGTAAGCGCGGTGATATTTATGCGAGAAAAGAAGTAACAAATCCGACCAGGATCGTGACCTCCACCGTAAGAGTCACCGGAGGAAACGAAGCGATGGTTTCTGTAAAGACAAAAGAGGATATTCCGAAGGGAAAGATCTTTGACTGTGTGAAAGCACTGAAAAGTGTGGAAGCTGCCGCTCCGGTGCACATCGGTGATGTGCTTGTAAAGAATATTGCAGGCACGGGTGTGGATGTCATCGCGACAAAAAATGTGGAGTAGTGCCGGAAATATAAAAAATACATGATGGGAATTGCTGTTTGAGGCATAAACGCAGATTCTATAACCGGTGTCTTCCTTTAAACCGTTGATCGTACAGGAATTTATACTTGTGGTAAGTTCCTTGGAAAGATTGGAAAGACCACTTGGAAAGTATACAACTTTATATCCGGTTGCACCTGGAACGGTAGTCCATTTAAAGGACAGGGAATCCGCGGCCGCTTTGGTTCCTGTAATTTTTGACGTTTTATCATCGATACGTGTAACAACTTTTAATACATCAGACCAGTTACCAATGTCACAGGAACTTTTATCATCCATATAAAAATAAGGGTCAGGGGCTGTGTAGGCACATACGCGTGCATAAAAAACAGGCGTGCTGTATAGCGGACCAATTTTTTTGGTTGGTTCATCGCTGGAACCCCGGTCATCCCAGGTAATTTTATCAATACTACACTAATTTGCGGCACATGCATCCTCTAAAATGTTTTCCTGTTCTGCCTGTGTGACTGCCTCCGAAAACCAGATGAAATAAGCATAGCCGTCTATTCGTCAGAAACAGCCGCTTGACTTTTTACACATTCCATGCTAGATTGAAAATAATCGTAAAAAATAAAACACCATGAAAAAGAGAGTACATCTGTTGGAACTTTACAGAGAAGTTTCTATATTTCCGGGAAAGGTGATGTGAGTCAGGTACTTTAATAAGAAAACCTGTATCACAGAAACTGAAATACCAAACCGGAATAAGGCTGAGAGGAAACGGGCGGATATAGATGGAAGATGGCTTTGGAGTGGCAGGACTGAACTGTTTTATAAAATAACAGATAAGTCCCGACAGGTCCGCCTGTTACAGCGGGAGATATTACAGCAGATGAGGATCGGTACAGTATGTATCCGGGCAGTCCGTGAGATATCGGAATGAGGCTGGCATTTTGTGCCGGTAAATGGGAGTGGTACCACGGGATAACATCTCGTCTTCTTTTTAGAGGACGGGATTTTTTTAATTCATAGGAAATTACGTCCTATGAATTAAAAAGCTCTCCGGGCGGGATGCGCACCTCGCAGAGCAGAAGTTAGCTGTAAATAGCACCGCTCGGGCGCAAAAGAGTCGCAAGCGACTCTTTGCTCTTATAAGCAAATCATTAAGAAAGAAGGAAATACACATGAGCAGCAAAGGAAAATTTTATATGACAACAGCGATTGCCTACACATCCGGCAAGCCGCATATTGGAAATACCTATGAGATCGTACTTGCAGATGCGATCGCGAGATTCCGCCGTCAGGAGGGGTATGATGTTTACTTTCAGACAGGAACCGACGAACATGGTCAGAAGATTCAGGAAAAAGCTGAAAAAGCTGGAATCACTCCGAAGGAGTATGTAGACAATGTTGCCGGAGAGGTAAAACGTATCTGGGATCTGATGAATACTTCCTATGATAATTTTGTCCGTACAACTGATGAAGATCATGAGAAACAGGTAAAAAAGATTTTTAAAAAATTATATGATAAAGGTGATATCTACAAGGGTTCCTACGAGGGACTTTACTGTACACCGTGTGAATCTTTCTGGACAGAGTCACAGCTTGTGGACGGAAAATGCCCGGACTGCGGACGCGAGGTTCAGCCGGCAAAAGAAGAAGCATATTTCTTTAAAATGAGTAAATATGCGGACAAACTCATTGACTACATCAATGAGCATCCGGAATTTATCCAGCCGGTTTCCAGAAAAAATGAGATGATGAACAACTTCCTGCTTCCGGGATTACAGGATCTTTGCGTTTCCAGGACATCATTTTCCTGGGGTATTCCGGTAGATTTCGATCCAAAACATGTCGTTTATGTGTGGCTGGATGCTCTGACCAACTATATCACCAAGATCGGATACGATGCAGACGGCAATTCCAGTGATCTGTTCAACAAAAACTGGCCGGCAGACTTACATCTGATCGGAAAAGATATCATCCGTTTCCATACGATTTACTGGCCGATCTTTTTGATGGCACTGGATCTGCCATTGCCAAAACAGGTATTTGGACATCCGTGGCTCTTGCAGGGCGGCGAGAAGATGAGTAAATCCAAAGGAAATGTGATCTACGCAGATGATATGGCTGATTTATTCGGCGTGGATGCAACACGTTATTTTGTACTGCACGAGATGCCGTTTGAAAATGATGGAATTATTACCTGGGATCTTGTCATCGAGCGTTATAACTCTGACCTTGCAAATATTCTTGGAAACCTTGTAAACCGTACCATCTCCATGAGCAATAAATATTTTGACGGTGTGGTAAAGAGTACAGGTGTGACAGAGGAAGTCGACGCAGACTTAAAGGCAGTTGTGACATCTACAAGAGATAAAGTTGCAGAGAAGATGAAAAATCTGCGTGTGGCAGATGCAATCACAGAGGTATTTAATTTATTCCGCCGCTGCAATAAATATATTGACGAGACAGCACCATGGGTACTTGCAAAGGATGAGGCAACAAAAGACCGTCTGGCAGAAGTGCTTTACAATCTGGTAGAGTCCATCACTATCGGAGCATGTCTGTTAAAGAGCTTTTTGCCGGAGACAGCAGACCGTATTTTAACGCAGCTCAACACAGGTATGCGTGAATATGATGATCTTGATAAATTCGGACTTTATGAGAATGGAAACAAAGTGACAGAAAAACCGGAAATCCTTTTTGCACGTTTAGATGCCAAAGAGATCATGCCAAAGATTGATGCGATCCGTGAAGCACAGAAAGCAGAGTTTGAGGCAGAGCAGAAAGCACTTGGCGAGCTGCCGGAGACTGCAGAGGAGGCAGGCGAAGCAATCGATATCGAGGCAAAACCGGAGATCGAATATGATGACTTCATGAAAATGCAGTTCCAGGTCGGAGAGATCATTTCCTGTGAAGCTGTGCCGAAGTCAAAGAAATTATTATGTTCTCAGGTAAAAATCGGAAGTCAGGTAAAACAGATTGTTTCCGGTATCCGCAAATATTACACGCCGGAAGAGATGGTTGGCAAAAAAGTAATGGTACTTGTGAACTTAAAACCTGCAAAACTTGCCGGAGTTTTATCGGAGGGAATGTTATTATGTGCAGAGGATGCAGAGGGTAATCTTGCATTGATGACACCGGAAAAAACAATGCCGAGCGGAGCAGAGATCTGCTAGGATAGAAAGAAATAAAAATCCCCTTCTATTGATTTCAAGGGAAGGGGATTTTTTGAACGATTTTGTAAACTGGTATAGCATGATGTTGGGGTCAAATAGTGCATTCACAACATAACGACTGGCAAATTGCACTATTTGACCTCAACATCATAGCATTCAAGTATTTAGAGGGGGAATTATGGATAGGATTATAATTTTAATCACAGTGTATCTTATTACATGTTATATATGGAAAAAGATCGAATGTTCCAGATATATTAAGATACATAATGCCGTACTTTTTCTAACCAGCATAATGGTGGCTGCCGGCTGTATAACAGCATTAAATCCGGTATATATGATTTTGGGCGCGATCATCATAATATTATTGGATTGTTTGGCAAAAAAGATATGGACTGCATAAGATTTTCCTCTGTGATCACTTTTATTTTCACCAAAGTATATGCCACAAAATGAATCGAGGGGATCAGCTAGTCCTTCCCCGGATGGAAACACCAATCCGCCTTTGGACTCACGGGAAAAATAAAAAGCAAAAATGCCCGGATAAGGTAATAAAATTGCGCAGTTCTGCCGATGTTAAAAATATATGAACGGATTCATTTTCCATGGCAGATATAAGAGCGTCAATATGAGATGGAGGTTTTATCAGACTAGCTTGTCATGGGTTCAGGGAGGAATATGAGCTATGGGAATTTCAGTAAACGGTGCCGGAAACACCACGGGGGCAGCGGCAATAGCGGGAACGCTGACCATCAAAAATGCAAATAAGGATGCGCGGGCGCGTATTGCGTATGTCTGTGGGAAGAGCAAAAGCAGCGGTACAAAGAAAAAACTGAACTATAATTATAAGGAAGTTTCCAATCAGCTTTTGCGTGCAAAGAAACCGCAGGGGGCAGCAAATGCGCTGACAAAGGCAAAAAGCAGGCTTGCCACTTTGCAGCGGTATGC